>NZ_JBIACJ010000001.1:0-665048 GCF_042865275.1 Cytobacillus mangrovibacter | reverse complement strand
GCGTACCCATGTGTTGGAATAGATTCACATAATATGAAAGTAATGTTAGGAAGCGTGTCGAAAAATATTTTTTTGACACCCCACCAACGGGTCAAACCGTTGATAAATCAATATTTATAGAGGGAGGAAATATGAAAGATTTAGAGAAGATTCAGGCAGAAATTAGTAAAGTGATGATTGGAAAAGAAAAGGAGATCGAGCTTCTTACGATTGCATTATTATTTAACGGCCATATTTTAATGGAAAGCGTACCAGGAACAGGAAAAACAATGCTGGCTAAGATGTTTGCAAAGTCAATTAGCGGTATATTTTCAAGAATTCAGTTTACACCGGATGTACTGCCAAGTGATGTGACAGGAATCCAGTTCTTTAATCCAAAGGAACAAGAATTTGAATTTAGGCCAGGTCCAATTATTGCTAACATTGTCCTTGCAGATGAAATTAATAGAGCAACCCCAAGAACACAGTCAAGTTTGCTTGAGGTGATGGAAGAGAAGCAAGTGACAATAGATGGGCATACAATCCCTGTCCAAGATCCATTTATGGTGATTGCAACGCAGAATCCAGTTGAATCTCAACAAGGTACATTTCCTTTGCCAATCGCACAGATGGACCGTTTCTTCATAAAGCTATCGATGAAGTATCCAACTCTACAGGAAGAAAGGGAAATGATTCAAATCCATAGGGGAGAACGTCAGGTTAACGAAGTGAGATCGGTATTAACAGAAACCGAATTAGAGAATTTGAAATGCTTAGTTAAAGAGGTAAAGTTCAACGAAGAAGTCGAATCATACTTACTACATATTGTAAGAAAAACGAGAGAACATCCTTCTATTGAATTAGGGGTCAGTCCGCGAGGAACCTTAGCTTTAATGAAGGCTGCTCAAGGGAAGGCATTATTGGAAGGCAGGGCGTTTGTCATCCCAAATGATATTAAGGAAATGATTCCATTTGTGTTAAGTCATCGAATTTACCTGACAACTGAGGCATCACTTACGAAAACGACGGAAAAGGTTCTGCAAGAAGTCATCGAATCCATTCCGCTACCGGTTGAAGCAGGAGCATAGAAATGGAATGGAAAAAATACTCAATCGAAGATAATTATTTATCTCTTACAGGGGTACTTGCTCTTTTTTTATTTTTTGCGAGCTTCTATTTTCAGTCTTTGATCCTTTTTTTTACAGCAGTAACCATTCTTATTCTTATTTTTGCTAATTCTTACTATTTGAAGCATATCGGTGAGCACCTTCATTTTGATAATGATAGTCAGAAAAATAGGTTTTTTCCAGAAGAGAAAGGAGAATGGATGCTGCTTTTTGTGAATAAAGGCCTCCCAATTATGAAAGGAAGTCTGCGTATATACTTTGATGATATTATCACACCAATGGATGGATTGGGAGAAAAAAGGCTAACACAGTATGAGGTGAATATTCCACTGTCCCTTAGCTACAACCAGCAAAAAACAGTAAAGATTCCTTTTACAGCAAGAAAAAGGGGAGTAGCAAAAATACGTAAAATGGAATGGCATATTCCTCATTTCTTTGGAATTGGTGAAACCGTTTTAGAATATAAAAGGCTGATTATTCAAGAAGCACTTGTCTATCCTTTGCCAACACCAGTGGAAAATATGAGCTCTTTTCTTTCTGAACGATCAGGTGAAACTTTCGTGTCACACTCCTTATATGAGGATTATTTATCTCCATCAGGCACTCGAGATTATGTTTATTCAGATAGCTTTAATCGAATTAACTGGAAAGCTAGTGCGAGAATGCAAACATTGCAAACAAAGGTCTTTGATCTTGTTGCTGAGACAGGCTGGAATTTGTCCATTAATATAGTTGATAGCCATGCGATTACGAATCAAATTGAACAGCTAATAAGCAGTGCAGCAGAATTAGCTTATTTTTCAACAAAACAGAATATCCCTTTTTCTGTTTGTATTAATATTCGTGTTGCTGGTGCCATTCCTTTCTACTATATTCCAGCTGGGACAGGAAAAGAGCAATTGCAAAGAGTACTTGAAGCATTAGCGATTGTTGATCAGCATTCATCCATTTTTCCTTATGAAAAAATGCTTTCTTTCTATGATCGGCATTTATCAGCACAGCCTTTTTTTATTCATGGTGGGAAAAGTACAGCCCGCAGTGAAGAAATCCTTAATATGATAAGCAAACGGGGAGCTACTCTGCTAGAGCTGCAATTGAATGAAAACAAGGCTGTACTTAAGCCAAAGCAATCATTAATGAAGGGAGTGATGGTTCATGATAAAAAATAGTTGGAATGTGTTGTATTTGCTTACCATTGAAATTATTTTTGGTGCACTTGTTATCTTTCCCTTTTTCGTCATGTCGGGAAAAGAAGTACCGTTCCTATCTTATTTTATTATCATGTTATCAAGTTCCTTCTTATTTACTTTATTACTCGGAAAATATAAAGATAAGGGGAGGATATTATTCTTTGTCCTTCCATTGCCTGTCCTGTTAATCGGAGGAAATGTGATGGGGTTTCCGATTGTACTTAACTTAATTATTAGTTTCCTCGTCTTTTGGCGAACACTGTCACATGTAAATGAACAGGATAAACAAAATGAAGGGAAATGGATGCTATTTACTATTCTTCTGGGAATCTTTCTACTCTTCTTTGCTGGTGCTGCCTCCCCGTCTTATATGAAATCAATTGGAGTATTGATGATTTCCCAAATACTATTTATCATCGTTGGCGGATTTTTTAGGCGCTGGCTTCATATGGATATGAAAGTAAGAGACAAACAGCAATTCATTCTTCCTTTTGTATCCATATTGTCGATCATAGCAGTTGCTGGTTTGCTCCTTACAGCAGGAATGAACGTTATAAAATGGCTGTTTTTCTCAATACTGGATATAGGTGTATTTTTAGTTGCTTTCATAAGCAAACCATTTTTTAACTGGGCAGAATCACAAGATTGGTCTAAACAATTTGAAAAGCTAAATAGTAATCAAGGGCAGGAAGAATATGCAGTAGCACAAAATGAATTAGATGAGTGGGGAAGAAATGCCTTTCTTAATCCCACCCTGATTCTAACAATTATTTTTATCGCAGGGTTAATTTTCCTCTTTTTCTATATATATAGGCATAAAAAGAAGGAATTGGGAGAAGAAAATGCTGCAAACCCTTATTTATACACAATGGAGCAATCCTTTTTAAATGAAGGCACAGCCTTTTTTCGCAGAGGGAAGACGATCGCCCCTACTAATCCCATTCGAAAAGAAATATATGCTTTTGAAAAATTTGCTAAAAAGCTTCATTTCGGAAGAAAACCATTTGAATCATTATCTGATTGGATGAATCGAATAGGAATGCTTGAATATGATGAAATGAATGCCATTTATGAGAAAGTTAGATATGGCGACAAGCAATATACTGAAAAAGAAGCAGTTCATTTGAAAAAGAAGCTTGAGGAAAAGAAACAAGAATTAAAAGAACTAAAAAAGCTTGAAAAAAAGTCAATATAGATGTTTAGCGGCTTTCCCAAAAAGCTCATACATTTTTGAATAAGTTGTGTTATTTATAACTATTGACAAAAAAGTTTGTTGATTGGAGCGGAAGGTGCGAGACTCCTGCGGGAAGTGTGGGACAGGCGAGACCCCACAGGAGCGTTGGGCTCCGAGGAGGCTCGCCGCCCACCCCGCGGAAAGCGAGTACCTGGAGCGGAAATCAACCTCTACCCACTGCATTTTAATTAACAACAATGTTAGCGAAAACAGCGTACATAAATAATCAGTCATTGGAAAATAATAGGGGTTATATGGCAATAAATTGTGTCCAATGTAAAGGAGATTGAAACAATATGCTTGAAAAACAATTTACAGTTACGGCTGAGACAGGGATCCATGCTCGACCTGCAACTCTTTTAGTGCAAACAGCAAGTAAATTTAATGCGGATATTCAATTAGAGCATAAAGGAAAAACAGTAAACCTAAAATCAATTATGGGTGTGATGGCTTTAGGGATCGGTCAAGGCGGGGCAATTAAGATTATTGCAGATGGCAATGATGAGCAAAATGCCATTGACAGCTTAGAAGAATTAATGAAAAAAGAAGGATTGGCCAATTAATATATTTTTCGTAAAAAAGGTTTCTTTTCTGATGTAATGGGGTATTGATGAATTAAGCACTTATGGTAAAAATGTAAGCTGCTCAATCTATTTCCCCCCTTATAAACTGGCTGGTGAATGATACCAAGCCAGTTTTTTTTTTGCAAAAGACAGGTTTAACGATTAACGCAAAAGGAAATGGTAGGGAAAAGGGGGACAACATATGTGCAGCAAAGGGTTTAAATTTTTGTTGATTATTGTATTTTCTCAAATGCTTGCAGGATGTTCACTTGCCGCAAACGATTTAATTGTCAACAAACATGCTGAAGCTTTCCTAACAAAAAATAATGAACTGCAATTTCGGTTTAAGATTAATGAAAAGGTTTTAATGGATAAACAGGTTTACAAGGTTAAAGTTTCCATACATAATGATAAGCTTGCATCTGCATTAGGGATGGATGAAATCATTTATGGGGCAAATGCGAAGTATAAAGGAGAATACATAGAAGTGAAGGAGGATAAAGATAACTTTATCTTCATGACACCAATCCCATTACTTAAAGATTTACATGTTTTTGAAATTGAGAAGATGATTATGAACGAAGAGGCAGTTTCAGTAGAAGTTTATAATGATGAAGAAGTATTGGCAAAGGCCTTCCTAACCAATTTTTCCTCACAGTTATAGGGTTGTCAAACGAATTAAAGGACATAATAAAAAAGCGCATAGAATTAGGAGGAAGACTGGGCTGATTGCCTGGTCTTTTGTCTTTGTCTAGGAAATTATAAATTTGAATGTTGTGGATAACTTTGCGACAAGTTTGTCTGCATCCAGCTCCAGCGCCTACCCCCTCGAGGTCACAAGCCAATCCTCCCAGAAAGGTAAAGGACACCTTTCCGTGAGGCTCGTCTTGTGCTTGTCGGGGGTGATCAAGGCGCTTGCGCATTTGTTCTTGTCTATATTTAAAATATTCAAAAACAATGCTAGAATGAATGATAAAGTTTGGCATATATAGTTATGTTTATTTAGATTTCGTTTTGAAAGGGGATCAATATGTTTCTACCAGAAAATACTGTTATCGGTTTTATTGGAATTGGTGTAATGGGAAAGAGTATGGCAGGCCACTTACTTAATAAAGGTTATCCATTAATTGTCTATTCTCGTACGAAGGAAAAGGCAGAGGAATTAATTGCCGATGGGGCAGAATGGACAAATTCCCCTAAAGAAGTTGCCCAAAAGGCAAATGTGATTATTACCATTGTTGGCTATCCACAGGACGTGGAAGAAGTGTACCTGGGCGAAAATGGAATTATAACAAATGGGAAAGAAGATACATATATCATTGATATGACAACTTCAACACCAACTCTTGCAGTTAAAATTTATACCGAAGCAAAAAAGAAAGGGATGCATGCACTAGATGCTCCTGTTTCAGGCGGTGATATTGGAGCGAAAGAGGCAAAGCTATCGATTATGGTAGGAGGAGACCAACAGGTATTTGATGAAATGAAGGAAATATTTAATCATTTAGGAACAAATATCGTTTATCAAGGTCAAGCTGGTTCAGGACAGCATACCAAAATGTGTAACCAAATCGCGATTGCTTCGAATATGATTGGTGTTTGTGAAGCCGTTATTTATGCAGAAAAAGCAGGATTAAATCCTGAAACCGTCCTTCAAAGCATCTCTTCTGGTGCTGCTGGCAGCTGGTCACTTTCGAATCTAGCACCAAGAATGATAAATGGAGATTTTGCCCCGGGCTTCTATATTAAGCATTTTATTAAAGACATAAATATTGCATTAGAGGAAGCAGAAGCGATGGGAATGGAGACACCAGGGTTATCTCTTGCGAAAAAACTGTATGCACAGCTCGCTGAGGCAGGAGAGGAACAGAGTGGGACACAGGCTTTGTATAAATATTGGGATAGATAAGGAATAAATATGCTCCTTCCAAACAATAATAGTAGGGATTGTTTGATAAAAGGGGGAAAGTCTTATGGCAAAAAGAACGAAAAAAAATGATCCAGAGCAAAAAAATAAAAAAGGCTTTGATTCAGCCGTGTTGAATACAGAATTCGCACATGAGTTTGGAAGTGCTGCAGCAAATCAAATTCATCATGATAAAGCCAAAAAAGAAAAAGCATCAAAAAATAACGGGGAATATAAGGGATAAGAACAAATGCGTAAGCGCCTTGATCACTCCCGACAAGCACAAGACGAGCCTCTCGGAAAGGTGTTCTTTACCTTTCTGAGAGGATTGGTTTGTGACCTCGAGGTCGACAAAAACGCGACGTCCTGTCGCATTGTCGACACTAGTACGTCCTGTACGTCGGGGGTAGGCGCTGGAGCTGAACGCAGACAAACTTGTCGCAAAGTTATCCATAAAATTGAAATGTAAAATTTCCGTGATAAAAAAAGGTGAGCCATTTGCTCACCTTTTAGACTATTTCAAACTTATTTTATTTGATTTCGATAGAATACCTCTAATAACCATAATCCCAATCGACTTCATCTTCATGCCAGAATACTGGAGATACAGAACCAAAATCTATGAGTTTATTTTCAAGCTTGCAATTACAATGCTCACATCCACACTGTGCTTTAATTTCTTCAAATACAGAGTGTTCAACATTTTCAATTACAGTGACTTTGTCGTTTTCTTGGAAAAGGATAGCCGTGCCCTTCATCGGTTCATCGCCTCTTTATTAATAATATAATAAATTTATCTTTATAGCTTCATTGTATTCTGGAATAGCAGAGATGTCTATAACTATGTGAATATGTTCACACAATTATCATTTTCAATAACTAGCTGGGAATAGGTTTGAAAGATCTTCACGAAAACTTTTAAAATGTTTAAATCTTAGATAATTTTTCGTGATATAGTAATAGGTATAATTGATCACTATACAAAAAGGAAGTGCGAAATGGCAGTGGAGCATAAAAAAGGGATATTATTGGAAAGCGGAACAAATGAACTGGAAATTGTCGAATTCGGAATTGGGAGAAATAAATTTGGGATTAATGTCATTAAGGTGAAAGAAATTATTAATCCTGTTTCAGTTATTCAAGTTCCCCATGCTCATCAAAATGTTGAAGGAATTATTGAATTAAGAGGTGAAGTACTTCCAGTTGTCAATGTAGCAACTGCATTAGGATTTCCCCCTTCAGAAAATCCGCAGCAAGATAAATTTATTGTTGCTGAGTTTAATAAACAGAAGATTGTCTTTCATGTGCACAGCGTTACACAAATTCATCGGATTTCATGGGATCAAATCGAGAAGCCATCAGAAATGTATCAAGGACCTGAAAGCCAGATTATTGGTGTCATTAAGCTGAATGGTGAAATGATCTTACTGCTTGATTTTGAGAAGATTGTTGTTGAAATTAATCCAGAAACAGGTATTAATGTTCAACAAGTTCAAAAGCTTGGCAAACGTGAGCGTTCCAATAAACGATTAGTTGTTGCAGAGGATTCTCCTTTGCTGCGGAAATTGCTGCATGATACATTGACGGAAGCAGGATTTCAATATATTGAGTTTTTTGAGAATGGCCGTGATGCACTGAACTATTTAGAGAATCTCGTTCAATCAGGAAAGAAAATACCAGATGAAGTGCAGTTAATAATTACAGATATTGAAATGCCTCAGATGGATGGGCATCATTTGACGAAAAGGATTAAAGATAACTCAGAGTTATCTAAGATTCCAGTCATTATCTTTTCTTCTTTAATTACTGACGATCTTCGCCATAAAGGACAAATGGTCGGTGCAGATGCACAAGTAAGTAAACCAGAAATAGCTGAGCTAGTATTATTAATTGATCAAATAGCACTTTAGAAAATAACCGAAAGAAAAGCTAGGAAAGAATCATATCTTTCCTAGCTTTTCTTTGAATACAGCATTTGCTTCCATGCATTATTTCAGAAATAACTTTCTCCCAGTTTTTTGAACACTGGTTTTTCATATGGACGCTTGCTTTGTTTATGATAATCAGTGTGTTCCTCTAAACCTGTATAGGACATTAATAGTCTTTTTGCTTGGTTTAAGGGAAGGGTTGTTCGCGGATTTCGTACTGATTCATTTAATTTCCCTAAATGAGGCAATTGCTGAAAGTCAACCTTTGTTGGAGGCAAATGAAATGAATAATTACCACATTCAACGAGAACATCTGATTGCTGTTGGCTATATTTAGGATTTCCTGAGAAATGAAGCCCTACCTTTTTTGCTTTTCCTTCTTTTATCAGCTTTTGTAACGAATCTTGTTTAAGTTTATATAAAAATTTCGGGTTAGGCGCTGTTTTTGCATGGCGGTTAACGGTGAAGATTGCTTGGGAGAGGTTTTCTACCGTTGGATGCAGATGAGGAAGATCATTCCTTTCGGGTTTCAATATAAATAACTCCTTTCTTATACTACAGGGGTATATTAGTATTATACTCCTATTTAACTAGGAATGAAAATAGAAAAGTACGATTAACCAGATATTTTCTTTTGAATTGTAAATTTCCCCCTTTTCTTAAGTGAAACAGTAAAAATTGGTCTTATTGGAAACAGCTACTGTGTTTTTTGTCATTTTATATTATAATAAAAAAATGAATATAAATTTTGTAATTATAGTGAATTGTTTGTCGGTATGACATCTATATGTTTTTTGCAACAGTACATACATGGATAAATTCCACCTGAAATGGAATGAAATCAATAAGGATGATTTGATGAAAGAGATAAAGGAATTATTATCAAGCGAATTAAAAAATGAAAATATAATAAGCGATAAGATTGAAAGAATTATCTTTGATATTATCTTTAAGCATATAAAGGATTTAGTCTTTATTATGAGAGTGGAAGAGGGTCCGGTATTCCGTTACTTGTTTGCTAATGAACCTGGTTTAAAGCATGCCAGTTTAACGAATCATTTTATCGGAAAAACATTAAGTGAGGCTATTCCAGATGAGCGGGCTCATTCTATCCAACTAGAATATGAAAAAATTCTTGATAAGAAAGAAACGATGGTATACTCAGACGAAGTAAAGCTGCCTGATGGAAGTACGATGATCGGAGAATCCTTCCTAACCCCCATCCTAGATGGAGATAATCATGTTCGTTATGTCGTGTCTGTAACGAGAGACATTACAACTGCTTTATTAGAGAAAAAGCAGCTGATTAAAAGTGAACAAAAATATCGATCCATTGTAGACCATAATTTAGATGGGATTTTGTCTATTAACTTAAAAGGGCTCATTCTTGAAATGAATCCAGCAGGAAATAAATTGACGGGATATACTGAGAAGCAGCTGACAAATCGTTCTATTTTTGACTTGATTTCTGAGCAAGATATTGCTGATTTTCAGTCACTTTTTAATAAAACAAAGGATGGGTATCCATCAGAATCACTAGATATCCGATTCGTCCACAGGAAAGGTCATTATTTGACCATTCATTTAAAGACAGTTCCAATTGTTATCGATTCTGAAATAGAAGGTATTTATGTTATTATTAAGGACATTTCTGAACAGGCGAAGCATGCTGAAACAATTAAATATATGGCATTCCATGACCACCTAACCGGACTTTTTAATAGGAGAGCTCTGTTGGGAGATCTGGATGATCATATTGCTGAAGCCAAAATGAACGGAAACGAATTTGCTCTACTCTCTATTGATTTAGATCGTTTCAAATACTTAAATGATACATTAGGACATATTGTTGGTGATGAAATCTTAAAAAAGGTTGCAGAAAGACTGAGTGAATTTAAAGGTAAACATTGCTCGGTGTACCGGCAAGGTGGAGATGAATTTATTATTCTCTTGCTCAATGTGGATAGACGGAAAGCAAGTCAGTTTGCCCAAAGTATTTTGGCAAGATTTTCAAGCTCCTTCTATTTACATTCGAAGGAATACTATATTACTCCTAGCATTGGAGTAAGTATGTATCCTAATGATGGAAATAACGCTGAAACATTAATTAAAAATGCGGATGAAGCATTATTTCGGGTGAAAGAGAAGGGAAAAGCCCATTTTCAATTTTATCGTTCAGATATGAATTCGATTATTAATAATGTTGTTGAATTGGAAACCTATTTGCGGAAGGCAATTGAGAGAAACGAACTAACTTTATACTATCAGCCACAAGTCGATTTACTGACAATGAAAATAAAAAGCTATGAGGCTTTATTACGCTGGAAGAATCAAGAATTAGGTCATATTTCTCCTGCAGATTTTATTCCGCTTGCAGAGGACACAGGTTTAATCATCCCAATTGGAAATTGGGTGATTGAGACAGCGTGTAAGCAAATCAAGGAATGGGCTACAAAAGGGAAAACAGATTTCAAAATAGCGATTAATATCTCACCTAAACAATTTCAGCAGCACAGATTATTACTAATTATTCGTACTGCGATTGAAAAATATCGAATAGACCCTAAGCTATTGGAAATTGAAATAACAGAAGGGGCTATGCAAGATACGAAGGATACAGCGCCAATTCTATCTGGATTAAAGGAGCTTGGTGTTTCGATTTCAGTTGACGATTTTGGAACGGGCTATTCTTCTTTAAATTACCTAAAGCAATTTCCAATTGATGTGTTGAAAATTGATAAATCCTTTGTGAAAGATGTTCATTCAAATGAAAAGGATGCTGCGATAACGACAACGATCATCCATTTAGGAAGAAGTCTTGGAATGGAAGTCATTGCTGAAGGTGTGGAGAATGCGGAGCAAGAGAAATTTCTATTGAATGCAAACTGTCAAAAAGCTCAAGGCTTTTTATATTCTAAGCCGCTGCCTGCGGAGGAAATTGAAAAGAAGTTTATGAAATAGATGGAAAGCTAAATGTGAAAATATAAAAGGAAAAGTGGCTTAGAAGCTACTTTTCCTTTTATTATTTCTGTGAAAGTGTAAATACTGTTAATTCCGGCCTAGATAGAAAGCGAAAAGGCAAGCGGGTTGTACCAAGGCCTCTGTTCACATAGAGGGTTAATGGAGTGTTTCCAATCTTATAGAATCCCTCATGATAGTTGTCTGCAAAAGGAGGAGTGACAAGTGCCCCTACAAATGGAATTTTCACTTGGCCACCATGACTGTGTCCGCTAAGCTGCAGGTGAATATTGTATGTTGCTGCCTCATCTGCGAGATCGGGAGCGTGGGATAAAAGAATTTTATACGAATCTGCTGGTACACCATTTATTGCTGTTTCAATATTGGGTGTGCCGAGCATTGCATCATCGATTCCAATAACATAAATACGGCTACCGTCGATCAGTTTTATTTGCTGATGACTGTTGAGAAGCAATTGAAAACCGCCGTCTTCTATGATTGATTTATAAATATCTGTTCCGTAGCCTCCGTGATCATGATTTCCGTATACGGCAAACTTTCCAAAAGGTGCCTTCAACTCTTTTAATAAAGGGATAATTGTATTTGCCTCATGATATTGATTCGGGGCATCCATTAAATCACCAGTAAAAAAGATGATATCTGGATTATATTTATTTATTTTCTTAACAAGTGTCTTTAATTGATGGGAATCATATTGGAAGCCCAAATGGGT
Organism: Cytobacillus mangrovibacter; assembly: GCF_042865275.1. Classification (NCBI taxonomy): domain Bacteria; kingdom Bacillati; phylum Bacillota; class Bacilli; order Caryophanales; family Bacillaceae; genus Cytobacillus; species Cytobacillus mangrovibacter. The sequence goes on along the minus strand of NZ_JBIACJ010000001.1, from coordinate 653,430 downwards.
GTCGCTAAATTGAACGATTTTGAAATTATTGAAACTAGGGGGGATTGAAGGATTAACTATTTGATGATGATTGACATCCAATAGCTTCGGCTCTATTTCCCTTGCATAATAATAGCCCCCAGTGCCTAATCCAAAAATAGATAAAAAAGAGCCGATTGTTCTTTTCAAAAAGGTCCTTCTCGATACTTTTTTCGGCATATTCATAACCAACCTATCTATATAATTCATACCTTTTTATACTATCAAACTATGTTGTTAAAAAGAAGAGCGAAATTTATTAATAATTATTCGAAAATTCACTGTTTAATGGTAGAATAAAGAATGAATAATCATTCATTTTCAGGAGGGATTCATTTTGAACGGAAAAGTAGTTATTGTTACAGGCGGATCAAGCGGAATGGGCAAATATATGGCTAAGCGTTTTGCAGAGGCACAGGCATCGGTTGTAATAACTGGAAGAAATCTTGAACGTCTAGAAGAGGCAAAGAAAGAAATTGAAACATATCCAGGACAGGTTCTGACAGTACAAATGGATGTAAGGGAAATTGACCATGTGAAGCATATGGTGACAGAAACTTTAAATACATTTGGCAGAATCGACCATTTAATCAATAATGCGGCAGGGAATTTCATCTGTCCAGCCGAAAAGCTAAGTGCTAATGGCTGGAATTCTGTAATCAATATTGTTCTTAATGGAACTTTTTATTGCTCAAGTGAGGTGGGCAAGTATTGGATCGAAAATGGAATAAAAGGCAGTATGATAAATATGGTTGCAACCTATGCATGGGATGCTGGCCCAGGCGTGATTCATTCGGCAGCAGCTAAGGCAGGCGTATTATCAATGACCAGAACATTAGCTGTTGAATGGGGCAGAAAATATGGAATTAGGGTCAATGCGATTGCACCGGGGCCGATAGAACGAACAGGTGGGGCAGATAAACTATGGGAATCAGAAGAGGCTGCGAAAAGAACAATTACTAGTGTTCCGTTAGGCAGACTAGGCAAACCTGAGGAAATTGCAGAATTAGCCTTCTTCTTATTTTCTGACAATGCTACATATATGAATGGGGAATGTATTACAATGGATGGTGGACAGTGGTTAAATCAATACCCGTTTTAAGGATGAAAAAATGATAGAAGAGTTCATATTTCCTCTTCTGAGTTTTCTCACTATTCCAAAATAATTAGATCATGAAAAATAAACAGAAAAATTCACAAAATAGTAGTATACTTAAGCCGTGATGGAATGGAAAATATTCTATCATGGTTTTTTATTGTACTTGGAAATTGCGTATTCGATATAAATTTATTTGGAGGATGTTAAAGTGAGTACATACAGAATTGAAAAGGATTTCTTAGGCGAAAAACATGTACCAATTGAAGCGTACTATGGGATACAAACATTAAGGGCGGTAGAAAATTTCCCTATTACAGGATATAAATTAGACAAGGATTTAATTATTGCGATGGCCATTGTAAAAAAAGCGGCTGCACTAGCCAACGCTGATGTAGGAAGATTATATAAAGGTAAAGCAGAAGTGATTTGTCAGGCAGCAGATGAAATTATTACTGGCAAATGGCATGAGCATTTCATTGTTGATCCGATTCAAGGTGGAGCAGGGACTTCAATTAATATGAATACGAATGAAGTGATTGCCAATAGAAGCCTAGAACTATTAGGTAAAGAAAAAGGTGAGTATTTCCACCTTAATCCCAATATTGATGTAAATATGGCTCAATCAACAAATGATGCTTTCCCAACTGCCATTCATATTGCCGTGTACAGAGCTCTTGAATCTTTATTAATAACAATGAAAGAGATGAAAGATGTATTCCTAGCGAAGGCGAATGAATTCGATTCAGTAATTAAAATGGGAAGAACCCATTTGCAGGATGCAGTTCCGATTAGACTAGGGCAAGAATTTAAGGCCTATGCGAATGTAATAGGACGAGATATCAAAAGAATCGAAAGATCAAAAGAAAACCTATTAGAAGTAAATATGGGAGCAACTGCTGTTGGAACGGGTTTAAATGCTGATCCTATTTATATTGAAAAAGTCGTTCAGTACTTAGCAGATATTTCAGGAATCCCGGTTGTTCCGGCTGAGAATTTGGTTGATGCCACTCAAAATACAGATGCCTATGTAGAAGTTTCAGCAGCATTGAAAATCTGTATGGTTAATATGTCAAAGATTGCAAATGACCTTAGATTAATGGCATCTGGTCCAAGAGCAGGCTTATATGAAATCAATTTGCCAGCTCGCCAACCAGGCTCTTCTATCATGCCAGGAAAAGTAAACCCAGTCATGCCAGAAGTAATTAATCAAATTGCTTTCCAAGTAATTGGGAACGATCATACCATTTCACTAGCATCTGAAGCTGGTCAATTCGAATTAAACGTGATGGAACCTGTTTTATTATTTAATTTATTGCAGTCAATTTCTATTATGAACAATGGCTTCCGTGTATTTACTAATTTTTGCGTGGAAGGCATAACTGCAAATGTGGATCGTTTAAAAGAATATGTTGAGAAAAGTGTCGGGCTGCTAACAGCTGTAAATCCACATATTGGCTATAATGTTGCTTCAGAAATTGCTCGGGAATCCATTGTAAATGGAAAGTCAATCCGAGAACTTTGCTTATTGTATGATGTCTTAAGTGAAGAGGAGCTAGATTTAATCTTAGATCCTTATGAAATGACAAAGCCAGGAATTGCAGGTTCATCCTTGCTTGATAAATAAAATTTAAATAGATTATTGCTTAAAATTGCTTGCTGGCTATGTGGGTGCCGATTACTGATTCATTTTGGATCCTATTTCAAATGCGCACCCACTGCCCTTTCTTGTACACGAATGATCGTTAATAAAGAGATAGCCTTGGATAAGGCGGTTAATCCCTAGGAATATGTTATAATTATACATTATTCTTAAAGGAGGTTTATAAGCATGGATGCACTGGAAATCCTTACAGATTTGGATAATGTATTCCCTTATTTTCAACCGATATTCAGTGCGGACGAACATCGTATCGTAGGCTATGAAGTATTCGGAAGATATAGAGGAGAAGATGGGATAGTAAGTCTAGGACCATTTTTTCTTGATGAAGGCATTCCTGAAGAGTATCGCTTAGAAGTCGATCATATAGTTTTAAAGAAAGCATTGGACAAGTTTATTACAATCGAGGAAGATATCCTTTTGTTTGTAAACAAGGATGCAGATCTACTTATGTATGATAATGCGGAATCATTCCTTTCCTTATTGTTAGAATACCAAGATAAGGGAATAAAGCTTGATAGAATTGTATTAGAATCGACCGAACGTGTATATAAAGGAAATATGGAACATTTAGACCATCTGATGAATTATTTACGTACATATGGAATCAAAATTGCTATCGATAATATGGGGAATGAAAGAAGTCATTTGGATCGGATTGGCCAACTTGCTCCAAATATAATTAAAGTTGATTTGAATGAGCTGCGTTCAACTGCAACAGCTCATGTTCTTCATGATATTTTATATACTTTATCATTACTAGCACGAAAAATTGGTGCAACCTTACTTTTTAAAAATATCGAAATGGATTATCAATTGCAATTTGCTTGGAGGAATGGCGGTAGATACTATCAAGGCTATTATTTGCAAAATCCAGCAGAAGAGTTTGTTGATAGAGATATTATGAAAGTGAAGCTTAGGGAAAAGTGCCATCAATACATATCCTATGAAAAGAAAAAGCTAGAGACCATACATGAAGTTACAGAGAAGTTCAACGAAAAAATTAGCCAATTTCTGCAGCTGAAAAATCGCAAACAATTGGAGTATGAGGAATTAATCAAGGTACTATCCCAATTCCTGAATAATGTCGCCTTCCGTTTATATATTTGTGATGAGAATGGATTCCAGAAATCCTCCAATATATTCAAAGAAGATCATGTTTGGATTACCCAAAAGCAGTATTTACATAAGAATTGGAGCTGGCGGCCATATTTTTTAGAAAATATTATGAAAATGAGAAATGGAAAAAAGGGAATTCTTTCTGATTTGTACAGTGATATCGAAACAGGGGAGACTATTCGAACATTTTCATATCCGCTTCATTCGAATGATTACTTGTTTGTAGATTTATCCTATGATTATCTTTATGAACGTGAAGGGTTATTATAATCACACAAGAAAAAGGCTTCTAGAAGGGGCCTTTTTCTTATGCCTACTTCTTTATGTGTAAGATAATGGACGGTCTGAGTAATTGAACAAGACTTTTATATGAAGTAAGGTTTATGTGGAAATGCAGGGGGAATAAATGTCATATGGGGGAGATTTAGGACAACTTAGAGCTTTATCTGTCAAAAGATGCTGTTATTTTGCGAACGATACCACTCTATTGTCGATGCAATTATTGATAGAATAGAGACTATAGAAAAGTGGACAATGAAAGGGCGAGTGGAATGAACAAGCATAAACTTTCATACCTATCATGGTTTATCATTATTGGTTTACTGTTTCCGTCTTTGGTGAAGGCAGAATCTGATTTATCTGCTGCTGATGCTGTTTATCAATATTTGCAGTCAGCATTTCAAGCCCAAGTTTCATTAAGTGAAGAATATAGAAGCCTGCAAGAAATCAATGAAATTTTAACTCCTTATTTTACCGAGGATTACAATAAAGAGTTTTTGGATGAAAACCTATTCTTGGAAAATGGGAAATATATCACGTATGGTTCAGATTTCGCTTTTTACTTTATCCCTTTTTTTTCCTATACAGAGGAGACAAGAGTCGTTAGGTCTGAAGAAAATATATATGTATACGAATTTTTTCCTGAAACAGATGAGGGGCCGGTTTCCTATGAGAGCCATTATGAAGGGATAAGATTAGATAAGCTTGAAGGAGAATGGAAAATAGCAAGCTTTTTATATAATGAAATCCCTGAAGAGGTTATTCAACAATCAGAGAAAGCCCCTGTTGCTGTACCTAAGGAATCCCAAATGAGTTTTCGGCAGTTGGATCTAGTGAAGTCAACCATGCAAATAGGGTTGTTTCTGCATCCGTTAGAAACATTCTATAAATATGGAAGTGGACTATTAGCGAAACAAGCAGAGAGTAAATAGAATAGAAAAAGGAGCAAGCTTAAAGTGTAATTCCTACCTGAGCTTAGCTCCTTTTCTATTTATTCTTGAATATTTAATTCGCTTTTTAATTTCTCCAGATCAAAACCAGTAATAATTGTTTCACCAATTATAATTGTTGGTGTGGAGTAAGAATGATATTTTTGTGTTAACTCTCTTTTTGACTCATGATCGGTTTTAATATTTTTTTCTTCGAATGTGAAACCATTAGCCGTTAGAAATTTTTTGGTAATTTCACAAGGAGGGCATTCCGGCTGAGAGTATACAATTATTTTCTTCATAATTCGTCATTCCTTTCATCATAAATATGATAGGGAATTTAACGCAGAATTTCAACGAATATATTTTTTAAATACAATAGGTTGTGTAATTTAATAAGATTGATAAATAAGGTTGTTGATTGGAGCGGAAGGTGCGAGACTCCTGCGGGAGGAGTGGGACAGTTGAGACCCCGCAGGCGCTTTTGCGCCGAGGAGGCTCAACGCCCACCCCGCGGAAAGCGAGCAACCTGGAGCGGAAATCAACCTTTACTATGCTACGTTTAATTAGCAACGAAATTTGCGAAAATAGTCTTTTCTATTAAAGCAATTTAGAAAAAATATCGCTGTTTCATTAGATTTTACTTGTATAAATGCCTAACATTAATTTATGCTGTTAATATTGGTATGGGAAAAGATGAATGTCGAATATTCTGATTCAATTCTGTTAGGATAGAAACATGCCAAAAGAGAAACATAAACATATGAAATTTTTGTTTTTGTTTTTGTTGAAAGGAGAGAGAGCATGTCACAGCTTCAAGGTATATTAACTCGTTTGAAAAATCTTCAGGAACAATCAAAAGATGGCGAACCAATGCAACGTTTTTTTGAGGTGAATGGAGAAAGGAAATGTCAAGTAACATATCAGCCGAAAGGTGAAATGTTTGAATTGGAAGTTTACCATGATAAGGAAAAGCCAAAAAGGTATCAATTTGATAATATCGATATGATCACAATTGAGATATTTGATTTAATCCAATAAAGACAAAAAGTATAGGAGCCAATTTGGGCTCCTTTTTTATATGTAGGAATTTAACCAAGCAAGGTGACGATATAATAAGAGCAAGAAAAGGGAAATTGTGTTATACTAATTGTGAAATGAAAACATTTACTTGAGGAGTTTTCGATATGATTAGTCTTCACAGTGGGGAATACTTAGAAAGTAATATTCGGCAATTTATGATACCTTCTGAACGAGTTGCACATGTGCAAGTTGGCAATAATCTAGAACATGCCCTTTTAGTGTTAACCAAAAGCGGTTATACGGCTATCCCAGTACTGGATCCATTTTATAAACTACATGGCTTAATAAGCACCCCGATTATTATGGATTCGATTCTTGGCCTAGAAAGAATTGAATTTGAATTACTTGAAGAAAAACGAGTAGAAGAAGTGATGAACAAGAAAATTCCTAGATTGCTCATCAATGCATCTGTGCAGGATTCAATCGCTTTACTGATCGACAATCCTTTTTTATGTGTTGAAAATGAAGATGGTTATTTTGAAGGGATTTTTACTCGAAGAACTGTACTGAACGAGCTAAATAAACTTGCGCGTAAACTAAATAAACATTAATTATTATTATGCTCCCAGAAGTGGGAGCTTGATTTTTTTATAATAAAGGAAAAGGAGGGATAGAGAGATGTCATCATTAGCTGAATTTCACTTTCTCTCAGTATTAGCTCAGGAAATGAATATGAGAAAGGCAGCTGAGCGATTATTTGTCTCCCAGCCAGCCCTCTCTCAACGGCTCCAGACTATTGAAAAGGAATGGGGCGAGAGACTCTTTGTCCGCTCGCAAAAAGGGCTCTCTTTGACTCCTGCTGGCGAACTTGTTATTAAGTTTGTTAATGAAGTCATTACTAAAGAAGAAAAAGTTCGTGAATCAATTCATGCACTAAACGCTGAGGTATATGGTACCTTGAAAATTGCTGTTGCATCCATTGTTGGACAGAATTGGCTGCCACAAGTGCTAAAGAAGTTTGTCACTCGCTATCCTCAAGCAAAAATTTCACTAATTACTGGCTGGAGCAGTGAAATATTGAAATCTCTTTATGAAGATCAAGTACATATTGGTATTATACGTGGAACTCCTGATTGGAAGGGTGTGAAAAAGCATCTGTTTCAAGATAGTCTTTATCTTGTTGATACGGAGATTACAAGTACAGATCAGGTGCTTGAAACAGACCGCCCCTTTATTCAATTTAAAAGTGATTCAAACTATTATCAAGAAATTCAAGACTGGTGGCTTAGACATTTTAAAACAGCACCGAAACGTACGATTGTAGTTGATCAAATTGAGACATGTAAGCAAATGACATTTAATGGGATTGGTTATGCCATTCTACCAGCTATTACGTTAAATGGGGCTGAAAAAAACATTTTTAAAATCCCTTTGTTAGACGAAAATAACCTTCCATTAAAGCGAGATACATGGCTGCTTGGTTATGAATCAGCGTTTCAACTAAAGCAGGTTCAGGCATTTGTGGAATTGATTAAAGAGCATATAGACGAAGAAGAAGTACATTAGAGCAATGAGCAATTTGTTTTGTGCTACTGTCGAATTTTGATACACTAATTATGAAAGCAGAAAATGAGTGGACAAGTAATTATGAGTGCTGATTAATTTCTTATTATATTGGGTAAAACATGTAATGGGATTCTTTTGCAATAAATTACATAAAGTAGTTAATTAAATTAATTATAATTTAATATTGACTTAGATTGTTAAGAAGCCTATAATTATCATTGTGGTTTAATATTCAAGTGAGAAAATGGGTTGAAAATTCTCATTTACTAAGCTAATGGAGGGATTACATATGCCTGAACGTATGGTAGGTAAACAAGCACCACGTTTTGAAATGGATGCAGTATTACCAAATAAAGAATTTGGTAAAGTTAGTCTTGAAGAGAATATGAAAAATGACAAATGGACAGTACTTTTCTTCTATCCAATGGATTTCACTTTTGTATGTCCGACAGAAATTACTGCTCTATCTGATCGTTATGATGAATTCGAAGATCTTGATGCAGAAGTAATCGGCGTATCAACAGATACTATTCATACACATTTAGCTTGGATTAACACAGATCGTAAAGATAACGGCCTTGGCGATTTGAAATATCCACTTGCAGCAGATACAAACCATGTAGTAGCTCGTGATTACGGTGTGCTAATTGAAGAAGAGGGAATTGCTCTTCGTGGCTTGTACATCATCAGCCCTGAAGGTGAATTAATGTACTCAGTTGTTAACCACAACAATATTGGCCGTGATGTTGATGAGACATTACGTGTTCTTCAAGCACTACAAACTGGCGGACTTTGCCCAGCAAACTGGAAACCAGGTCAAAAAACTTTATAATTAATATAAGTAAATGCTTGAAAGGCCTAACGCTTGTTAGGTCTTTTCTTTCAGTGAACATAGGTAGTAATGATTGCTATATTAATACTTGGGGGGATTAACGATGAAATTACGTGCACCAATGCCTGAGCTTTTAGGCGCAACAGAATGGTTAAATGGAGAAGTAACAAAAGAACAGCTGGTTGGAGAAAAGCCAACACTTATACATTTTTGGTCTGTAAGCTGCCATCTTTGCAAAGAAGCAATGCCAAATGTGAATAAATTCCGTGATGATTACAAGGAGCAATTAAATGTAATTGCTGTTCATATGCCTCGTTCGGAGGATGATCTGAACATCGAGTTAATTAAAAAAGTAGCTGCTGAGCATGAAATTACACAGCCTATTTTTGTGGATAGCGAACACAAGCTGACTGACGCCTTTGAAAATCAGTATGTACCAGCTTATTATGTTTTTGATAAAGATGGAAACCTTCGCCACTTCCAAGCAGGTGGAGGCGGTATGAAAATGCTTGAAAAGCGGGTTAATCGAGTATTAGATGAAATGAATAAAGCTGAGTAATTAGCAGCTTAGGCAGCTAATTACTGCTAGCAAGATAATGAAGGGATCAAGCAAAGCTTGATCCCTTTTTTGTGTTATCTTATTTATAATTCTAAAAAGATAGAAAATTCAAAAAAAGGGTAGAAATATACTTCGAAAGCCGTTATATTTAATATTACGTTCTTTACATTTACTAATTATTCTAACTTCGTGAAAGGGGTAAATCGAGTTGGACATATTTAAAAAATTAAAAAGCTACTATTGGCCATACAAAAACTATTTCTTGTGGTCGATTGGCTTCTTAGCAATTGTAACAGCGATAACAGTTGTTTATCCGATGATTCTTCAGATTACGATTGATGATGTTGTACTTGGCGGGAAGTACGAATGGATCCCTTATCTTGCATTAGGATTTATAGGAATAATGATAATTAAAGGTGTAGCAACCTATATTTATCAATATACTGGAGACTTATTTGGAATATCATCGATTTATCAGCTTAGAAATGCATTATATGAGAAACTTCAATTCTTGCCTTTTCGCTATTATGATAATGCGAAGACAGGGGATTTAATGTCTCGGCTTACGGCTGATGTTGAAGGGTTTCGTTTTTTCCTATCAGTTGGCTTTTCAGAGCTTATCCGATTTGTCCTACTAATTGGGGTCAGTGTTGCTGCAATGTTTTATTACTCCGTGTCATTGACCATTATTACACTAATCACATTGCCTTTTCTTGCTGTTGTAACCTTTAAATTTGATAAGGCTGTACATCCTGCATTCCGTAATATTCGAAAATCCTTTGGACGATTAAATACAAAAGTTCAGGAGAATATAAGCGGCATCAATACGGTTAAATCATTATCAAGGGAAGATTATGAGATCAATAAATTCAATGATTCAAACGGTGAGTACAAAGAAAAGTATCTGTTTACAGCAGATATTTGGGCAAAGTATTTTCCTTTGATGGAGTTTTTGGGGAATTTAAGTGTTGCCTTTTTATTAGCATATGGCGGCTATCTTGTGATGAGCGGGAATTTAAATCCAGGTGAGCTTGTAGCTTTTTATAGTTTGCTTTGGTATATTATGTGACCGATTATGAATCTAGGCTTTGTTGTCAATTTATTCTCACAGGCAAAGGCTTCTGGGGAAAGATTATTGGAGATTCTGGATGCTGATAATGTGATTGAAGATAAACCTGCTGCAATTGATGCAGTCCGATTAAAGGGGGCTGTGGAGTTTAGAGGGGTCACTCATAGCTATACAGAGGAGGACAAGGATGCGCTGTACGATATTTCCTTTCAAGCACATCCTGGCAAGGTGATCGGATTAATTGGGGCTACTGGGTCTGGAAAGACAAGTTTAACTCAGCTGTTGACAAGATTCTATGAGCCTTGTACTGGAGAAGTATTAATTGATGGGATCAATGTGAAAGAGTATTCCTTGCAATCCTTAAGAAGCAATATTAGCTTTGTTCTTCAGGAATCATTCTTATTTTCCTCATCTATTAAAGCTAATATTTCCTTTGGGAAGCCAGATGCAACGATTGAAGAAATAATGGATGCTGCGAAAAGGGCTCAGGCGCATGAATTTATTATGGAACTTCCAAATGGGTATGATACGATGCTTGGCGAAAGAGGGATGGGGCTTTCGGGCGGTCAGAAGCAGCGGATTGCCATTGCAAGGGCTATTTGCAGTAACCCGAGCATTCTTATTTTAGATGATGCAACAAGCGCGGTTGATATGGAGACAGAGTTTCAAATTCAAAAGGCATTGAAAGAGGTTATGGAGGGAAGAACAACCTTTATTATCGCACACCGGATTTCTTCCCTAAAACATGCAGATGAGATCCTTGTCCTTGAAAATGGGCATGTAGTCGAAAGAGGCACTCATGAGCAGTTATTAGGTCAAAATGGTCCATATCAGCGTATTTATGATATTCAATTTCAAGATTTAGAAAAGGTTATAGGGGCCCAGATCAGTTAGGAGGTGGAAGGATGAAGAAAAAGAATCAGCAGGATGAAAAAGTATTAGCAAGATTTCAATATTCGGAAGATGAGGTCATAGAAAAGCCGTTTAACTGGAAGCAGATGTTAAGATTATTCGGTTATATGAAGCCCTACCGCAACAGATTGCTGCCATTAGCGATATTAATGGTTTTGTTTAATACAGGCGTTAAATTGGCTATTCCGATTCTAATTGGTAAGTATACAATTGATAAGGCGTTAATTAATCATGATGTTCAGCTTCTAACTATTTTAGTTGCTGTGATTGCTGGGCTCTATATTATTTCTTATATAGCCAACTATTTTCGAATTAAATGGATGAATATACTTGGCCAGAGTGTCATTTATGATTTGCGCAAGCACTTATTTACCCATGTGCAAACATTATCACATCGCTTTTTTGATCAGCGTTCAGCAGGCTCTATTTTAGTTCGGATTATGAATGATATTAATTCCCTTCAAGAGCTGTTTACTAATGGAGTAATTAATTTATTGATGGATATTATTTTGCTTCTGGGTGTATTTATCATTCTATTCACCTTAAGCCCAGAGCTAACCTTCGCTGTTATGCTTATTTTGCCGATCATGTTCTTTATATCTACTTCATTGCGGCGGAAAATTAGGAGATCCTGGCAAACAGTTCGATTAAAACAATCTAAGCTTAATTCTCATTTGAATGAAAGTATTCAAGGAATCAGGATTACTCAATCCTTTACTCAAGAAAAAGAAAATATGGCTTTTTTCGATGGGGTCAATACGGAAACTTTTGAAAGCTGGAGAGTAGCTTCTCAAAAAAATGCCATGTTCAGACCACTAGTTGAATTAACAAATGCACTAGGTACAGCCGTATTAATATGGTATGGGGCTCATTTAATTCAAGGTCAAGCTATTTCAATCGGTGTATTTGTTTCCTTTGCTTTTTATTTAGGAATGTTTTGGGAACCTATTTCTCGGCTTGGAATGGTCTACAACCAGTTGTTGATGGGAATGGCTTCATCAGAAAGAATTTTTGAATTTTTGGATGAGAGACCCAATGTAGATGAGAAAGAGAATGCGATGCTGCTTTCTCATATTAAAGGTGATATTAAGTTCGAAGATGCTGTATTTTCTTATGATAATAAGCGTCCAGCTCTAAATGGGATAAATCTAGAAATGAGAGCTGGGCAGACAGTAGCTTTAGTTGGTCATACTGGATCTGGGAAAACGACGATTGCCAATTTAATTAATCGTTTCTATGACCCTACAGCTGGAAAAGTGAAAATTGATGGATATGACTTGAGAGATGTGACTTTATTCAGTTTGCGTAAGCAAATAAGTATCGTATTACAGGATACGTTTATCTTTTCTGGAACAATCAAAGATAATATTCGGTTTGGAAGGCCGGATGCAACGGATGAAGAGGTGATGGAAGCGGCTAAAGCTGTTGGTGCTCACCAGTTTATTGAAAACTTGTCAAATGGATATGATACAGAGGTGGAAGAGCGAGGAAATATTCTATCAGTTGGTGAAAGGCAGCTCCTGTCGTTTGCAAGAGCATTGCTTGCGGATCCGCGCATATTAATTCTTGATGAGGCAACAGCAAGCATAGATACAGAAACCGAGGTGAAAATCCAAAGGGCATTAAAGACCCTTTTGCATGGGCGAACAGCTATCATTATAGCTCATCGATTATCTACTATTCGTGAAGCAGACAACATAATAGTTCTTGACCATGGAAGGATAAAGGAGCAAGGGAATCATCATCAGTTAATGGATCTACAAGGAGAGTATTATCATCTTGTAAAAGCACAATTTAATATGATGAATGTAGGCTAATGAAGCGCCAGGAGAATGAAGTCTTGAAATGTGTTAGAATAGATCAGGAGTATATTGTCATTTTGCTGGAGGAATAATTGTGAGAAAAGAATTTGCTGTAATTGGACTTGGGCGTTTTGGAGGCAGTATTTGCCGTGCGCTAGCAGAAGAGGGCATGGAAGTAATGGCAATTGATAATAATGAAGACCGGGTCAATGAGTTTTCAATGATTGCTACCCATGCCGTTGTTGGGGATACGACGGATGAATCTGTTGTAAAAAGTTTAGGTATACGAAATTTTGACCACGTAATTGTGGCAATCGGTGATAATATTCAAGCGAGCATCTTAACAACTTTAATATTAAAGGAATTAGGCGTAAACAAAATAACAGTTAAAGCACAAAATGACTACCATGAAAAAGTATTAAGGAAAATTGGTGCAGATCATGTTGTTCATCCCGAACGTGATATGGGGAGAAGAATTGCGCATAATATTGTTTCTAATAATGTCCTTGACTATCTTGAGCTATCTGAAGAGCATAGTATTGTAGAAATTGTTGCCAATCAGAAGCTTGCAGGATACTCATTAATTGATTTAGATATTCGGGCAAAATACGGAATAAATATTGTGGCGATTAAGAGAAAGAATGAAATTATCGTTTCTCCTAAAGCCGATGAAGGAATTCAGGTTAATGATATTCTCATTGTCATTGGGGCGGATATTGATATTAACAGATTTGAGAAAAAAGTAATGAGCTAATAAGAAAAGCTGTATTTCAATGAGAATTGAAATACAGCTTTTCTTTATTTCATCAAACTTCCATGATTATTGGTAAAATCATTGGACGGCGTTTTGTTTTTTCATATAAGAATGGTGCGAGTGTATCCGTAATTTCATTCTTAATTTCTGACCATTGGGTTGTTTTGCGTTCCATTACTTTATTTAAATGCTTTGTGATTAGTGATTGAGCGTCATTAATTAAATCCCCAGATTCTCTCATATAGACAAAACCGCGTGAGATAAGATCAGGACCTGCTGAGATTTTGAAATCCTTCATATTGATGCTGACTACTACCACGACTAAACCTTCTTCAGAAAGAATACGGCGATCTCTTAATACGATGTTTCCGATATCACCAATTCCACTTCCATCAATATAAACAGATCCAGAAGGAATCTTGCCAGCCACTTGGGCAGCATCTTCGCTTAATGCAAGCACTTCACCATTATCCATAATGAAGCAGTTCTCTTCTTCTACACCACAATCAATTGCTAATTTAGAATGCATTTTTTGCATTCTGTATTCTCCATGAATAGGCATAAAGAATTTTGGTTTAATTAATCGAAGCATTAATTTCTGCTCTTCTTGACCACCATGACCTGAAGTATGAATATTGCTTAATTTCCCATAAACTACTTCAGCACCTGCACGAGACAGACTATCAATCGTTCTACTCACACTAATAGTATTTCCTGGGATTGGAGAGGATGAAAACACAACTGTGTCACCAGGTATAATTTGGATTTGGCGATGAGTTCCATTGGCAATGCGAGATAATGCGGCCATTGGTTCCCCTTGACTGCCTGTACATAAAATGGTTACTTGATTTGCAGGCAAGCGATTAATCTGCTGCGCATCAATAAACGTATCTTTCGGTGCATTAATATAACCGAGTTCTTGTCCGATATTAATGGCTGCCTCCATGCTTCGTCCGAAAACAGCAATTTTTCTGCCGTGCATTACAGCAGATTCAACTACTTGCTGAAGTCTGTGAATATTCGATGCAAAAGTAGCGAAGATAACACGTCCTTCTACTTTTCTAAAGATATCATGAATACTTTCTCCAACTCGGCGCTCTGACATTGTAAATTCAGGAATCTCACTGTTTGTACTGTCAGATAATAAGCAAAGGACACCTTCTTTACCGATTTCAGCCATCTTAGTTAAATTTGCTGGCTCCCCAACTGGTGTAAAGTCAAATTTAAAGTCTCCAGTATGAACTACTTGTCCTGGAGGAGTTTTTACAACAATTCCATAAGAGTCAGGAATGCTATGTGTTGTTCGGAAGAATGTAACAGATGTCTTTCTGAATTTAATGACATCATCTTCGTGAATTTCATGCATGGTAGTTTGTCGAAGCAACCCATGCTCTTCTAATTTATTTCTTAGTAATCCAAGTGCAAGCTTCCCGCCGTAGATCGGAATATTCACTTCTCTAAGTAAATAGGGGATTCCGCCAATATGGTCTTCATGACCATGTGTGATAAAAAGTCCTTTAATTTTATCTTCATTTTTAACAAGGTAAGTATAATCAGGGATTACATAATCAATTCCAAGTAGTTCGTCATCTGGGAATTTGATTCCGGCATCGATCAGGATGATTTCATCCTGGAATTGAACGGCATACGTGTTTTTCCCGATTTCCCCAAGTCCTCCCAGGGCAAAAACGGCTGTTTGGTCATTTTTAACAAATTTCATAATTTATCCTATCTCCAATACTTTATAGTCTTCATTTTGTTGTTCAAATTCTAAAAAGGGTCCTTCAAGAACGGTAACGAACTCGATATTATAAGGTTCGTCTTTTAATTTAAGCCGTACATCCTTTTCTGAATCTCCTTCAACAAAGATTGTTCTTGTTTTCTCACGAACAGGTACTTGCTTAATTGATTCTTGGAAATAAACTTTGAATATCATTTAAAATCTCTCCTATTCCGATATAACTTTTTCTATTATATAAAAAATGAACATGATTTTCATGTTTTTTCTTATTTAAGATAAATTAACCAATACTTTAACCTTATAAGTATGAATGAAAATGCTTAATTTTACAATACTATCTGCTGTTAAGTTTTTCTAATAAGGAAGGAGCCCTTCGTAAAAGTTGAAGGGCTCAAAGGAATTTAAGCAATTGTTTTTTTTCGAAGCATGTCTCTCCACTGTTTTAAAAGCTTCTTTCTTAGCTTCTTTAACATGGTGGAATCATCTCCTTATATACTATTTTATACCATCCTTGTCCAATGTAAAGGGAATCAAGGGTGTTTTTAGCCCTAATAACGATCAAAAAATCCTTTTTATTTTTATTATATGAAGATATAAGCGTATCTCTCGTGGATAATTATGGTTTATTTTTTACAACTTCGGAAAAATTCGTGGGAGGAGGGCTCTTAATATAATTTTGAATGGGTGTTAATTGACAATTTCACTTTAAGGGTTTAGTGTTTGAATGATGGAAAGCAACAGAAGGGAAATAAACGAAAGGAAGGATAATAAAATGAAAAAAATTGCTTTTTTTGATATAGATGGAACGTTATTGGACCGCAACAAGCGCTTGCCAGCTTCAACTATAAAGGCATTAGAACAATTGAAGAAAAATAATGTATTTGTTGCGATTGCAACTGGCCGGGCACCATTTATGTTTGAAACATTGCGCAAGGAACTGGATATTGATTCATTTGTTAGTTTTAATGGTCAATATGTAGTTTTTGAGAATGAAGTTATTTATAAAAACCCGCTGGAAACAAAAGAAATAGATGCGTTATTTCATTTTTCAAGGGAAAAGAAACATCCAATGGTATTCTTGGATGATAAAGTAATGAAGGCATCAGTTACTGAGCATGAGTATATTGATACTAGTATTAGCAGCTTGAAATTTCCTTATCCAGATGTTGATCCTGAATATTACAAGGGACGGGATATTTATCAATCATTAATCTTCTGTGAGGAGGAATTTGACGAAGCGTACAATATGAATTTCCCTAACTCGCGTTTTATACGCTGGCATCGTTATTCAACGGATGTTTTGCCTGCTGGAGGCTCAAAAGCTGAGGGAATCAAACGAATGATAGAGCGTCTTGGATTTGAGATGAGTGATGTATATGCTTTCGGAGATGGCTTGAATGATATTGAAATGCTGCAAACAGTTGGTACAGGCATAGCAATGGGGAATGCATCAGAGCAAGTGAAGAGCGCTGCGGATGTAACGACCACCTCGGTAGAAGAGGACGGAATATGGAATGCTTTGAAGAAATTGGACTTAATATAACATGGAAGACAAAGACCCCTAAACCAAAAGTGTTCAGGGGTCTTTTAAATAGAAATCCAGTTAATTACCTATCGATAGGGACTGCATTATCGATTGGCTTTAAAGGGTTATTCTTATCTATTCGATCATAGAACATAATGCCGTTCAGGTGGTCGATCTCATGTTGAAACACGATGGCTAGTAGACCTTTTAATCTTAATTTAACTTCAGTGCCATCTAGTGCTATTCCTTTCACGGTTATACGTGCATATCTAGGTACATAACCAGGAATTGCTTCATCTACAGAAAGGCATCCTTCACCAGATGAAAGGTAAGATTGTTCAATTGAATGACTTACAATTTTTGGGTTAAATAGGGTATAGCTATGTTGCGTACCTGCTTCATCCTTTACATGAATAGCTATCATTTTCTTTGAAATATTGATTTGTGGAGCGGCTAATCCGATTCCAGAGCGCAATTCATATTTTTTTGCTATTTCAGCATCTTGGCTGTTCTTCACATATTCCAGCATACTCTTTAATGTTTGAATATCTTCATTTGAAGGGGGAAGTGATACTTCCTTTGCAACCTCCCTTAATGTTGGATGTCCATCGCGAATAATGTCCTCCATTGTTAACATAAAATACTCACTCCTGTAGAAATATGTATTGACCTTCATTTTCTAGTCATGTTTGCTTTTTTTAATAGTCTACCAAAGTGTATGTAAAATGTTAATAAAAGAGAAGGTACATGTGTACCTTCTTCAAAAAACTTATTTATCTAGCTGTATTTGTCGGGAAAAACCAAGGAGATTCTTCATTCCTTAATTCCAACAAGCACATCCAACGATGATGAGTAAAATAAACAAGACAACTATTAACGCGAAACCCCTGCCATATCCAGCACCGCCAACAGCTCCTGGGTAACCGCAGCCGTATCCATATCCGCCATATCCGTACATGTCGGGTAACCTCCCTAAAAGTCAGATTATCGTCTACATAAGATTGAACTTTTTATATCGGACGATTAGTATAGCCTATGTGAAAAGGATTTTTATTGTGTAGGCCCTTGCCTAAGTCATAAATGAAAAGTATTTGGAATAGGATAAAAAGATAGGACAAGTCTATCAATCATGGTCATAAGTCAGTTATTAAAAGACTATTGTCAAATTTTGAAACAACCTATATAGTAGGGATTGTTATTAGTTAAGGAGGTCAAAACGTGCCAATACCCCGCAAAAGCCGCTTGTTATTTGTCATGGTTATCGGAATGCTATTATTATCAGGATGCCTTAATAAACAAACCCCTGTTGAAAAAATTTATGATGTTTTAGAGAAAGTTGTTACTTCTGAAAATGGATTCGAAGAACAGCAAGAGCCACTTAACGAATTAGAAAAACAAGAAAAAGAAATTTACGATAAAATTATTGGATTAGGAATGAAGGAATTTGATGAAATAAAGAAGCTTTCAGATGAAGCCATCGCTATTGTTGATAAACGTAAAGAGCATATAGATAAGGAACAAGAAAGCATTGGTGCATCGCAAAAGGAATTTCAAGCAATATCACCATTTATTGACGAAATAGAAGAAACCGCTTCGAAAGAAAAAGCGCAAGAATTATACGACATTATGATGCAACGATATCAACTTTATGATGAATTATATCAATATTACTCTGAAGGGGTACTATTAGATAAAGAACTGTATACTATGTTTAAAAAAGAAGATCTGGAATTAACAGAATTAGATGCTCAGATTACCAAAATTAATGAAGTCTATGCGAAAATATTAACAGCAAATGAAAAGTTTAATGAGAAAACAAAATTATATAATGAAACAAAATTATCCTTCTATAAGGAATCAGGTCTGAAAATTGATACAAAATAATAGAGGTCTAGGTCAGCAGTCAATAGATGCTGGCCTTTTTAGTTCAATAGAAAAAGGCTATAGTAAGAAATATTATTATTTGAAAATAACAATGATTACGATTGTTCAATATAGATTGTTATATCACATGCTGCGTACATTAGTATATTTTATATAACAGATATTTGGGGTTTATGATACAGCTTATGAAAGTAAATCCTGTGTAAAAAACGTCGCAATAATGAAAAACGATAAGAAGTGGGGTTGATACTGTATTTATAAAAAATTTTATTTGGAATCTATAAGAAAACGTGTATCAATTTAGTTGCAAAAAATATTGATACAGAATATGATGGATATGGATAATGAAAATAGACGTTATTTACTATTATTAAAGGGAAACTATTAAATAAAATTAGTTTTCTTTCCTTGTTGCACACTAAAACAATAAGTATTTCTTTTTGAGTTTTCTAATTTGACTTTGTTTTGGGCAACCTAGATTCAGTGGATTAAAACTCTAAATAAACGTCTTTTTAAAGAAAGGAAAGGGTGACTTAAATGGCTTCTAATACTAAGAATTTACAATTCGATGCGAAAAAGCAGCTTGAAAAGGTGGAAGAACAATTCCAGACACTGCAAATCCTTAACGAAGAAGGTAAGGTAGTGAATGAATCAGCAATGCCTGATTTAAGTGATGAACAGCTTCAAGAATTGATGCGTCGTATGGTTTATACCCGCATTCTGGACCAGCGCTCTATTTCATTAAATAGACAAGGGCGACTTGGCTTCTATGCTCCAACTGCTGGTCAAGAGGCTTCTCAGCTAGCTTCCCAATTTGCTCTGGAGAAAGAAGATTTCATTCTTCCGGGATATCGTGATGTACCGCAAATGATCTGGCATGGCTTGCCATTATCACAAGCATTCCTATGGTCACGTGGTCATTTTGAGGGAGGAAATATTCCTGAGGGAGTAAATGTCATTGCCCCACAAATTATTATAGGTGCTCAATACATTCAGACTGCTGGTGTTGCACTTGGAATGAAAAAGCGCAATAAGCAATCAGTTGCAATTACGTATACAGGTGATGGGGGAACATCGCAGGGTGACTTCTATGAAGGAATAAACTTTGCAGGTGCATTTAATGCTCCAGCGATCTTTATTGTGCAAAATAATCGCTTTGCAATTTCAACACCTGTCAGCAAGCAATCAGCTTCAAAAACACTTGCACAAAAAGCGGTTGCAGCAGGGATTCCTGGTATTCAAGTTGATGGAATGGACCCGCTTGCTGTTTATGTTGCTGTCCGTGAAGCCCGCGTTCGTGCGATAAATGGGGAAGGTCCAACACTAATCGAAACACTTACTTACCGTTATGGTCCACATACAATGGCTGGAGATGATCCAACACGCTATCGAACTTCTGACCTCGATAACGAATGGGAGAAAAAGGATCCGCTTGTTCGCTTCCGTAAGTTCTTAGAAGAAAAGGGTCTATGGAACGAAGAAAAAGAAAATGAAGTAATTGAAAAAGCAAAAGAAGACATTAAAGTGGCTATTAAACAGGCTGATGATACTCCGAAACAAAAAGTAACTGATTTAATGTCAATTATGTATGAAGAGATGCCTTATAACTTAAAAGAACAATATGAAATTTATAAAGAAAAGGAGTCGAAGTAAGCCATGGCGCAAATGACAATGATTCAAGCAATTACTGATGCACTTAGAACAGAATTGCGAAATGATCCGAATGTATTAGTATTCGGTGAAGATGTAGGCGTAAACGGCGGAGTATTCCGTGCAACTGAAGGCCTTCAGAATGAATTCGGTGAAGAGCGTGTATTTGATACGCCACTTGCTGAATCTGGAATCGGCGGTTTAGCAGTTGGTCTTGGTTTACAAGGCTACCGTCCCGTTCCTGAAATCCAATTCTTTGGTTTTGTATATGAAGTAATGGATTCTATCTCTGGTCAGCTGGCTCGTATGCGTTATCGTTCAGGCGGACGTTACAATGCTCCAGTGACGATTCGTTCACCTTTTGGGGGAGGCGTACATACCCCTGAAATGCATGCAGATAGCTTAGAAGGCTTAATGGCACAGCAGCCTGGTGTAAAGGTTGTAATCCCATCAACGCCATATGATGCGAAAGGCTTACTCATCTCAGCCATTCGTGATAATGATCCAGTTATTTATCTTGAACATATGAAGTTATACCGCTCTTTCCGTCAAGAGGTTCCAGAAGAGGAATATACGATTCCTTTAGGAAAAGCAGATGTTAAGCGTGAAGGTACAGACTTATCAATTATTACTTACGGTGCTATGGTTCATGAAGCATTAAAAGCAGCAGAAGAGCTTGAAAAAGAAGGATTCTCTGCTGAAGTTATTGACTTACGTACGGTTTCTCCAATTGATATTGAAACGATTATTGCTTCTGTTGAAAAAACAGGCCGAGCAATTGTTGTACAAGAAGCACAAAAGCAAGCAGGAATCGCTGCAAATGTTGTAGCAGAAATTAATGATCGTGCGATCTTAAGTCTAGAAGCGCCGGTATTACGTGTAGCTGCTCCAGACACTGTATTTGCTTTCCCGCAAGCTGAAACGGTTTGGCTTCCGAATTATAAAGATATTATTGAAACAGGAAAAAAAGTATTAAATTTCTAAATTGATTTTTCATGAAAATTTGAAAGGCGGACATTGGATAAATTAGTGAAATCGGCTATCATGCCGATTTCTACTCTTCCAACATCTGACCTCTCACATCTAGTAAAGTAGGAGGTTGATTCCAAGTGTCATTTGAATTTAAATTACCTGACATTGGTGAGGGTATTCATGAAGGTGAAATTGTTAAATGGTTTGTGAAATCAGGAGACAAAGTACAAGAAGACGATGTTTTGTGTGAAGTCCAAAATGATAAAGCGGTTGTTGAGATTCCTTCACCTGTTGCAGGCACTGTTGAAGAAATTAAAGTCGGTGAAGGTGTTGTAGCAACAGTAGGCCAAGTGTTGATTACATTTGATGCACCTGGTTATGAGGATCTGAAGTTTAAAGGTGATGAAACCGAAGAAGAACCAACAGCGAAAGTTGAGGCAGCTGAGACAAAAGAGGCTGTACAACAAGAGGTTACAAATGCAGCTGCACAGGCTGAAGTTGACCCAGGGCGCAGAATTATCGCGATGCCATCAGTAAGAAAATTTGCTAGGGATAAAGGTGTAGACATTCAACAAGTAGCAGGCAGCGGGAAAAATGGCCGTATATTGAAAACAGATATTGATGCCTTCTTAAATGGCGGCGCTACAGTTGCTTCTGAAACACAGGCTGAAGAGGGAGCTGTTCAAGATACAAATACAGCTGCATCTCAAGAACCAACAGCGGCTCCTGCGGCAAAAGCAATTCCTCAAGGACAATATCCTGAAACACGCGAAAAAATGAGCGGAATTCGTAAAGCGATTGCGAAAGCTATGGTAAACTCTAAGCATACAGCTCCGCATGTAACATTAATGGATGAAATTGATGTAACAAAACTTGTTGCACACCGTAAGAAGTTTAAAGAAGTGGCTGCAAGTAAAGGGATTAAACTTACATTCTTACCATATGTAGTAAAAGCGTTAACAAGTGCGCTGCGTGAGTTCCCTACATTAAATACATCGATTGATGATGCAGCTGGCGAAATTATTCAAAAGCATTATTACAACATCGGAATTGCAGCAGATACAGATAAAGGTCTTTTAGTTCCAGTGATTAAAGATGCAGATCGTAAGTCTACGTTTGCTATTTCTAATGAAATTAATGAACTGGCTACAAAAGCACGTGACGGCAAGTTAGCGCCAGATGAGATGAAAGGTGCATCTTGTACGATTACAAATATCGGTTCTGCGGGTGGACAATGGTTTACACCGGTGATTAATCATCCTGAAGTGGCTATTTTAGGAATTGGCCGAATCGCTGAGAAACCAATCGTAAGAGATGGTGAGATTATTGCGGCGCCAGTTCTAGCTCTATCTTTAAGCTTTGACCATAGAATCATTGATGGAGCAACTGCTCAAAATGCATTAAATCATATTAAACGATTATTGAACGATCCAGAACTATTGTTAATGGAGGCGTAAAAAATGGTAGTAGGAGATTTTCCGATTGAAACAGATACAATTGTCATCGGTTCAGGCCCTGGTGGATATGTAGCGGCTATTCGTGCTGCACAGCTTGGGCAAAAGGTAACAATTGTTGAGAAAGCAACTCTAGGCGGAGTTTGTTTAAATGTTGGCTGTATCCCATCTAAGGCTTTAATTTCTGCTGGACATCGATATGAAACAGCAAAGCATTCTGATTCGATTGGTATTATAGCTGAAAATGTCACAGTTGATTTTTCAAAAGTACAAGAGTTTAAAGCTGGTGTCGTAAAGAAGCTTACCAGTGGTGTTGAAGGCCTATTAAAAGGTAATAAGGTGGATATTGTACAAGGGGAAGCTTACTTTGTTGATGCTAATACACTTCGTGTAATGGATGAGAATTCAGCTCAAACTTATACATTTAAACATGCAATTATTGCAACTGGTTCAAGACCAATTGAACTTCCTGCATTTAAATATTCAAAGCGTGTGCTTGATTCAACTGGTGCACTTGCTCTTCAAGAAATACCAGAAAAAATCGTTGTCATTGGCGGCGGGGTAATTGGTATTGAGCTAGGTGGAGCGTATGCAAGCTTCGGCTCACAAGTAACGATTCTTGAAGGTGCCGATGAAATTCTTGTTGGATTTGAAAAGCAGATGTCTGCACTTGTTAAGCGTAAGCTTAAGAAAAAAGGCGCTGAAATCGTAGTAAAAGCACTTGCTAAGGGTGTTGAAGAAAACGAAAATGGCGTGACAGTTAAATACGAAGTTAAAGGCGAAGAAAAATCAATTGATGCTGACTATGTATTTGTTATGGTTGGACGCCGTCCAAACACAGATGAATTAGGCTTGGAACAGGTTGGCATTAAAATGAGTGATCGTGGCGTTATTGAAATTGATAAACAATGCCGTACAAGTGTAAGTAATATCTTTGCAATTGGTGACATTGTTCAAGGCCCTCAATTGGCGCATAAAGCTTCATATGAAGGGAAAATTGCCGCAGAAGCTATTTCAGGTCATCCGGCAGAAATTGATTATTTAGGCATTCCTGCTGTTGTCTTCTCAGACCCTGAGCTTGCATCTGTTGGCTATACAGAAAGCCAAGCGAAGGATGAGGGAATTGAAGTAACAGCTGCAAAATTCCCATTTGCAGCTAATGGCCGTGCGCTTGCTTTAGATGCGACAGATGGCTTTGTGAAGCTAGTTACACGTAAAGAAGATGGCCTAATTATCGGTGCGCAAATTGCTGGAGCAAGTGCTTCAGACATGATCGCTGAATTAGGTTTGGCCATTGAATCTGGAATGACGGCTGAGGATCTAGCTATGACGATTCATGCTCATCCAACCTTAGGAGAAATTACAATGGAAGCAGCAGAAGTTTCATTGGGAACTCCAATTCATATCGTGAAATAATGAAGTAAAAAGTGCTTTTTAAATAGAAAAAGAAAGAATAGACCCGATCATCTTAATGATTAGGTCTATTCTTTTTTGTCGGTAAAATAGTTTATCGTTATAGCTCTTCTTTTAGTGCAGTATAGAAGGGCGCCACGATTTGTTCTGTAGAAGCCTCTCCCTCTACTTTAACTATTATCTTGTCTTTGTAATTTATAAGGATAGCAGGGCAGTTATTTATCTTAAAAGTTCCATAATACTTTTTCGCATTTGCTGCCGTGATAATTTTCATATTCTTTATCTCTGTTGGAAACTCTTTTTTTAGTTCGATAATGGCATCATAGTAGGCGGCTTCCTGCTCATATGCTTGATTATTCGTGAAAAAGATAATTTGTTTGATTGTTTGATCGATATTTAATTCTTCTTTTGATTCAATATGGTGACATGAGGAGATGATAAAAAAGAGAGAGGCTATCATTAATATGGGAAACCCTTTCATTCCAATCCCTCACCTTGCTATTTCATTTATTATGAGTAGTTTAGCATATGAAAATTGACAAATAATGCTTGTCACCTAAATGTTACAGAAATGAAAAATAAGATTTTCCTTTTCTACATATATTAAAAAGAAATGATTATTTTCTCAGTAAAAGAGGTATTAGGTAGTTATAGAAATGGTGGTGATGGGTTATGAAGGTATACACTGCGCTGCTTCTGCAATTAATCATATGGAGCGGCTACACCTTTATTGAATGGTTATCAAAATACGATCAGCTCATTTATCGGGTGCTGATGTTTTTCGTGTTTTTCTATTTAGCCATCATCATTGGGAATACAATAATGAAATCAGTCAGAAAGACCTTTTTTGTTACTTCTTTAAGCCTTGTTTTATATGGATCCTTTCAATTTACAATGGCTGTCATAAGTGGGTAGCAATTTATATAAGCCATAAAAAAGAGCCCATGTTACTTGGGCTCGATTACTGGTTTAGCTTTAAAAAATCTTGCTACAATGCTATAAAGAGCAAATAAAAATAGGAAAAAGCATACAAAAGAAAGAAGTAATGGAGTAATCTTATACTTCGTTTCCTTCTCAAAAGGAGATTCAAACTTTACTTCTAACGGGTATTGGTCCTCTTCAGATGGAAGGATCACTTTTTGTTCTGCGAACGGAATGGGTCCACCAAATGTAAGATGCTGACTTAAATCCTCTGGCTGTTGTTCGAAATAAGAATTGAATATAAAGGGAGATAGCAAAGTAATACATAGGCTTAATACCCCGATGATTATCATTCGTGTTTTTAACATGTAATCCACCTCGTTAATTGCTGCTTAGGGCAAAATAGAAGAAGAGCAAAATCTGCTCTTCTCATAATTAATAAATGTAATGTTTATTAATCTTTGGCTCTGTTAAACTGATTTATTTTCTCGGATAAAAATACATGACTCGTCCATTAAATAAATGTAGTTCACCTTGTAGTTTCTTTGCTAAAAATCTGCAAAATTCATTTGCTTTGCCTTTATCCCCATAAGTGGAGGATTCAGGCAGGGTGAGTTGTATGTATGATTGCTCTACTTCTGATCCATCTTCATTCGAAATCATCTCTTTGTCTATCCCTAGCAAAAATAAATTGTAGCGATCCTTATCAGATTTAAGATAGAACCATTTACCCTTTCCCTCAGGCATTTCTTTCATTTCATAAGGAAAGGCTGCTTCATCATATTTCCAATCAATTTGATTACCAGTTTTTGCTGTTATTTCTTTATAATATTGAAATAACTCTTTAATCTCTTCTGTTGAAACGATTGCTTTAGCTAATGAAGGCACAAGCTTGATATATGCATGACTAGCCACCATCCATCCCCCCATATCTTGTTTACTCTCTTTTCCATTCTAGCATTGAATAAAAACTTCTGACAACTTAATCGGAGGAATTAAAAAAAAACTTGTAATTTAATGAAAAATTAATTATAATAATATTCTAAATATTAAAATAAATAGGAGGAATCATATGAACTTATTTGAAAAGCTCTATGATGAGCATGAAAATGTCAAAGTCAGGTTCGTTGGTTTTACAACAGACCAGGCACGATATGATTTTGGCATTGTATTTACCAATCTATTCTTTGGCAAACCTCTCGTTGTTTGTATGCAAACTGGCCGCTCAACTCTCCTCGACCCTAAGGACCTCGAAGACAAAGATTATTTACAAAAGGTTTTTAAAATGGATAATCACCATCAAGCAGAAGATTTAAGCGAATTCTTTAAAGTTGCTCTCCCAAGCCCTTCATTTGAAACTCAATACGAATAATTAAATACAGACTTATAATGAATGGTTAAGAAAAAATTATTAATTTTTCTATGTGTTATACTATTTAACCCCTGAATATGATGGATATTAAAGGGTTTACAAATATTTTCCTTCAATGAGTTATACAATTAGGGCTTGAAAAAATAATAATGTTATATTATTATTTAATTAAGGTTATAAAAGCGCTTACAAAATTTCATGAATTAACTCATTGAAGGGGAGAATGAAAAAATGGGCACACTTGTATGCCAGACTTGTAATTCTACAATCGATCATTTCGAGGATGAAAAGGTAACTGTTTTGTATTCGAAGTGTAATTGCTGCACAGATGAAAAGAAGAAGAATAAATAATACGAAAAGCTATATGTAGCTTATTACCTATATAAAGAGCCTTCCAATCAGGAAGGCTCTTTCTTTATCTAATGGCACGATGTTCTTTTATTACACGCAAGTATTTAAAGTCATAATCCTCAGGTCCTTGTACAGGCAGCCCTGCTTCCATATTTGTTTTAATATAGAGCAGGTTATCCTCCGTAATGATTTCACCTGGAATGAAAATGGGGATTCCTGGAGGGTAGACCATGATAAATTCAGCGATAATTCTGCCTTCCGAATCATCAAAAGGGACTAGCTCTGTTTCAGCATAAAAAGCGTCTCTTGGTGAAAGAGCCAATACTGGAATATCTGGAAGCAATACTTGTGCTTCAAGCTTCTGAGGTTTACTATGTCTTTCAGTAGATAAGACCTGTAAAGCGTGAATCAGGATATCAGCTTCTTTCTCTGTGTCTCCCGGTGTAATAATACAAAGGATATTGTATAGATCTGACATTTCTACTTCAATATTGAAATTTTCACGGAGCCATACCTCTACTTCAAATCCGCTTAAGCCTAATTCTTTAACAGAGATAATTAATTTTGTTGGATCGAACCCAAACGCTGCATTAGTCTCCAAAACCTCTTCACCAACACAATAAAGGTGTTCAATTTCATTAACCTGCCGACGGATCGATTGAGCAAGTGCTATGGTCTGCTCGATTAATTCTTTTCCTCTTGTAGCTAATTGCTTTCTAGCAACATCTAATGAGGCAAGCAGTAAATATGATGTGGAAGTAGTAGTTAACATACTGAGAATAGATTGTACTCGCTTAGCAGATACAAGATTCCCTTTCATATTTAAAATAGAACTTTGCGTCATAGACCCGCCAAGCTTATGAACACTTGTTGCGGCCAAATCTGCACCTGCTTGCATGGCAGATAATGGCAATCCATCATGAAAATGAATGTGAACCCCATGTGCTTCATCTACAAGTACTGGCACATTATAGGAATGGGCTATCTCTACTATTTTTTTCAAATCTGCTGAAATCCCGAAATAGGTTGGATTAATCACAAGTACCCCTTTAGCATCTGGGTGCTGTTCAAGAGCTCTTGTGACAGACTCTGTTGTAATCCCATGAGAGATACCAAGATCTTTATCGATTTCTGGATGAATAAAGATCGGCGTTGCCCCAGAAAAAACAATTGCGGACATAACCGATTTATGGACATTTCTAGGCACAATTATTTTTTCGCCAGGTCCACAAACGGCCATAACCATCGTCATGATGGCTCCGCTAGTTCCTTGAACGGAAAAGAAGGTCCTATCTGCACCAAATGCTTCAGCTGCTAGGTCTTGTGCAGCCTTTATTATCCCTTTCGGCTGATGAAGATCATCAAGCGGGCCGATATTAATAAGATCAATTGCAAGTGCATTATCACCGATATATTCTCTGAATTCTGGATCAATTCCTGTCCCTTTCTTGTGACCTGGTATATGAAATTGTACCGGATTTTTTTTAGCGTGAGCTAGTAAACCGCTGAACAACGGTGTTTCTGATTGAGACAATTTAATGTAACACCTCTTTAAGTGAAAAGTAATAAAACAAGTGAATTATAGCACTATTCGTATCCTTTGCATAGAATTTAAATGCAAATGGGCGCATGTCGGGGGTGACCAAGACGCTTCCGCTTTTCTATGTCCAGCTCCAGCGGCTAGGGGCTCGAGTCATAAGCCAATCCAGCAAAAAGGTAAAAAGCAACCTTTCCGCTGGCCTGTCTTATGCTTGTCGCCCCTAAACAAGCCGCTTCTGCTTTTCTATGTCCAGCTCCAGCGGCTACCCCCTCGAGGTCACAAGTCAATCCTCCCCAAAAAGGAAAGAACACCTTTTTAGTGAGGCTTGTCTTGTGCTTGTCGGGGGTGATCAAGCCGCTTCCGCTTTTCTATTTCTAATTTAGTTTCTGAAGTAAACAGGAAAATATAACATGAAAATCGAATTAATAAAGGGATGGATGATTAGGAGGTATATAAATGAATTGGAATTCTCGTGTTACCGAACTACTGAATATTAAATACCCAATTATTCAGGGAGGTCTAGCCCATCTGGCCTATTCAGAATTAGCGGCTGCTGTCTCCAATGCGGGAGGGCTTGGCCAAGTAACGGCAATGTCCCTAGCAAGTCCAGAGGCTTTAAGAGAAGAAATACAAAAAGTAAAGGCAATGACAGACAAACCATTTGGTGTGAATTTTGCAATAGGACAGCATGGTAGACCTTTTTCACATTATTTAGATATAGCAATTGAAGAAGAGGTTTCTGTTATTTCAATGACAGGGGGAAATCCGACTCCTTTTTTTGAACAATTAAAAGGGGTAAATGTGAAGAAGCTTGTTCTTGTGGCAGCGAAGCGGCAGGCTGTGAAAGCTGAAGAGCTTGGAGCAGATGCTGTAATGGTTGTTGGCCAAGAAGGAGGAGGCCATTTAGGCAGGGATGATATTGGATCGATTGTGTTAATTCCGCAAGTGGTTGATGCTGTGTCTATTCCAGTTATTGCTTCTGGGGGACTAGGAGATGGCAGAGGGTTAATGGCTGCTCTAAGCTTAGGTGCAGAAGGAATAGAAATGGGGACAAGATTTGTTGCAACAAAAGAGTGTGTTCATGCCTCTGAGCTTTATAAAACAAGGCTTGTGGAGGGAAATGAAAATGATACAGTTGTGATCAAAAGGTCAATAGGTGCTCCAGCAAGAGTTATTTCGAATGCTTGGTCAGATAAGATTCTAGAAATTGAAAAGAAAAGTGGTGGATATGAGCAATTAAAAGAATATATTAGCGGGCAGGCTAATAAAAAATATATTTATGAGGGAATTGAAGAAGAGGGATATGCATGGGCTGGCCAAGTGATGGGATTAATTAAAGATGTGCCAACCGTCCAGGAACTCTTCGATCGAATGATTTCTGAAGGAGAGGCCATTCGTAAAAAGTGGGCATTTTAAATAGTAGGTCAAAAAATACAACAAGATTTTACTTAAGAGGTGAGCGAAATGGAATACCAGTATCCAATTGACCATGATTGGTCAACAGAAGAGATTATTGATGTGATTAATTATTTTCAAAAAGTCGAACAAGCATATGAAAAAGGAGTCGACCGCGATCAGTTTCTTGAAATTTATAGCAGATTTAAGGAAATTGTTCCTGGAAAAGCACAGGAACGTAAGGTTTGCGCAGAATTTGAAGAAGTTAGCGGTTTTTCAGCATATCATACTGTTAAAGCGGTCAAAGAAGCTGCTCCAGGAGTAAAAATAAAAATGAAATGATGTAATAAAACCTCCTTAAGTAAAGGAGGTTTTATCTAAAGACATCATGGGATAAGCTACCCAATGGTTTAAGCCATTTTATAAAGGGGAATTAATGTTTTAAACACAGTTTCACATTTTTTAAGGAAATCTTCAGGAGTGATAGCTATTGCTTCTTCTCTCGATAAGTTTATACCGCAAAGGATTTCTGATTTCTTCACCTTCTGTAAACGTGTAAACATTGCTCGCAATTCTTCCTTCGATAAATCACCATGCTTCTGGGCAGATGGTTTCATGTGGTCAACTGACCAAACAAAATGATTGGGTATCTGTTTATATATTTGATCAAGATTTGTCTCCAGTGTTTTTCCGAATGCTGCTTTATCCGGTGCTTCATAAATAAGAGCAAACCAAACAAATACATGTGTTTCCCATAGCCCAATTTGAAAGTGAGGGAGCATCTTATAGCCCCGGGGATTACTGGAGAAAGCAACCCAAGTATCAATCGGTGGATTTTTTGTACGTCTTGCATGTTTAGCAACGTGTGGATACAGCTCATTTCCAATTTCAGCCGAAAGCATTGGTGTAAAATATTGGCTTAATTGCTCTAGTTTTGGCCTAATATGAGTCTTTAAGGCATCCATTCGTTCCTCTAGCCCATCAACTGTAAAAACATCAAAATCATCATTTGTGAAACCAGTAAATATCATATGTACAGCCTCCTTAATCCTATCAAATATTGTAGCATACCTGCGAAAAAACAGTAACAATCACACTTATTTGCAAAAAAAAATGTAAAATTAGGTAATAGCACAAATTTGTTGCAAGTAAACAAGATTCCTCATAATATAATAGTAAAAATAATCAGAAGAAATAAATATTTAGATTATTTGAAAGGGGTGAATGGTTAATGAAACAACTAATAAACTCGGTCAAGAATACGGCAGGTGAAAAAGAAAGAACGGCGGTTTTGCGGTTGGAAATGGATTATGAGCTAGCTACTTTGTTTGAAGCGATGTCCAATCAAAATGAAGACTTAAAATTGAAGAGTAAGCAAAAACTTGAAAAAATCAGGCAAGAACTGCTAAGACTAAAAGCACTATAATCGCAGCAGAAAAGATCGAAGAATGTTGAAGGAGAAAGATTGAGAGAAATGTACAATGAAATAAGACTTAACCAATAAAAACGAACTCCTATAAGGTATCAGGAGTTCGTTTATTATTTTTTCTAAAGGAAAGGATAATGCTTGAAGCATTTTCTTATTTCCATTAAGCTATTGTTATTTCAAATATAACCAATTGGACAATTAACATAAGAAATAATAGGGGATAGCGGAGGGTAAAGGATGACAAATTGGAAAGCAATTGATCTTGATGCTAAGACTTGGATTAAAGAGGCTGGCCAGCATATCATACAATCATTTAGTAAAGGGGTGACGATCGAAACAAAGTCGAATGCAAATGATTTAGTTACGGATATTGATAAGAATACTGAACAATTTTTCATTAGAAAAATTAAGGAGAACTATCCAAATCATCGAATATTAGGAGAAGAAGGGTTTGGAGATAAAGTTAGTGACTTGAAAGGAATTGTTTGGATTATCGATCCGATTGACGGGACAATGAACTTTATTCGCCAACAACGGAATTTTGCTATTTCTATTGGGGTTTATGAAGATGGCATTGGACAAATTGGATTAATCTATGACGTTGTGAACGATGAATTATATCATTCAATAAAAGGGAATGGAGCTTTTCTTAATGATCTTCTGCTCTCTCCGTTAGAAGAAATAATTGTTTCAGAAGCCATTATTGGAATGAATGCAACCTGGGTAACTGAGAATAATCGTATAGATCCAGCTTTATTATCACCTCTCGTCAAACATGCGCGCGGAACACGCTCCTATGGTTCAGCAGCAATGGAAATGGCCTATATTGCTACTGGAAGAATAGATGCTTATATATCCTTAAGGCTTGCTCCATGGGATATTGCAGCAGGAATTATTTTAATACAAGAGCTTGGCGGGATTGCTTCGACATTAAAAGGAGAACCCTTAAATCTTTTAGGACAAAATTCATTATTTATTTCAAAGCCTGGCCTCCATCAAGAAATCATGAAAAATTATTTGAATGATGGAAAATGGTGAGGAAATTCAGCATAAAAGCAAAAAGATGACAGCCTTATATTGACGGTCATCTTTTATTTGCTGCATTTTTTATAAAGTTCCATTTTCTCGCATTTTCTTTTTTGTTTTAAAACCAAATCCCATAACAAGTATTAAAGTAATGATCGCTCCGAAAATTCCGATAATGCTACTTTCTGCCACTGCAATCCCAATTCCCATCATGCATAGTGCAGCCCCAATCGCAAAAGCTAATAATGGCCATTTAATTTGCATCAAATTATAGCCTCCTTCATTTGATGATTGATATCGAACAATGTTGGCCCAGAAAAGAATAAAAATGATTCCAAAGAGCCTAAACACAAGAAATTATTCTATGCCATATTATTTTACACAAAAAAATTATAGGTTTCCACCTTATTTATGATATAATGTTTCAGTTATAGATTAGTCAAGAAGTAGAAATGCTGAATTTGTTAATATACAGGTAGGAGGAACTTCCTTGAAATTAAGAGAAGACATAAGAAATATTGCCATTATTGCCCACGTTGATCATGGCAAAACAACACTGGTTGACCAGCTTTTAAAACAGTCTGGAACTTTCCGCTCAAATGAGCATGTGGAAGAACGCGCGATGGATTCGAATGATATTGAAAGAGAGCGCGGTATTACGATCTTAGCGAAGAATACGGCCATTCAATATAAAGATACAAGAATTAATATCCTTGATACACCTGGACATGCTGATTTTGGCGGCGAAGTAGAACGAATCATGAAAATGGTTGATGGTGTATTATTAGTCGTTGATGCATATGAAGGATGTATGCCGCAAACACGTTTTGTTTTAAAGAAAGCACTTGAACAAAATTTAACACCTATTGTGGTTGTAAATAAAATTGACCGTGATTTTGCTCGTCCAGAGGAAGTAATTGATGAGGTGCTTGATTTATTCATCGAACTTGAAGCAAATGAAGATCAGCTTGATTTCCCAGTTGTTTACGCTTCTGCTATTAATGGAACAGCAAGCAATGATCCCCATAAACAAGATGAAAACATGCAATCACTTTATGAGTTAATTGTTGATAATATTCCAGCACCAGTAGATAACAAGGAAGAGCCATTGCAATTCCAGGTAGCATTATTGGACTATAATGACTATGTAGGAAGAATTGGAATTGGCCGTGTATTCCGTGGAACGATGAAAGTAGGACAGCAAGTTTCTTTAATGAAGCTAGATGGAACGGTTAAGAATTTCCGTGTATCGAAAATTTTTGGTTTCTTCGGTCTTAAACGCCAGGAAATTCAAGAGGCATACGCTGGTGACTTAATTGCTGTATCTGGAATGGAAGATATTAATGTAGGGGAAACAGTATGTCCTGTTGAACATCAAGATGCCTTACCAATTCTAAGAATTGATGAACCTACATTGCAAATGACATTCCTTGTTAATAACAGCCCATTTGCCGGCAGAGAAGGTAAATATTTAACATCTAGAAAGATTGAAGAAAGACTGCGTGCTCAATTACAAACTGATGTCAGCCTTCGTGTGGATAACACAGATTCTCCTGATGCGTGGATCGTTTCAGGTCGTGGGGAGCTTCATTTATCAATTCTAATTGAAAACATGCGTCGTGAGGGTTATGAACTGCAAGTATCAAAACCTGAAGTAATTGTCAAAGTTATCGATGGTGTACGTTGTGAACCAGTAGAGCGAGTGCAAATTGAGGTACCAGAGGAACATACAGGTTCAATTATGGAATCAATTGGTGCCCGTAAAGGCGAAATGCTTGATATGATTAACAATGGAAATGGTCAAGTTCGTTTAGTCTTTAATGTGCCTGCACGCGGATTAATTGGCTATACAACTGAATTCCTTACTTTAACACGTGGATTTGGTATCATCAACCATACGTTTGATAGCTATCAGCCGATGGCACAAGGACAGGTTGGCGGAAGACGTCAGGGTGTGCTTGTATCTATGGAAAGCGGAAAAGCTTCAACATATGGTATAATGCAAGTTGAAGATCGTGGAATTATCTTCGTAGAGGCTGGAACTGAAATCTATGAAGGGATGATTGTTGGAGAGCATACGCGTGAGAATGACATCACTGTAAATATTACGAAAGTCAAACATGCTACTAACATCCGTTCAGCGAATAAAGACCAAACTGCTACAATGAAGAAACCGCGTATTATGACACTTGAAGAGGCTTTAGAGTACTTGAATGAAGATGAGTATTGTGAAGTAACTCCAGAATCTATTCGTTTACGTAAGAAGATTCTTGAAAAGAATGAACGTGAAAGAGTAACTAAAAAGAAGAAATACGCAGAAATGAGCTAAGGATTTTTGTACAAAAGGACATGCAAAAGAGCCGAGAATTATTTTCCCGGCCTTTTTGACTATCGTTTAGGATCGAAGGGGGAGGAGAAAAAATGGATGTAGCTGAACGTCTGTCTTTTTTCGCTGCTTTATTCAAAGTCCAGGAAAATTCTGGTGTGGGAATGTGGCTTCTTTATTTAACCATTGTGGCCTTATGTATTATCGTTTTTAAGTTGGGATTCGCTCAAAAATTACCAATCATTAAATCAATTTTGATATATCTTTTTCTAATTTTAGGATGCACAATCTTAACCTTCTTCGCTGTTTTTCTTCCGATTACTGAAGGTTTAGTAGTAGCCGCGTTAATTTTAATCATTTACAAAATTCGTCTTCGTCAGACAAAAAAACTTGAAGGCAAAGAACTATAGGTTGGAGTGGCTATTATGAAATCATTGCAGGATACTATATATAATTGGTTAACAATAAAAGTTGTTTGTAATGAAAGACCTGATGATCGTGCAGCAGCAGATACAGAAAAAATGTTTTGGGGAATGCTTACTGATGATCATGCGTTGAAAAATATTACGATTGAAACAGATGAAGTAATGTACTATGTACATTATGATCATGATGGGGAAAGAAAGAAATCACGTTACCCAAGAGAGCTTATTGAAATCATGCTCAATCAGATTAATGCTAGTCCAGATAAGTATGAGAACTACCCAGATGAATAAAAAATTGCCCGTTCTATTTTTACAGAACGGGCAATTTTTTACCATTCATCTTCTTGTGTTTTGCTTTGGTACAGCTTGAAATTTCCGGTTTCTACCCTTTGTTGTGTTCTTTCCGTTATTCTTTCATTACATTCCTTACACATATACGTATGTATGGGACGATTTCGAAGCTTTTTAGCTTGAAGGGATTCATTTTCGATTGATTCAATTTTATCGCATAATACACATTTTACTTTCATTTTACACCTCTAAAAATCCTTATTTTCATTCTTACCTCTTATTATATATGATGAAGCCCTTCAGATCGAATTTCTTTTGAAGCTTGAAAGTTGGAGGATGTCATAATATGATGAAGGTAGAAGGAGTGAATGAAATGGCAAACCAAGTTGAACCGAAATTAATTAAACCATTATATGAGAAATTGCAGCAAGAGCAATTTTGTACATTGGCTACTGTCGACCATGAAACAGGCGGTCCGAATGTAGGGGCAATTTCATGGGTGCTTGCTAAAGATGAGGAAACGATTTATTTTGCAGTTGATAATCGTTCCAGAATTGTGCAAAACATTAGTAATAATCATAAAGTGATCATTAATGTGATTGCCAACGAATCTACATATTCTATTAGTGGTGAAGCAACAGTTAAAGAAGAAAAGCTTGATGGTGTTCCGTTAAAGCTTGCACTTCTGAAGCTCGAAATAAAAGAAGTTCGAGATGTCATGTTCTATGGTTCAAAGATCATTACAGAACCTCAATATGATAAAACATATGATAAAGATGCCGCTGCGCGTTTAGATAAACAAGTAATGGATGCAATGAAAAAAGCTTAGTCATGAACTAAGCTTTTTTTTATTTCAATTATCCTTATGATAATTAGATTGCTTATCCTGCTTGTTTTCTAACTTTTCTTCTTCTTTCTGATTCAATTGCTTTTTCGGATCTTCCGTAGCTTTTTTTGGTTTTGGTTCAATAATATCTGCTGGAATTTCAGGCATAAGTCTGCCTGAAATGTCTGCCAGCTCATTCATGATTCCTTGGATGGGTCTGCCAGCTTGGATATCTTCTGATATCTCTCGTAGACGTGCATTCAAGTCAGGGTCAGCGATGATGACTGCTCTTGCTCCATTCGGATCATTTTTTAAGCTTTCTGCGACAGAGTATTTAATGGTTCCTACTTCTGATCGTTCTAGGTTTTTATTCACATCTATTCCTACAATTGCATATTTTCCTAGAACGATGGCTGTTGCGTCATTGACATTTGGAATGCTTGAAGCAAGCTCGACAAGATGTTTCGAAATTTCCTGGCCGGTTGTTCGATCCACTTCTTGAATCGTACTATTTTTGACTCGAACTAAATTCTGGTTTGGCTTTTCTTGTGCTTGATTGTTATTAATGCCACAGCCGCTTAAAAATACCGCAGCAAAAATGACGATATGCCATTTTTTCATTTTGTTCACCTCCTAAGGTTCACTACCATGCTCTTGATCATCTAATGGTATTTTCGAATTTGCCAATATGCAGGATAATTAAAGGTTTCTTATGTATTATTGTGCAAAATTTCGTCTATCTTTATGCGGAAAAACATATATTTAATCAAAGTTAAATTCGTTCCACTGTTAAGATGACCTAATAGGAGCAGGAGGCATCGAATTGAATAAAATATATGTGTTAGATACAAATGTGTTATTACAAGATCCGAATGCTATTTTTTCCTTTGAGGATAATGAAGTAGTTATTCCGGCAGTCGTTTTAGAGGAAGTGGATTCAAAGAAAAGATATATGGACGAGATTGGCAGGAATGCAAGGCAGGTATCGAGGCTTATTGATGGGCTAAGAGAGACAGGCAAACTGCATGAGAAAATTCCGCTTGAAAATGGAGGAAGCTTGCGGATTGAGCTAAACCATCGATCTTTTCAGCAATTACAAGATATTTTTATCGAGAAAACAAATGATAATCGTATTTTAGCGGTTGCTAAAAATCTTTCATTAGAAGAAGGGGTGAAAGAGAATCGAAGAACCGTGATATTAGTCAGTAAGGATGCGCTTGTAAGAGTAAAGGCAGATGCGATTGGTTTACTTTGTGAAGATTTCTTAAGTGACAGAGTTGTTGAGAATGATCATTTGTATTCGGGATATTTGGAGGTTTTTATTTCAAAAGAAAAATTAAACCTTTTTTATGAAAAGGGAGAACTGCCCCTTTCAGAAATCGGAAATTCATTCGTTTATCCCAATCAATTTCTCGTGATGAAGGATGCGCTTGGTTCTTCCTCTTCCGCACTTGGAATTGTTGATAAGAAAGAGAATAAAGTAAAGAAGCTCATTTTCGATTATGATCATATATGGGGCATTAAGCCAAGGAATGTTCAGCAAACAATGGCGATAGAGCTCTTATTAAGACGAGATTTGCCATTAATCACTTTAACTGGAAAAGCTGGAACTGGAAAAACACTTATTGCCTTAGCGTCAGGATTAATGGAAACAGAAGATTATGGCTATTATAAAAAGCTTCTAGTTGCACGTCCGATTGTACCAGTAGGAAAAGATCTTGGTTTTCTTCCAGGTGAAAAAGAAGAAAAGCTGAGACCGTGGATGCAGCCAATCTATGATAACTTAGAGTATTTATTTAATGCAAAGAAGCCTGGAGAGCTCGATGCGATTCTAGCAGGAATGGGATCCATTGAAGTAGAGGCATTAACCTATATTAGAGGGAGAAGTATTCCAGATCAATATATTATTATTGATGAGGCGCAGAATTTGACCAAACATGAAGTAAAAACAATTCTTACTCGTGTAGGTGAAAGAAGTAAAATTGTTTTAATGGGAGATCCTGAACAAATTGATCACCCGTATTTAGATGCTTATAATAATGGACTAACCTATGTTGTTGAGAAATTTAAGGAACAAAGAATTTCCGGTCATATTAACCTCATTAAAGGTGAACGTTCAGGGCTCGCACAATTGGCTGCAGATCTGCTGTAGTGAACATTCATCCACCAAAAAACGAAAGGGCGATAAATCTATCGCCCTTCTTCGGTTATTACTCCACTCTAAATTCCCTTACTTTTTTAATCGGTTGATCTCTATTTGTTCCATCCCCATAATAAACATAAGCAGGTCCATCTTCTAATAACGGTTTTCCGTTTTCTGAAAAACCTAAAATTAATTCATTTGCTTGATCAAGGCTTAAGCGGACTTCCTTATCATCACAAATAATAATAAGCGTACTCGCATTGCTATCTGGTTCTGCATTTTTAAGAAATGGTTTAAATGGAATCCCAAAAGTTCCGGTTAATACTTTTTCTTTTTCGAATTTTTTCTCTGTTTTAAGGGTAGGCGGGAATACAGCACCCTCCATAATTTCTCTATCCCAATGCTTGGAGATGGATTTTGTATATTCTTCTAGTTCATCTTTTTTCTCAGTTTCTGCATCAAAATATGTAGTTAAATCAACGCGTCTGTCATCGAAAATCCAAACACCTGGATCAAGAGTGATCGGATATTTAACGTTTCCACTAAACATGATAATATTTTCCATTATAAATTCCTCCTAATAGGGGCAAGAATTAATATTCATTCCAATGGTAAGTATACAGATTTATAGCAAATTTGTCATACTCCATTTGAAATGAGAGAATGAAAATCATAGAAGAACTAAGAATAATTAGAATGAGAATAAAATGTTTGGGGGAAGGCAAATGACATGTGAATCAAATGCTGATTTGCAGGAGATTGTTGATGAGGTGCGCTCCATTGCAGAAGAAGGTAAAGTGGCAGATTATATTCCAGCTTTATCAAAAGTAGATAAAAATGATTTATCAGTTGCCATTTATGAGAGGAATAACAAATGCATTTTTGCGGGTGATTACAAGAATAAATTTACACTGCAGAGTATTTCTAAGGTGCTTATTCTTGCACTTGCTCTCCAAGATCGAGGGATCGATTATGTATTTGATCGAGTAGGAATGGAGCCGACAGGAGATCCTTTTAACTCTATTTCAAAGCTTGAGACTTCTATTCCTTCTAAACCGCTTAACCCGATGATTAATGCAGGAGCTCTCGCAGTAACAAATATGATTAAGGGCGAGAGTGAAAGGGAGAAATGGGATCGGATTCTTCAATTCGTTGGTTGTTTAGCGAATAACAAGCAGATTTCTTATGATTTAGAAGTGGCAAATTCAGAATTGGAAACTGCTTTTCTTAATCGTGCTTTGTGCTATTTTATGAAGCAGCATAAAGTGATTCATGGGGATATTGAGGAATTGATGATGCTTTATACGAAGCAATGTGCAATTGAAATGAATTGCTTCCAATTGGCAAGGATTGGTGCAGTTTTTGCCTTGAATGGCCTAGATCCTGAAACAGGGGAAAGGCTTATTCCAATACATATTGCTCGAATTTGCAAAACATTTATGGTTACTTGCGGAATGTATAACGCATCTGGAGAGTTCGCTATTAAAGTTGGAATCCCAGCGAAAAGTGGTGTTTCGGGTGGAATTCTAGGTGTCGTTCCTGAAAAATATGGAATCGGTATATTTGGTCCAGCTCTGGATAATAAAGGCAATAGTATTGCGGGTATTAAGCTTCTTGAAATCCTTACAAAAAGGTATAATTTCAGTATATTTTAAATTTCTAAGTATATTCTTGATTCTATTCCCTATGTGCACCGTATTATCCTTGCTTTTTTCTCTTCTAGCGTATAGAATTTATAGATAGGATAATCGCTCGGAAACGGGGGGATTGAAAGTTGACTTCTGAAACGATATTAGATCATAAGAAAAAGGCAAACGCCCTGTTAAAGGCTGATGCGGATAAAATATTAAAATTAATTAAAGTGCAGATGGACAATCTCACCATGCCGCAATGCCCTCTTTATGAAGAGGTGCTTGATACGCAAATGTTTGGATTGTCTCGTGAAATAGAATTTGCATTCAGACTCGGTTTGATTGAAGAGTCAGAGGGAAAGGCTATTTTAGGAGAATTAGAAAAAGAGCTTTCTATTCTGCATGAAGCGTCAGTAAGAAAATAAAGTGAAAAAAACTCAAACATTCTTAATCAGATTGTTTGAGTTTTTTTATCATTGTATTCATCTTTTCCAAGTGGAGAAAAAGGATTTATTTCACCATAGTGTCATATATTTTTATATAGTATGACATAATTATAGATTTTATATAAATAGTATGGTACATTTGAAATACCTTTTCTTCTCATTTATGCAGGATAATTTAATGCTTTAGACGAATAAATACAACTATGAAGAAGATAAGGGAAGAGAGCTGGATGATAAAAAAAATTTTAAAATCATATGATTATTCATTGATTATTGCCGTACTGATTTTATCTATTTTTGGTCTAATTATGGTGTACAGTGCAAGTATGGTTACTGCCGTGCAGATCAATAAAATGGAAAGTGATTATTTTTTCAATAAACAAAGGCTTCATTTAATTATTTCAGCGGTTGCTTTTATCGTTATGGCTATTTTTCCATATAAAGCAATGTTGAGTAATAAAATTCTTGTTCCGATGGTATTTATGTCGCTAGGAGGATTACTCGCTCTCTTTATTTTTGGACAGGCAACAAATAATGCACAAAGCTGGTTTGAGTTTGGTAATCGAAGCTTACAGCCCTCAGAATTCGTCAAGCTATCTGTTATCATTTATTTATCTGCTGTTTATGCGAAGAAGCAAACCTATATCAATGAGTTTAATAAGGGGGTTGTTCCTCCTTTAGCTTATCTGGTGCTTGCATGTTTGTTTGTAGCCATGCAGCCTGACTTCGGAACAGCAGCGATTATCTTTGCGATAGCAGCAACAATTATCTTTACATCTGGAATGAATTATAAAAATATTTTCAAACTAGGCTTAATTGGTTTTATTATCGTAGCCCCATTCATCTTGATTATGAAGGATAAAATTTTCACGAAAGTTCGAATGGGCCGGATAGAAGCATTCCAAGATCCATTTTCGTCAGAGTTTGGCTACCATCTTGTGAATTCCTATTTAGCATTAGGGGCAGGTGGATTAAAAGGGTTAGGATTAGGTAATAGTGTTCAAAAGCTTGGCTATCTGCCTGAGGCGCATACCGATTTCATTATGGCTGTCATAGCTGAAGAGCTTGGATTGTTTGGTGTGTGTTTTGTGCTGCTTATTCTCGGCTATATTGTGCTGAAAGGTATCTTTATAGGCTTAAAGTGCAAAGATCCTTTTGGTAGTTTGTTAGCTATTGGTATTGCTAGTATGATTGGCATTCAATCATTTATCAATTTAGCAGGTATATCAGGTGTCATCCCGCTTACAGGTGTTCCTCTTCCTTTTGTAAGCTATGGAGGTTCATCCCTCTTGCAACTATCGCTTGCCATGGGGATACTTGTAAACGTATCAATGTTCGTTAACTATGAAGAAAAGTATAAAAATAATGTAGATAAAAGCCGCCCTGAGCCTGTGACAAAAAAGCCAGGTACTATTTACAGTTACCGTAAATAAAAGGGATATGTTAAATCTGCAGTTTTTAAAAATATAAAAAACAACTAAATTTCTTTGGGGATTTTTGCATTGCGGATAGTCGATTAACGGCTATCCTGCAGCTCTAGTTTCCAGAAAAATCAAAAAATAGGGGTGTTTTTCTTGAGCCGTCGAATCAACAAAGTGTTAGTAGCAAATAGAGGCGAAATAGCTATCCGCGTATTCCGTGCATGTACTGAATTACATATCCGAACAGTTGCAATCTATTCAAAAGAAGATTCTGGGTCCTATCACAGATATAAAGCGGATGAAGCTTATTTAGTAGGTGAAGGGAAAAAACCAATTGATGCTTATTTGGATATTGAAGGGATCATAAATATAGCAAAAAGCAGTGGTGTTGATGCCATTCACCCAGGGTACGGATTTTTATCTGAAAATATCCATTTTGCAAGACGATGTGAAGAAGAGGGGATCATTTTTATCGGTCCTGAATCTAGGCATTTAGATATGTTTGGTGACAAAGTCAAAGCAAGATTACAGGCTCAGCTTGCTGAAATCCCTGTTATTCCTGGCAGTGATGGTCCAATAGAAAGTGTGGAAGATGTAATCAGCTTTGGAACGAATTATGGCTTTCCAATTATCATTAAGGCCTCTCTTGGCGGAGGCGGCAGAGGGATGCGGATTGTTAAGAAGCTGGAGGAAGTGACTGAAGCATATAACCGTGCAAAGTCAGAAGCAAAAGCGGCATTTGGAAATGATGAAGTGTATGTAGAGAAATTTATTGAAAAGCCAAAGCATATTGAAGTGCAAATTATCGGGGACAAGCAGGGGAATATTATTCATCTCTATGAAAGAGATTGTTCAGTTCAACGCCGCCATCAAAAGGTGGTCGAGGTTGCCCCATGTGTATCCTTATCTCCGAAGCTTAGAGATGATATTTGTGAAGCGGCCGTCAGATTGATGAAAAAGGTAGAGTATATAAATGCTGGGACTGTAGAGTTTCTAGTTTCCGGAGAAGAGTTCTATTTCATTGAAGTGAACCCGCGTGTACAGGTTGAGCATACGATTACAGAAATGGTAACAGGTGTAGATATTGTTCATACACAAATACTTGTTGCTGCTGGTCATCCTCTTCATGGGGAGAAAATTGGCATACCTACTCAAGAAAATATCCATGTTAACGGATACGCTATTCAGTCCCGTGTGACAACGGAAGACCCACTGAATAACTTCATGCCTGATACTGGAAAAATAATGGCCTATCGTTCTGGTGGTGGATTCGGTGTACGTCTCGATGCTGGAAATGGATTCCAGGGAGCCGTTATAACACCTTATTATGATTCATTGCTTGTAAAGCTGTCTACTCAAGCAACGACCTTTGAGCAAGCAGCATCAAAAATGGTCCGTAACCTGCAAGAGTTCCGAATTCGAGGAATCAAAACTAATATTCCATTCCTTGAAAACGTTGTTAAACACGAAAAGTTTATAAAAGGTGAATATGATACATCCTTTATTGACCAGACACCTGAACTATTTTTGTTCTCTAAACGTAAGGACAGAGGAACAAAAATGCTTTCATATATTGCGAATGTTACTGTGAACGGATTCCCAGGGATTGAGAAGAAAAAAAGACCCGTTTTTGAAGTACCTCGAGTTCCAAAATTAAATTTCAATACAGAGTACCAAAATGAAACAAAGCAAATTCTGGATAAACACGGTGCAGAAGGATTAGTGAACTGGATAAAGGATCAAAAAGAGGTATTGTTAACAGATACAACATTCCGAGATGCGCATCAATCATTATTGGCCACAAGGGTAAGAACAAATGATTTGAAGCATATTGCTGAGCCTACAGCAAAACTTTTACCAGAAATGTTTTCATTTGAAATGTGGGGCGGAGCAACCTTTGATGTAGCGTACCGTTTCTTGAAAGAGGACCCATGGGAAAGACTGCTGATTTTAAGAGAAAAGATGCCAAATGTTCTGTTTCAGATGCTTTTAAGAGCTTCTAATGCGGTTGGTTATAAGAATTATCCAGATAATGTGATAAGAGAGTTTGTTGAAAAATCTGCTTATGCTGGGATTGATGTTTTCCGTATCTTTGACAGCTTAAACTGGGTAAAAGGGATGGAAGTAGCGATTGATGCCGTTCGGCAAACTGGAAAAATAGCCGAAGCTGCGATTTGCTATACAGGCGATATAACTGACCTTTCTAGAACCAAATATAATATCAATTATTATAAAGAGCTGGCAAAAGAATTAGAAAATCAAGGAGCCCATATTTTGGGGATTAAGGATATGGCCGGATTGCTTAAACCACAAGCAGCCTACCGTTTAATTTCTGAACTGAAGGAAACGGTTGATATTCCTATTCATCTTCATACACATGATACAAGTGGGAACGGTATTTTCACCTATGCGAGGGCAATAGAAGCAGGTGTTGATATTGTTGATGTTGCAATAAGTTCAATGGCCGGTTTAACATCTCAGCCAAGTGCAAATTCTCTTTATTATGCATTGGAAGGGACAGAGAGAAAGCCGAAAATCAATATTAATGCGCTTGAACAGCTTTCTTACTATTGGGAAGATGTTCGAAAATATTACACTGAATTTGAGAGTGGCATGATTTCTCCGCATTCAGAGGTTTATCAACACGAAATGCCTGGCGGTCAATACAGCAATCTTCAACAACAAGCAAAGGGTGTTGGCCTAGGGGAAAAATGGGATGATGTAAAAGAAATGTATTCCCGTGTGAATCAGATGTTTGGGGATATTGTGAAAGTAACACCGTCTTCAAAAGTTGTGGGTGATATGGCCTTGTACATGGTACAAAATCAACTAAGCGAAGAAGATGTTATTAAGAAAGGCAACACATTAGATTTCCCTGATTCAGTTGTTGAACTTTTTGAGGGCTATCTTGGTCAGCCTTATGGAGGTTTTCCGAAAGAATTGCAAAAAGCCATTTTGAAGGATAAACAGCCAATAACTGTTCGACCAGGTGAATTGCTTGAGGATGTTGATTTTGAAGCAATGAAGGAGAAGCTATTTAATGAACTTGGCAGACAAGTAACAAGCTTTGATAAACTTGCTTATGCACTATATCCGAAGGTATTTATGGAATATATAAAAATGGTTGATCAGTT
Source organism: Cytobacillus mangrovibacter (assembly GCF_042865275.1). Lineage (NCBI taxonomy): Bacteria > Bacillati > Bacillota > Bacilli > Caryophanales > Bacillaceae > Cytobacillus > Cytobacillus mangrovibacter. The sequence goes on along the minus strand of NZ_JBIACJ010000001.1, from coordinate 608,496 downwards.
TGGTGATATTTCTGTACTTGATACGCCGACATTTCTGTTTGGAATGAGATTAGGTGAGGAAATAGAAATAGAAATTGAGACAGGGAAAACCTTGATTGTTAAATTAGTTTCTATTGGCCAGCCACAAGCAGATGGAAATAGAGTGGTTTATTTTGAATTAAATGGCCAGCCTCGTGAAGTAGTCATAAAAGACGAAAGCATAAAGTCAACGGTTGCTTCAAAAGTAAAGGCTGATCCACATAATAAAAATCATATTGGTGCATCAATGCCTGGTACAGTGATTAAGGTATTGGTTGAAAAAGGGGAAAAAGTAGAGAAAGGTGATCATCTAATGATTACCGAAGCTATGAAAATGGAAACGACTGTCCAAGCGCCTTTTTCCGGTACTGTAAATGATATTTATGTAGCAAATGGAGAAGCGATTCAAACGGGAGACTTGTTAATTGAACTAATTTAATAAATAGGCTTTGTTAAATAATATTGTTGGTGCACAAAATCGCCATTGGTGTACCCGCTCATTAAGTTATTCATTCGAATAAAACGCATTCGCGTCTACACCAATGGCTCTTAATCAACAATCAACGCTAATATAGCTAATAAATAAAAAGAGTTGCAGCATTCATGCTGCAACTCTTTTTATTGTGCCGTAACAGGCGGTGTAGCTGTGTTTTTTTCATCCTTTGCTTTGGCTTTATTAAGCGCAATGACATTTTTCTTACTGCGGGATGAAAGTAAAAGAAAGTAGCTTAATACCCCGAATAGACAAGAAATAAAAAATGCATGGGCAAGTGCAATAAATAAGTTCAGCTTTGTAATAACAACTAATGCACCTGCAATGACTTGAAGTGAAACAAGGATAAATGAAATTATCCAACCCCAATAGATAACCTTTTGATTCTTATAATGCTTAACAGCAAGAAAGGTAATATAAGCAATCCAAATAAAGATTAGACCAGCTGCAGTACGATGTCCCATCTGCACCCATTCATGCATATTTCCAGGAAGTGCAAAAGAACTGTTAATACAAAGTGGCCAATCCCTGCAGACTAAACTTGCATTCACATGTCTAACGAGTGCACCTGTATAAACGACGATATAACTATAGATTGAAACGCCAATAATATGTTTCCTCATGCGCTGATCGAGAATGATCTTATCTGCCTCAAATTTCTTATCCACTTCAAATATTAGCAGTGTGAGTAGTAACACTGTGGCAAATGAAATAAGAGAAATCCCAAAATGCAGAGCGAGAACAAAATCGGATTGTCCCCATATTACTGCGGCAGCTCCTATTAAACCTTGTAATAGGAGAAAGAAGAAAGAAGTAAATGATAAAAATTTAGTCTCTCTAATATGTCCGATTGTCCGCCAAGTCCAAATGGATAATAGTAATACCATTATTCCGACAGCACCTGAAACTACCCGATGAGCAAGCTCGATAATTAATTCAGTTGTAATGTCGGTAGGAAGCAGCTGGCCATTACATAACGGCCATGACTTTCCGCATCCCATTCCTGAATCTGTTTTTGTAACAAGGGCTCCACCCAGCAATACGAGTAACATCCCAATTGTCGTTAAAACAGCGAGCCATTTTAATGATCGTTGCAAATGTTTTCACCTTCTTCTAAAATAATTCATTCCATATTAAATAGTGCAATTGATTTATACGAAGTCTAGAAATACGTATATCGTACCTATCATATCGAATTAAGCGTAAAAAGAACAGAATTACAAATAACCTTTACATATACTATTGAAATTACAACCGTTATTCAATGCTTTTATTCTTTTTTTACTGTAAATATAGTAATAAGGGTTGAAAGTTTAAACAGAGTTTGCTAGAAATATATAGAAGGTCAAAAATCTGAAAAAATGAACAAATGGAGATATTTATTAATGAATATAAGTCGAATCAATTATTTCCTTTTTATTATGGCAGAAAAGCAACATTTTTTTAAGAGGAAAAGAGTTTTGACACAAAACGTTCACAATTTATTCGAAAAATGTTCACAAAAAGTTATAAAAGTGTGATTTAATATACAGAAGAAGGTCTATAGTTCTTTGTAAGGGGTTAATGGTGTTTCTACGTTGTTAATAGTGAAAAAGCTATTGCGCTTATAATGTATTGTGGATGTACCCTTCGTTTTTTATCGTGAATATAGCATTGTAAGCTAGAATGCATTATAGTAGTTGTAGTATATAATGGTGTATTTGTGATAAGGGATAAAGGAGGAAATTTTATTATGTCTAACTCGAGGGCTATCATTGATAATAATGATCCAGACCTAGAAAATAATGTACCAAAATCAACGGCGTGGAAAGACTTTCTAGCGCTTATTAAAATTGGTATCGTTAATTCAAATCTAATTACAACCTTCACAGGATTGTGGCTTGCACTGCATTTTTCAGGGAAGAGTTTCTTTGATCATTTAGATCTCATCTTTTATACTTTAATCGGTTCTGGATTAATTATCGCTGGGGCATGTGCACTCAATAATTATATTGACCGGGATATTGATCCTTTAATGGATAGAACCAAGAAAAGACCTACTGTAACAGGTACAGCAAATCCAACTAAGGTTGCTGCCCTAAGTTTTTTACTTATTATTATTGGAACACTATTCTTAATGCTAACGACAGTTACTGCAGTTGTTATTGGATTAATAGGTGTATTTAGCTATATTGTCCCTTACACCATTTGGTCAAAGCGAAGATATGTATCTAATACAGTGATCGGCAGTTTTTCAGGTGCTGTACCACCACTAATTGGCTGGGCCGCTGTTGATGGCAATCTTGATATGATGGCATGGGCATTATTTTTAATTATGTTTTGTTGGCAGCCTCCTCATTTCTATGCACTTGCTATGAGAAGAGTTGAAGAATATCGCGCTGCTGGTGTACCAATGCTTCCTGTTATTAAAGGTTTTAAAACGACAAAACGACATATATACATATGGGTTGCAGCATTACTGCCACTTCCATTTTTTCTTCCTGAACTAGGATTACCTTTTTTAATCCTTGCGACCTTGCTAAATATTGGCTGGATTGCAACAGGGATCTATGCAAGAAAATTCAAGGATGATATTAAATGGGCGACGTTAATGTTTGTATACTCTCTACAATATCTGACTATTATGTTTGTAGCTATGGTAATAATCACACTTTTGTAAGAAAAGAGAGTGAAAGAGGAATTTTTTTTTAAGATTCCTTTTGCTGCATCATTTAGAATGAATAATTGTTTCAACTTAATAATAATTTTTATTAAATGGTTACATAATAAAATGCTTAACTAAACTCCGTTAGGAATTCTTTCTTTTCCTAAGATCTAGAAAGAATTTATTCATAATTTTTTTGAATCAAAAAATTCAAAACAGAAATTTTTAAGAAAGAGGGGATTGATTATCTTATGAAAAGGCTTGCAAAATGGCGTCTGGTATCATTGTTTGCTTTATTGACGCTCTTACTTTCAGCTTGCAGTGGTCAACCATATTTATCTACGCTACAACCTGCTGGCGAAGTAGCGCAAAAACAATATGATCTAATGGTGCTAAGTACCGTAATTATGGTAGCTGTAATGGCTGTCGTTGCAGTAATATTCGTTGTTGTTTTGGTGAAGTATCGCCGTAAAGACGAGAAAATTCCAAAGCAAGTAGAAGGAAATCATGCACTAGAAATCATTTGGACTGTTATCCCGATTCTATTAATTCTTATTATATCTATTCCAACTGTAACAGCGATTTTTAAATTTGCTGATGTGGATGCAATGGAAAAGAAGAATGAAGATGGCACATCAGATGCACTAGTTGTCAATGTACGTGCTAACTTATACTGGTGGGAATTTGAATATCCAAATGAAAAAATTGTAACAAGTCAAGAACTTATCGTTCCTACAGATGAAAAAGTCTATTTTAATTTAATTTCTTCAGATGTTAAGCATTCATTTTGGATTCCGGCAGTTGGCGGTAAGATGGATAATAACACAGAAAACGTAAATAAATTCTGGTTGGAATTTGATAGTGAAAAAGCTGACCCTAATCAATTATTCCAAGGTAGATGTGCAGAGCTTTGCGGTCCTTCACATGCTTTGATGGATTTTAAAGTAAAAGCTATCGCTCGTGCTGATTTTGATCAATGGGTGACGAACATGCAAGGTATCGAAGAAGCGGAAGTAGCAACGACAGATTTAGCGCAGCAAGGTCAGGAAATTTTCAACCAAAGCTGTATTGGCTGTCATGCTGTAACTCCTTCAAATGGTGCACCAGCTGAAGCTCGTTTAGCACCGAATTTAACAAACTTCGGAGATCGTTCAATCATTGCTGGATACTTGGAGCATGATGAAGAGAACTTAAAGAAATGGTTAGCAAATCCAGAAACATTTAAGCCAGGAAATAAGATGACTGGTACTTATGGTGAATTAACACCAGAGCAACTAGACGCTTTAACAGCATATTTAATGGGATTAAAAGTTCAGGATGAAAAGTAATTGTTTAAAAGGGAGGTAAAATTGTGAGTACCAATGCTCAGAAAAGAGGATTTGTGTCAACTCTTTGGGACTATCTTACAACAGTAGACCATAAGAAAATTGCACATCTTTATCTTATAGCTGGCGGATTTTTCTTTCTAGTCGGTGGATTAGAAGCGTTATTTATCCGTATTCAGCTACTAAAACCGAATAATGATTTTGTCAGTGCTGGATTATTTAATGAAATACTAACAATGCATGGAACAACGATGATTTTCTTGGCAGCAATGCCGCTAGTTTTTGCCTTTATGAATGCTATTATGCCGCTACAAATTGGTGCACGTGATGTGGCATTTCCATTCCTTAACGCTCTAGGATTCTGGCTATTCCTATTTGGTGGGATCTTCTTGAATCTTTCATGGTTTTTTGATGGAGCGCCAGATGCAGGCTGGACATCTTATGCATCATTGTCCATTTCGTCTGTGGGTCATGGAATCGACTTCTATGCACTAGGATTGCAGATTGCCGGGTTAGGTACGCTAATTGGTGGGATTAACTTTCTAGTTACGATTATTAATATGCGTGCACCTGGAATGACTTACATGAGGATGCCATTGTTTTCATGGACTACATTTATCGTATCTGCACTTATTTTGTTTGCTTTCCCTCCATTAACAGTTGGTTTATTCTTAATGACTTTTGACCGTATGTTTGGAGCGAATTTCTTTGATGCCTCAATGGGTGGTAACACAATAATTTGGGAGCATTTCTTCTGGATCTTTGGACACCCAGAAGTTTATATCTTAATATTACCAGCTTTTGGTATCTTCTCGGAGATCTTTGCAATATTCTCGAGAAAGCGCCTTTTCGGATACTCTTCAATGGTTTTTGCAACTGTTTTAATTGGTTTCTTAGGGTTCATGGTATGGGCTCACCATATGTTTACAACTGGATTAGGACCAATTGCGAATTCAATTTTTGCTGTTGCAACAATGGCAATTGCAGTACCAACAGGAATTAAGATTTTTAACTGGCTCTTCACGATGTGGGGCGGAAGTATTAAATTCACAACACCAATGCTTTGGGCGATTGCTTTTATCCCATCTTTTATCATGGGGGGAGTTACAGGTGTTATGCTTGGTTCAGCCGCACAGGACTATCAGTATCATGACACTTATTTCGTAGTTGCTCACTTCCACTATGTTATTGTTGGTGGAGTAGTGTTTGCCTTATTTGCTGGAGCGCATTTATATTGGCCAAAAATGTTTGGTACGATGTTAAATGAGGTTCTAGGGAAAATTACATTTGTATTATTCTTTGTAGGCTTCCATATGACATTCTTTATTCAACATTTCTTAGGTCTATGGGGAATGCCGAGACGTGTTTTCACTTATCTTCCTGGACAGGGATTTGAGACATCCAACGTGGTAAGTTCAATGGGTGCCTTCTTAATGGCTGCTGGTGTAATTGTATTATTAATTAACGTAATCATTACTAGCGTGAAAAACGAAAAAGTTGGCAACGATCCTTGGGGCGATGGACGTACACTTGAGTGGGCACTTCCTTCACCACCGCCATATTATAATTTCAAACAGCTGCCACTCGTTCGTGGTCTTGATGCATACTGGATTGAAAAAATGGATGGCAAAAAAGAGATGACACCTGCTGAGCCTCTTGGTGATATTCATATGCCGAATAATTCATTTATTCCATTCTTAATCTCACTTGGTCTTTTCATTGCTGCATTTGGGGCAATGTTCCATGGTGATGAAGGGAATACATGGGGTATTCCAGTCTTAATCTTTGGTCTTCTATTTACTTTAGGATCAATGTTTGTCCGTTCAATTAAAGATGATCATGGATATCATATTCCGAAAAAGGAATTAATCGATGATAATGATAAGGGGGCTAAGGCATAATGCATGTTGAAGAAAAAATGACGATTGAAAAATGGCCTGCTGCGCCTGAAAAACAAACCCTCGAGGCAAAAAATAAATTTTTAGGATTTTGGTTATTCTTAGGGGGAGAGACGGTGCTCTTTGCCTCTCTCTTTGCAACCTATCTTGCATTAAAAGATTCTGTTCCAAGAAGTGATATGCACTTAGCAAAAGATTTGTTCGAGATCCCGCTTGTATTTGCAATGACAATGATTCTTTTAACAAGCTCTTTGACAAGTGTTTATGCTATATACCATATGAAAAATTTCAACTTTAAGAAGATGCAGCTTTGGCTAGTAGTAACAGTAATACTTGGCTTAGCATTCTTGGGGTTAGAAATTTATGAATTCAATCATTATGTACATGAATTTGGCCATACTTTTACTAGTAGTGCTTTTGGTTCAGCCTTCTACACGTTAGTAGGATTCCATGGTGCACACGTTGCCTTTGGATTATTATGGATCACAACCCTAATTATTCGAAATAGTAAACGTGGTTTAAACCTATATAATGCTCCTAAGTATTATGTAGCAAGTCTTTACTGGCACTTTATTGACGTAGTTTGGGTATTTATTTTTACCGTAGTATATTTAATGGGAATGGTGGGATAGCTGATGGCAAATCAACAATTAAACACTGGCAGCCCTCAAGTAGACATTGAATATCGTCGTAGAAAGAATGCGGAAGAAATGAGACATCAACTTGTCACATTTGCGCTGATGATTTTCTTAACACTAGTGGCTTTTGTTGCCGTAGCATATGAAGGATTTTCAGCGTGGTTTATTGTTCCGTTTATCTTAGTTCTAGCTGGGGTTCAAGTGATATTCCAATTATTTTACTTTATGCATATGAGTCATAAGGGACATGAAGCAGCTAAGTTATTCATGTACTCTGGAGCTTTTATCGCATTTGTAACAATTCTTTGTTATACAACAATTATTTGGTGGTAAAAGTTAAGAAAATCGGCAAATAGCCGATTTTCTTTTTATGTAGACGGATTATTGCTAATAGTTGAAAAGCTTGATGTTTTGAGATTTATGTTTGTACAGAGTATAATAATGGTGTACTTCTGAATGAAGGAGTGATAGGAAAGTGTCTATATCAATTTTTGGATTTCAAGCATTGTGGAGCCCATATTTTTTTGTTGCAACCGTACTTGTGGGAATAGGTTATTTTCTCATTACCATTAAATATAGAAAGCGATTTTCTGAAAGTGTTCCGTTGACAAAGGGGCAGGCAAGCTATTTCCTTTCAGGAATCATTCTTTTATATGTGATTAAAGGCTCTCCGATTGATTTAATGGGTCATCTTATGTTTTATGCGCATATGATTCAAATGGCTGTTCTTTGTTTAATTATTCCACAGTTCTTTATTCTAGGGATCCCACCGTGGCTCTGGCGTACACTTCTTAATAAAAGAGTTTTTAGAAAAGCATTTTCCATTCTTTCAAAGCCAGTGGTTGCTTTAATAATGTTTAATGGAATTTTTTCTATTTATCATATCCCATTAGTTTTTGATTTTATTAAGACAGATATGTGGCTTCATGCTGGCTATACAAGCCTATTGTTTATATTGTCGATTTTCTTTTGGTGGCCGCTTATCAATAAATTAGAAGATCAGCATACATTAAGTGGGCTTAAAAAAGTAGGTTATATCTTTGCGGGTGGGGCATTGCTATTACCAGCGTGCGCGTTAATTATTTTTTCTGATGTGCCAATGTATGCGACTTTTTCTGATCCGAATGCATGGGCGAAAGCGTTGGAGCTATGCGTACCAGGTACGACCTTAGCTGGCTTAACCTTAAGTGGACCTGAAGTGTTTAGCTCAATGTCACTAATATATGATCAGCAGCTTGGAGGGATAATCATGAAGATTATCCAGGAGCTTGTGTATGGTGTTGTTTTAGCCAGAGTTTTCTTTAGTTGGTATCGTAAAGAACAAGAAGAAACGGAAGTTGAAAAGCAGCATCGATTAAATCCACAGACGATAGAGTAGTTGATGCCCCATCTATTTTGGATGGGGTTTTAAAATAGTAAAAATCTTAATAGCAAGTTAAAATATCACAGTTTCTTAATTAAATTTGAATAATTTCAAAACTTTCATAGAAAATTGATTATGTGGACTAATTTATGCTGTATACTTATCTAGGATTTAACAATATCCGCCTGTTCAGGATCAAATGATTAGAAATGGTATGAAAAAAAAGTCATGAATGAATTGAGAGGGAGACAAAATGAATTATTCATTGCCGATTTTACCTACAATTAGTACAACATTTATTGTTTTAAGTGCTATTTGTGTAGCGATTGGATGGGGACAAATACGACAGCGAAAGATAGAATCGCATAAGAAGACAATGACACTCGCAGGGGTTTTTGCGATTAGTTTCTTTATTATTTATATGAGCAGAACTGTTTTTATTGGGAATACATCTTTTGGCGGTCCAGATGATATCAAAATATACTATACGATTTTTTTAATCTTTCATGTGACGTTAGCGACTATTGGGGCAGTGTTTGGACTGATTTCCCTTATTAGTGGGTACAAAAATAAATTATCATTGCATCGAAAGCTAGGGCCGATCACAAGTATTATTTGGTTTTTCACTGCTATTACAGGTGTTGCTGTCTATTTATTATTATATGTTATCTATCATGGCGGAGAAACAACTTCAACCATAAAGGCTATATTGGGATCTTAAAATATAAGAAAGACGCATGTCGAGTTGACATGCGTCTTTTTATATTACTTAGTGAATTTTTCAATTTCTGCATTAACATCAGCTAGAATTTTTTCACATTGAGCAACAAGCGTTTTTGGATAATGCTCGTCTTCACCGTATTCAACGCCATGTGGATAGTAATGTTTTCCAAGCGCAGGTGTCATCAATTGAATAAGTGCTTCATCTGCACCGACATCACCCTCTACAGCATAGCCGAACACACGCAAATAGTACACGCCTTCTTTTAATTGAAATTTACGATCGTATGTAACTCTTTCATAATCCCATTGACCTGCACGAACAAGACCATAGGTTAACATTAAATCATCTAATCGATTTAAGTCTGCTTTCTTTTTTTCAAGACCCGTATTCTCAAACTTCATGTTTGTCCCTCCTAAAAACAGTCCATCAAAAGCTGTAAACAGCTTATTAGGTTAAATTTTAATAAGTTTCATCACAAATCTAATAATAGTTGAAAAAGACAGAAGATGCAACGAATACATGAAAGAAAGAAGTTCAATCATTGAATTAATTCAAGAAATCGTAAAGAATTTCAACATTTTCGGGGAAATTAATTTCAATTGGAAATGCTAAAAAGGTAAGTGGAAGGAGCTTATGAATGAGAAAGAAACTTGTATGGATTATGTTCTTTTTCTTCTGTTTCTCTATGATTAAGAATGCTAATGCTCAATCAAATTATGTTGTAAAGAAAGGTGATACACTTTGGGAAATTGCAGTAAATCATCATATAAGTCTAAATAGAGTAATTAGCAGTAATCAGCATATTATGAATCCTAATTTAATTTTTCCAGGACAGATAATTATCATTCCAAGCATGGAGGATATGACCGAGGGTGAATATAATTTAAATAACAAAGAAAGTAAACTGATTGAACTAATGAATAGTAAGAGGGCTCAGTTAGGCTTGAAGCCATTGAGTGTTGATCCCTCCCTGTCAAATGCTGCAAAGCTTAAATCAGTTGATATGATGGAAAATGAATATCTTTCACATCATTCACCTACATATGGCAATCCTTCAGAAATGTTAAAGGATTTACAAGTGCCCTTTAGAAAAGTAAAAGAAAATATTGGAGCAGGGCATAGTGACGCGAACCAAATCTTTGTATCATGGATGAACTCTGCAACGAATAGAGCCAATATATTAAATGAGAAAGCAACAAGTATTGGCATTAGCTATGTAGAAGGTGGGCCTTATGGCCACTATTGGACAATTTTTATAACGGAGAAATAGGAAAGATGAAGAGAACGCCATTGCGGTGTTCTTTTTCTTTTGACTCTTTTTAAAGATTGTTGTTATAAATACATATCTGTTGTCAAAAAAAGTTTGTTGATTGGAGCGGAAGGTGCGAGACTCCTGCGGGAGAAGTGGGATAGCTGAGACCCCGCAGGCGATTTAGCGCCGAGGAGGCTCAGCGCCCACCCCGCGGAAAGCGAGCATCCTGAAGCGGAAATCAACGTCTAGCCACACTATATTTCCATTAGCAACAATATTTGCAAAAAAAGCCTTTTATTTTGTTTAACGATAGTTAGTAATTATCAGATTCTTTACTCCATATAAGCATAATACATAGGAATAATGATATACTTTTCATAGGAATAGAATATATAATGAAATAAATGATGATAGAAAGGAGGGAATCCTCCTGCGTAATCTTGCTCGTATTCTTGTAATAATATCTGGTCTATTAGCAATTATTTTTTTATTCAATATCAATACGGAGAATAATGGAGAAATATTAATAAGTGAAGAGATTCAACAACCAAAAGTAGACCAAAGTTTGGATGAAGTGGCTTCTGTTCAAAATTCTTCCCAGTTAGAAATTCCTCAAGAAAGTTGGCTTCATTTACTCGGAAAGACGAGCAAGGAACTAACTGATAGTCTTGGCGAACCAGAACGAGTAGATCCTACCTTCTATGGCTATGATTGGTGGATATATAAGAAGAGTACACATCAATATGTCCAATTCGGTATGGCTAATAGTAAAGTAGTAACTATTTATGCAACTGGTTCAGATGTACCAATTCTCCCTTTTAAGATTGGGCAGTCCATTACGGATATTTATCATTTAACAACAATAGAAGCGAATATTGGTATTGATTATGATGATAGCTCTTATATGTTTGAACTATCTGAAGATGATATGAATACCCGTCCGCTTATTATGATTGCTGATAATTATATGCAGCTGAATATTGATAAATTCACAGGTACTTTATCAAGTATTCGGATGCTGGATGCAGAAACGTTAATTAAACAACGTCCATATGAAATGGTGTACAGAGGTGAATTGCTTGAATTGAATTCGCCGCCGCTTATTAATGAAGAGGAAGTTGAAAAGGCCAGTGAACAGCAGATATTTGATATCACAAATATTTTTCGAGTTCGGCATGATTTACTGCCTCTTGAATGGGATGCAGAAACAGCAGTAGTTGCCTTTGCGCATAGTAAAGATATGTATGAAGCAGACAACTTCTCACATACATCAGAGAAATATGGTGAATTATCAGATAGACTAGATGCAGCGGAAATCTTTTATCAAACAGCTGGAGAGAACATTGCGGCTAATTATATAGATGCGCCAGCAGTTGTGGAAGGCTGGTTAAATAGTAAAGGGCATCGTGAGAGCTTATTAAATGAAAAATTCACTCATCTTGGCGTTGGAGTTTATAAAAAACATTACACGCAAAACTTTATTGAAAAATGGTCAGAATAAGAAATAAAATTTTATCGCAGATTAGGGTTTCACTTTATATGTTTAGAAAAGAGCTTGGACGTCAAGCTCTTTTTTCAATCCTGCTGATATGGAAAACTTCTTCTTTCCAATTACCATACACGACAACGTTTTCCCCTTTAGTTATTTCAGGGGGATGAAATCCCTTTTCAATGGGAATGATTTTCTTTACTTTCCAATTTCTTTGATCCATTTGAATCGATAGCTCTAGGACGTAAACAAATCGATAATAGGAAAAACGCTGTTTATATCCGCTCACTTGCATGATTTCGCCATATATAACAGCTTCTTCAGGTACATTTTTTAATTCTTGCCACTTTTGAAGACTTTTTTCCATATCTTTTTTTGCAAGCCAGTAAAAATAAAGACAAATAATAGGTATAACAATGGCTGTTACCATATCTTCACCGCCTAAACGATCTTCTTAGTTATTTTTTCTTAATAATAAAGAAGCTTCCTGTTGCTTGTGCGATTTTTTTTCCGTCAGATCGATGAACATCCGCAGATAGAACCATACTTTTCGTGCCTTTATGATCAATATGTGCCTTGCATTGTAAATAATCTCCTGTGCCAACTGATAAATAATGGATATTTAATTGGGTTGTTACAGCACCGAACCCTTCAGGCAGTAAGGAATTTGCCAATGTCCCCATCGCTGAATCAATAATTGTAGCAGTCATACCACCATGGACTATACCTAATGAATTATTCAATAGTGGGGTTAGGGGGACTGTTAGTTCACACATTTTATCATCCATCGTACGTTCCATATGCAGCAGTCCGCCAATATAAGAACTGTTGATTTTATTCTGTTTTTTATGAAAACCTCGTAAAATATCAGTCAGTACCTCTAGTTCCTCTGTAGATGCGTGATCCATACAATTTTCTAATAGTTCTTTTAGTTGTTCCTTCATTTGTATTCACCTTTCGGAAATAATCTGCATTCATAATAGTAACATTATTAGTAGTGTTTTTGCATTTAACTTTTCAGTTAGAAAGAATTAGTTCACCATTTTCATTCTCAGTCATAAAATATGGTAGGCGATTGTAACAGGTAGAGGTGAATTGAAATGGCGAAGAAAAATCTCCATCCTTCTGTTGAGCAATTCAAAGCATTTGTGAAGGCAAATCCCAAAATAGTGCAAGAAGTTAGAACCGGAAAAAATACATGGCAGGAATTATATGAAGATTGGTACTTATTAGGGGAAGAAGACTCGAGATGGGATACGTTTCGAACAGGTAAAATAAGTGAAACAGCTAAAGAGGAAAAAAAGACCGATTGGATTGGGAATATTATGGGGTCCATAAAAAAAATGGATGCAAATGAAATGCAAGGTTATGTCCAGAATCTTAGTGAAGCATTAACGGCTGTTCAAGGGGTCATTTCTCAATTTCAAGGTGGAAGCAAAGCAGGTTTGTCTAAAGTTGTGGACACTAAATCAAGCAATCCTTTTGTATTTAAAAAGGATTAGGAAAGGGAGAGTAAAATGAGGCAAGATATTGTAGATTATTTAAGTCAAAATAAACAATTGCAAAGCTTCATTAGAGAGCAGCCAATATGGTACCGAAAACTGTCACGCAACCCACACGAGATTCAATCTCTCGAGGTAGCGGCTCTTAATTATTATAAAAACACCATTCCTCATAAGGTTGAAAAGTTCTCTAATGGTGTTCAAATGGCTTCAATGATGATGGGTATGTTTCAAGCAATGAATTCACAGTCATAACAAGAGCTTTCTCAATGAATGAGAAAGCTCTTGTTATTTTCAACCTTTGACAAAAGAGTAAAAAGAGCTGGCAAAGTACACAATAAATACATAAGGAAAAGTTTGAATATTTTTTGTAGGCAAAACTAATGCATGTTGATGTAGGAATAAAGGAGCGATAGACAATGAAAGGCATAATATACGTATGTATTGTTTGTCTATTCATGATAGCCGCAGGTTGTCAGAAAGACATCCCAGAGCCTGAAACGAGAATAAGTGTACAACCTATCAGTTTCAATATGGAATCTTCGGATATTCCTGTTTTTAACGTTGAATCCAATAGTAATGATCCATTTTATGTTGGGTATGAGGTTGTTGGCAGGAATGTATTAATCGAATGTATTGTTCAAGGTATTACCTTTAGAGAGTCAGCAGACAATATGAAAGGCAAAATTATTCTATATGTAGATGGTAAGAAGAAAGAAGAGATCAATTCTGCTGCATTCATTGTAAAAGCTCTGCCACCTGGAAAACATTTTCTGAAATTAGAAGTCGTTAAGGAGAATGATCCATCAGTCATTATGAAAAAAGAGTTTAGTGTTCAGATAAGATAACTTTCGATTTTCATCGTTTCATGGTAAAATATGAAACGGAGGTGAGCTTTATTTTGCTTGCTACAATTGAAGGGATAGAAATTTTGGATGAAGCTGATCAAATAGCAGCTATGATTATTGAATCAGAGGAGGCGGACTATTACCGCCAATGTTTATATAGATTAAGAAACAATAAAAAGACGCAACAGAAGATTAGGGACTTCGTGAAAATGAAGGAGCTTTATGAGGAAGTTCAGCGTTTTGGTAAATATCATCCAGAATATAAAACAGTCATGAAGTCTATTCGAGAATTAAAGAGAGAAATGGACATGGATGATAATGTAGCTGAGTTTAGGAAGGCTGAAAATGGTCTGCAAGCGATTTTGGATGAAGTAAGCGTACTAATTGGACGCTCTGTTTCAGAGCACATAAAGGTTCCAACTGGAAACCCATTCTTTGATAGTTCATCGAGCTGTGGAGGCGGATGTGGGACCGGAGGAAGTTGCGGATGTTCATAAAGCTTGATCATAAACGGCATGGAAAAGTATCCATGCCGTTTTCATCAACCATTACTATATTTTCAATTTTCTGATGATTATTTTGATTGATCATTGTAAAAGATTGTTTCTTTATGCTAGACTGAATAAAAAAAGAATTACTCTTTAAAGGGGAAGAAAATATGCTGGGTCAACGGCAAGGGATTATTGTCTGGCTTTATACGCTAAAACAGGCAAAAATGTTAAGAAGGTTTGGAAATGTCCATTTTGTTTCTAAACGATTAAAATATGTAGTACTATATTGTGATCTTGATGAAACAGAAGGCTTAATTTCAAAGATTAGTTCCTATTCATTTGTTAAAAAAGTCGAACCATCCTACAAGCCGTTTCTTAAAATGGAATTCGAAAATTCAAAGCCAGATAAGGCAAAAGAATATGACTATAAAATGGGAATATAAAAAAGTTGAGAGTCTATGCTCTCAACTTTTTTATTGTAATGGCGGGATATAGTGATTTAATCGCAAGATTCCAATTAGATACTGATAAAATAATTCCTTTTCTGCGAACACTGTTGATGGCTTAATGTCAAACTGGATGATTTCTTTATGAAGTTCTTCTGCTGTCTGTGCAAATAAATCAAACCGTTTATTCGGTGTGACCTTTGGATTTGGAATTCCCTCCCTGCAAATATATAGCGGTTGAAAATTGCCAGGAATAGTTGGTTTTAATACGACAATAAGGGATGTAACATCTTTATTTGCGATGGTTGTGTGAATGGCCATTAGATGGCAAAGGCGCGCTTGATTGGCTTTTGCAATCTCAATTAGTTCATATATATCGGAATATCCCTCTCCGATCTCAATAAAACGCTGAATCAAGTCAAAATTCCTCCTCTAAATCAAAAAAATTGCACTATCCCATACTTTATCATTTTCTATTCGAAAATTGAAGCTTCCCTTTATTTAAATGTCGTTAAAATCATACACAATCTGCTAAATTCATTCAAATTTCATGTGACTGATGTCGATTGATTTGATATGGTTAGTATAAAGAAAAATGGTAAGGGGAATTTCGATGTGGAGAACAGCTAGTCTAATTTTTGTGATTTTTTTGACAGCTATTGGAGGAGTGTTGTCTTGGCAATGGAAAGCTTATTCAAAGCAAGCTAGCCTAGGGGACGACAATATCGAAAAAGTGGTGCAGGAACTTACTGTACAATCTAGCGAAAAGGACCTGCATATAACGCAAAGAATATCTGGTTTAAAACCAGATAAAGAATATCAAGTTGTTATACCTGGGGAACTGTTTCAATGGTTATGCATAAAAGACAATGGAGATCCCTGTGAATCAAAAGATGAAAATCCACAAACATTTTTACCTGATAAAGATACATTGATCTTTCAGTACACCATTCCTATTCAAAAAATAGATACGGCTTTTCTACTTAAAGAATGGACGACAGACCTCTTGGGAGTAATCGTAAAAGCTACTGACATTGAAATTATTGATATAGTCAGAAGGAAGGGGTCCTGGGTAGCTGGAATGCCTTTAAAGGGAATAAAAGAAATGGATTTAATTGATTATTATTTATTTAAGGGGAATGGGGCTGCTCCTGCCTTATACTGGCAGCCGGCTGCTCTCCAGAATAAACAGACAAATAAAGAAGTTAGCTACTATATAAATCAGCAAGGACTAGTGAAGGATTATGATTTCGAAGAGCTGAACCGTTTGAAAGGGTATCCCTTTGTATCTGTTGTGTTTACAGATCAATTGAATGAAAACAGCGGAAAAGGGATGATCGTCACCTCATCAAATACAAAGGAAGAAATGCTTAAACGAAAGCTTGTTCATTATTATTACCAAATGAAGTTTAATGAACTGTCTGCTGATGAGAAGTGGCTTCTGGATGTTTTCACATCTTATACAGCAAAGCTTACCCCCCTGTCTGAAAAAGGAAAGGCGATTCTTCAAGAATTAAAAGAAAATCTGTCAGAGGACGAACTAGCCGCACTTTTCAATGAAATAAACAATGGATCAGGGGAAATGAACACAGAAAAACTGGACAAGTTCATTTATAAAATTAAGGGGTTACCTACACGTTTTTTCACTTTGAATAAAACGGAATCCACTAAATGGGTCCCTTTCCATTATTATGACCCTAGAAAAATTAGTATAGGCAATAAGGAACAAATAGAAGGTGAAGCAATCTACGATAAGGGCATGATGCTTTACCCTTTCATGGAGATAATGGAGAAACTCGAATTTGAAGTTAAAGTACTTCCTAACCATAAGTCAATCCTTGTGCTTAAGGGGAGAAATAGCTACCGGTTTTATTTAAATCAGAATATTTTTATTTACAATGAAGAGGATTATGGCCTGCTGGAGAATCCTTTAGTAAATTTGAATGGACATTATTATATGAGCAAACAATGGCTTCAGACTATTTTTAAAATCTCTATTGATGAAGGGAAAGAGGATATTAAGTTGTCATTGTAAAAAGAAAAAAACCCTGCAGAAAAATTCTGCAGGGTCCTTCTATATCCTTTTCTTAGGATAGAAGGCAAAGGGAGAGGAGAAACCGGAGGAAGAACTTATGGGGAAACGTAAGTCTTCTCCGCGGTTGGCAACAACATCCTCGAAATAGATGCTGTTAACCTCATTATTTCCATAATGAGAATGGTTATACACATAATCAGGGATTTTTTCCTCTGTCTGGCAAGCGGCCAGCATTTTTCTATAACAGTTGGCGGCAGGTAATTAATTATGATAGGATAGGAAGGAAAAATGATTAAATGGAATGATTTGTGTGGTGATAAAATATGCGAGTAGTTTCAGGGACCCAGAAAGGGAAAATATTAAAGGCTGTACCAGGCAGTTCAACAAGACCAACAACAGATAAGGTGAAAGAAGCTATATTTAATATTATTGGCCCCTATTTTGAAGGTGGATTAGGGCTTGACTTATTTGCTGGAAGCGGTGGACTTGGAATTGAAGCATTGAGCAGGGGAGCAGAGAAAGTCATTTTCGTGGATAGGGATGGGAAGGCGATTCAGACTATTCATGATAATGTGAAAATATGTGAGCTTGAAGATCAATCTGAAATTTTCCGAAATGATGCAGAGCGAGCGTTAAAGGCTATAGTGAAGAGGGAACTTGCGTTTGAATTTATATTTTTGGATCCCCCTTACAAAAAACAGCAGCTATTAAAGCTTCTTGAACGGATTCATGAGGAAGAATTGCTTGTCAGTGAAGGAACGATTGTTTGTGAGCATAGCTCAGATATAGAGCTGCCGAGCATTGTCGGTAACTTGGTACAACGGAAATATGAAAGGTATGGAGTAATTGCCATAACCATATATGGAATAGATAAATAACATAGAGGGGGATTTATATGGGGGCTATCGCTGTCTGCCCTGGAAGCTTTGATCCAATTACATATGGACATTTGGATATTATCAGGAGAGGGGCGAAAGTTTTTGATCAAATTTATGTTGTCGTGTTAAATAACTCATCAAAGCAACCCCTTTTTTCTGTGGAAGAAAGAATTGAATTAATTAAAGAAGTAACGAAAGACATACCGAATGTAAAAGTAGATTCCTTCCAAGGGTTACTTGTGGATTATGCGAAAAATGTGAATGCGCACGCGATCATCAGGGGGCTTCGAGCGGTTTCAGATTTTGAATATGAAATGCAGATTACGTCGATGAACCGTGTGTTAAATGATGAGATAGAAACCTTCTTTATCATGACAAATAATCAGTATTCTTTTCTCAGCTCAAGTATTGTTAAGGAAGTTGCTAAGTATAATGGAAAAGTGACAGAGCTTGTCCCGCCTTGCGTAGAAAAAGCGCTGAAAGCCAAATTTAAAGAATAAACTAAACGAGCACTTCAAGTGCTCGTTTATCATTCGTGTCGCTTCATTTCATTAAATCGATCTCAATCTTCTCGCAAGTAATACTACATAAACGGCTAGGGCAATGAGTGTAATTAATGGTCCTGTATCTATCATAATAGTAAACCATTTTTGCAGCCATGAATTCTCTCCGAATAGGCCAACAGGGACTGCATTAGATGGCTGTTCCGTGTTATAGAAACGTTCATAGATAGGGTTCCAAAGGATTGCTGCATAGATTGCAGCAAATAGACCGTGGAAAATCCGTGCGATGAAAAAAGGTTTAAAATCAATATCTGTCTGTGCGAGTATGCTTGCAACTTGTGCCTGAACACTAAAACCACTGAAAGCTAATATAAAGCTTGTAATGACAGCTTGCTGCATTAAAGTAGCTTGTTGAACTTGACTCGTCATTTGGCTGCCGAGAGTGATTTCAAATAATCCTGATATAAAAGGAATGCTTAATTCAACAGGTAAGTGGAGCGCAGACAAAATGACTTCTAATCCTCCAGCCAATAAATTTGTAATACCGACATGGAATAGCAGTTTATTTATGACAGAAAAGAGAATGATGAATCCACCGATCATGAGCAATGTCTTAATAGAAGACATAACCGCATCTCCTAGCAGCTTGCCGATTGGGCGATTATCATTGATCCTTGTGCGATGGAGGGCAGAAAGGGCTGATCGAATGGAAGGTACTTTCGTTTTCTCCTTATTTGCTACTTCATGGTTTCTGCCGTAAAATCTCATAACGAGTCCAACAGTGAAATTACCTAAATAATGTGCTAATGCGAGGATTACGCCAAGTTTTGCATTATGAAAAAAGCCAACTGAAACTGCTCCAAATATAAAAAGTGGATTTGAACAGTTTGTAAAGGATACAAGACGTTCAGCCTCGATTTTTGATAGCTGCCCCTCCTGTCTCAACCTAGCTGTTAATTTTGCTCCTGCAGGATATCCGCTGGCCATACCCATTGCCCATGCAAAACCGCCAACCCCAGGTACTCTAAATAAGGGTCTCATTAGCGGTTCAAGGAGCACGCCGATAAATTTCACGACCCCAAAACCAATTAACATTTCGGAAACGATGAAAAATGGCAATAGTGAAGGAAATACAATTTCCCACCACATGTTTAATCCCCTTATAGAGGCGTCAACAGACTCTTGAGGAAATGAAATGAGTGAAATAGCCATCATGGTAACAGAAATGGCAAGAATGATTGTTTTTAATTTAGAACGAAACACAGGCTCGAGCCTCCCTCAAAAGGTGAACTAACTATTTGAAATTAGATTTTAATAAAGAATGCTAATATAATATAAACAAATCATGAATGATGCCTGTCAGACTTGTCCTCATATAAATCAATATACTCATAGAACGAAAAAAAAGACCATAAGATTGAACAAGGGATAGACATTTTCGCTGATACTGTATAAAACAATAAAGGAGGAATTCTTTTGCATCGGCCGAAGATTGGTTTGGCACTTGGTTCTGGTGGGGCGAGAGGGTTCGCCCATCTAGGTGTAATTAAAGTATTAAAGGAAGAAGGAATTCCTATCGATTTAATTGCAGGCAGCAGTATGGGGGCGATGGTGGGCTGTTTCTATGGTGCAGGTTTGGATATTGATCGCCTTTATAAATTATCTAGGGCATTTAAGCGTAAATATTTTTTGGATTTTACTGTTCCTAGAATGGGGTTTATCGCAGGAGCAAGAGTCAAGGAACTCATTCGGATTTTTACACATGGAAAGATGCTCGAACAACTAGATATTCCAGTTCAAGTAGTGGCAACTGACTTAATGACAGGGGATAAGGTGGTATTTGATAAAGGGCCAATTGCAGATGCTGTACGGGCAAGTATTTCTATACCCGGTATTTTTGTTCCAGAGAAATTAAACGGACGCCTATTAGTAGATGGGGCTGTTGTTGATCGCGTTCCAGTTTCTGTAGTGAAGGAGATGGGGGCGGATATCGTTATTGCTATTGATGTGGCTCATGTGAAAACAAATACAGAAATCACTTCCATTTATGATGTCATTATGCAAAGTCTTGATATTATGCAGATGGAATTGGTCACACAAAGAATTGTCGAATCTGATATTCTCATTCGTCCAAGTGTTGAGATGTACAGTTCAAGAGCGTTTACGAATATTGATGAAATCATCCTTATTGGGGAAGAAGAAACAAGGAAGCAAATAAATCAGATTAACAAGCTGATAAAGGATTGGAAGGAGCAGCCGGCTAAATGAGAAATAAGTACTTTTTGCGTTCCTTCATCATCGCTGCAGTTATTATTCTGCTTAGTTCCTTTTATTATCTGCCATACTATGTCTCAAAGCCTGGCATGGCAAAGGAGCTTGAGCCGATTATAAATGTTGAAAATGGTTATGATGAACAAGGAAGTTTTATGCTGACAACGGTTAGAATGGGAAGGGCGAATATTTATTCCTATGCAATAGCTAAACTAAGTAAGTATCAGGAGATATATCCAGTAGAAGCTATTAGGAAAGAAAATGAGACGGATGAAGAATATAATGTCCGCCAGCTTCATTTAATGGCTACGTCTAAGCTATCTGCAATCGAAACTGCGTATAAGAAAGCAAATATTGCAATTTATTACCATTATAATGGGGTTTTTGTCTTAAATGTTATGCCTGGTATGCCAGCTGATGGGAAACTTAAGGCAGGTGACCGGATCTTTAAAGTGGATGGAAATGAATTTGATTCTTCAGAGCAATTTATCAAATATGTTTCAGGTAAGAAGGAGGGCGATGAAGTCAACTTTACCATTGAGCGTAATCAAAAGATCAGTGAAGCAAAGATTCCTTTAAAAGTTCTGAAAGAGACGGGGAAAGTCGGTGTTGGAATTTCTCTAGTAGATGATAAAGAAATGGATGTCCAGCCGAAAGTGACCATTGATAGTAAGGATATTGGCGGGCCTTCAGCAGGCTTGATGTTTTCTTTGGAAATTTATAATCAGTTAGTTGAAGAGGATTTAACTAAAGGTTATCCTATTGCAGGTACTGGTACGATTGACTCAGATGGAAAAGTTGGACCGATTGGCGGAATTGAACAGAAAATTGTAGCAGCAGATAAGGCAGGTGCCGCTGTTTTCTTTGCACCTAATGAAGAGGGTGCGAAAGATTCCAATTATCGTGCGGCAGTCAAAACCGCAAAGGATATTAAAACAAAAATGAAAATAGTTCCAGTTGATACCTTTGATGAGGCTGTGAATTATTTAGAGAATATGAAAGCGAAATAGCGGCTTAAAGCCGCTATTTTGCAATAATGATTGGCGGCTGCTTGAATTCCTTTTCAAGCAGTTTTTTTTGTGCAAATCCAGAAGCTCCCATAGCATAAACTCTAGAAGCTTTAATATCTAGCAAAAGCTGCTGATCCTTTGTTGAGGAAATTCTAGATACCATCGGTAAAGCAAGATCGGCTTTATACTTATTTAAATATTCGCGCCCACTCGTTGTCATACCTAACAGTCGTAAATAAGATGCTTTCTCTTCTTCCATACTCATTTCTTCTTTTAACGTATTCGTTAATATATGGAGACATGCCCTTTGAAGTCTTGTCCATGTATAGCGTTTTGTTTTTAGTCTTTCCATAAATTGCTGGAAGCTTTCAGATTCAAGTGAAGCAGAAAGGATTCGGTTCTCAAGACCCTCCTCCACCTCATAAATGCTTTTTAACTGCTCAGGAGCTGTCTGAACGAGGCGGAATTTTAATAAGGGCCAATACAGCTCCCAATCATGAAAAAGTCCGTATTGTTCCTTATATTCAATAAGCCCCTCATATGTTGATTCTGGAACATATTGTTGAACCGATTCTAATTGTCCATTTAAGGAAAAGAGAGCTTTTCGGATGCTTGTGGCGCTAGCAATGGATTCAGATGCAAAATGTGGATCATGATAGTCTGCATTTTTTCTAGTAACAGTCAACGCTTCAATTGAAGCATTCTGCTCTTTAGCAGCTTTTATGTATTGATAGCCAAGAATATTATTTGGTTTTGATAAATCAATCATATTTTTGTCGGGATGAAGATCATGAAAAGCAAGTGAGGATGCCTTTGGGTAACTATTTCCTTTTTCTAAATGAAGCTTTACTTGCTGCTGATAGCGGGAGTCATTGTTTTTTAGAAAAGAAAGGGTTTCATAAAAGCTATCGATTTGACCTGATTCACTTCCAAAACAAAGAAAACGACACCCTGCAGCTTCTAGAATCGATACCGCTCCGCTCGCAAATGTATTTGCCTGCTGAGTAGCAAATACGTAAGGCAGTTCAAAAACAATATCTACACCTGCCTTTAAAGCCATTTCCGTTCGTTTCCATTTTGAGACTAGTGCAGGCTCCCCGCGCTGAAGGAAATTTCCGCTCATAACGGCGATGACGATATCTGCATTAGCCGCCTTTCTTGCTTCCTCAATGTGAAAAGCATGTCCATTATGGAAAGGATTATACTCGACAATCACACCAACTGCATTCATACTATATTCTCCTTTCATTGTTTAAAAGTGGGATATCATGAGAAAGCTAAGCAAATAAGCAAAAAATAGGTTATAATTATCTGATAATGCTCACATTATACTGTAAAGAAATTTTATTGACAAATAATTATAGGAAAGCTATAATTACCTTTGTTGCCTTGAGGTGATTCGTATGAAATGGACTTTAAGTCAGTTACAAAAATATCGAAGCAAGGATTTTTCGCTTGATGAAATGGTCAATGTGGATGAGATCAAAAATATTGATCCAACCATTAGAGATACTTCACCAATGCATATAACAGGCCGAGTAGATATTGATTCGACCCAAGTAACTTTTCATTTAATAATTAAAGGTTACTTAATCCTTCCTTGTTCTCGTACTTTAGTTGACGTAAAATTCCCAATTAATGTGGAAACAACAGAAACTTTTCTCTTAAAGGATCAGGAATATGAAACTGAAGAGGAAGTTCACCGTGTTGAGGGAGAAGTGATTGACCTTATGCCGGTCATTCATGAGATCCTGATACTAGAAGTTCCAATGCAAGTGTTTTGTGTCGATTCCGGTGAAGAAGGAGCTCCACAGTCCGGTAAGGATTGGGAGGTCATTCAAGAGCAGGATAAACAAAAAAAGATCGACCCTCGCCTTGCGGGACTTGCGCAATTTTTTGATCAAAATGATCCTTCTTCCGATTCATAATCAGAAGAAAAAACAAGAAGCATTTGAAGAATCCAGTTTGCTCTGGCCTTCATAACTTTCTTAATACTTTTAAGGAGGTGGGAAGAATGGCTGTACCTTTTAGAAGAACTTCTAAAACTGCAAAAAGAAAACGTCGTACCCATTTTAAATTACAGGTACCTGGTATGGTATCATGCCCTAACTGTGGTGAAATGAAACTTGCTCACCGCGTTTGTAAAGCTTGCGGAACATACAAAGGAAAAGAAGTTGTTAATAACTAATTTCCCTTTGAGATAAAAAGCACAAGAACATTTTGTTCTTGTGCTTTTTTCTTTGGTAAAATAATCATAACAATCTATAAAGGAGACTCATATGAAACCATACATATTAGAAGCACAGGATGACGGATTATTAGTTTTTACAATTAACAGGCCAGAAAAGAGAAATGCGATTAATTATGAAGTAATGGACGGGTTGGAGGAAGCTCTGGCCAAAGCTTTAGAGGATCAGATAAAAATGCTGGTCATTACAGGTGCAGGAGACCGTGCGTTTTGCTCTGGCGGTGATTTATCAAGCTTCCATCAATTAAGGACAGAAGATGAAGCATTTGAAATGTTGAATAGAATGTCCGCAATATTACTTAAGCTGCTTTTCCTGCCAAAGCCAACCGTTGCATTAATGAATGGTACAGCAGTGGGCGGGGGATGTGAGCTAGCTTCTGCATGTGATTTTCGGATTGCAAGCAGTAAAGTGCTGGCTGGTTTCATTCAGGGAACACTTGCCATTACGACAGGCTGGGGCGGTGGAACCTTTCTATCTGAAAAACTGCAGCCTGCTCAGGCCATGAAGATGCTGATGGAAGCACAGCTATACGATGCAGAGCAATTAAAGGAAATGGGATTTCTGCAATTGATATTTTCTGGGGATCCAATAGAAAATTGCCGACATTTTTTAAATAGAATGCTAGTACTAGAAGGGGATGTATTAAAGGCATATAAAACAATGTTTATAAAAAAATGGATGGAAGCAGGGGTGGAGGAAAGAGTAAAACAAGAAGTGCGCAATTGCGCAGTCTTATGGCAAGGAGAAGCTCATCATCGTCAAGTGGAAAAGTTTATAAATAGACAATAAACTAACAATAATTGTGAATATTCAAACAGGATATCAGTCTATCTTTTCTAGCATAAGCATATGTATTAATAAAAAAACACTAGGAGGGTACACTGATGTCATCAACTCGACAAGATGCTTGGACACATGATGAAGATTTACTTCTTGCAGAAATTGTGCTTCGCCATATTAGAGAAGGGGGAACACAGCTTCAAGCATTTGAAAAGGTAGGGAAGGAACTAACCAGGACAGCTGCTGCCTGTGGCTTTCGCTGGAACTCATATGTTAGAAAACAATATCAATCTGGAATAGAGCTTGCCAAAAAACAAAGAAAAGAAAGAAAGCAAAACCCTCCGGTTGAAGAAGCAGTACAGGTTCTTGAAGCAGACCAGACTTCCTTGGAAGTTCAAGCAGCTATTTCTGAAGAAGAGGAAAAGATTTTCAGATTTGAGGATTTGGTCAGCTATTTAAAGGATTTATATGAAGAGGCGGAAAAATCCAGTATACAAAGTGAAGATTTAAAAACGTATAAAGAGCAGATTGAGAAACTTGAAAAACAATTGTATTATCTTGCTTCAGAAAATGAAAAATTACTGAAAGATTTAAATTCTGTACAAAAGGATTACAGAGCCTTATTAGATATTATGGAAAGAGCGCGCAAGATGGTTGAATTGAAAGAGGAAGCTAGTGAACAAAAGGTATAGTGGGGTGTGTTAAGGCATGCTATTCCTAAAGAAAGGCGGACAATAAAATGTCCGCCTTGTCTATTAACTAAGTTGTCTATTATTGCTCGTTACTTTTCGTTTAATGTGATTGTTCTTTAACCCCTTGAGGGTACCAGACGAGTGGATTTTCTCCAAGGTCTCTTTCCATCTCATAAGAAACTGTAGAGAACCCCATTTTATTCCAGAATTCTTTTGATTTAACTCTAGGATTTGTCTTTATAGGGAGTCCGAAGCTCTTAGCATACTCGACAAGTGCTTTTCCGTAGCCTTTATTTTGGTAGTCAGCAATCACTTCTAGTTTCCAAAGCTCCAAGTAATCTTGAGCAGGTTCGAAATAGCGATCAAATTTCTTCTCTACTTTATATAAGCTCATCCTAGCAACAAGTTTGTCGCCAAAATAGATCCCGTAGAATGGAGAAACGCTATCATCTTCAATAATATTCGCTTCAAGATCCTCGAGCATGGACAGCTCTTGTAAACCATATTCCCTGAACTTTTTAAACTCTTCAAGTGTTTTGTAATTTACTTTTAACTTTTCGATAGTATACATCATAACTTACCTCTCCTTCTTTGATGCAATTAGATGATTATATTCCTCATAATCTATTTCACTACAAAATTTTAAAGAAAGTGCTTACCCTATAATTTTTATTATATAACAAAAAAACAAAAAATTCTGCCTCGTATTATTTGTTGCTCTATTTTATAAAAATTAAAAAATTCGGAAGCGTTTACAAAATAAGAAGGAAATATGCAGAAGATTGTAGAAATATATTATTATTGTAGGAAGATTTCAAAAGTCTAATTGCTACAAATGATTTTTTCCTGCTTTTTTTAACATCAAAGATAGAAAGGGGAGATCTTGGGTGAAAAAAGTTCTTATTGCAAATAGGGGAGAAATTGCTAAACGAATTATTCGTACTTGTCATGATATGGGCATGGAGACTGTGGCAATCTATTCGGATGCTGATTCAGATCTTCCATTTGTCAAGGAGGCAACATATGCCTTTAGAATTGGCGAAGCACCTGTCAATAAATCATATTTATTAACAGATGCAATCCTCGAGATTGCAGTAAATGAAGGAGTAGATGGAATCCATCCAGGGTATGGTTTCCTTTCTGAAAATGCTGCTTTTGCACGAGCGGTTATCGAAAAGGGCCTTATTTTTATCGGGCCAGATCCGGATACGATTGAGTTAATGGGAGACAAAATTATATCTAGAAGGACGATGATTGAAGCTGGTGTTCCAGTCGTTCCAGGCAGTGAGGAAGGGACTTCTACTATAGAAGAGGCGATCAGACTTGCTGAATCAATGGGCTATCCTGTTATGCTGAAAGCAAGTGGGGGCGGCGGTGGAATAGGAATGGTTCGCTGTGAGAATGAGCAAGCGCTCGCTAAGTCATTTGGATCAACAAAAGCTCGTGCCAAGGCATATTTTGGTTCGGAAGAAGTGTTTGTTGAAAAGTATATCCAAAATGCAAGACATGTGGAGGTTCAAGTTTTTGGTGATCATCATGGAAACATTGTTCATTTATTTGAAAGAGACTGTTCCATTCAGAGAAGACACCAAAAGGTTGTGGAGGAATCCCCATCCCCATTCTTATCTGAACATACAAAGCAGAAAATGTATGAAACAGCACTAAAAGCAGCTGCTGCTGTCAAGTATAAAAACGCTGGAACCATCGAATTTATTGTTGATGAACAAGAAAACTTCTATTTTCTTGAAATGAATACAAGATTGCAAGTTGAGCATCCCGTAACAGAGCAAATTACCGGCCTTGACCTTGTAAAATGGCAAATTCTTGTCGCGAGTGGTGATAAGCTGCCGCAGTCTCAATCAGATATACAGCAAAGCGGACACGCGATTGAATTTCGACTATATGCTGAAGATCCAAAGAACTTCCTTCCTTCACCAGGGAAAATTGAATTGTTTCAGTGGAAAGACTTTCCCGGCGTACGAGTGGATTCAGGATATGAATCGCAATCCACTGTTACCCCTTTCTATGACCCGATGATTGCGAAATGCATCATTTATGGTGCGAGCAGGGAAGAGGCAATCGACAGAGCCGACCAATTTTTCACAGATTTAATCATTGAGGGAATAAAAACAAATGCTCCGTTATTTAGAGAGATTATTAAAGATCCTGATTTCCGAAAGGGCAATTATTCAACGAGTTTCTTAACTGAAAAAACATTTATTAAACAATAGGAGGAATAAACAATGAAAGAAATTACATCATCAATGGCAGGAACTGTCTTAAACGTTATGGTCGAAGAAGGGAATGAAGTTTCGGCTGGACAAGAAGTATTAATGCTTGAATCCATGAAAATGGAAATTCCAATTGAAAGCCAATCAGAAGGGAAAATTACTGAAGTAAAAGTGAATATCGGAGATTTTGTAAATGAAGGAGACGTTTTGTTCGTTCTAGAGTAAGTAAATACGATTGTTAGCAGATGGTAGAGAATCGGAGTAGGAGGGACAAAATGACAACTGTAAACACATTAGTAGAGAAGCTTAAAGAAAAGAGCAAAGAAATTGAAGCGGGGGGACAACCGAAGTATCACGAAAAACTTCATGAGCAAAATAAATTATTTGTGAGAAAACGGCTGGAGCTCCTTTTTGATAATGGACTGTATGAAGAGGATGGCAAATTTGCCAATTGTGTAGAAAAAGATTTACCAGCAGACGGTGTGGTTACGGCAATTGGGAAGGTAAATGGGCAAACCGTTTGTGTGATGGCTAATGATTCAACAGTTAAAGCTGGATCATGGGGTGCAAGAACAGTTGAAAAAATTATTCGCATTCAAGAAACAGCTGAAAAATTAAAAGTTCCTTTACTTTATTTAGTCGATTCTGCTGGTGCGAGAATTACAGATCAGTTAGAAATGTTCCCAAATAGAAGAGGCGCAGGGCGAATTTTCTATAATCAAGTCAAACTTTCTGGAATGATTCCGCAAATTTGTTTATTATTTGGTCCTTCTGCTGCTGGTGGAGCCTATATACCAGCCTTTTGCGATATCGTCATTATGGTGGATAAAAATGCATCCATGTATTTAGGCTCCCCGCGTATGGCTGAGAAAGTAATTGGTGAAAAAGTGACACTCGAAGAAATGGGTGGCGCACGCATGCATTGTACGGTAAGTGGGTGCGGCGATGTTCTTGCTGCCAATGAAGAAGAGGCAATTGAATCGGCTAGAAAATATCTTACATACTTCCCGGCAAGCTTTAAAGAGAAAACGAAAAAACTTGAAGCGATTCAGCCAAAGGTTGGCCGTGATTTAGAAGAAATTATTCCGAAGAATCAAAATGCACCATTTGACATGTATGAGTGTATAGATTCATTAATTGATGAGGGCAGCTTCTTTGAAATTAAAAAGCTTTTTGCAGCTGAATTAATTACTGGGTTTGCACGAATTGATGGACGTACCATTGGCATTATAGCGAATCAGCCGCGAGTAAAAGGAGGCGTCCTTTTCGTTGATTCTGCGGACAAAGCAGCAAAGTTTATTCAGCTATGTGATGCATTCCATATTCCGTTATTATTCCTTGCAGATGTGCCAGGCTTTATGATTGGTACGAAAGTTGAAAGGGCAGGAATTATCCGCCACGGTGCAAAGCTAATTGCAGCTATGAGTTCTGCGACTGTACCGAAAATTTCAGTTATTGTTAGAAAAGCGTATGGAGCAGGTTTATATGCGATGGCTGGTCCTGCATTTGAACCAGACTACTGTGTTGCACTTCCAACTGCACAGATTGCTGTAATGGGCCCAGAAGCTGCTGTAAATGCCGTTTATTCGAATAAAATTAATGCTATAGAAGATCCAAAAGAAAAAATAGCATTCATTCAAGAGAAGCAGCGAGAGTACAGTGAGCATATTGATATTTATCGATTGGCATCTGAATTAATTGTTGATGACATCGTTTCACCTTTTGACTTAAGAGAAGTTCTAAAGCAAAGATATGATTTATATGAGACGAAGGAATTAACATTTAGTGTTCGGAAGCACCCAGTATATCCAGTTTAACATCCATGTTTGGCTCCTTTTCGGATATTCGAGAAGGAGCTTTTTTTCCCCTTAGCTGTTGTTTATGAACATTCTTGAACTTTCTCTCAACATATTTCATTTTTCTGTTAAAATATGACTAAATACATTATGAAAAAGAGGTTATTATGAAAATAGGGATCATTGGTGGGGGTTCTATTGGCCTGTTGCTTGCGCACTATTTAAAAAAGCATCATCAAGTCTGTGTATATGTCCGCTCAAAGAGACAGCTGGATGTGCTCGAAGCTGAGGGATTAATCTTTGAAAAAGATAAGAACTGCATAAAGGAAGCGATAAATGTTTCATTATTTTCAAAATGGAACGGTGAAGAAGAGCTAACCATTCTTGCCGTTAAGCAGTATCAGCTTCCTCCTATTTTAGAGAAAATGGCTGCTTCCAATACAAATGTTGGAGGTTCACTCTTGTTCCTTCAAAATGGGATGGGTCATTTGAAGTGGTTAGAAGGTGTAAATGCTAAGAATATTTTTGTTGGAACGGTAGAGCATGGAGCAAATAAAGTGGCTGTAAATCATGTAATTCATACGGGTGAAGGACTGATCAAATTAGCTCTTTATAGAGGAGATAACTTAACTATATTAACAGACATGGTTAAAATACCTGTAGAAAACTTTCCATTTATATTTGAAGAAGATTATCAGGAGATGCTTTTAAATAAGCTGATTGTCAATGCAGTAATCAATCCACTTACGGCAGCATTGAATGTCAATAATGGAATGCTCCTTGAGAATCCACACTACTATTATATATTTAAAGAAATCTTCAATGAAATCAGTTCAGTTTTAAGCATAGTGGATAAAGAGAATACATTTTATTATGTAGAGAATATTTGCAGAAAAACGTCTTTGAATCGATCATCCATGCTTAAGGATTTGGATGAAAATCGACCAACAGAAATAGATGCCATCCTTGGATATGTAATAGAGAAAGCAAGAGAAGGGCAAATGAATGCTCCGTTTTCAGAAAGCTTTTATCATCTGATAAAAGGAAAGGAGTATGGAGAAGGGAGGAAGTAGGATGGGTTCGGTTTTTTCATCAATAATCGCTACTTTTGTGACAATTCCGCTGTTGGGCTATTTGCTAGTCTTTATAGTCAGCAAGCAAGTTACAAAGAAGCACCGCCGTTCAGTACATATTGCACTCGACGTTAGTACATTATTATTTATCTTTTCTGTGCACTATTTAATTTTAACCATTTGGGATCAGAATTATTTTTGGCTGATCATTCTGTCGATGCTTATTATTGCAATCATTTTTGTTATTATTCATTGGCGAGTGAAGCAGGAAATTAATTTCCCACTTGTTTTCCGTGGATATTGGCGGTTTAACTTTCTCTTATTCTTCATGGCTTATGTGGTTTTGACTGTAATTGGACTTGTCCAAAGTGTGAACTCGTTTGTCTCGATGCAATAAAGAAAAGGGAATGGGATTGCGCAACTGCAGCATGCAAAAGTGTTAATTTTTTTCTTTTCATTTCAGACAATGATATACTCATATGGTGAATAAGGGGAAATGGATAGAAAATTATTGATAAGAAAGGAAGTTCTAAAAATGGAGATTCTAAATCTCTCATTGCCGGCTACGAACCGGTTTGCTACTGAATATCTCGAACAGACAGCAAACATTCAGCGTTATTTTCATTATCGCTTTAATGATAATTTAGACGATCAAAAACGGCTAGGAGACATACAAGAACGTACATATATGCGAGAGGCGCTTGCGTTGCATATTGAAGAATATATGGCTAAATTCCCTTCATCAGAGAAGGTCAAAGTATCATTAGAAAAACTGAAAAAGGGAAATAGTGCAGTCGTCATTGGTGGCCAACAGGCGGGTATTTTAACAGGTCCATTGTATACGATACATAAAATTATTTCGATTATTACTCTCGCTAAACAGAAGGAAAAAGAATTAAATACACCTGTTGTTCCAGTTTTTTGGATTGCGGGAGAGGATCATGATTATCAAGAAGTAAACCATATTTTCATTGAAAAAGATAATAAAATAGAAAAAAAAATCTACCCTGAGAAAGTTCTAGACAAAAGAATGGTTTCAGATGTCACTTTAAACCAAGAGCTTTGTACACAATGGGCAGAAGGGATTATTAAGTCTTTTGGAGAAACAGCAAATACAAAAATGCTACTTCATAATCTAGGTGAGGCTATTAGTAATTCTGGTACATTTGTAGATTTCTTTGCTCATATTATTATGCAACTGTTTAAAGACTCGGGGCTCTTGATCATTGATTCAGGTGACAGAAAAATCCGTAGACTCGAGAAGGAATTCTTTATAAAGCAGATTAACAGCGCACAAGAAATTACAAAAGCTGTGAAGCTGCAGCAAGAGCAGCTAAACGCTGATGGATTCTCAAGGGCAATTGAAATAAGCAGCCAAGCAGCTAACCTTTTCTATTATGATGAAGAATATAATGAAAGAGTACTGCTTGAATATGACGATGTAAACAAAGTGTTTTTCGGGAAAGAAGGACAATTGGAATTTTCCTATGATCAGATGCTAGAACTTGCCGGAGAATTTCCAGAAAAACTGAGCAATAATGTTGTTACTAGACCATTGATGCAGGAATGGCTTTTTCCAACGCTTGCCTTTATTGCAGGGCCAGGGGAAATTGCCTATTGGGCAGAACTAAAACAGGCTTTTGAATGGTTTGGGCTTAAGATGCCTCCAATTGTGCCTCGATTGAACATTACCTTATTAGATCGCTCGATTGAAACTGATATGAATGAGCTTGGCCTTGATTTACAAGAAACGTTAACGATTGGTACTGAAAAGAAAAAGAGAGTATTTCTTCAATCATTAAAGGATGAAAAGATTGAAAAGCTTTTTGAGAAAACGAAACAAGACTTACTTCAAAATTATCAAAAGCTTGAAGCTTATTTAATGGAAGATAATATGGGGCTTGTACCGTTGTTGAAAAAGAATGAAGCTAAATTAATCAACCAATTAATGTTTATGGAAGAAAAGCTGGACAAAACAGCCCAAATGAAATACGAAGTCGTTATCAATAAATTTGATCGCGTTGAAAATGCATTATGGCCTGCTGGTTCCCCACAAGAGCGAATGTTGAATGGTTTATACTATATTAATCATTATGGACCAAGTCTCATTAATGACCTGCTCGAGTGTTCCTTCACATTCGATGGCACCCACAAACTTATTAAAATTTAAGACACTTAAAAATTGTTGTTTTTTGAATAAAAGTTGTGAGTGAAATCATTGTCAAATATGTTAGTTGATTGTAGCGGAAGGCGCGAGACTCCTGCGGGAAGTGTGGGACAGCTGAGACCCCACAGACGCTTTAGCGTCGAGGAGGCTCAGCGCCCACCCCGCGGAAAGCGAGCGACCTGGAGCGGAAATCAACTTCTACGAATTCATGTCAAAAGCAACAATGTTTGCGAAAAGAGCCAATTTAAAAATAAAACCATTTTTACTATATACAACTGAAAAAACTATATATCAACAAAAAAAGACTGCATCTTTTAAATGGTGCAGTCTTTTTTTGTTGAAGGAAAGTGGGGAATATAAAAACTTGCACCCTTTTGTAGTGAAAAGACGAACAAAAAATAAAAGGAATCCTCCATTTTAAAAAGGAGATTTCAACTAATAATAGAATATAAAAAATATGTGGAGGAAAGTGGGGGGATGTGGTACATTGGAGTAAGAAAGTGGGGTTAGTGGCTATGTTCATGGGTGAGTATCATCATAACGTTGATAGTAAGGGCCGTTTGATCATTCCTGCTAAATTCCGTGATAATTTAGGTGAAGCTTTTGTATTGACGCGCGGATTGGATCAATGTTTATTTGGCTACCCAATGAGCGAATGGGTATTAATTGAAGAAAAGCTAAAAGGATTGCCTCTAACAAAAAAAGATGCGCGTGCATTTACACGATTTTTCTTTTCAGGAGCTACTGAATGTGAAATTGATAAACAAGGAAGAATAAACATAGCTTCCCCGCTTCAACAATATGCAAAGTTAGAAAAAGAATGTGTTGTATTAGGTGTATCCAATCGAATTGAAATTTGGAGCAAAAATCTTTGGGAAGATTATTTTTCAGATTCAGAGGAGTCTTTTGCTGAAATTGCAGAGAATATGATTGGGTTTGATATATAGTACGAATAAGAAATTAGCTTCCTCGCTAATTTCCTCTAATCCAACCTCATAACATTAAAACCTCCAGAAAGGTGGACAACTATGTTTAAACATACTACGGTACTTTTAAAGGAAACGGTTGATGGGTTGAATATTCATCCTGATGGAATCTATGTAGATTGTACATTAGGAGGAGCTGGACACAGTGAATTAATCTTGTCTAGGCTATCAGAAAAAGGCAAACTTTATGCTTTTGACCAGGATGATACAGCAATTGCCTTTGCAAAAGAAAAGTTAGCAAAATATGGTGATCGAATTACATTTATAAAGAGTAATTTTCAATTTCTGCAAGAAGAATTAGAGGAATTGGGTGTTACCCAAGTAGATGGAGTTTTGTATGATCTAGGTGTCTCATCCCCACAATTAGATACGCCAGAACGCGGGTTTAGCTATCATAGTGATGCCCCACTAGATATGAGAATGGATACAGATGCGGAAATTTCTGCCTATGATGTTGTTAATCATTGGAGCTACTCCGATCTAATAAAAATCTTCTTTCAATATGGCGAGGAGAAATTTTCAAAACAAATTGCCAGAAAAATTGAAGCAGCTAGAGAAATTGCTCCGATTGAAACAACAAATGAACTTGTTGAGTTAATTAAGGATGCCATTCCTGCCCCTGCAAGAAGAAAAGGCGGCCATCCGGCAAAAAGAATCTTTCAAGCGATTAGAATTGCAGTCAATGATGAATTAGGTGTATTTGAAAAGTCACTGCAGCAAGCCATAGATCTATTAAAACCAGGCGGCAGAATTAGTGTCATTACTTTTCATTCACTTGAGGATAGGATATGTAAAGTGGCATTTAAAAAAGCGAGTGAAACACCGAATCTACCCCATGGGTTGCCGGTTATTCCTGATGAGTATAAGCCCATTCTAAAATTAATAACTAGAAAGCCTACACTTCCTACTGAAGAAGAACTTGAACTGAATAATCGGGCTAGATCAGCAAAGCTTCGTGTAGCTGAGCGTTTATAAAAAACTAATTAAAACAATAAAAAATGATCACAGGAGGGATTTTTTTTGAGTAACTTAGCGCGAAAGCTTCAACAAGAGCAGCATCATGAACAGCAAAAACAAATGGTAAAAGCACCAAAAAAGGTCAAGGTAAAAAGTCCATGGCTTTCTCCTGGAGAAAAGGTTTTAGGAATCATTTTTACCGGTATTGTTTGTTTTGGGGCTGTGCAGATCATTTCTAATCAAGCATCCATATATGGAATTAATGCAGAAATACAAGATACAAAAAGGACCATTCAGGAGCAGCAGAAGGTAATTGGTGATCTTGAAATGCAAGTGGGCGAGCTAAGTACATACGAACGTATTTGGGAAAAAGCACAAAAACTAGGTCTTAAATTAAATGAAAATAATGTTAAGGTTGTGCAAGATTAATGATGAAAAAACAGCCGAATATTAATTTTGGAGCAGCGATATTATTTGTAATATTTGGCCTGCTCTTTTTTGTCTTACTTTATCGATTTATTTCTATCCAGGTAACTGGAGAAGCCGGTGGAGAAATACTTGCTGTAAAAGCGCAGCAAAAATATGAGAAGGAAAGAACTATCGAAGCAAAACGTGGAACAATTTATGATCGAAACGGGGAAGTTATCGCTACTGATACAAACTCATACAAATTAATTGCGATTTTGTCTGAAAGTATGACAACGAATAAAAAAAATCCACAGCATGTAGTCAATCCGGATAAAACAGCAAGAGAGCTTGCAAAAGTAATTGATATGAAAGAATCAGAGATTTATAGGCTCTTAACGAAATTAAATGATAAAAATGAGCTGCCCTTTCAAGTAGAGTTTGGAAAAGCCGGACGTGATTTAACCAATCAAACTAAAAGGGAAATTGAAGAGTTGAAGCTTCCTGGAATTACTTTTATTAAGGATACAAAACGATTTTATCCTAATGGTGTTTTTGCTTCCCATTTGGTTGGATATGTCGAGAAAAAGAAATTGGATGATAACAAAACCGAAACAGTAGGTATGCTTGGGCTGGAGCAAAGCTTAAACGATATACTAACTGGGAAAAATGGGAAAGTAAACTATGAAAGTGATATATGGGGTTATTTGCTTACAGACAGCAAGGAAAAAGTGTCCCCAGCGATTGATGGCAAAGATATTTATTTAACAATTGATAAGAAAATCCAGACATTCCTTGAGGATTCAATGAGCAAGGTCGATGAAAAATATAAGCCTAAAAAAATGATTGCTATAGTGGCAGACCCAAAAACAGGAGAAATTCTTGCTATGTCTCAAAGGCCATCCTTTCATCCTAAAACAAAGGAAGGGATTTCAGATACATGGCATAACGAGGCAGTAGAAAACTCCTTTGAGCCAGGGTCAACAATGAAAATTTTCACATTAGCGGCAGCAGTTGAAGAAGGGGTCTTTAATCCGAATGAATTATATAAATCGGGCCGATACGCGGTCGACCCGAAATCAAGACCTGTCGGTGACCATAATAATGGACAAGGCTGGGGGACGATTTCATATTATGAAGGCGTGCTTCGGTCATCAAACGTTGCTTTTGCCAAAATTGTAAAAGAAAAACTTGGATATGAAACCTTCCGAGAGTATCTTTCGAAATTCAAATTGGATCAGCCTACGGGAATAGAATTACCAAATGAGGCAGCAGGGAAAATCCAATATGAATGGCCGCGGGATAAAGCAACAACAGGCTTTGGCCAAGCGTCAGCCATCACACCTATTCAGCAGGTTCAAGCAGCAACAGCTGTGGCGAATGATGGAACAATGATGAAGCCCCATGTCATTAGTAAAATCGTTGATCCAAATAAGAAAGATACGGTTGAAAAAACAGAACCAGAAGTAGCAGGTAACCCCATTTCAGCTGAGACCGCCAAAGAAGTAAGAGAGATCTTAGAAGATGTTGTTTCCGCTCCAAAAGGAACTGGATACGGATTATTTAATATTGATGGCTATGAGATTTCTGGGAAAACAGGTACAGCGCAGATTCCGAAGCCTGGTGGCGGTTATTTAACAGGACGTCAAAACCTATTCTTCTCTTTTCTTGGAATGGCTCCGACAGATGATCCCAAATTAATCGTATATGTGGCCGTCGAGCAGCCTCAAATCGATATTCATACGGTGGGTGCCCAGCCGGTTGCAGATATATTTAAACCGGTAATGAAGAGCAGTCTTCAATACTTAAATATCGAACCTGAAGTTCAGGAGAAAGCTCAATTCGAGAAAATTCCAAGTGTGATTGGGTCATCTATTGAAGAAGCAAAAAATATATTAAGTAAGAATGGTGTTAACCCGATTGTTATGGGTAAGGGGAAAAAGGTTATAGGTCAGCTTCCAGAAAAGGACACAAAATTAATGACAGGTGAAAATGTCGTTCTCTTAACAGATAAGGATTTAACCATTCCAGATATGACGGGCTGGTCATTAAGGGATGTCATGAAGGTTGCGAAATTGGGCCATCTGGAATTAAATACGGTTGGAAATGGTTATGTTGTTAAGCAAAATTTAAAGGCAGGATCGATCGTTAAAGAAGGAGATTATTTAATTGCTGAATTGGAGCTTCCTAGTAAGAAATACATGAAGGTTGAAGAAGAGGATGATTCGGGAGAAGTAGAAGAATCAGAGGAAGAAACAATTGAAATGAGAGATTAAATATTCTAATCAAATAAGTACAAGCATATATTGGAACGAGCCATAATCTAAGGAGGTTCGTTCTTTCATGCGTGTTTCAAATGTAACGGTTAGAAAGCGGTTAATGGTAGCTTTAGTAGTTGGTATACTCGTATTTTTTATTATTGACTTGCGTCTTGGTTATGTTCAGTTCTTTCTCGGTACAATCTTGACCGATGAAGCAAAGGAATTATGGAGCAGGGATATTCCCTTTGAACCTGAAAGGGGAGAAATTGTTGATCGGAATGGAGTAGCACTAGCTACAAATGTCAGCGCACCAACTATATATGTTGTTCCGAGGCAAGTGAAAGATCCGAAAAGTACAGCCGAGAAATTGGCTGCTGTGCTTAATGCATCTCAGGAGAAAATTTACTCCGAGATTACGAAGGTAGCAAGTAATGTTAGATTATCAGCAGGTAGAAAAATTTCTCATGAAAAAGCGAAGGAAATTAAGGAATTAAATATGGCTGGTGTGTACATTGGCGAAGATTCAAAACGCCATTATCCTTTTGGTGATTATCTATCACATGTGCTTGGCTTTGCGGGGATTGATAATCAAGGGCTGATGGGTCTTGAACTCTACTATGATAAGGAGCTTAAAGGAGAAAGAGGTTCAGTTCAATTTTATGCGAATGCTAAGGGCGAGCGGATGAATGACATGGCAGATGATTATCAGCCTCCTGTTGATGGCTTGGATTTAAGACTAACTATTGATTCTAAAGTTCAGACCATTATGGAACGGGAGCTAGACATAGCGGAAGCAACATACAATCCAGATGGAATTATCGCCATCGCGATGAATCCGAACAATGGCGAAATTTTAGGGATGGCAAGTAGACCAAGTTTTGACCCTGCTAATTTCCAAAACGTTTCTCCTGATATTTTTAATCGCAATCTGCCAATTTGGAGTACGTATGAACCTGGATCTACTTTTAAAATTATTACCTTAGCTGCTGCCTTAGAAGAAGGAGAGGTTGATTTAGAAAAGGATCATTTTCATGATCCTGGATATGTCAAAGTCGGTGGAGCGCGCTTAAGATGCTGGAAAAAAGGCGGGCATGGAAGCCAGTCATTTCTTGAAGTTGTGCAAAACTCCTGTAACCCAGGGTTTGTCGAGCTTGGAGAGCGTTTAGGAAAAGAGAAGCTATTCAAATATATAAAGGATTTCGGATTTGGGGAAAAGACGGGGATTGACTTACAGGGTGAAGGGAAAGGAATTCTATTTAATCTAGACCGTGTTGGTCCTGTTGAACAGGCAACAACTGCTTTTGGCCAAGGGGTTTCTGTTACTCCGATTCAGCAGGTTGCTGCGATATCCGCTGCCATCAATGGGGGGACTTTATATACCCCGTATGTTGCCAAGGAGCTAGTTGATTCTAAAACGGGAGAAGTAGTCATGAGAAAGACACCCGTTGCTAAACGAACAGTTATTTCCAAGGAGACATCAAATGAGATAAGGCATGCATTAGAAAGTGTAGTTGCCCAAGGAACTGGGGGAAAGGCATTTATCGAAGGCTATCGAGTTGGGGGCAAGACAGGAACCGCACAGAAAGCAAAGGACGGAAGATACCTTGAGAATAACCATATTGTGTCATTTATCGGCTTTGCCCCGGCAGATGATCCAGAGCTAGTCGTTTATGTAGCAGTTGATAATCCAAAGGGTACCGTTCAATTTGGTGGTGTAGTAGCTGCGCCAATTGTAGGAAATATCATGGAAGATAGCTTAAGAGCTATGGGCGTGGAACCAAGAAAGGACCAAATTGAGAAAAAGTATACATGGCCTGATGCACCAATGATCGAAGTTCCTGATTTAGTTGGGATCACGAAACAGGAGCTTGGGGAATTATTTATTAATTTAAGAATTGATGCTAGTGGTACAGGTGATAAGGTTGTGAAGCAAACGCCTGAACCTGGTATTAAATTAAAAGAAGGATCAACAATCAGACTGTATTTCGATAAGAAGTAAAGAAATTGTGTGAAATTCAAGCGGTATAAATAATTATGCCGCTTGAATAAAACTCTTTATAAACAAATAGCAAAATATCCAGTTTTCATGTAAAATGAAAATCGCGATGAATGTGGGGATGATTGAAATGAATTTACATAAGCTCATTTCTTATTTGCAGCCATATAAGACATATAGCGGAGAAAATCCAGACATCTCTTCAATAGAAAATGATAGCCGTAATGTACAAAAAGGCAGCTTGTTTATTTGTATCAAAGGATTTAATGTGGATGGGCATGATTTTGCTTCATTAGCTGTTAAAAAAGGTGCAGCTGCCATTATTTCAGAAAAGGAAATGACCTTGCCTGTTCCTGTTATTGTTGTCCCAAATTCAAAACGGGCGATGTCCGTCTTATCTGATGCGTTTTTTGGTCAGCCAAGCAGAGATCTCCACTTAATTGGCATCACTGGTACAAATGGAAAGACAACGATAAGCCACTTAATTGAAAAGATCCTCTCTGATTCTGGTGAAAAAACAGGTTTGATTGGAACGATGTACACAAAAATAGGCGAAAAAAAGTTTGAAGTAAAAAATACAACACCTGATAGTTTAACACTCCAGCGGATTTTTAAACAAATGGTTGATGCCGGCGTTAAAAAGACAGTCATGGAGGTTTCCTCCCATGCTTTAGATGAAGGAAGAACGCATGGCTGTGATTTTGATATTGCTGTATTTTCAAATCTGACGCAGGACCATTTGGATTATCATAAAACAATGGATGAATATAAACAGGCAAAAGGGTTGTTATTTTCTCAGCTTGGCAGTGAATATCGTCATCACTCACCGAAGTTTGCCATCTTTAATATAGATGATGCAGCATCTGAATCGTATATTAGGGCAACAGCAGCACATATAATCACATATGGAATTGATCAAAAGGCAGATTTGCAGGCATTAAATATTCAAATGACACCGACTGGAACAGAGTTTGACTTACTAAGTCCATTTGGAGCGCATAAAGTTTCCATGCAGCTGATCGGAAAGTTTAGTGTTTATAATGTGCTAGCCGCAATCGGAGCAGGAATTGCAGCAAGCATTCCGGTTGAACAAATTATTCGATCGATAGAAGAGGTACAAGGCGTTTCTGGACGTTTTGAAACAGTAGATGCTGGACAGGATTTTTCGGTTATTGTTGATTATTCACACACACCTGATAGTCTGCAGAATGCTTTAACTACAGTAAAACAATTTGCTGAAAAGCGAATCTTTGTCATCATTGGCTGTGGAGGGGATAGAGATCGTTCAAAGCGTCCTTTAATGGCTAAGATCGCATGTCTTTATAGCACAGATCCAATTTTTACTTCAGACAATCCGAGAAGTGAAGATCCTGTGCAAATATTGAAGGATATGGAAGAGGGAGCACAAGGAAATAATCACAAGACAATTATTGACCGTAAAGAGGCGATACATTATGCTGTGAAAGCAGCATCTGAAGGTGATGTCATATTAATTGCTGGTAAAGGACATGAAACATACCAGTTAATAGGAGATCAAATTTTGAATTTTGATGATCGTATAGTAGCAAAAGAGGCGATAGAGGAGCGATAAAATGTTTTTAACGTATGGTGATTTAGCAAAACTGTTTCCTAAAAGAAGAGGAATACGGAATCATGAGCTGTCTTTTCATACGGTCGCGACGTTTTCAACAATATCGCAGCCAAAAGGGATTTTCATTCCTATCGAAGAAAACTCAGGGCAGCTAAATGAGGCGATCGGAAATGGAGCTATTGCTGCCTTATGGGATGAAGAAATGGAAGTTCCTAAATATGTACCAAATCATTTTCCCATTTTTTATACTAATGACTTATTGAAAGGCTTAAAGGACATGATGGAATTATACACAGAAAATATAAATCAAACAGATCAAGTACAAAAAGATAGGACGGATTTCCTTTTTTTAGATGAAAGACGTCTGAAAGAAAATAAATTAACATATGATATTGCTGTAATGGCAGAAAAACTTCTTACTATGAGAGCACAGCTCCAGCAAGGAAAGGAGGGAGCAGAATGATGGAGAAAGTTATTTTTTTCACAATCATTATGGGATTTTTGATTACTGTATTACTTTCTCCATTATTTATTCCTTTCTTAAGGAGACTAAAGTTTGGGCAAAGTATTCGTGAAGAAGGTCCGAAATCACATCTCAAAAAAACAGGGACACCAACAATGGGTGGGATTATGATCCTCCTCTCCATTACGATTACCACACTCGTAATGACTGGGAAATTCTCTGAACCGACTGTGAAAATTTATTTATTGCTTCTAGTAACTTTGGGATTCGGCCTACTTGGCTTTCTAGATGATTTCATTAAAGTAGTAATGAAGCGGAACTTAGGTTTGACTTCTAAGCAAAAACTGCTTGGACAAATAATCATATCCGTTATTTTTTATTTTGTTCTGCAGCAAAATGAATTCTCAACTGAAATTCATATCCCATTAACAGATTTTTCCTTTGATCTAGGATGGATGTATGTATTTTTTATTATTTTTTGGCTAGTTGGATTTTCGAATGCAGTCAATCTTACCGATGGCTTAGATGGTCTTCTTTCAGGGACTGCAGCAATCGCTTTTGGAGCGTTTGCTGTTTTGGCATGGAATCTATCCCAATTTGAGATTTCTATCTTTTCAGTGTCTGTATCGGGAGCTGTTCTTGGCTTTCTCGTATTTAATGCTCATCCGGCAAAGGTTTTCATGGGAGATACAGGTTCACTCGCCTTAGGTGGAGCCATTGCTGCTATTGCTATATTAACAAAGCTTGAATTTATTTTAATTATTATTGGCGGTGTATTTGTTATTGAAACACTGTCGGTCATTTTACAAGTTATTTCTTTTAAAACAACTGGACGAAGAATTTTCCGAATGAGTCCATTGCATCACCATTATGAGTTAGTTGGCTGGTCAGAATGGAGAGTCGTTGTCACGTTTTGGTCAGTTGGCTTATTGTGTGCCATTCTTGGAATCTATATTGAGGTGTGGATGTAATTGAAACAGGTTAATCATTATCTTCATAAAAAAGTACTAGTCTTAGGACTAGCAAAAAGTGGGGTTGCTGCGGCCTCTCTCTTACATAAACTAGGTGCTTTTGTCACGGTTAATGACTATAAGCCCCTTTCAGAAAATATGGAAGCACAAGGACTTCTTGAACAAGGGATAACAGTTATTTGTGGGGGGCACCCTATTGAGCTGCTTGATGAAGGCTTTGAATTAATAGTGAAAAACCCCGGAATTCCTTACCATAATCCAATGATTGAAGGGGCAGCTGCAAAAGGGATTCCGGTCATTACTGAGGTAGAGCTCGCATATCAAATTTCAGAAGCTCCATTTGTTGCGATCACTGGCACAAATGGGAAAACAACGACAACAACACTTGTATTTGAAATGTTGAAAGAGGGAGGGAAACTGCCTCTTATTGCAGGGAATATTGGGACGGTTGCTGCATCCGTTGCACAGGAAGCAACGGAGGAAAATACAATCGTTATTGAGCTTTCCTCTTTTCAACTAATGGGGATTGAAGCGTTTAATCCGAGAATTGCAATCGTAACCAATCTATATGATGCTCATCTTGATTATCATGGGACTAGAACAGAATACGTACAAGCGAAAGCAAATATTACTAGAAATCAAACAGAAAATGAATTTTTTATTGTCAATGCTGACCAAGAGCAAACATTGGCCATTGCCGAAAATTCAAATGCACAAACCATTCCGTTTTCGACAAAAAGAGTACTAGAGAATGGTGCTTATATTCGTGAAGGATGGATTTATTTCAATGCGGAACAAGTGATAGCGACAAAGGATATTATGCTCCCAGGCGCACATAATTTAGAAAATATTCTCTCAGCGATTGCAGCTGCAAAGCTATCAGGTGTAGAAAATGAAGCCATTTTTAAAGTGTTGAATAGTTTCTCTGGGGTTAAACATCGCCTCCAATTTGTGTGTGAGCACAAGGAGAGAAGATTCTATAACGATTCTAAGGCAACGAATATATTAGCAACTCAAAATGCAATTGCTGCCTTTAATGAGCCGGTCATTCTTTTGGCAGGCGGATTGGATCGCGGAAATGAGTTTGATGAGCTGATTCCATTCCTAAAGAATGTTAAGTCTGTGATTACCTTTGGACAAACAGCGGAAAAAATCGAGCGTGTCG
The DNA here is from genome assembly GCF_042865275.1 of Cytobacillus mangrovibacter. Lineage (NCBI taxonomy): Bacteria > Bacillati > Bacillota > Bacilli > Caryophanales > Bacillaceae > Cytobacillus > Cytobacillus mangrovibacter. Next base: position 564,885 of record NZ_JBIACJ010000001.1, on the reverse strand, counting down.
CAGAAAAGGCAGGAATAAAAACAATTAAGCGTGTCGATAATGTGGAAAAAGCCGTACCCGAAGCCTACCAGCTATCTGAACCGGGTGATGTAATTTTATTATCACCTGCATGTGCAAGCTGGGATCAATATAAAACTTTTGAGGTTAGGGGAGACATTTTTATACAAGCGGTGCATATGCTTAAGTGAGGGCTTGGACACGATTTAATAGATAAACAACATGGAGAGTCATCTATTCGCTTCTATGCGGGTTAAACATGCGCTGTAAAGCCCTAAAACTTGCATTCGAGGTGTTTTCAATTGCCAACAAAAAGAACGACTCCTGACCTTATATTAATTATTCTGACCTTAACATTGCTTGCCGTTGGACTAACAATGGTATACAGTGCGAGTGCTGTATGGGCAGAGTATAAATTCAATGATTCTTTCTTCTTTGCAAAGAGACAAATGCTTTTTGCAGTAGTTGGCATTGTAGCGATGTTTTTTATTATGAACGTCGATTATTGGACTTGGAGAACATGGGCAAAAGTCATTATTATTGCATGCTTTGTGCTATTGATTCTCGTATTGATACCTGGAATTGGCAATGAACGGAATGGGTCTAGGAGCTGGATTGGCGTAGGCGCCTTTTCTATTCAACCCTCCGAATTTATGAAGCTTGCGATGATATCCTTTTTAGCAAAATTTTTATCTGAAAAGCAGAAACTGATTACCTCATTTAAAAAGGGGTTAGTTCCATCTTTGGGATTAGTATTTTTAGCTTTTGGGCTAATTATGCTTCAGCCAGATTTAGGAACAGGAACGGTTATGGTTGGCACCTGTATTGTGATGATCTTTGTCGCAGGCGCGAGAATCCGTCATTTCGCTTTTCTTGGTCTTCTTGGTCTAGCAGGGTTTGCTGCATTAGTTTTTTCGGCTCCTTATCGAATGAAACGGATTACCTCATTCTTAGATCCATGGGAAGATCCATTAGGAAGTGGATTTCAAATCATCCAGTCATTGTATGCGATAGGCCCAGGCGGCCTATTTGGATTAGGACTCGGTCAGAGCAGACAGAAGTTTTTTTATCTGCCTGAACCCCAGACTGATTTTATCTTTGCTATTCTGTCTGAAGAACTTGGATTTATCGGGGGCTCATTTGTAATATTATTATTTGCTCTCCTTTTGTGGAGAGGGGTCAGGATTGCCCTCGGAGCTCCAGATCTGTACGGAAGCTTTTTAGCCGTAGGAATTGTTGCGATGATAGCGATACAGGTGATGATAAATATTGGGGTTGTTACAGGTTTGATGCCTGTAACAGGGATTACACTTCCGTTCTTGAGCTATGGAGGATCCTCATTAACACTAATGCTTTTGGCTATTGGTGTGTTATTAAATATCAGCCGTTACTCGCGTTTTTAAGGTTGACCCTGTTCTGCAGGGTTTCTTTTTATTTCATTTGATATTATCTAGACATAAATCAGGATGATTGACCTATATTGTATTACATTTACATATCAAAGTGTTTTCAGTTTTTATTCAGTCGTTTTTGTATAGTAGAATAGTGGAAAGTAAAGGACATTGAGTAACTAATATGCTCTTTTTTGAGGTGGGAAAATGAAAATTGTTGTTAGCGGTGGTGGAACCGGAGGCCATATTTATCCGGCTTTAGCCCTTATTAGAGAAATACAAAAAGAAACAAACGATGTTGAGTTTTTATATATTGGTACGGATAAAGGACTGGAAAGTAAAATTGTCACAAGGGAGAAGATCCCTTTTAAATCAATACATATTACAGGTTTTAAGCGAAAGCTTTCGTTTGATAATGTAAAAACAGTGCTCCGATTTTTGAAAGGCGTCCGGGAAAGTAAACGGATGTTAAAGGAATTCAATGCTGATGTAGTCATTGGAACGGGAGGTTATGTTTGCGGTCCCGTTGTTTATGCTGCTGCAAAACTTGGAATACCCACTATTATCCATGAGCAAAACAGTGTTCCGGGTTTGACGAATAAATTCTTGAGTCGCTATGTGGATCGTGTTGCCGTTTGTTTTAATGAGGCGAAGTCATTTTTCCCGAGTGAAAAAGTTGTATTAACTGGGAATCCACGCGCATCAGAGGTTATTGGAAAAGATGGAATCAAAGGCAGGCTTTCTGCTGGTTTAAAAACAAATATTCCCGTTGTTTTGATTGTAGGCGGAAGCAGAGGCGCAAGACCTATCAATGAAGCTGTATTAAAATCTTTGACTGAACTTGGGGGAAAGCCCTATCAGATCTTGTATGTGACAGGGGATGTCCACTATGAAGAGGTAAGGAAAGAAGTTGAATTAATCGGCAATCCCAATAATGTAGTTATTAAACCATTTATTCATAATATGCCAGAGGTTCTAGCAGGGACAGATTTAACTGTTGCCCGCTCCGGTGCAACTACTCTTGCTGAATTAACATCGCTTGGTATTCCAAGTATCTTAATCCCAAGCCCTTATGTAACAAATAATCATCAAGAGAAAAATGCAAGAGCATTGAGTGATCATGGTGCAGCAGAAATCCTCTTAGAAAAAGAGTTAACAGCCAAAAAGCTTGTTGACCATATCGATCAAATAATGGCTGATAATCAAAAATTAAAAGATATGAAAAAATCAGCCCAATTTCTCGGTATACCTGATGCAGCAAAAAAACTTTACAATCTAATGGAAGAGCTAGTAAGGGCAAAAGGCTAAGAACTCATAAGAGACAGTAGCCCCCTAATAAGCTTTGCATAAAATAGTATTAATTCTTAAATTTCGTAAGGAAGGGGAGATCGTGATGAACGAATTAATAAAGAAGCTTAAAGAGGAAAATATTGGCTATATAAAGGAAAATGAACTTTTAGCCAACCATACAACAATGAAAATAGGCGGTCCAGCTGATTTGTTTATCGAACCTTCATCAATTGATAATCTAATTAAGACGATGGATTTAATTCGTGAATATAAGGTGAAATGGATAGCGATCGGAAGAGGTTCTAACTTGCTTGTCTCTGATCTTGGGATAGATGGAGCAGTAATAAAGCTTGGCAAGGGACTCTCTTCGATGGAGGTTATCGGGACAGAGGTAAAAGCTGGTGCAGGCTATTCGCTTGTTAGTCTTTCTACACAAATAAGCAGAAAAGGGCTGGCAGGGCTTGAATTTGCTAGTGGTATTCCTGGTTCCGTTGGCGGGGCAGTCTTTATGAATGCTGGTGCACACGGTTCTGATGTCTCAAAAATCCTTAGTAAAGCACATATTCTTTTTGAAGATGGGAATGTAGAATGGATGACAAATGAAGAAATGATGTTCTCTTATCGAACTTCTGTACTGCAGAAACAGAGACCCGGCGTAGTAATTGAAGCCATCTTCCAGTTGCAGGAAGGCGATAAAGACGTTATTTTCTCGGAAATGCAAAGAAATAAAGAATATAGAAAAGAAACACAGCCATGGAATTTTCCGTGTGCAGGCAGCATTTTTAGAAATCCACTGCCCAATCATGCAGGGAAACTTATTCAGGATGCAGACTTAAAAGGCTATTCCATAGGTGGGGCAAAAGTTTCCGACATGCATGGGAATTTCATTGTGAATACAGGCAATGCAACTGCTGATGATGTTTTGTCTTTAATTCAATATATCAAGGATAAGATCTATGAATTGTATCAGATTGAGATGCATACTGAAGTGGAAATAATCGGTCGAAAGTAACGGGAAATACTCCTTACTTATTCCATTTATTGTGATATAATTATACTCTAAGATCATTGATTTTTTACTTGAATAGATAGACGGCATGTTCTGACGTGCCGTTGTTTTCTCAATTAAAAAATACGTGGGAAATGGACAGGCAGTGGTGAGGTGAAAATGAATGGAAAAAGGGAAAATAGTTTCTTTAGAGGATCGGATTCCTAAACTTAAACAACAAAGACGCAAAAAAGCGAACAGAAGACTAATTCTATTACTTATTTTATTTTTTTCGCTCATAGTTTTTATTGTTTATTTTCAATCACCTTTAAGTCATGTAAATAAAATAGAGGTTTTAGGAAACTCTGTTTATAGCAATGATGAATTACTTGCGGCGACAGGTCTTACAAAAAAAACTAATATTTGGAATGTAGAAAAGGCGGAAATTGAGGCTAAACTAAAAAAGTTGCCTGAATTAAAATCTGCGAGCATCCAAATACAACTACCTAATACCGTTTCCATTGCAGTAAAGGAATATAAACGTATTGCTTACATAAAGAAAGAGAAGTATTACTTGCCTGTAAATGAAAAGGGGAAAATACTTAAGGACACTGGCAAGGATGAGGGGATACCGGCCAATGCGCCTATACTTATCGGTTTTTCGGAAGGAAATGTTCTGAACAAGATGATAGAAGAGCTTGGGATTCTACCTGAAGAAGTATTAAATTCTATTTCAGAGATTCACCATTCCCCAACGAAAACAGATACATATCATGTGACACTTTTTATGAATGATGGTTTTGAGGTAAGTGCAACAATAAGAAGTTTTTCTGATAAAATGGCTCACTATCCTTCTATCGTAAGTCAATTAGATCCAGCGAAGGAAGGCGTGATCGATATGGAAGTCGGCTCTTATTTTAAAGCTTATGAACAAGAGGGAGCAGATGAGGTTGAAGAAGAAACTGAAGGTGAAGGGTAATCATGTCATCTTTTCATTAGTTTTTTTGGTACTGGGCTATATCATTGCTTTTTCCTATCACGTTACCCAAAGTGAGAGTGAGAATACAGCCATTACAGGAAAACAATGGGACAGGGACTTGGATCTTCGCAATCAATTAGTCGATTTGGAAAAGAAAAATCTTGCTTTACAGCAAGAACTCCATGAAAAGCAAGAACGAGTTCGGGAAATAGAAAATGAGCTTTCACAAGAAGCACAAGTTTATTTTAATCTTGCGGAAGATGCTGAAAAATTAAGAATGTATCTAGGGAAAATTGGTGTGGAAGGGCAAGGCGTTGAAGTGACACTAGCTGATGGCGCCTATAACCCAGATGAAGAAAATATTAATAATTATATTGTTCACGAGCACCATGTATTTAAAGTCATTAACGAATTATATATTTCAGGTGCTTCAGCTATTGCCATAAATGGACAACGGCTATCACATAACTCATATATTCAATGTAATGGTCCTGTCATAGAAATTGATGGCTATCAGCATCCCGCCCCATTCGTCATTACTGCTATAGGAGATGCTGAGGTTTTGTCTTCGGCATTAAACTTAACGGGTGGAGTGAAGGATTCCTTAGTAAATGAAAATATTCAATTTACGTTAGAAAAAAGCGCAGAAATTCGAATGGAACCTTTATTGCAGACAAGTTAATAGAAGGCAAATGGAGTCCTACTGAATGTGGTGACACCATTGCATTTTTTAGTTATCTAAGATAACGTCCACTTTTTATATTAAGTTTGGAAAGCAAGGTGGAAAATGTGGACAGAAAGAAATATTTCAGTTTTACGCTTATAGCGATTGTTATTGGTTTTATGATTGCTATTCAATTCAGGACGATGAAAGAACCAGAAGTTCGGGATACGCGTGATACATGGCAGCTTCGGGAAGATATATTGAAAGAAAATGAACTTCAGCTGAAACTAATTCGTGAAGTTCGCTCACATGAAGAGAAAATTGCTAAATATGAAACAGAACTTAAACAAAGCAAGGAACAGGTATTAAGAGATACGCTGGAGGAATTAAAAGAAGAGGCAGGACTTTCTGAAGTAAAAGGGTATGGCATCATCTTACAAATTGAGCCAGTTATTGAAGAATTGCTTATCGGCAAAATTGTTTCGAATGTCTCTCCAGACCTGTTAAAAAGACTAGTAAATGAGCTGAATATGTATGAAGCATTACATATATCAATTGATAATCAGCGTGTCATAAATACGACTGTCATCCGAGATATTAATAGCGAAACAAAAATAGATGGTCATTCAATTACCAAATTGCCATTCGAAATTAAGGTCATTGCTGAAGATTTAAAAGCAGCAGAGAAGCTATATAATCGGATGCAAGTTTCTAAATCAGCCGATGAATTTTTTGTGGACAACCTAAGGGTGAAAGTAATAAAGCCAGAAGGAATAATAACAATCCCAGCCTATCAAAATTCGATTAGAGTTAGGGATATGAAGCCTGTAGATCCTGATAAAGGAGGCAGATCATAATGTGGCTTCCTATCTTAGGATTAATCTTAGGAGTCATTCTTGGTTTGTTAACCGAGATTAAAGTTGCTGAGGAATATGCAGATTATTTGTCAATTGCCGTGCTTGCAGGGCTTGATACACTATTTGGCGGAATCCGAGCTCACTTGCAAAATATATATGATGAAAAGGTCTTTGTCTCAGGATTCTTTTTCAATATATTACTTGCTGCAGGTTTGGCTTTTCTAGGTGTCCATCTTGGTGTAGACTTATATTTAGCTGCAGTATTTGCATTTGGGGTAAGATTATTCCAAAATATTGCTGTTATAAGAAGGATCATATTAACGAAATGGACAGTTAATAAGGAAAAAACAGAAAAAAATTAATTTTTAAAAAGGGAATAGGATAGTTTTGACGAATAATTTTATTATTAAATAGAATAAATAAATTAATTTAAGGGTGAATCGGAGTAGAAATGACATATTTTAGCTTTTTTATTAGAGTTTCGCCTCCGATCCTACCTTTTATCATATTATTAATTCTAAAATTTTAAGAAAACCTATTTTATATAGGGGTTTTTATACAACTATAAGTTAAAATAAATTAACACACAAAACATTGTTAAATTATTGAAATGCAAAAAGGAGGTGCCAGAGAATGAACAGCAATGAAATATATGTAAGTCTTGACATCGGTACATCCAGTGTAAAAGTTATCATTGGGGAAATGGTCAATGACTCTTTAAATATTATTGGTGTCGGCAGTGTACAATCCGAAGGTTTAAGAAAAGGAGCCATTGTCGATATAGATGAAACCGTTCATTCGATAAGGAAAGCCATTGAGCAGGCTGAAAGAATGATAGGAATGGAAATTACTAGTGTGATAGTTGGAATTACAGGGAATCATGTCATGCTTCAACCTTCACATGGTGTTGTTGCTGTATCAAGTGAGAACAGGGAAATATCTGATGAGGATGTAGCTAGAGTCATTGATGCAGCACAAGTAGTTTCAATTCCACCAGAAAGAGATATTATTGATGTCATACCAAAGCAGTTTATTGTCGATGGATTAGATGAGATAAGCGATCCTCGTGGTATGATTGGGGTACGTCTCGAAATGGAAGGAACAATTATTACGGGGTCTAAGACCATTCTACATAATACATTACGTTGTGTTGAACGTGCTGGCCTTGATATTGTTGATATTACCCTGCAGCCTTTAGCTGCTGGAGCATATGCACTATCAAAAGATGAAAAGAATCTTGGTGTGGCCCTTATCGATATTGGAGGAGGTTCAACAACCATCGCCTTATTCGAACAAGGGATTCTAAAAGCAACAAGTGTTCTGCCTGTTGGCGGAGACCATATTACGAAGGATTTATCCATAGGACTTCGTACTTCCACTGAGGACGCTGAAAAGATAAAAACGAAGTATGGCTATGCTTTCTATGATCATGCATCAGAGGATGAAGTTTTCAGTGTTCCGATTATCGGTAGTGATCAGCATCAGCAATTCAATCAGTTGGAGATATCCGATATTATTGAAGCACGTATGGAAGAGATCTTTGACCTCATCCAAAATGAAATAAGACGTCTTGGTGCGGATGATCTGCCTGGCGGTTATGTGCTTTCAGGTGGAGTTGCAAATACACAAGGAATTCTTGAATTAGCACAAGATGTGTTTCAAAATCGGGTTCGGATCGCCATACCAGATTATATTGGTGTTCGCGAGCCACAATATACGACAGCAGTTGGGTTAATTAAGTTTGCATATAAAAATGCAAAGCTGCAAGGCAGGAATATGGGGGGAGGATCCCCAGTCAGTACACAGGAAATAAAAGAAAAGCGCGTACAAAAACAACCGCAACCGAAAACAAAGCCGGAAAAACAACCGGAAGAAAAAATTACATCAAGAGTGAAGAAGTTCCTCGGATACTTTTTTGAGTAGAAAATGGTGTTCTTTGGAGCATCGACGAATTAGGAGGATTTGTCATGTTGGAATTTGATACTAATTTAGATTCATTAGCAACGATTAAAGTCATCGGCGTTGGCGGCGGCGGTAACAACGCGGTTAACCGAATGATCGAACATGGTGTACTAGGTGTAGAGTTCATTGCTGTTAATACAGATGCTCAAGCCTTAAATCTATCAAAAGCTGAAGTGAAAATGCAAATTGGCGGCAAGCTAACCCGTGGTCTAGGAGCTGGTGCTAATCCTGAAGTTGGAAAGAAGGCAGCAGAAGAAAGTAAAGAACAGTTAGAAGAAGTGCTAAGAGGGGCAGACATGGTATTTGTCACAGCTGGAATGGGTGGAGGTACTGGAACAGGTGCAGCACCAGTCATTGCACAAATTGCCCGTGGTCTAGGAGCTTTAACAGTAGGTGTTGTCACACGTCCATTCACATTTGAAGGCCGTAAGCGTTCAACACAAGCCGCAGGTGGAATTGCTTCAATGAAAGAAGCAGTAGATACACTTATTGTTATACCAAATGATCGTTTATTGGAAATCGTTGATAAAAGTACACCAATGCTTGAAGCTTTCCGCGAAGCAGATAATGTTCTTCGTCAAGGTGTACAAGGCATCTCAGACTTAATTGCTACTCCGGGACTTATCAATCTTGATTTTGCTGATGTAAAAACAATTATGTCTAATCAAGGATCAGCGCTTATGGGGATTGGTATTGCTGCTGGTGAAAATCGTGCAGCAGAAGCGGCAAAGAAAGCTATTTCCTCTCCGCTTCTTGAAAAGTCTATAGATGGTGCTCAAGGTGTTCTAATGAACATTACAGGCGGATCTAACTTAAGCTTATACGAGGTTCAGGAAGCTGCTGATATCGTTGCAACGGCATCTGACCAAGATGTAAACATGATCTTTGGTTCTGTTATTAACGAGGAATTAAATGATGAAATCGTAGTGACAGTGATAGCTACTGGGTTTAATGAAGAAGTAGCTCAAGTGAAGCAGCCTCGTCCATCTTTTGGGCAGCAGAAGCCTGCTGTCGTCGGGACAGTCAAGCGGGAACAGAAACGGGAAGAGACACCTCACGAACCAGTGAGAAATACACAATCCCACCAAACGGATGAAACATTGGATATCCCAACTTTCTTACGCAATCGCAATCGAAGAAGATAAACTAAAATAAAGAAATGCTTTCTTATCTCATAATAAAAGGACATGCCCTCTAAAGCCGGCATGTCCTTTTTAATATTCTGGAATTATATTAGTTCTGGCTCTTTTAATTCCATTGCTGGACCAAAGAACTCATAGCGGATATTTTCCTTTTTGAATCCTGCTTCGATCAATGCTTCATACATGGCTTGCATAAAGACGACCGGGCCGCACATATAAACGATTGCTTCTTTATCGCTTACGATGCTTTTTAGCCAATCTCCAGTAATAAAGCCTTCTTTGTTGTATTTTTTTGCTTCTTTATCAAGTGCTGTCGGTTTTTCATAACATACATAACTAGTAATATATTCGTTATTGCTCTCAATCTGCTTGACCTCATCTGAGAATGCATGAAGATTCCCATTAATAGCTGCATGAACAAAAATTGTTTGTTGTTTCGTATCTGCTAATTGATTAAGCATGCTGAGCATTGGTGTAATGCCAACTCCACCACTAAGAAGCAGTGTTGATTTTTCACTGTTTTCCTCTAATACAAACTCTCCGGCAGGTGCGCTAATCTCAATAATGTCTCCTTCTTTTACTTGAGTATGCAAATAGGTAGAGACAACACCTGCAGGCTTATTATTAATTGGATCTTCTCTCTTAACTGAAATTCGATAATATTCTTTATTAGGAGAGGTAGATAAGCTGTATTGACGTATATGTGAATATGTTTCTCCAGGAATATTTGAAAGTTTAAGGCTAATGTATTGTCCAGGAATATAGTCTGTAATTTCCCTTCCATCTGTAGGCTTGAAGTAGAAAGATTTAATGACATCACTTTCTTGGACTATTTTCTCAACTTTGAAGCTTCTAAAATCCTTCCAGCCACCTTGTCTGTTTTCAGCATTTTCATACATATCTTTTTCCACGTTAATAAAAGCATCTGCGATGACACCGTATGCCTTTGCCCACGCATCAATAATGTCTTCAGTAGCAGCCTCTTGAAGGACTTCTTTAATGGCTAATAGTAAATGCTCACCAACAATTGGATAATGTTCAGGTTTAATACCTAAAGAGCGGTGTTTATGAGCAATTTGTGTTACGACTGGGAAAATCATATCAAGCTGATCAATATATTTTGCTGCAGCATATACTGTGCTGGCTAGAGCTTTTTGCTGACGTCCTTGTTTTTGATTCGCATGGTTAAAGATATTTAATAATTCTGGATGATTCTTGAACATTAATTCATAGAAGACTTTTGTGATTGATTCACCATGTTGTTCCAATACGGGAACAGTACTTTTAATAATATCGATTGTTTTTTGTTCTAACATGCTGCAAAACTCCTTTTTTCTATTTTCCCTGTTATTATAGTGAAAATAAAACAAGCTATCTGTGATTTAGATCACACATCTTACATAGGAAGATTGCTAACTGTACTCTTAAAAAGGATAAATATTGACAAAATACGAAGGGAATAGTGAAAATTTCTGTTGTTTTCATTACAGAAAGTGACACACTCCATCTATTGTTCTAAGCTATACTTTTTTTAACAGATTGATAGGCAGATAAAGTGAAACTTTCATAAGAGAGGGTTCTTTCATCCCTATCTTTGCTTCTTTGTTTCTTTGACTTCCTTTCAGGAGGGGTACTGTCCATTAATCCGCCATAAATAGAAAACAAATTCTTTAGGCGTTCTCTAATATAAAGGAGGAAGATGATTGGAGGTTTATTTAGATGTTATATGGGCTTTGAATTTTTTATTTGACAGCCTCCTCCTTTATTTGACAGCTATTATATTAAAAAGGGATATTCGGCACTGGAGACTTTTAGCGGGGGGCTTTATAGGCTCAATCATTATTCTATTATCGATCACCCCTTTAAATGCCTATTCAGGGCATCCAATATCTAAATGTCTTTTTTCGATTCTAATGATATTGGCTGCATTTGGATTTAAGCGTTTCCGTTATTTTCTTAGTGGATTATTAACTTTCTATTTAACTACATTTTTAATCGGTGGATCAATAATTGGTGTCCATTATTTTATAAATTTTGATTTGGAGCTTTCTACAACAGTCTTGCTTGCAAATGTGAAAGGGTTTGGTGATCCGATTAGCTGGTTATTCGTTATTATTGGCTTTCCGATTGCCTGGCATTTATCTAAGCGAAATACAGAAGGGATTGAAATGATAAAAATTCAATATGACTCCTTAGTTAATGTCAGGGTTACGATAAATGGGATGACTTATCATTTTAAAGGCTTAGTTGATAGCGGGAATCAATTATATGATCCCATTACAAAAATGCCTGTCATGTTTATTTCGATAAAGAAGAGACTAGCAGATTTCCCAGAGCAGCTTGTCAAAATAGCGCAGGATCCTGAAAAGATTATTCTCGGCAATGAAGAAATATCAGCCGAATGGGAGCATCGAATGCGAGTGATCCCATATAGTGTTGTTGGACAAGAACATCAACTAATTGTTGCAATCAAACCGGATGCGATACACATTGAAAAGGAAGAAGCATTCTATCAGGTTGAGAAAGGTCTCATCTCCTTTTCGGTACAGCAGCTTTCAGCAGACGATGCCTTTCAATGCATCGTCCACCCAAAAATGCTCACAGGGACAAGAAAAGCGGAAGCATCTCGGTCAGCCCCGACAAGCGCTGGAGGCCCTGACAGTGAAGTCGCCCTTTGACTTCGATGTCAGGGGCGAAGCGACTCGAGGGGCTAGGTGCTGGAGCTAGACAGAAGAAAAGCGGAAGCACCTCGGTCAGCTCCGACAAGCGCTGGAGGCCCGGGCAGTAAAGTCGCCCTTTAAATTAAGCTCTTAAAAAGATTGTTGTTTTTTGAATAAGTTTTGTGCATGAAAACTGTTGCAAAACTAGTTGGTTGATTGGAGCGAGCAGCCTGAAGCGGAAATCAACCTCTACTCACTTCTTATTAATTAGCAACAAAGTTTGCGAAATTAACCTTAAAGTATAATGAAATTTAATTTACAGAGGAGGACATTTCATGAAAAGCCTAAAACTTCGCATGTCATACTATTGGTATAAACTATTAATGAAACTCGGTCTAAAAACAGATGAAGTATTTTACATTGGTGGAAGTGAAGCGCTGCCTCCTCCTTTAAGCAAAGAAGAAGAGGAAGTATTATTAGAAAAACTTCCAAATGGAGACAAGGCGGCAAGGTCTATCCTTATCGAAAGAAACCTGCGACTAGTCGTCTATATCGCTAGAAAATTTGAAAACACGGGTATTAATATAGAGGATTTAATTAGTATTGGCACAATAGGGCTAATAAAGGCTGTAAATACATTTAATCCTGAAAAGAAAATTAAGCTGGCTACATACGCGTCTCGGTGTATAGAGAATGAAATCTTAATGTACTTAAGAAGAAATAATAAAATTCGCTCAGAAGTATCTTTTGATGAACCGTTAAATATTGATTGGGACGGGAATGAGTTATTATTATCAGATGTGCTTGGAACGGAAGAAGATATTATTACCAAGGATATTGAAGCGAATGTAGATAAGAAGCTTCTCTCTAAGGCGTTGCATCAGCTATCTGACCGAGAAAAACAGATTATGGAGCTGCGGTTTGGCCTTGGAACTGGAGAAGAAAAAACTCAAAAGGATGTGGCAGATATGCTTGGGATATCTCAATCCTATATTTCCAGATTAGAAAAAAGGATTATTAAAAGATTGAAAAAGGAATTTAATAAAATGGTATGAAGCTAAATCTTTCATTTGGCTACTCTCCGAAATAAATTTCATTGTAAATAAATTATTTTTCTAAAAATATTTTTCGTGATAAAGTGGCTAAAAATTGCTTGTTTTTACAACGTTTTTCCATTTCTCTCCTTTTGGATGACATTATGCATGTGCATATTTTTCCTTCTCAAGGAAATACTGTTTTTTGTACAGCAGCTCCTGTAAGGAGGGAAAAGGATTGACTCGAAATAAAGTAGAAATTTGCGGTGTTGATACTTCAAAGCTTCCAGTATTGAAAAACGAAGAAATGAGAGAGCTCTTCAAGCAAATGCATAAGGGGGATATATCCGCTCGGGAAAAACTCGTCAACGGAAATTTACGTCTCGTACTAAGTGTCATTCAACGTTTTAATAACAGAGGCGAATTTGTTGATGATCTATTCCAGGTCGGCTGTATCGGTCTAATGAAATCTATTGATAATTTTGATTTAGGTCAAAACGTGAAGTTTTCCACCTATGCTGTTCCCATGATCATTGGGGAGATTCGAAGATATTTGCGTGATAATAATCCAATCCGCGTCTCTCGTTCTTTAAGGGATATTGCTTATAAGGCATTGCAGGTGAGAGAACGATTAATGAGTAAAACATCGAAGGAGCCAACTGCTGCTGAAATTGCGAAAGAACTTGATGTCCCCCATGAGGAAATTGTTTTTGCACTAGATGCAATTCAGGATCCGGTCTCCTTATTCGAACCCATCTACAATGATGGAGGAGATCCGATTTATGTAATGGATCAATTAAGTGATGAAAAAAATAAAGATATTCAATGGATTGAAGAAATTGCTTTAAAAGAAGGGATGAGAAGGCTAAACGAACGAGAAAAGATGATTCTAAGAAAGCGATTTTTCCAAGGGAAAACACAAATGGAAGTCGCTGAGGAAATTGGAATTTCACAAGCACAAGTATCAAGACTTGAAAAAGCCGCTATTAAACAAATGAATAAGAATATTCAGAGCTAAAGCTGCCATTATGGCAGCTTTTTGTGTTTGTCTAGGAAATTGTAAACCTGGATGTTGTGGATAACTTTGCGACAAGTTTGTCTGCGTTCAGCTCCAGCACCTACCCCCTCGAGGTCACAAGTCAATCCTCCCAGAAAGGTAAAGGACACCTTTCCGTGAGGCTCGTCTTGTGCTTGTCGGGGGTGATCAAGGTGCTTGCGCATTTGTATTGTTAATCAACAGTCATAAAATTCCACCTATAGATAACAATAATTTTGCTGATGCAATCATATAGTTAAATAGAGAAACAAGTGGGGGTGGGAGTAATGATTAAAATCTCTGAATTCCAATTGAAAGATGTCGTCAATGTCTCCAATGGCAAGAAGCTGGGGAATATAGGTGATATTGATATAAATATTCAGACAGGAAAAATTGATGCTGTTATTATTGGGGGAACAGGGAAGGTATTAGGATTTTTTGGACGTGATGAAGATATTGTTATTCCTTGGAAAAATATATTGAAAATTGGTGAAGATGTCATTTTGGTTCGTCATAAAGATATAAGTGTGTTGAATGATGTGAATGAAGATACATAATTGTGTCTTTTAACTGTGAAGCTGTTGATTGATATGGTAAACTAAAGAAAATATATGTAGAGGCTGAGGTTTATTTCATGGAACCATTTATTTTGAAAAATGCTGAGTTTTTTCTCATAAAAGAATGGATGGAACGTTTCCCTGATTTAGTAGCGGGATTTACGTGTAAAAGTGGAGGGGTGAGTGAAGCTCATTTTTCCACGATGAATGTTGGGCTGCATGTAAACGATTCGTTCGAAGCTGTTAGCCAAAATCGGAAGCATATGGCTGATTTACTCGGTTATCCTCTTAACAGTTGGATTGGTGCTGAACAAACACATGAAGCAAGCATTGTAAAAGTATCTAAGGAGCATGCAGGAAAAGGTGCTCTGCTTTATGAAGAGTCATTTAAACGAACGGATGGGTTCTATTCGATTGATCAGGGGATTTTATTAACGCTTTGTTTTGCTGATTGTGTTCCCCTCTATTTTTGTCATGAAAAGTCGAGGGCGATTGGGACGGCGCATGCAGGATGGAAGGGTACTGTTAACGGGATAGCTGAGGAAATGGTGAGATTATATCAAAAGGAAGGGATAGATGAAAAGGAAATTCATGTGATCATCGGTCCTTCTATTTGCCATAATTGTTATATTGTTGATGAACAAGTGATATCTTTAGTTCAAAATAGACTAGAAGATCTTGAAAATAAACCATATAATCATATCAAAGATAATCAGTACAAACTGGATTTAAAACAAGTAAATAAAGAGATCCTCTTAAAAGCAGGAATTCTAGAAGAAAATATACAAGTATCTAATTTATGTACCAGCTGTCATGAAGAGCATTTTTTCTCTCATCGAAGAGATAAAGGGAAAACAGGGAGAATGATGAGTTTTATCGGCTGGAAGGAGGATTTACAGGTTTGAAGGTAAAGGATAAACTGAAGATAATTCAAGGGAACATTCAAGAGGCTTGTGAAAAGTCCAATCGTAATCCTGAGGAGATAACAGTTATTGCTGTTACGAAATATGTAACGATAGATAGAGCGGCAGAAGCTGTAGAAGCTGGTGTTGTCCATTTAGGAGAAAATCGGGATGAAGGCCTTTTGGCTAAGCAGGAAGTGTTAAGGGACAAGCCGATATGGCATTTTATCGGTTCATTACAAACGCGCAAAGTAAAAAATATTATTAATCAAGTGGATTATATTCATTCCTTGGATAGACTGTCTCTCGCTATAGAAGTGAATAAAAGAGCTCAGAAACAAATAAATTGTTTTGTGCAAGTGAATGTTTCTGGCGAGGAATCGAAGCAAGGACTTTCTTATGAAGAAGTGACTGATTTTGTAATGAGTCTAAAGGATTATGAAAAAATTCGAATTTGCGGACTTATGACAATGGCTCCCTTAACAGCAAATGAAAGTATGCTGCGTTCTTGTTTTCGAAGCCTGAAAGAATTACAGTGTAAAATCCAAAATTTAAAACTTGAAAATGCACCATGTACTGAGCTTTCAATGGGTATGTCGAATGACTATATGATTGCTATTGAAGAGGGTGCGACAATGGTACGGATCGGTACCGCTTTAGTTGGTGAAGAGGAGTAGGAGGGTGGCAAAAAATGAGTATAAAATCAAAATTTAAAACATTTTTCTTTCTAGATGATGAATACGACGATAATGAGGAGGAAATCTTCGAGGAAGAAAAAGAGCCTGTTAGACAAACGCATACACAAACACAAAAACAGCCAGCAGCGAAAAATAATATAGTAAGTCTGCAAAGTGTACAAAAATCTTCTAAAATGGTCTTAGTTGAGCCACGTGTATATGCAGAGGCACAGGATATTTCAGACCAGTTAAAGAATAGACGCGCAGTGGTTGTTAATTTACAGCGAATTGAAAAGGATCAGGCAAAGCGAATTGTTGACTTTTTGAGTGGGACTGTTTATGCAATTGGCGGAGATATTCAAAAGGTTGGGACAGATATATTTCTATGTACACCTGATAATATTGAAATCTCAGGAAATATATCGCAAATGATTCAGGAACAAGATTTTGAAAATACGAGGTGGTAGCATTTAATGGATACTTTATTTGGTATTTTATCAAATTTAATTTGGCTTTACTCTTGGGCATTAATTATTTACATTCTATTATCGTGGTTTCCAAATGCAAAGGAATCAGGAATCGGCCAGTTTTTAGCGAGGATTTGTGAGCCATATTTAGAGCCGTTTAGGAAAATTATTCCTCCACTTGGCATGATCGATATATCTCCAATTGTTGCTATTCTAGTTCTTCGCTTTGCAACAAGTGGATTAAGGCAGCTTTTCCTTTGGATTGGATAATATAGCTAAAAAGACTGGGCTTTTAATAAAGGCCCTTTTATTTTTCTAAGAAGGGATTGTTTCTATGATGACAATCTATCAGCATTTTCGTCCGGAGGAAAAGGAATTTATAGATCAGGTACTCAACTGGAAGAACATCGTGGAGGATTCTTATGCTCCTAAGCTAACCGATTTTCAAGATCCGAGAGAACAAGAAATCGTAAGGTCGATCATTGGTAGTCAAGCAGACGTGAAGGTGGAATGGTTTGGTGGTACTCTTGCTTCCGAACGGAAACGCGCCTTTATTTTTCCGGATTATTTTCAATACGAGGAAGATGATTTTCAAATTTCCCTATTTGAATTAGACTATCCAAAAAAGTTTATTACACTCGAGCACCCTCAAGTGCTGGGAAGCTTAATGTCCCTTGGACTCAAAAGGGGAAAGTTTGGTGATATTCTTGTGGATGAAGATAGAATACAGTTTTTTGTTTCGCAGGATGTGGAAGAATACATCGGTTCCCAATTAGAATCTGTTGGGAGAGCCTCTGTTAGTATTAGAAAGCTTCCACTTGCAAATGCGATTCAATCGAAAGAGAGCTGGCAAGAAACATCCGTTATCTCTTCTTCTCTTCGATTAGACACTGTTATTTCTGCTATTTATAATCTATCGAGGCAAAAATCTCAAATCTATATTCAGCAAGGGCTTGTTAAAGTAAATTGGACTTTAGTTGAAAATGCAGCTTTTGAGTGCCGAGAGTATGATATGATTTCTGTAAGAGGCTTTGGCCGTTCAAAAATTATCTCTCTTGAAGGTAAGACGAAGAGAGATAAATGGAAAGTTACTGTAGGGAAAGTGAAATAAGTACGAATAGGAAATGACAATGGTATTGTGCAGCTGATATCTATTCCTTTGCAAAAAAAGTTTTCAATATGGAAGGAATATGCTGTAAGTTGTCGAATTATTGTTTTATACATAAAGAAGGATTTTGGGAGGTGGCTATAATGCCATTAACGCCGTTAGATATTCATAATAAAGAATTCAGCAAAGGATTCCGCGGGTATGATGAAGACGAGGTCAATGAATTTCTTGACCAAGTAATTAAAGATTATGAAATTGTTATCCGTGAAAAAAAAGAATTAGAAGAAAAACTTAATGATTCAAACGATCGTATTGGCCATTTTACAACGATTGAAGAAACATTACATAAATCAATTGTTGTGGCCCAGGAAGCAGCTGAAGATGTGAGGAGAAATGCACAAAAGGAAGCTAAGCTCATCATTAAAGAAGCTGAAAAAAACGCGGACAGAATTGTTAACGAATCCTTATCAAAGGCAAGAAAAATTGCGCTTGAAATCGAAGAGCTGAAGAAGCAATCGAAAGTATTTAGAACACGTTTCAAAATGCTAATTGAAGCTCAGTTAGATTTATTAAATAATGATGATTGGGATCATCTTCTTGAATATGAGCTTGATGCAACCGAATTAAAATCAGCGCAAGAAGAAGATTCATTGGCTTGACGAAAGTGAAATAAATGCATATAATTTTAAAACAAAGTAAATTATGAATTATTAACGATGAGAGGGACAGTACAATATTTAATAGCTTTTTTCAGTGCATAGATCTTTTTGCTCTTGCTCTGTTAGCGATCTGGGGATGGTGAAAGCCCAGAATAAGCGAAATATTGGAAGATCACCCTTGAGTTCCTTGCTGAACATTCTTCTTGGATCATTAAGTAAAGGCGAATCATTCACGTTAAGAATGCTTGAGCGGATGGAAAATAAGTATTTCTGTCTACAAGGGTGGTACCGCGGGAGATAAAACCTTCTCGTCCCTTTTTTTGGGGATGAGAAGGTTTTTTGTATTCTCTGGAAGAGTTTTTAAGTTTTATTGTGTATAAAAATGGTAATCATGGAGTTAGTGAGAACAACGGGAGGAATAGATATGGATTACAAAGATACGTTATTAATGCCAAAAACAGAATTTCCAATGCGAGGCAATTTACCGAAGCGCGAGCCAGAAATCCAAGCTAAATGGGAAGAAATGAATATTTATCAGAAAGTACAGGAACATACAAAGGGACGCCCAATGTTCGTATTGCATGATGGACCTCCATATGCAAACGGAGATATCCACATGGGTCACGCTTTAAATAAAATTCTAAAAGATATGATTGTACGTCATAAATCAATGACTGGCTACAATGCTCCATATGTTCCAGGCTGGGATACACATGGACTTCCAATCGAACAGGCATTAACGAATAAAGGCGTCAAACGTAAGGAAATGACTGTTGCTGAGTTCCGTAAACTTTGTGAAGAGTATGCATATGGACAAATCGATAGCCAGCGCACGCAATTTAAACGTCTAGGTGTTAGAGGCGACTGGGAAAATCCTTACATTACTTTAAAGCCAGAATATGAAGCACAGCAAATTAAAGTATTCGGAGACATGGCGAAGAAAGGCTATATTTACAAAGGATTAAAGCCTGTTTATTGGTCTCCATCATCTGAATCAGCATTAGCAGAGGCTGAAATTGAATATAAAGATAAGCGTTCACCTTCTATCTATGTAGGGTTTAAAGTGAAGGATGGCAAAGATGTTCTCGATCAAGATACGCAGATTGTTATCTGGACAACAACCCCTTGGACGATTCCTGCGAACTTAGGAATTTCGGTCCACCCAGAGTTAAATTATGTTGTTGTTGAAGAGAAGGGCAATAAATACCTTGTAGCTGAAGATTTATTAGCATCAGTAGCAAAGGAAATGGATTGGGAAAATCCTCAGACTGTTAAAACAGTTAAAGGCAGTGAGTTAGAGTATATCCGTGCAGCACATCCACTTTATGATCGTGATTCACTTGTCATGCTTGGAGAACATGTAACAACTGACGCAGGTACTGGATGTGTTCATACAGCGCCTGGACATGGAGAAGATGACTTCTATGTTGGTCAAAAATATGGTTTAGATGTATTATGTCCAGTCGATGACCGTGGGGTTATGACAAAAGAAGCTGAAGGCTTCGAAGGACTATTCTATGATGAAGCAAATAAGCCGATTACTGAAAAGCTTGAAGAAGTTGGCGCATTGCTTAAGCTTACTTTCTTCACGCATTCCTACCCACATGATTGGCGTACAAAGAAACCAGTAATCTACCGTGCAACTGCTCAATGGTTTGCATCGATTAAAGATTTCCGCAGTGATCTAATGGACGCAGTAAAAGAAACGAAATGGGTACCAGCATGGGGAGAAACAAGGCTATTTAACATGGTTCGTGACCGTGGTGATTGGTGTATCTCACGTCAACGTGTTTGGGGTGTACCGATTCCAGTATTTTATGCAGAAAACGGGGAAGCAATTATTACAGATGAGACAATTGATCATGTTTCTGCCCTTTTCCGTGAGCATGGTTCAAATATTTGGTTTGAGAAAGAAGCGAAAGAATTGCTTCCTGAAGGCTTTACACATTCAGGTAGCCCAAATGGCAAGTTTACGAAGGAAACGGATATTATGGACGTATGGTTTGATTCTGGTTCATCCCACCAGGCTGTACTCCTAGAGCGTGATGACCTGCAAAGACCTGCTGATTTATATTTAGAGGGCTCTGACCAATATCGCGGCTGGTTTAATTCATCCCTTTCAACTGCTGTAGCTGTAACAGGAAAAGCGCCATATAAAGGTGTTTTAAGCCATGGATTTGCTTTAGATGGTGAAGGAAGAAAGATGAGTAAATCAATTGGGAACGTTGTTGTTCCTTCTAAAGTTATGAACCAGCTAGGTGCCGATATTTTAAGATTATGGGTTGCTTCTGTAGATTATCAATCAGATGTACGTGTATCTGATCCAATTTTAAAGCAAGTGGCAGAGGTTTATCGCAAAATCCGTAATACATTCCGTTTCTTATTAGGAAACTTAGATGATTTTAATCCTGCTGAAAATGCAGTAGCATACGAGAATTTACGTGAAGTGGATCAGTTCATGCTCGTAAAATTAAATAAATTAATTAAAAATGTTCGTGATGCATATGACAATTACGAATTTGCAGGTATTTATCATGCAATCAATAATTTCTGTACATTAGATTTAAGTGCATTTTATCTCGATTTTGCCAAAGATATTCTATATATTGAAGGAAAAGACCAAGCAGATCGTCGAGCGATCCAAACGGTTTTATATGAGAGCTTACTTGCATTAACGAAATTAGTTGCACCAATTCTTTCTCATACAGCAGATGAGGTTTGGAGCTTTATTCCAACTGTTACGGAAGAAAGTGTACAATTAACCGATCTTCCAGAATATAAGGAACTTCCAAATGCTAAAGAACTAGAAGTGAAATGGACATCCTTCATGAAGCTTCGTGACGATGTATTAAAAGCATTAGAAGAGGCTCGTAATGAGAAAGTAATCGGTAAATCATTAACTGCAAAAGTAACATTATACGTAAATGACCAAGCAAAAGAATTACTTGATTCTATTGAAGAGAATTTACAACAGCTCTTTATCGTCTCTGGTTTCGAAGTTGCTGGAAAACTTGAAGATGCACCTGAAAATGCCATTAAATTTGAGAATTCAGCCATCGTTGTCTCAAAAGCTGAAGGTGAAACATGTGAGCGCTGCTGGACAGTAACACCAGAAGTAGGACAGGTGAAAGAATTCGAAACACTATGCCCACGTTGTGCAGACGTTGTAGAAAAAAATTATAGTCATCTCGTTTAATCCAAATAAGCCCCTGCTTCGGCAGGGGCTTTTAATTTTATATACATTTGTTAGTTTTGGAATAAGTTTTAAAAAAAGTTATTAACAAAAAAATATTGGTTGATTGGAGCGGAAGGCGTGAGACTCCTGCGGGAAGTGTGGGACAGCTGAGACCCCACAGGTGCTTTAGCGCCGAGGAGGCTCAGCGCCCACCCCGCGGAAAGCGAACGCCTGGAGCGCAAATCAACCCTCTACTAGCTCCATTAAGAAAAATTTCCAACTCCGTTAATTGTTGTTCTCCTTGTAAAAACTTTTCCCGTGTCTAATATGCTCAAAGAGAGATACTAAAGGAAAATCCAAGAACGGAGGAACAGACATGGATGCAAAAGTGGAAAAGCTCTATTCCGAACTCCGTAATACAAGACAAGAACTAGTGGAAAAATTAATGGATGAAAACAGTTCAAAATTAATTAGACCATTTATTTTGGATGAATTATTTGATATTGAAAATACACTTCAAAAAATAGAAACAGGAAGCTTTGGCAAGTGTGAAGTGTCAGGTGAATTGCTGCCAGATGATATCCTGGCAGAAGTCCCAACATTAAAGTCACTTGATGATTGCAGCAGGCTGGATTACTATTATCGCAAATCTTTGTATGATTGAGTATAAGTGCTTACTGTCGTTTTTATGCAGAGTGTGCTAAAATGCAAAGGTATATATTTAAGATATGGGGGTTTCCTTTGTGTTTTATTACATAATTGCCTTAGTTGTTATTGCACTAGATCAAATAACTAAAATGTTAATTGTTAAGAAAATGGAATTATGGGAAAGTATAGAAGTTATTGAAAACTTTTTCTATATTACATCCCATCGAAACCGAGGGGCTGCCTGGGGAATTTTACAAGGGCAAATGTGGTTTTTTTATGTCATTACTGTCATTGTTATTATTGGAATTATTTATTACATTCAAAAAGCGGCTAAAGGGAAAATGCTCTTAGGGATTTCATTAGGGTTAATGCTAGGGGGAGCGATAGGCAATTTTATTGATCGTGTCGTCCGTAAGGAAGTTGTTGATTTTGTTAACACCTATATATTTGGCTATGACTTCCCTATCTTTAATATTGCAGATTCAGCATTAGTTATTGGCGTAGGGATGCTAATGATACAGATGCTGTTAGAAGAGAGAGCGTTGAAAAAGGAGAAATCTCATGGAGAAAATGGAACACACCATTCTTGAAGAACAAGCAGGTGTAAGAATTGATAAAATTCTTTCCACTTTAAATAAAGAATGGTCAAGAACTCAAGTTCAACAATGGATTAAAGATGGAAATGTCCTTGTGAACGGACAAAAGATAAAAACAAATTATAAATGCATACTGGATGATCAGATTGAGATCTCCATTCCAGACCCTGAGGAATTAGATGTTATTCCAGAAGAAATGGATTTAGATATTTACTATGAAGATCAAGACGTGTTAGTCGTCAATAAACCAAAAGGGATGGTTGTCCATCCAGCACCAGGTCATGTAACAGGTACATTGGTGAATGGCCTAATGGCCCATTGTAAAGATCTTTCAGGAATCAATGGGGTCATGAGACCAGGAATCGTTCACCGGATTGATAAGGATACTTCTGGATTGCTTATGGTAGCGAAAAATGACCTTGCCCATGAAAGTCTTGTTAATCAATTGGTGGAGAAGACCGTTACGAGAAAATATAAGGCGATTGTTCATGGTGTCATTCCACATGATTACGGAACAGTCGAAGCACCTATTGCAAGAGACCAGAAGGAAAGACAAAGTATGGCTGTAGTGGATAATGGCAAAAGGGCTGTTACCCATTTCCATGTATTGGATCGCTTTACAGACTTTACTTTTGTCGAATGCCAATTGGAAACAGGCAGGACTCACCAAATCCGTGTGCACATGAAATATATCGGCTATCCACTTGCTGGAGATCCAAAATACGGACCTAGAAAAACATTAGATATTGGTGGACAGGCATTGCATGCTGGAGTGCTTGGATTTATACATCCTAGATCTGAAGAGTATTTAGAATTTGAAGCTCCGTTGCCTCCTGATTTTCAACAGCTCGTTGACCAGTTGAAAAATAATCGTTGACAAGTATTTACGATTGCACTAAACTAAATTTAGTCGAATAGAAGTCCTTTAAAATGGTCCCGAGAGGCTGAGAAGGAAACGGATTTGAATTAGGGGCAGAATATGCCCTAATTCTAAAAGATTTTCGTTTACCCTCTTGCCAAATCGGTAAGAGGGTTTTTCATATGATAAATAGTAGAGGTGATATTGATGTCGCAAAAAGCTATAGTCCTTGATGAACAAGCGATCCGGAGAGCTTTGACAAGGATTGCCCATGAAATTATTGAAAAGAATAAAGGGATCGAAGGATGTATCCTCGTTGGAATCCGTACGAGGGGGATTTACATTGCGAATCGGCTTGCTGAACGAATTGAACAAATTGAAGGCACGAAGATTGCGGTTGGAGAGCTGGATATTACTTTATATAGAGATGATTTAACGAAGAAAACAGAAACACAAGAACCTCTTGTAAAGGGATCTGATATTCCAAAGGATATCAATGATCAAAAGGTAATTTTAATAGACGATGTTCTTTATACAGGTAGAACGGTACGGGCTGCACTAGACGCTTTAATGGATATCGGCAGACCCTCTTCCATCCAGCTTGCTGTTCTCGTTGACCGTGGTCATAGGGAATTACCTATTAGAGCAGATTTCGTTGGGAAAAACATTCCAACGTCTAGCTCTGAAAAGATTGTTGTTGAATTAAAGGAAGTAGACGAGGCAGACCAAGTAAGTATATTTGAAAATTAAATAGCCCTTTTAAATGAAGTCCAGAGAGGCTGTCAAAGGGGGAATTCAGCATAAGCCAATGTCTTTTGCTGTGCTCTTATACCCTCTTTGTGTCCATTGCAAAGAGGGTATTTTTTTGGAGAAAAGAACAAAGCTTTGTGTGAAGCTAAAGATAAATAAATCACAGCGGGGAGTAGATAGGAATGAATAAACCAATTTTAGATATCAATGAAGTCCCAAGTAAAACACAACTCATTACACTAAGCTTACAGCATATGTTTGCGATGTTTGGCTCAACTATATTAGTGCCAAAATTAGTTGGCTTAAGCCCAGCAATAGCCCTATTAACAAGTGGGATTGCAACAATTATCTTCTTAATCATTACGCAATTTAAAGTTCCAGCTTACTTAGGCTCTTCATTTGCTTTTATCGCACCGATTCTTATTGCAGCAGGTGGACTCAATGAAAATGGTATGAGTGTTAACCCAGGCAATGCAATGATTGGAGCAATGGCAGTTGGCGTCACCTACGGGCTTGTCTCATTAATTATATGGAAAGCTGGTTATAAGTGGCTAATGCGGCTCTTGCCACCGATTGTTGTTGCCCCAGTTATTATGGTAATCGGCTTAGCCTTATCGGGAACAGCCGTTGATATGGCAATGAACGTCAATGGAGAATATAACTTCTTGCACTTCACAGCAGCGCTTGTTACATTATTTACGGCCATCTTCTTTACAGTTTATTTCAAAAATATATTGAGTGCGATGCCGATTTTACTCGGGTTGATAGTAGGATATATATATTCAGCTAGTGTAGGAATTGTCGATTTCACAGCGGTGAAATCAGCGACGATGTTTGAAATGCCGGAATTCCTATTTCCAGGTATACATTATGAGTTTAAGATAACTTCAACAATTCTACTAGCCATGGTCCCAATAGTACTTGTTACGATTTCAGAACATATCGGCCACCAATTGGTATTAGGAAGAGTAGTTAATCGAAATTATGTGAAAGATCCAGGCTTACACCGTTCGATTTTTGCAGATGGTTTAGGAACTTTTGTTAGTGCTTTCTTTGGAGGGCCGCCAAAAACAACTTACGGGGAAAACATTGGGGTACTAGCCATTACACGAGTATACTCAGTGTACGTAATTTTAGGAGCAGCTGTGTTTGCCATCCTATTCTCCTTCTTAGGAAAAGTCATGGCTATCATTCAAACAATCCCGACTGCCGTACTTGGCGGAATTTCAATCTTGCTTTTCGGTATCATCGCGTCAAGCGGATTACGAATGCTTGTAGAAAATAAAATTGATTTTAGTAAAAACAGAAACTTAGTTATTTCATCTGTCATCCTTGTCATTGGAATTGGTGGAGCAGCGTTAAAATTCTCAGAATCCTTTGCGATAGAGGGAATGGCACTTGCAGCAATCATCGGTGTGCTTCTAAATGTGATTTTACCAGGAAGAGAAGAAGCAGCAGATGACGAAGATGAAGTAAATATGAAAAAAAATATTGCATAAATAGACCTTTTAATAAAGTCCAGAGAGACTTTCAAGGGTGTTGACTGCAACATTTGGCGATTAGGGGATACGTGTCCCTTCTTTAGCCAAATCTGCTCTTCAACTCGTGAACACCCTGACCAAAATGATCAGGGTGTTTTTTCATAAGAAAAAATAGAGGGGTGGATTAGATGAAAAACCTGTTAACGACAACAGATCTATCGATTAGTGAAATTAACAAGATTCTTTCAGATGCTCAATTCTTTTTGGATGGCGGGAAATGGTTACCGGAACAAAAAGTTTTTGTAGCTAATCTGTTTTTTGAAAATAGTACGCGAACGAAATGCAGCTTTGAGGTGGCGGAGAGAAGGCTCGGTTTAGACATTATTCCTTTTGAAGTAAGTACTTCAAGTGTTTCAAAGGGTGAAACCTTATATGACACAGTGAAAACTTTAGAGGCAATTGGTGTAAATACTGTTGTCATTCGCCATAATCAAGATCGTTATTTCGATGAACTTATAGGCAAAGCGGATGTTTCAGTTATTAACGCTGGAGATGGATGTGGTCATCATCCGACACAATCCCTGTTAGATCTTCTGACAATTAAACAGGAATTTGGAAGCTTTGAAGGATTGAAAGTTGCCATAATCGGTGATATCAGACACAGTCGAGTGGCAAGGTCGAATGCAGATACGTTAGCCCGTCTCGGAGCAACAGTTGTTTTTTCTGGACCAGTGGAATGGTTTGATGAAGAAATCCTTCAAAATGGAACGTATGAAAATATCGATACAGCAGTGGAAACGTCAGATGTCGTCATGCTGCTAAGAATTCAGCATGAGCGGCATGACGAAAAAGGTAATACAGAGGCAGATGTCTACCATAAGGCATTTGGCTTAACGGAAGAAAGAGAAAAACGAATGAAAGCTGGAAGTATCATCATGCACCCGGCTCCAGTAAACCGAGATGTTGAAATTGCGGATAGCTTAGTTGAATGTGAGCGTTCAAGAATCTTTAAGCAAATGCAAAATGGTGTATACATCAGAATGGCAGTACTGAAAAGATCAATTGAAGGGAGCAGTCAAAATGACAACATTAATCAAAAATGGTCAATTGCTAACTAATGAAGGGGAACTAAAGAGAGCGGATATATACATAGAAGCAGGGAAAATCACCGAGATAAGTGCAGAGATTGTAAAAGAGGCCCAGGAAGTGATTGATGCAAAGGGACTATTAATTACTCCAGGATTTCTTGACTTGCACATTCATTTAAGAGAGCCTGGCGGCGAGAAAAAAGAAACGATTGCAACAGGAACAGCAGCAGCAGCCAGAGGCGGATTTACAACTGTTGCGGCAATGCCGAATACAAGACCAGTTCCTGATACGAAAGAACAATTAGCCTGGTTGAATCAACGCATTGAAGAAACAGCTAAAGTGAATGTCCTTCCGTACGCATCGATCACTATTCGTGAGCTTGGTGCAGAGTTAACGAATTTTCAAGAGTTGAAAGAAGCGGGTGCCTTTGCTTTTACGGATGATGGTGTCGGAGTGCAATCAGCAGCGATGATGCTTGAGGCAATGAAGAGAGCAGCTGAAATGGATATGCCAATCGTTGCCCACTGTGAAGAAAATACACTTATTAACAAAGGCTCTGTTCATGAAGGAAACTATTCAAAAAAGAACGACTTAAACGGAATTCCATCTGTATGTGAATCTGTCCATATCGCAAGGGATGTACTCTTAGCGGAAGCGGCCGATTGTCATTATCATGTTTGCCATATTAGCACAAAGGAATCGGTAAGAGTTGTAAGGGATGCGAAGCGTGCAGGTATCAAGGTCACTGCTGAAGTAACACCACATCATCTTCTCCTATGTGAGGAAGATATTCCAGGACTTGATACAAATTATAAGATGAATCCACCACTTAGAGGTGCAGCAGATCGAGCGGCATTAATTGAAGGGATTCTCGACGGAACGATCGATTTTATCGCAACTGATCATGCACCACATACTGCCGAAGAGAAAGCTGAAGGCATGCAGCTTGCACCATTTGGAATCGTTGGCCTAGAAACAGCATTCCCACTGCTGTACACACATTTTGTTGAAAAAGGAATCTTTACATTAAAGCAATTAATCGACTTTTTAACTGTAAAACCGGCAGAAGCTTTTAAACTAGCATCAGGCAAGCTTGAGGTTGGAGCAGCTGCAGATATCGTCCTGCTAGACTTGAATCATACAGAAGAAATAAACCCAGAACAATTCCTTTCAAAAGGAAAAAACACACCATTTGCTGGCTGGGAATGTAAAGGCTGGCCTGTATTAACGATTGTGAATGGGAAAATAGCATGGAATAAAGGGAGTGTGACAGCATGAAGAAGCAGCTAATTCTAGAGGATGGCACCGTTTTTATTGGAGAAGGCTTTGGAAGTGAGGCAAATACAATTGGAGAAGTCGTTTTTAATACAGGGATGACTGGGTATCAGGAAATCATTTCTGACCCATCTTATTGCGGGCAAATTGTGACGCTTACTTACCCGCTTGTCGGAAATTATGGTATTAACAGAGATGATTTCGAATCGATTTCTCCGGCGATTCAAGGCTTTATCGTGAAGGAAGCAGCTGATCTTCCATCCAACTGGAGAAATGAAAAAACGCTTCATGACTATTTTCAAATTAAAAAAATTCCAGGAATTGCCGGAATTGATACACGTAAATTAACAAGAATTATTCGTCAGCATGGCGCATTAAAGGGAGCTATTTGCGGGATTGAAGAAGATGTGGATACGGTATTAGAAAAATTAAGAGCATCCAAGCTTCGAAATGATCAAGTGAAGCAGGTTTCTACAAAAACACCTTACCCGAGCCCAGGGCGTGGAAGAAGAGTTGTTCTAGTCGATTTCGGGATGAAGCATGGTATTTTACGAGAATTAAATAAACGTGATTGTGATGTGATTGTTGTTCCTTATAACACGACTGCAGCAGAAATTCTCAACTTAAGTCCGGATGGCGTAATGCTCTCTAATGGTCCTGGGGATCCAAAAGATGTGCCGGAAGCAATTACAATGATTAATGAACTATTAGGTAAAGTGCCTTTGTTCGGCATCTGTCTTGGCCATCAGTTGTTTGCGCTTGCTTGTGGGGCGAATACAGAGAAAATGAAATTCGGCCATCGCGGATCCAACCATCCGGTGAAAGAATTATCGACAGGGAAGGTCGCAATCACTTCTCAAAACCATGGTTACACAGTTGAAGAGGAATCAATTATAAATACAAGACTTGAAGTTACTCATATTGCTCTAAACGATGGAACGGTTGAAGGTTTGAAGCATAAGGATTATCCTGCATTTACTGTCCAATATCATCCGGAAGCTTCCCCTGGACCTGAAGATGCAAATGGGTTATTTGAACAATTTTTAACAATGATCGAATCTGAGATACAGGAAGGTGCGAGCAAATGACAAAGCGTACAGATATAAAAAGCATACTAGTTATTGGATCAGGACCAATCGTTATTGGTCAGGCAGCAGAGTTTGATTATGCTGGAACACAAGCATGTATCGCCTTGAAGGAAGAGGGATACAGAGTCATCCTTGTCAACTCCAACCCAGCGACAATCATGACAGACACGGAGATCGCAGATGCTGTTTATATCGAGCCGCTTACACTGGAATTTGTCAGCCGAATTATTCGAAAAGAGCGTCCAGATGCTTTAGTACCAACGCTTGGCGGGCAGACTGGCCTGAATCTAGCTGTCGAGCTTGCGAAATCAGGTGTACTGGATGAGTGTGGCGTTGAAATTCTAGGAACTAAGCTTTCAGCCATTGAACAAGCGGAAGATCGCGACTTATTCAGAAACTTGATGAATGAGCTTGGTGAGCCTGTACCTGAAAGTGAAATCATCCATACGTTAGAAGAAGCCTATCATTTCGTAAATCAAATTGGTTATCCAGTTATCGTTCGTCCAGCATTCACACTTGGTGGTACTGGCGGCGGTATTTGCCACGATGAAGAAGAGTTAATTGAAATTGTAACGAGCGGATTAAAGAATAGCCCTGTCACACAATGCCTGTTAGAAAAAAGTATTGCTGGGTTTAAGGAAATAGAATACGAGGTTATGAGAGATTCTGGGGACAATGCAATCGTCGTTTGTAACATGGAAAATATCGATCCTGTCGGCATCCATACAGGCGATTCGATTGTCGTTGCACCGAGCCAAACACTGAGCGACCGAGAGTATCAATTATTAAGGAATGTCTCACTGAAAATTATTCGCGCTTTAGGGATTGAAGGAGGTTGTAATGTTCAGCTTGCACTCGATCCATACAGCTTCAACTACTATATTATTGAAGTAAATCCACGGGTGAGCCGTTCATCTGCTTTAGCATCAAAAGCAACGGGGTATCCAATTGCCAAGCTTGCGGCAAAAATAGCTGTCGGCTTAACATTAGATGAGATGATAAATCCAGTTACTGGGAAAACCTATGCAAGCTTTGAGCCTGCACTTGATTATATCGTGACAAAAATTCCACGCTGGCCATTTGATAAATTTGAGTCGGCGAACCGTTCACTAGGAACACAAATGAAAGCTACTGGCGAGGTAATGGCGATCGGCCGCACACTAGAGGAATCGTTATTGAAGGCCGTTCGTTCACTTGAAGCGAATGTGTATCATCTTTCTCTGAATGATGCAGATACGATCGATAATGAATTACTAGAAAAAAGAATTCGCAAAGCTGGTGATGAGCGATTATTTTACATCGGTGAAGCACTTAGAAGAGGCGTAACAATCGAAACCATTCATGATTGGAGCCAGATTGACCTTTTCTTCCTTCATAAAATGGAGAAAATCGTTTCTTTTGAAAAAGAACTTGCTGCTAAGCGATTTGATATAGAAATTGGCAGGAAAGCAAAGGAAATGGGCTTTGCAGATATAACGATTGCGAATGCTTGGGAAACGAATGAATTAGCTGTCTATAATTGGCGAGTTGAAAACGAGATTGTACCTGTCTATAAAATGGTAGACACCTGCGCAGCTGAGTTCGAATCAGAAACACCGTATTACTACGGCACATACGAGGATGAAAATGAATCCATCGTTACAGATCGCAAGAGTGTTGTCGTTCTTGGTTCAGGACCAATCCGCATTGGGCAAGGGGTTGAGTTTGATTATGCAACGGTACACTCTGTATGGGCGATTAAAGAAGCAGGCTATGAGGCTATTATCATTAATAACAACCCTGAAACAGTCTCAACCGATTTCAGTATTTCCGACAAACTTTACTTCGAGCCATTAACGATTGAAGATGTCATGCACATTATTGACCTAGAAAAGCCTGAAGGTGTTGTTGTTCAGTTTGGCGGGCAAACGGCTATTAATCTAGCTGCAAGTCTAGTAGAGAGAGGCGTAAAGATTCTTGGGACTTCCCTTGAGGATCTAGATCGTGCAGAGGATCGAGATAAATTCGAACAGGCATTATCTGAGCTTCAAATTCCTCAGCCAAAAGGAAAAACAGCACTCTCAGTAGAAGAAGCTGTCACAATTGCAAATGGAATTGGCTATCCAGTTCTTGTCCGCCCATCTTACGTTCTCGGCGGCCGGGCAATGGAGATCGTCTATAAAGAAGAAGAACTTCTACACTATATGAAAAATGCAGTGAAGATTAATCCTGAGCATCCAGTGCTAATTGACCGTTATTTAACAGGAAAAGAAATTGAAGTGGATGCGATCTCAGACGGAGAAACAGTTCTGATTCCTGGAATTATGGAGCATATCGAACGGGCTGGTGTTCACTCAGGTGATTCAATTGCGGTCTATCCGCCACAGAGCATTTCTGCTGAGGTAAAAGCAAAACTAGTTGATTATACAGAAAAGCTTGCTAAAGGACTTGGCATTATCGGATTATTAAACATCCAGTATATTGTCGCAAATGAAGAAGTGTTAGTGATTGAAGTTAATCCTAGATCAAGCCGTACCGTACCATTCTTAAGCAAAATTACGAATATACCAATGGCAAAAATTGCAACAAAGGTGATTTTAGGACAATCAATTACACAGCAAGGCTATCAATCAGGCTTAGTTCCAGAAAAATGCGGTGTGTATGTAAAAGTACCAGTGTTCTCTTTTGCGAAATTAAAAAGAGTGGACATTACTTTAGGACCAGAAATGAAATCGACAGGTGAAGTCATGGGGAAAGATACAACCTTAGAAAAGGCTCTATATAAAGGTTTGGTTGCCTCAGGAATGAAGATTCATCCATTCGGCTCAGTGTTGATGACAGTTGCTGATAAGGACAAGGAAGAATCACTCCAGCTAGCGAAACGCTTTGCTGCGATTGGGTACCGTTTAATGGCTACGAGCGGAACAGCACAATTGCTGCAAGCAGCAGGCGTTTCAGTCGATGTAGTTGATAAGATTGGTTCAGACGGTCCTAACTTACTTGATGTCATCAGAAATGGTAAAGCGCAAATCGTCATCAACACGCTAACAAAAGGAAAACAGCCGGAACGAGACGGTTTCCGCATTCGTCGTGAGGCTGTTGAGAATGGAGTACCTTGTCTGACTTCACTTGATACTGCAGATGCAATCTTAAAAGTTATTGAATCAATGAATTTCTCAGCCGATCCAATGGGAAAAACGGCTGAGGTACAGGAGGCGGTTCTTGTATGATAAAAAAAGAATTATGCAAAATCGTTTCACAAAGGAAAATTGCCGAACAAATTTACGAGCTCACCCTTCAAGGTGAGCTTGTCCGCGAAATGGGTGAACCTGGTCGATTTGTTCACTTGAAGATTTCAGACCAATTTGACCCACTTCTCAGAAGACCGATTAGTATTTCTGACATCAATAAGGATAAGAACCAATTTACAATGATTTACCGGTCAGAAGGCAAAGGAACTGCATTGCTTTCTAAGAAAAGGTCAGGAGATTTCGTTGATGTGCTTGGACCTTTAGGTCATGGCTTTCCAGTTGCAGAGACTAGTGCTGGGGAAACAGCTCTTCTTGTCGGAGGAGGAATTGGTGTTCCTCCATTATACGAATTGTCAAAACAGCTAGTTAAGCAAGGTGTGCGTGTCATCCATGTTCTAGGCTTTCAATCAGAAAATGTTGTTTTCTATGATGAAGCCTTCTCTCAGCTAGGTGAAACATATGTAGCCACAGTCGATGGCAGCTATGGCACGAAAGGATTTGTTACAGACATTATCGAAGATCGAAAGCTTGAATTTGATGTACTGTATACATGCGGTCCAACACCTATGCTTAAGGCGCTTGAAAATAATTATCGAGATAAAAAAGTCTTTCTTTCACTCGAAGAACGGATGGGCTGTGGGATCGGTGCATGCTTTGCCTGTGTATG
Source organism: Cytobacillus mangrovibacter (assembly GCF_042865275.1). Lineage (NCBI taxonomy): Bacteria > Bacillati > Bacillota > Bacilli > Caryophanales > Bacillaceae > Cytobacillus > Cytobacillus mangrovibacter. The sequence goes on along the minus strand of NZ_JBIACJ010000001.1, from coordinate 531,657 downwards.
CCACACTGGAGACGATCCAACTGGCTATACATATAAAAAGGTTTGCAGTGACGGACCTGTATTTAAAGCTGGGGAGGTCGTTCTATGAAATCATTACAAGTAAACTTACCTGGATTAGAATTGAAAAATCCGATTATGCCAGCTTCTGGCTGCTTCGGATTTGGTCGCGAATACGCTGAGCTCTTTGATTTAAGCTGTCTCGGGGCGATTATGATTAAGGCAACAACATTAGATCCTCGTTTTGGAAATCCAACCCCTCGTGTAGCAGAAACGTCAGCAGGGATGCTTAATGCCATTGGACTGCAAAACCCAGGGCTTGAAAAAGTTATGAATGAAGAGCTGCCATGGCTTAGTCAATTCGATGTTCCGATCATTGCTAATGTTGCAGGTTCACAGGAAGAGGATTATATCGCAGTTGCAAAAGAGATTTCAAAAGCACCAAATGTTCATGCCCTAGAATTAAATATATCCTGTCCAAATGTCAAAACTGGTGGGATTGCCTTTGGAACGATTCCAGAAGTGGCAAAGGACTTAACGAAAAAAGTTAAGGAAGTGTCTAGTGTTCCTGTTTACGTAAAACTTTCACCAAATGTCACAAATATAGTCGAAATGGCAAAAGCGGTAGAAGACGGCGGTGCGGATGGTTTAACGATGATCAACACGCTCGTGGGCATGAGAATCGATTTGAAAACGGGAAAACCAATTTTAGCAAATAAAACGGGCGGACTTTCGGGGCCAGCGATTAAACCTGTGGCGATTCGCATGATTCATGAGGTGAGTCAGCATGTGTCCTTGCCGATTATTGGGATGGGCGGTGTTCAAACAGCGGAAGATGTCATTGAATATTACTATGCTGGGGCGAGTGCAGTAGCTGTTGGCACAGCAAACTTTGTTGACCCATTCGTCTGTCCGACGATTATTGAGGAATTACCTGAACTAGTGAAAAGCCTAGGCTTTGATCATATTTCTGAATGTACGGGAAGGAGCTGGAACAAGCATGGAAAAATCGCTCATCATCGCGCTTGATTTTGCAGGAAAACAGGAAGTGTTTCAGTTTTTGAAGCAATTTAATGGTGAAAAACTTTTTGTAAAAGTTGGCATGGAGCTTTTCTATCAGGAAGGTCCTAGTATCATTTATGACCTAAAAGAAAAAGGGCATGATATTTTCCTAGATTTAAAGCTTCATGACATTCCGAACACGGTGAAAGGAGCAATGAAGGGGCTGGCACGTCTTGGCTGTGATCTTGTAAATGTCCATGCTGCAGGCGGAAAAGAAATGATGGAAGCTGCTTTGGAAGGATTGGAGGCTGGAACACTAGCAGGGCAGAAGCGACCTTTCTGCATTGCGGTTACACAGTTAACGAGCACTTCTGAAGAGCAAATGCAAGAGGAACAGCTGATTCATGTCCCTTTAGAAGAATCAGTTCTACACTATGCCGCCTTGGCGAAGACAGCAGGCCTTGATGGGGTCGTTTGCTCCCCATTTGAATCAAAACAAATTCACCATTTAATGGGCGAATCCTTTTTAACGGTTACACCTGGAATTCGTTTAAAAACAGATCATGTTCAGGATCAGAAACGAGTGGCTACCCCTGAATTTGCAAAATCGGAAGGTGTTTCTGCCATTGTGGTTGGCCGCTCGATTACAAAATCAGAAAACTCACTGGAAAAATACATTGAAATTAAAAGATCTTGGGAGGGTGTTCACCAATGAAACAACAAATCGCCGAACGTTTACTAGAAATCAAAGCAGTTGCCTTACAACCGAATGATCCATTTACATGGTCGTCTGGCATGAAATCGCCAATTTACTGCGATAATCGGTTAACACTTTCTTATCCTGCCGTTCGCAAGGAAATTGCTAATGGTTTAAAGGAAACGATTCTGTCACAGTTCCCTGATGCCGAATTAATCGCAGGGACAGCAACAGCTGGAATCCCTCATGCCGCATGGGTTAGTGATCTAATGGACCTACCAATGTGCTATGTACGTTCAAAGCCAAAGGGACACGGTCAAGGCAATCAGATTGAAGGAAAAACAGAACAAGGGCAAAAGGTTGTAGTTGTAGAGGATTTAATCTCAACTGGAGGAAGTGTCATAACAGCAGTTGAAGCACTGCGTCAAGCAGGATGCGAAGTCCTAGGCGTTGTGGCAATCTTTACATACCAATTAGAAAAAGGAAAACAATTGCTAGAAGATGCGAATATTTCGGCTTACACATTAACAGATTTTGAAACACTTTCAGAAATTGCAAAGGAAAAAGGATATATTAAAGAAGAGGGTTTGGCAAAGCTTACTGAATGGCGGAAGAACCCGGTAGAGTGGGACAGAGAGACAGGTTCGGTGTCTCAGGCCAAATAAGCTATGCTTAAGTTCGTGGTCAAGGGTTCTGCACCATTGTACCACGAACTTATACTTACTAGATTTTTACCAGCAGTATTGTTAAGAAAATAAAATGTCATTTAATAATAGTAGTGCTTAAGCTATAATTACTGAAAGGAGGTGAAAGATGAATGAACGATGAAAAAATAGAAAATATGCTTGCTCAATTAGTTAAAATGGTAGGAACGATTCAATCTGACCAACAAGAAATGAAACAAGACCAGCAAGGATTGAGACAAGAATTGAAAAATATGAATCATCGCTTGGATACAATAGAAACCAAGGATGACGAACGCCATCAAGAAATATTGAAGCGCTTTAAAGCACTCGAAAATGACCAAGATTTTATTTGGGAGAAAACGGCAAGAAATGAAAGAGAAATTGGTAATATAAAGAAACAATTAAGTTAAATAGCAATCCACCGGTAGTAGTACTCCAATGAAACTTCATTATTGCCTCAAATTTATTTCTCCTACTTCTTTTACAATGAACTTAATAAAGAGTTTCAAAAAAATCCCCCTTTTCATACCTTTGAAAAATTTGTAAGTTATGAAGAGGGAGATGATTTTCAATTGAAATTAACTCTGCCTAAGAGCAAGAACGGTCTCCTCATCAGGCGTCACGTACACTGTCTGCTGATTTTCATAAATGACAAAACCAGGCTTTGCACCGCTTGGTTTTTTTACGTGTCTCACAAGCGTGTAGTCAACGGGTACAGAGCTTGAGTTGCGTGCTTTACTGAAATAAGCCGCTAGATTTGCCGCTTCTAATACCGTTGCTTCTGCAGGTTCCTTGCTGCGAATTACAACGTGTGAGCCGGGAATATCCTTTGTATGAAGCCAGATCTCGTCTCTTGCAGCAAACTTATTTGTTAAGTAGTCATTTTGTTTATTGTTTTTTCCAACGTAGATTTCCGTTCCATCTGATGCAATGTAGCGGTCAAGCACAGGCTTTGTGTTTTGGGCCTTTTTGTTTTTTCTTTTTTGTCTGTCCCTTAAATAACTGCCCTCAATTAGCTCCTCGCGTATTTCTTCAATATCCTTTGGTGAAGCCGTTTCAACTTGCTGGTGCAAGGATTCGAAGTAAGCCAACTCAGCCTTCGCTAATTCGATTTGTTCTTTTACGATGTTGACCGCATTTTTTGCCTTTTGATATTTCGTAAAATATTTCTGAGCATTGTCAGATGGATTTTTCTGCGGATCTAACGGAATGGTAATAGTTGCACCATTTTCATCATAATAATTGATGACCTCAATGGTTTTCATCCCTCTGCTTATCGCATAGATATTGGCAGTAATAAGTTCGCCGAACAGCTGATGCTTGTCGGCTTTTTCAGCATCCAGCAATGTGGCATGCAGTTTATCTATTTTTTTCTCATTTTTTTCTTTTTCATTCATAATAAAACGTTCTAAATCATTCGAATGCTGCTTCACGCGATCTCGTTCAGCTTTGCCAAAATAATAGCGGTCAAGCATTTCACTTAGTGAATCGAATTTTCTGGACTCACCTTGCAAATGCTCCAACGCTATAAGATAAAAGCTTTCCTTTTGACCGCTATTTGTAATTGTAGGCTGTATTTGATGATCCTTTAATAACTGCATAAACTGTAAGAACGTTTTTGGAACGGTTGTCCGATTGGCCAAGCCGGAATGGAAAAGGATTTCTTTTGCGAATAACGGTGAAATTCCCGCAAATGCAGCAACAAGCTGTTTATCCAGCTTTCCGCTGTTAAAATCAATTTGCCTCAACACATCTTCTTCACTTGCTTCAAACGGATTCATTTTATCCTGTTGAGGAGGCAAAACATATTCCTGTCCAGGTAAAATTGCACGATGGCTATTGATAGCGAAGGAGACATGCTTAATACTATCCAAGATCATATTTCTTGTTTTATCGACTAATGTAATATTGCTGTGTCTGCCCATAATTTCGACAATCAGCTGCTTATACGAAGTATCGCCGATTTCGTTCCTGCCTTTAACCTCAAAAATAATGATTCGATCCAACCCAACTTGACGAATCTCTTCAAGAAAATATCCTTCAAGATGCTTTCTTAACAGCATACAAAACATTGGTGGCTCTACTGGGTTATCGTAGGCTTCATTTGTTAGCTGTACTCTTGAATAGCTTGGGTGTGCAGAAAGCAACAATTTATGATTCTTTCCATTCGCTCTCACAACAATTATCATTTCATTTTTATATGGCTGATGGATTTTATTAATTCTTCCCCCTTTTAACTGCTGGGTAAGCTCTTCCGTCATAGCCCTTGTAAATAAACCGTCAAATGACATATGGGAACATCCTTTTCTATATAAGCTTTTCTTTATCTATACATAATAGCATTTTTTTGGACAAGGCTGAATATGCTTTCTTTAGATGATAAGTATGGCTTGGAGGAGGAAGTGATGTCTGAATGAAGTTCCATGAAATGAATGAGACAGAAGTTGAGCAAGCACTTAATGTTGATGTGACGTCGGGCTTAACTGAAGATGATGTCAAAAAGCGTATAAACCAATATGGTAAGAATGAGTTGGAAGAAGGGGAAAAGCAATCAGCTTTACTCTTGTTTTTTAGTCAATTTAAAGATTTCATGGTTCTCGTTTTACTTGCAGCAACACTTATTTCTGGACTGCTTGGAGAATACATTGATGCGGTTGCGATTATTGCGATTGTCATTATTAATGGAGTACTTGGTTTCTTTCAAGAAAGAAAGGCTGAGAAATCTTTACAAGCTTTAAAAGAGCTTTCCGCACCGCAAGTGAGTGTTTTACGAAATGGGGAATGGATGAAAATCCCTTCTAAAGAAGTCGTAGTGGGTGACTTGCTTAAGTTCACAAGCGGTGACAGAGTTGGGGCAGACGTGCGGCTTATTGAGTCAAACAGCCTTGAAATTGAAGAATCAGCGTTAACAGGCGAATCTTTACCTGTTTCAAAAATAACTAGTGCCATTAAAAAGCAGAATATCGGTATTGGTGATATGGAAAATATGGCTTTTATGGGTACGTTAATTACTCGTGGAAGCGGAGTAGGCATCGTCGTTGGCACAGGTATGAAAACAGCGATGGGGCAAATTGCCGATTTATTGCAAAATGCGGAAACAATGACTACACCTCTACAGCGAAGACTGGAACAACTCGGGAAAATTCTTATCACTGTTGCATTAATTCTTACTGTGCTTGTTGTTGTCGCTGGTGTCATACAAGGTCATGATCTTTATACGATGTTCCTTGCAGGGGTCTCGTTAGCGGTAGCAGCTATTCCGGAAGGATTACCAGCGATCGTAACAGTCGCTTTGTCACTTGGTGTCCAAAGAATGATCAAGAAAAATGCGATCGTTCGTAAACTGCCTGCAGTAGAAACACTTGGCTGTGCCTCTGTCATTTGTTCAGATAAAACTGGAACGATGACGCAAAACAAGATGACGGTAACTCATCTATGGAGTGGTGGGAAACAGTGGCTTGTAGATGGTGTGGGCTATGAACCGCAAGGCTATTTTTACCGAAATGATACGCAGGTGGAACCGAAGGAAGATAAGGCTCTACAGCAGATGCTTATGTTCGGTATGCTTTGCAATCATGCAGAAATTAGGCAAAGGGATAATGAATTTGTTATTGATGGCGATCCAACAGAAGGGGCTTTGCTTGTTGCTGCAATGAAAGCAGGGTATAACCGTGATGCGTTATTAAGTCAATTTCAAATTGTAAAAGAGTTTCCATTCGATTCAGTGAGGAAAATGATGAGCATCGTTGTTAAGGACCAAAATGGCAGACAATTTATTGTGACTAAGGGAGCGCCAGATGTCTTAGCAGGTGTGTGTGAATCCATTTTGTGGGAGGGAAAACGTAAATTTTTAAATCGTGAAGCGGCAGGTCAGATTCAAAATGCGATTGAACATTTAGCTTCCCAAGCACTAAGAACGATTGCTATCGGGTTAAAAGAAATTTCACCAAATACAATTATTATAGATGAAAAAGAAGCCGAAAAGTCTCTTACCTTTATTGGTCTCCAAGGAATGATTGACCCACCGCGCTTAGAAGTGAAAGATGCGGTTAAAGAGTGTAAAGAAGCAGGAATAAAAACTGTGATGATTACTGGTGATCATGTCATAACTGCGAAAGCGATTGCGAAGCAGCTTGGCATCCTAACAAGTAAATCGAAAGTTCTGGATGGAAAAGCGCTATCAGAAATGGATGTTGATGAGCTTGAGGAAGTTGTTGATGATGTAGCCGTTTTTGCTCGTGTTTCCCCTGAACATAAATTGAAAATTGTCAAGGCATTTCAAAATAAAGGACATATCGTCGCAATGACAGGTGATGGAGTGAATGACGCTCCAGCTATTAAAGCGGCAGATATTGGAGTAGCCATGGGGATTACTGGTACAGATGTAGCAAAAGAAGCATCTGCACTCGTATTACTAGATGATAATTTCGCCACAATTAAAGCTGCTATTAAAGAAGGCCGAAATATTTATGAAAATATAAGGAAATTTATTCGATATTTATTAGCATCCAATGTTGGAGAGATTCTTGTCATGCTGTTTGCGATGATATTAGGTTTACCTCTCCCATTAGTCCCAATTCAAATTCTTTGGGTGAATCTTGTGACGGATGGTCTTCCTGCTATGGCATTAGGTCTTGATCAACCAGAAGGTGATGTCATGAAGAGGAAGCCAAGGAATCCAAGAGAAGGTGTTTTTGCAAGGGGACTTGGCTGGAAAGTTGTTTCAAGAGGCTTTTTAATCGGTTTGGCTACATTATTTGCCTTTATATTCGCATATAAAGCCCATCCAGATAACTTGGCCTATGCACAAACGATTGCTTTTGCAACATTAGTACTTGCTCAACTAATCCATGTGTTTGATTGCCGAAGCGAAAAATCCGTATTTGCAAGGAATCCTTTCGGTAATAAGTATTTAGTCTGGGCAGTTATCTCGTCCTTGCTATTGCTGTTCGTCGTCATTTATTATCCACCGCTGCAGCCTATCTTCCATACAGTGCCGATTGAAATGCATGATTGGTTTATGGTTTCAGGACTTGCTGCTGTCCCAACCTTTTTACTAGCAGGTTCATTTTTACTCACAAAAAGAAAATAATCTATGTTATACTCAATAAAGTAGTAGAGAGCTCCTCTACTACTTTTCGTTGTTACATAGGAAACCAATATAAACTACTGTTGTGGATAACATTGCGACAAACCTGTCTGCGTTCAGCTTCATTAGGAATGCATCGGCAGTATTTCCATCGTACAACTTTTAAGCGATCACCTATAAGGAGGAATGCCTCCCCAAGACATACAGGACGTCGCGTTTTTGTCGACCTTAAGTCACAAGCCAACCTTCTAAAAATCGGTAAAGAACATCTATTATTTGCATACAATTTCCTTCTTTTATGGTAGAATACCAACTAATTACTTGTAGTATTTACACGTTTATTTGTGTTGGGTATTCTTTTAGGCAGGATGTGTTATATATGGTTGTTAGTATGACTGGCTTTGGCAGAAGTCAAAAGAGTGCTAGTCAGTTTTCTGTTTCAATCGAATTGAAGGCAGTAAACCACCGTTTTTCAGAGTTTCAAATCAGAATGCCAAGGCAGCTTCTTCATTTGGAAGATAAATTGAAGAAGAAGATTGGTGAATATATTCATAGGGGCAGAATCGAAGGATATGTGACGATAGAGGGCGACGGGATGATCAGTCGCCATGTTCAAGTAGATTGGGCACTTTTAGACGAATATTATCAATACATAACAAAGATTAAAGATCGATATGCCATTGATTATGGTGTGACCGTTCAAGATTTACTAAGGGATGAGCTAATTGCCATTGAGGAAAAGGATGCCGGGAATGCAGAAATAGAAGAAATTATTCTATCTGCTATGGAAGAAGCGTGCATTCAATTATTGGAAATGCGAAAAATGGAAGGTGCAGAATTAGAAAAAGAGCTAATTCAGCATCTAGATGGTTTAGCAGTGCGTGTAAATGCAGTTAAAAAGGCTGCTCCGAAAGTTGTTCAGTATTATCAAGAGCGATTAACAAAACAGATGAGTTCTTTTTTAGAAGGGCAGCTTGATGAAGCAAGAATTTTATCAGAAGTAGCAGTATTTGCAGATAAAGCGGATATCAGTGAAGAGTTAACGAGGCTCTTTAGTCATATCAATCAATTTACGAGAGCTCTACAGGAAAAAGAGCGTATAGGTAGAAAATTAGATTTCATCATTCAAGAAATGAACAGAGAAGTAAACACGATTGGTTCTAAGGCAAATGACGCTTCTATCGCGTCTGAAGTGGTAGAAATGAAGAGTCTGCTTGAAAAAATGAAAGAACAAGTTCAAAACATTGAATAATCATTGTTTAGAAAAGGACTCACGGGGTCAAAATATATAACTGATGCTTGGAGGACGAAGATGTCGATAAAATTAATTAACATTGGCTTTGGCAATATAGTATCAGCCAACCGAATTATCTCAATAGTCAGCCCAGAATCAGCGCCAATCAAAAGAGTTATACAAGATGCCCGTGACCGTGGGTCGTTAATAGATGCAACATACGGCAGAAGAACAAGAGCGGTTATTGTGATGGACAGTGACCATGTCATCCTTTCTGCTGTTCAGCCTGAAACAGTTGCTCATCGTTTAAATGACCGTGATGAAATAATCGATGAAGGGTAGGATGAATGGATGCAAGAAAAAGGTTTATTAATTGTATTGTCCGGCCCTTCTGGCGTCGGAAAGGGTACTGTAAGGAAAGAGATATTTTCACAGCCTGATACATCTTTTGAATATTCTATCTCAATGACAACGAGATCTCCTAGAGAGGGAGAAGTAGATGGCGTGGATTATTTTTTCAAGACTCGTGAAGATTTTGAGGCTTTGATTGAACAAGATAAGCTGCTTGAATATGCTGAGTTCGTTGGGAACTACTATGGAACACCTGTTGACTATGTGAAAGAGACGTTGGATCAGGGAAAGGATGTCTTCCTTGAAATTGAAGTTCAGGGAGCACGTCAAGTTCGTGAGAAATTCCCAGACGGATTGTTTATTTTTCTAGTTCCCCCTAGTCTGTCAGAACTTAAAAACCGAATCGTCACACGTGGAACGGAAACGGAAGATGTAATTAACAACCGGATGACAGTAGCCAAAGAAGAAATTGAAATGATGAATTTATACGATTATGTTGTGGAAAATGACCAAATCGAGCGAGCATGTGATAGAATTAAGGCGATTGTTGTAGCCGAGCACTGCCGTAGAGAACGTGTTGAACCGCGATATATTAAAATGCTGGAGGTAGATTAATCAATGCTTTATCCTTCTATTGATTCTTTAATGACAAAAATTGACTCTAAATATTCACTTGTATCAGTAGCTGCCAAAAGGGCACGCAAGATGCAAGAAAATGCGAAACCACAGCTTGATAAATATGTTTCACACAAGAATGTTGGTAAGGCACTTGAGGAAATTAATGCAGACCAGCTTCATTACCGTCTTGCAGCAAAGCAAAAAGACGAGGCGTACGAATAAATGACTGAATAACAACCTCTTATCAGGGTTGTTATTTTTGTTTCACATGATTATTAAAAACGTGAAAAAAAACCAATCTTCTTGCATAATAAAAGAAAGAAATTGAGAAGTTGTTGGGGGTTATTCAAATGCTGAACGGAAAAAAAATTCTATTATGTGTTACAGGGGGCATAGCTGTATATAAAGCGGCAGCTCTAACAAGCAAGCTTACTCAAGCGGGAGCAAATGTGAAGGTAATCCTAAGCGATTCTGCTTGTAAATTTGTTACCCCGTTAACATTTCAAGCACTCTCGAGAAATGATGTGTACACCGATACATTTGATGAAAAAGATTCTAAAGTAATTGCCCATATCGATCTTGCAGATTGGGCGGATTTAATTTTGGTTGCACCAGCAACAGCAAATGTTATCGGGAAACTGGCAAATGGTTTAGCTGATAATATGATAACAACTACTATACTTGCAGCTACTTCACCTGTCTGGGTTGCACCAGCAATGAATGTTCATATGTATAGCCATCCAGCTGTTCAGAAAAATATCGACATATTGCATAGTTATGGATATCAATTCATCGAGCCGGGAGAAGGGTATCTTGCCTGCGGGTATGTAGGCAAAGGAAGGCTGGAAGAGCCAGAGAAAGTGGTAGAAAACATTATTCACTTTTTCCAAAAGGGCCGTCCTGATTTTTCCGGTAAAAAGATCGTCATTACAGCAGGTCCAACTAGGGAAAAAATAGACCCTGTAAGATATATTACAAATCACTCCACAGGAAAAATGGGATACGCAATCGCTGAAGAAGCTGTAAAAACTGGTGCAGATGTGATCCTGATCTCGGGACCTGTATCATTGAAGGCGCCTACTGGGGTAAAGCCTATTTACGTTGAGAGTGCAGAGGAAATGTATCAAGCTGTGTTAAGTGAATATGAAGAAGCTGACATTGTCATAAAAACAGCAGCTGTTGCTGACTACCGTCCAAAAGTAAGCTTTGATTATAAAGTGAAAAAACAGCCTGGCGAACAACAGATAGAGCTTGAACGAACAAAAGATATTCTGTTAGAGCTTGGCAGAATAAAGCAAAATCAAATCTTAATTGGCTTTGCTGCAGAAACAGATCATATAGCTGAGTACGCACAGAAAAAGCTGCTGAAAAAAAATGCAGACATGATTGTTGCTAATAATGTAAAAACAGAAGGTGCAGGATTTGGCACAGATACGAATATTGTTACCCTGTTTAAACGGGATGGCACATTCATCGAACTGCCGATTATGACTAAACATGCCGTTGCTGCGAAAATACTTGATGAAGCTTCGCTATTATTAAGGGATGAAACAAAATGACGATTGCAAGTGTAATTGTGGATGTACCAGCAAAACAAACGGACAGGCCTTTTGATTATCTAATTCCTAATCATTTAACTGGGATCATTACACCTGGTATACGAGTCGTTGTTCCTTTTGGGCCAAGAAAGGTGCAAGGTTTCGTTACAGCATTAAAGACTGAATCGGATTTTGAGAAATTAAAGGAATTAATCGAGCCGATGGATTTAACCCCGATCTTAAATCAAGAGCTTTTACAGCTTGGGGAATGGCTGACAAAAGAAACTCTATGCTACAAAATTTCTGCATACCAAGTGATGCTCCCTGCTGCTTTAAAGGCAAAATATGAAAAGAAGCTTAAACTGTCTGATGAAGTATCTGTAGAAAAATTATCAGATGAGATCCAAGCTGCTTTTGAAAATCGGCTTATCATTTCTTGGGAAGAGGCGGTAAAGCTCGGGTGTTTGTCTCTTTTGCAAAAGGAAGTAGTGAATGGGTCGATTGAAATTATTTATGAAGTGAAAGAACGTGTTAAAAAGAAAAAACTGAAACATGTCTTTTCCCCATTGACAAAAGACCAGTTAGCAATGGAAAAGGAACAGCTGCCAGTGCAGGCAGCAAAGCAAAAGGCAGTCATTGATTTCTTTCTTCAGGAAGAAGCTCCAATTGAACTTAGGAAACTGCTATCTGAAATGGGTGTTGCATCCTCTACTATTAAGGGATTAGTTCAGAAAGGAATTCTTAGTCAGAAGGAAATGGAGGTTTACCGTGATCCTTATGAAGAGAGAAGATTTACAAGTACTGAACCACTTCCTTTAACGGAGGATCAGCAAAAGGTAATTACCCCCATTCTGGCTTCAATAGAAGAAAAAAGAAATCGAAATTTTTTGTTATATGGAGTAACAGGAAGTGGAAAAACGGAAATTTACCTTCAATCCATTCAATTAGTTCTTCAAAAAGGGAAAGAAGCGATTGTTCTCGTGCCAGAGATTTCGTTGACACCTCAAATGGTTAAACGTTTCAAAGGAAGATTTGGTGATCAAGTAGCTGTTCTCCATAGTGGTCTATCTGCCGGTGAAAAATATGATGAATGGCGAAAGATTCAAAGAAAAGAAGTGAAGGTTGTTGTTGGTGCAAGATCCGCCATCTTTGCTCCTTTTGAAAACCTTGGCATTATAATTATCGATGAAGAACATGAGACAAGCTATAAACAGGAAGATTCCCCCCGTTATCATGCACGTGATGTTGCGATTGAAAGAGCATCTACTCATCATTGCCCCGTGGTGCTTGGAAGTGCTACCCCTTCTCTTGAGTCATTTGCTAGAGCGCAAAAGGGAGTGTATTCGCTATTATCCATGCCAAATAGGATGAATAATCAAGCACTCCCAGGAGTTGAAATTATAGACATGAGAGAAGAGCTGCGTGAAGGCAACCGTTCCATGTTTTCGCGTGTCCTTTTAGAAAAAATAGAAGATAGACTGAAGAAAAAGGAACAAATAGTCTTATTTCTGAATAAAAGGGGTCATTCCTCATTTGTCATGTGCAGAGACTGCGGATTTGTTGTAAACTGCCCCAATTGCGATATTTCGCTTACCTATCACCGGGCAAATCAACAGATGAAATGTCATTACTGCGGTCATGAAGCCCAAGTACCTAACAACTGTCCTGAATGTAATAGTGAGCATATTCGTTATTTTGGAACAGGGACACAAAAGGTGGAAGAGGAGTTAGCAAAAATCCTGCCTGAGGCAAAAGTGATCCGGATGGATGTGGATACAACGAGCCGAAAAGGCTCACATGAAAAGCTTCTTGATCAATTCCAAGAAGGTCATGCAGATATTCTGCTTGGAACACAGATGATTGCGAAAGGTCTTGATTTTCCTAATATAACATTAGTCGGAGTGCTATCGGCTGATACGATGCTCCATCTTCCTGACTTCCGCTCTTCGGAAAAAACGTTCCAGCTTCTAACACAAGTGAGTGGGCGGGCCGGCAGACATGAGAAAGAAGGCGAAGTTGTCATTCAAACATATACTCCCCAGCATTATAGTATTGAACTTGCTGGAGAGCAGGATTATGACAAGTTTTATGAAAGAGAAATGATGGTGCGGAAAATCCATAAATACCCACCTTTTTATTATATTTCTCTAATAACAGTAAGCCATGAAGAATTGTTGAAAACAGTATCAGTTACTGAGAAAATAACTGCCTATATTGGATCGAGACTTTCGAAAGAGGCGATTTGCTTAGGACCTGTTGCTTCCCCAATTCCTAGGATCAACAATAGATATCGATACCAATGTTTGATAAAATACAAGCGGGAACCTGATCTTGGACTCGCACTAAAGAAGATGCTCGATTATTATCAAAAGGAAACAGCATCAGGAGGATTGCAAATATCAGTCGATGTAAATCCTTATATTTTAATGTAGAAATAGGCAAAAATATACACAAGAAAACTATGGCTAATAGAAGTTAATGAGCTTATAGGAGGAAATAGATTGTCAGTCAGAAAAATTGTCATACACCCCGCAGAAATCTTAGAAGTTCAGTGCAAGCCTGTTACAAAATTTGATAAAAAATTAGCAAAGATCTTAAATGATATGTACGACACAATGATTGAATTTGATGGAGTGGGGCTTGCAGCACCGCAAATCGATCTTGATATCCAAGTAGCAATTGTCGACATTGATGATGAAAGTGGCACAATCGAAATGATTAATCCGGAAATACTTGAAACCAAAGGCGAGCAAGTAGGGCCAGAAGGATGCTTAAGTTTTCCTGATTTATTTGGGGAAGTGAACCGGCCGCAGTATGTCAAAATTAAAGCTCAAGATCGCAAAGGGAAATTTTATACGCTAGAAGCTGAAGATTTTCTTGCAAGAGCAATCTTGCACGAGATCGACCATCTGCATGGCGTTTTATTTACTTCAAAGGTATTAAGATATCTTGAAGAAGATGAGTTAGAAGGGTTGGAAGCAGAATGACAAAGATTGTATTTATGGGAACACCAGATTTCTCTGTTCCTGTCTTACAGCAAATCGTAAAGGACGGCTATGAGGTAATCGGTGTGGTAACACAGCCAGATCGTCCAGTCGGAAGAAAACGGGTGCTAACGCCGCCGCCTGTAAAAGTAGAAGCTGAAAAACAAGGGATTCCCGTCTATCAGCCAGAGAAAATTCGTCAACCTGAGGAGCTAAAGGAAATCCTAGCCTTAAATCCTGATTTAATTATTACAGCTGCTTTTGGACAAATTTTGCCGAAAGAGCTTCTTATAGCACCAAAATACGGCTGTATTAATGTACATGCTTCCCTTCTCCCAGAACTTCGAGGCGGTGCACCGATTCATTATTCGATTATTCAAGGGAAAGAAAAGACAGGAATCACCATTATGTATATGGTTGAGAAGCTTGATGCCGGGGATATTTTAACCCAAGTAGAGGTGCCGATTACCGAAACAGATACAGTTGGTACATTGCATGATAAGTTAAGTGCAGCGGGATCTCAGCTTTTGTCAGAAACCTTGCCCAAATTACTAGCTGGTGAATTAAAATCGATTCCACAAATGGATGAGCAAGCTACATTTGCTTCGAATATAAAAAGAGAACAAGAGAAAATAGATTGGACGAAGACAGGAGAAGAAATCTATAACCATATTCGTGGATTGAACCCTTGGCCTGTTGCCTACACAACCCTTGAAGGTGTAGCAGTTAAGGTTTGGTGGGCGGAGAAAATAAAGACACAGTCTACAGCAGAACCTGGTACGATCATTGGCTTGGACAATCATGAACTTGTGATATCAACCGGGAATGATACGGCAATTAAGGTGCTGGAGCTCCAGCCATCAGGTAAGAAAAAAATGGATTCTAAACAATTTCTAAGCGGGGCAGGTTCACATCTAGCAATTGGCGATCGATTGGGTGAAGAACGATGAAAAAGAAAAATGTTCGGGAGACAGCACTAGACTTACTAGAGTCTGTAGAGAAGAATCAATCATACAGCAACCTGCTTCTAAATAATGCAATCAAGAAGAATGAGATAAACCAGAAAGACATTGGGTTACTGACAGAATTAACGTATGGAACATTACAAAGAAAAATGAGCCTTGACTTCTTCTTACAGCCGTTTTTAAAAGGAAATAAAAAAATTGAAACATGGGTTAAGCAATTATTGCGACTCACTTTATATCAAATGGTCTATTTAGATAAAATTCCAGATCGTGCTGCAATATTTGAGGCTGTAGAGATTGCAAAAAAACGTGGTCACAAGGGAATATCAGGCATGGTGAATGGTGTCTTAAGAAACATTCAAAGGCAAGGCCTGCCATCATTAGATAGCCTTAATGACCCAAATGAAAGGCTAGCTATCGAAACAAGCCACCCATTATGGCTTGTGAAACGATGGGTGGACCAGCTAGGATTTGAACAAACGAAGCAAATGTGTGAATTGAATTTAACGGCTCCATTGCAGACGGCAAGGGTGAACCTTACAAAGACAACTATAGATGACTGCTTAGCTCAGCTTGCTGAAGAAGGCTTTGAGGTTGAAGGAAGCCCTGCTATTCCAGAAGCAATTAAGTGCTTGCGTGGGAATTTAGCAAATTCGAATGCTTTTAAAGAAGGCTTAATTACAATTCAAGATGAGAGCTCTATGCTAGCGGCCTATGCTTTAGGTGCTTCTGAGAATGAGAAGATTATGGATGCCTGTGCGGCACCAGGCGGTAAATCGACTCATATTGCTGAAAAACTGCAAAACACAGGACAAGTTGTTTCACTTGATCTTCACGAGCATAAAGTCAAACTAATCAATGATAATGCTAGAAGGCTTAACCTAACGAATATCGTGACAAGTACCCTTGATAGCAGGAAAGTACAGGAACATTTTGAGAAGGAATCAATTGACCGGATTTTACTTGATGCTCCATGTTCAGGTCTTGGTGTGATGAGACGAAAACCAGATATGAAATATACAAAAAAGGAAACAGACTTGCTTCAGCTGTCAACAATACAGATGAACTTATTAAATGCAGTTTCCCCTTTATTGAAAAAAGGTGGTATTCTAGTTTATAGTACTTGTACAGTTGATCGAGAAGAAAATCAGCATGTCGTGGCATCCTTTTTAAAGGAGCATACTGATTTTGAAGGAGACGTATCTGTAAAAGAGCGTATGCCTGAGGCGATTCAACCGCTAGTTAATGGGTATGAGCTTCAAATTTTGCCACAAGATATAGGTTCTGACGGCTTTTATATAGCCTGTCTAAGAAAGAAGGTGTAAGAATGGAACAAGCAACAACTGAGAAAACAACAACAGTAGAACAAAAATCATCCATTTATTCCTTACAGTTACACGAGGTTAAGGACTGGCTAAAAGAGAATAATGAAAAAGCATTTCGTGCTGAGCAGATTTTTGATTGGCTGTATACAAAAAGAGTGACTTCATTTGAGGATATGACGAATTTATCTAAACGATTAAGAGATATGCTAGCGTCATCCTTTACATTAACTACTTTGAAAACACTAATTCAGCAGCAATCAGCTGATGGTACGATTAAATTTCTATTTGAGCTTCATGATGGGTACTCCATTGAGACGGTATTGATGAGACATGATTATGGAAATTCTGTTTGTGTAACGACACAGGTTGGATGCAGGATTGGCTGTACGTTTTGTGCTTCCACTCTAGGTGGATTAAAACGTAATTTAGAAGCAGGAGAAATTGTTGCCCAGGTCGTAAAAGTACAACAGGCCCTTGATGAAACTGATGAGCGTGTAAGCTCAGTTGTTATCATGGGGATAGGCGAACCATTTGACAATTTTGATCATATGCTTTCTTTCTTGAAAATCATTAATCATGATCAAGGATTAAATATTGGTGCACGACATATTACTGTTTCTACGAGCGGGATTATCCCGAAAATTTATAAGTTTGCTGATGAGAATATGCAAATTAACTTTGCGTTATCCTTACATGCACCAAATACGGAGCTTCGCAGCCGACTAATGCCGATCAACCGCGCATATAAATTGCCTGATTTAATGGATGCAATCCGTTATTATATTAATAAGACCGGCAGACGTGTCAGCTTTGAATATGGTTTATTTGGCGGTGTAAATGATCAGGTTGAACATGCGGAAGAATTGGCAAGACTGATAAAAGGGATAAAGTGTCATGTGAATTTAATTCCAGTTAATTATGTTCCAGAAAGAGATTATGTAAGAACACCAAAGGAGCAAATTTTTACATTTGAAAAAACATTAAAAAATCACGGTATTAATGTAACCATTCGCAGAGAGCACGGTCATGATATAGATGCAGCATGTGGACAACTTCGTGCAAAGGAGCGAAAAGAGGAGACGAGGTGACAAGATGAAAGCTGTTTTTATGACAGACCGAGGCAGAATTCGTCAGCATAATGAAGATAATGGTGGTGTCTTTACGAACAATAGCGGCCAGCGCCTTGCGGTTGTAGCAGATGGCATGGGCGGGCACCGTGCTGGCGATGTGGCAAGTGAAATGGCTTTAGCCAATTTACAGAAGTTGTGGGAAGAAACAGATGAGATTCAAACAGCTGATGAAGCCGAAGAATGGTTGAAGGTAAATATTAAAAAGGGTAATACTCTATTGTATGAGCATTCGAAAAAAGTATCTGAATGTGAAGGAATGGGTACTACTGTAGTAGCTGCTATCTGTACCGATCGATTTGCTAGCATAGCAAATATCGGTGATAGCCGCTGCTATATCTTAAATGAGAATGGTTTTCAGCAATTGACAGATGATCATTCACTTGTTAGTGAATTAGTCCGGACTGGACAAATTTCAAAAGAAGATGCAGAGCATCATCCAATGAAAAATGTAGTTCTAAGGGCCTTAGGGACTGAAGAGACAGTTAATATTGATATTAAAACGATCATATTTGAGGATGAAGATGTATTATTATTATGCTCTGATGGTTTATCAAATAAAGTGACTGAAGCTGAAATGATTGACATTCTCCAAGGTGAAATGAGCATGAATGAAAAGGCTGCTACCCTCATTGAATTGGCCAATAAACATGGCGGTGAAGATAATATCACCATAATAATTATTGAGTTCTTAGAGAGCAGTGAATCTGGTGATGGCTTATGATGATAGGAAAAAGAATTAGTGGGAGATATAAAATTCTAGAAATCATTGGCGGAGGTGGGATGGCCAATGTATATTTAGCCCATGACATGATTCTAGATCGTGATGTAGCAGTAAAGATGCTCCGCCTTGATTTTGCTAATGATGATGAATTTATTCGGCGATTTCATCGTGAGGCACAGTCAGCCACTAGTCTTGCACATCCGAATATTGTTAGTATTTATGATGTAGGTGAAGAGGATTCGATTTATTACATCGTAATGGAATATGTGGAGGGCCAAACTTTAAAACAATACATACAGCAAAACAGCCCGATTCGGATTGAAGAAGTTCTTGAAATTATGAAGCAGCTCACATCGGCCATTTCTCATGCTCATCAAAATCAGATTATACATCGGGATATTAAGCCCCATAATATATTAATTGATCGTCTTGGTAATGTGAAAATTACTGATTTTGGAATTGCGATGGCATTAAGTGCTACAAGTATTACGCAAACCAATTCAGTGTTGGGTTCTGTACATTATTTGTCTCCTGAACAAGCGAGAGGCGGAATGGCTAATCGCAAGTCAGATATTTATTCCTTGGGGATTGTGATGTTTGAGTTACTAACTGGGCGCTTGCCTTTCTCTGGTGAATCAGCTGTTTCAATAGCACTCAAGCATTTACAATCTGAAACTCCATCTTTAAGAAGATGGAATCCATCTATCCCACAAAGTGTGGAGAATATTGTTTTTAAAGCGACAGCGAAAGATCCGTTCCATCGCTATGAAAATGTCGAAGAAATGGAAGATGATATTAGAACAGCACTTGCGCCTGAACGTATTCATGAGGAAAAATTTATTATTCCAATTGATAATGATGCAACAAAGGCTATTCCGATTATTACGGATGAGCATTCTTATTCAAATATGGAAGAAACCGTTGTGCATGACAAAGACGTAAAAATGGCGCAGACCAAGAAAGAACCAAAACCAAAGAAAGAAAAGAAAAAGAAAAAGCGTAAGAAACTGCCAATCATTTTAGTTTCTATCTTTTTTGGCTTAATCATACTTGGTTTATTTGTTGTTTTCATTTTGCCTGATTTAATTGCACCTAAAGAGATTACTGTTCCGGAATTAGCTGGGGATACGATCGAGGAAGCCATTAAAGAGCTTGAGGCTGCTGGTTTTATTATCGATGAGACGATTCAAATCGTTGATGAAGAGGTAGAAGCAGGACTTGTTGTGAGAACTGAACCAAAGGCAGGAAAAGTTGTAAAAGAAGGAACGGAAATTGATATTTACGAAAGCTTAGGTAAGGAAAAATTTGAGCTTGATGATTATAAAGGCCAATTATATGACGATGTGGTCAGAACATTAGAAAAGAGTAATTTTAAAAGTAATAACATAGAGAAAATAGAAGTAAATGATGAGAGTCAGCCAGCGGGAACTATTATTGAGCAAAATTTTTCTGAAGGGGATCTTGTGGTACCTGAGGAAGCGGAATTAGAATTTACCGTAAGTATTGGCCCGAAACCGATAACTTTAAAGGATTTAAGAGGGTATAATACAAAAGGACTGCAGGAGTATGAAGAATCCGCAGGAATAGTCATTGAAATTTCTAAGGAAGACTACTCTGAAACAATTGCAAAAGATCATGTCATTTCTCAAGAACCGAATGCAGGTTCGAAGCTTTCAAAAGGAAGTAAAGTAAAAGTGGTTATTTCCAAAGGGAAAGAGGAAATTCCGCCAAAAACAGTATTTGTAGAAATTTCTGTTCCGTATGAACCTGAAATAGAAGGACAGCCACAGGAAGTACAAATTTATATCAATGATATGAATAGAAGTATTACAGACCCTTTTATAACAGAATATATTACTGAAAGCAGGAAATTTAGGATCGAGCTTGAGATTCTGCCTGGACAGAAGGCTGTTTATCAAGTGAGAAGAGATAACACTGTGATCGATGAAAAAGAAGTGCCATTTCCGCAATAAATAAAAAATGTCTAGCTTTAGCACCTACCCCAACGTACAGGACGTCGCGTTTTTGTCGACCTCGAGGTCAAAAGCTTGTCTAGTTACGGCTCCTAAGGGCTCGCGTCAGAAGCCAATCCGTCCAGAAGGTTAACGAACAACCTTCTAGCTGCCTCGTCTTCTGCTGTCGGGGATGGGCAAGGTGCTTTCGCTTTTCTGTTAAGGAGTGCTGCTATGCCTGAAGGCAAAATAATAAAGGCGCTAAGCGGTTTTTACTATGTATTCAGTGGGAACGAAACCGTTCAATGCCGTGGTAGAGGGGTATTTAGGAAAAATAAAATAACCCCGCTTGTCGGTGATGAGGTCGTTTATCAAGCTGAAAATGATAAAGAAGGATATATTCTAGAAGTGAAAGACCGCAAAAATGAACTTGTGAGGCCCCCGATTGCCAATGTAGACCAAGCCATTCTTGTCTTTTCTGCGGTTGAACCTGATTTCAGTACAATGCTTCTTGATCGTTTTCTAGTATTAGTTGAATTTAACCATATAAAGCCAATTATATGTATTACGAAGATGGATTTAACAAACGAAGAGCAAAACAAGCAAATTCAATTCTTTGCAGATAATTATCGTAAAGCAGGATATGATGTCCTATTGACTTCTTCTGAGACGGAAATAGGAATAAAGGAATTATATCCATACTTGGAAGGCGAAATTTCTGTTTTTGCCGGTCAGTCTGGTGTGGGGAAATCTTCTCTTCTTAATGCGCTTAATCCTGATTTAGATATTAAAACCGATGACATATCGTCCCATTTAGGAAGAGGGAAGCATACAACAAGGCATGTGGAACTAATTAAAGTAGGTAATGGCCTTGTAGCAGATACACCTGGATTTAGCTCACTTGAATTTATGGAAATTGACGCTCCTGATCTTAATTATTGCTTTCCTGATATCGAAAGAAAAAGTGAGGAATGTAAATTCAGAGGGTGTCTGCACATTGCTGAACCGAAATGTGCTGTAAAGGCTGCAGTTGAGAATGATGAGATCCCATCTTACAGGTATGAGCATTATAAAACATTTTTACAGGAAATCAAAGACAGAAAGCCGAGGTATTAACTATGGTTAAGATTGCCCCTTCGATATTATCTGCCGACTTTTCTAAGCTGGGGGAAGAAATAAAAGATGTTGAAAGAGGAGGAGCAGATTATATCCATGTTGATGTCATGGATGGGCATTTTGTTCCGAATATTACAATTGGACCGTTAATTGTTGAAGCGATCCGTCCAGTAACAAAGCTACCTTTAGATGTTCATTTGATGATCGAAAATCCAGATCAATACATTGAAGCCTTCGCAAAAGCAGGGGCAGATTATATTACCGTTCATGTTGAGGCTTGCCGTCATCTTCACAGAACGATCCATTACATTAAATCATTTGGAGTAAAAGCAGGTGTTGTGCTGAATCCAGCAACTTCTGTGCACACAATTGAGGATATCATTAATGACTTGGATATGGTCTTACTCATGACTGTAAATCCTGGCTTTGGCGGACAAAAATTTATTTCTTCCGTGCTGCCGAAAATTGCTGCTGTTAAGAAAATGGCAGATTCAAAGGGTTTAAATATTGAGATTGAAGTGGACGGCGGTGTGAATGAAGAGACTGCAAAGCTTTGTATCGAGGCTGGTGCAAACGTATTAGTAGCCGGGTCAGCTGTTTATAATCAAAAAGATCGTGCTCAAGCGATTGCAGCAATTAAAGGCAGTACAATACACAATTAGAAAAAGAAGTCAGCTACCCTTGAGCTGACTTCTTTTTCTAATCGTTGTTTCAGTCCATTATATTTTTAGTAAGGTGGTTATTATGAATATTAATATTTTAGCTGGCGGTCCAAGTGAACTGCTGCCAAGCTTAGAGAGTTATCAGACAGATACTGATATTTGGGTTGGAGTGGATAAAGGGGTTTTCACTCTGCTTACTAAAGGTATAAATCCAGCTATTGCTTTTGGTGATTTTGACTCTGTTACGAGAGAGGAAATGACTATAATCGAAGAAAAGGTTGATGCATTAAACCAGTTTAAGCCTGAAAAAGATGAAACAGATATGGAGCTTGCAATGGACTGGGCAATAGAGCAAAACCCTGCTTTGATTCGGATTTTTGGCGCAACTGGGGGAAGAATTGATCATTTTATCGCTAATATCCAGCTGCTTTCTAAACCATTGGTAAGTAAGAATTTTGAGCAGGTAGAAATCATTGATCAAAAAAATATTGTCTATCTCAGGATGCCGGGGAAGTATTTAATAAATAAAAATTCACATTTTAAATATATTTCTTTTTTGCCAATTACAATGGAAGTAAGCGGTATTACGCTTGAAGGATTTAAATATCCATTGAAAAATCAGTTTCTTCCATTAGGATCGACCTTATGTATTAGCAATGAACTTATTAATGATTATGGTCATTTTTCGTTTTCAAAAGGCATATTAATGGTTGTAAGAAGTAATGATTAGACTTGCAAATTGATTAGTACTTATCTATTTTATTTGAATATGATGATAATGCAAAATGGAGAAGATGGATGTGTGAGATCGTAAGGAGGGACACGAGTAATGAGATTTTATACTATTAAATTGCCAAAGTTTTTAGGCGGCATTGTCCGTGCGATGCTTGGAAACTTCAAAAAAAACTAAAACAATACAGCAAGGAAGGAGCACCTGTTAAGGGTGCTTTATTTTTTTGAAGGATTCTTTCGAAAATAGGTGATGAAGGAAGTTATATTGGGTGAAAGTTGATTTCCGCTCCAATCAACTAACTTTATTGTAAACACAATATATATTTAAAAGCTTTTTCGAAAAGGAATTTTCAAATGATCATCATGTACTAAAAAATGAAAAGGACATCCAAAGAGGATATCCTAATACAACATTACACGCGTTCTACTTTACCAGATCTAAGCGCTCTTGTAGAAACCCAAACACGTTTCGGTTTACCATCTACAAGGATACGTACTTTTTGAAGGTTAGCACCCCATGTACGCTTGTTAGCGTTCATTGCATGAGAACGTGCATTACCTGTAGTTGTTTTTTTACCAGTCACAACACATTTACGTGGCATATTCATTTCCCTCCTTAAAAAACATAAGCAGAAAGCTTTTTCAAGATTCATTTGCTTTTGTTAGATAACCATTTTGATTTAATGTGAAAAACAGTTGAACTGCTTCAGACATTAAAAGATACTTTAATAATTTATCATACTAACCCTTATATTGCAATAGTTGACTTTCAAGAAAAATCCCTTGACATACACTATAGTTGGATAAGCTATAATAAAGATAGAGACTGCTGCTTTCAAAATAAATGTACTTATAGTAAAATGTCTTAAGGTATGTAGAAAAGCTGTCTTTAAAGTTTAACTAAAGAGCAGAAATATGGGTGCTAATGTTTTAATTGATCATAGAACAATTTTTTAAAGGGGGAAAGGAAAAATGTCAATCGAACTTAAAACGAAATTCGGCCAAATTGATATCTCAAATGACGTGATTGCAACACTAGCTGGTGGAGCAGCTGTTGACTGCTATGGTATAGTAGGTATGGCTTCAAAGCATCAAATTAAAGATGGCTTGACCGAAATATTACGTAAAGAGAATTTTACCCGCGGTGTAATTGTTCGCCAAGAGAACGATGAAGTACATATCGATATGTATATAATTGTTAGTTACGGAACGAAAATTTCCGAAATTGCCCATAATGTTCAATCTAAAGTTAAATACACACTTAATCAAACAGTTGGGCTTGCCGTTGAATCGGTGAATATTTATGTCCAGGGAGTTCGTGTTACGAACCCGTAGTGAGGAGGAAAGATTTGTGTCTATAAAAGATTTAGACGGAAAACGTTTTGCTGAGATGGTAGTTCAAGGAGCTAACCATTTATCCGTAAACGCCAAGTTGGTAGATGCACTGAACGTTTTCCCTGTTCCTGATGGTGATACAGGAACAAATATGAATTTATCAATGACTTCTGGTGCAAAAGAAGTAAAAAATAATGTGCAGCTACATATTGGAAAAGTGGGCTCAGCACTTTCAAAAGGCTTGCTGATGGGAGCACGAGGAAATTCAGGTGTTATTTTATCTCAGTTATTTCGTGGATTCTCTAAAGCCATTGAACAAAAAGCAGAAGTGAGCGGCAAAGAGTTTGCTGCAGCACTGCAGCATGGTGTGGAGACGGCATATAAGGCAGTAATGAAGCCAGTTGAAGGGACGATTTTAACCGTAGCAAAAGATGCGGCCAAAAAGGCAGTCCAAATAGCAAAAGATGAAGATGATATCATTGTCATTATGGAAGAAGTATTGAAAGAGGCAAGAGCTTCATTAGACAGGACACCAGATTTACTGCCAGTCCTTAAAGAAGTGGGAGTAGTTGACAGTGGTGGACAAGGTCTTGTTTTCGTTTATGAAGGTTTTCTTGCTGAATTAAAAGGCGAAAAGCTTTCAGACATACCTGTTTCCCTTCCAAAAATGGATGAGCTTGTCAGTGCAGAGCACCATAAAAATGTACATAGTTTCATGAATACAGAAGATATTGAATTTGGCTATTGTACAGAATTCATGGTGAAGTTTGAAGACAAGAAGCTTGCAAATCATCCGTTTACAGAGGAAAATTTTCGCAATGATTTAAGTAAATATGGAGACTCTTTATTAGTTATTGCTGATGAAGAGATTGTTAAAGTACATATTCACTCCGAGCAGCCTGGAGACTGCTTAACATATGGCCAGCGTTATGGAAGCCTGATCAACATGAAGATCGAAAACATGCGTCAGCAGCATTCTAATTTAGTGGATGAAGTCCAAACACCGCTGCCTAAGGCTGAAACAAAATCAAAAGAAAAGAAAGAATACGGGATAGTAACTGTTTCTATGGGAAGTGGAATTGCTGATTTATTCCGCAGCATTGGTGCGCATGCAGTAATTGAGGGCGGC
This sequence comes from Cytobacillus mangrovibacter, assembly GCF_042865275.1. Lineage (NCBI taxonomy): Bacteria > Bacillati > Bacillota > Bacilli > Caryophanales > Bacillaceae > Cytobacillus > Cytobacillus mangrovibacter. Next base: position 506,394 of record NZ_JBIACJ010000001.1, on the reverse strand, counting down.
CAGACAATGAATCCAAGCACGGAGGATATTGTTAAAGCGGTGAATGAAGTAAATGCAAAAAAGGTAATTATCCTGCCAAATAATAAAAATATCATCATGGCTGCTCAACAAGCGGCAGATGTTTCGGATCAAGAGGTTATTGTTATTCCTTCTAAAACAGTTCCACAAGGGATGTCAGCCTTACTTGCCTTCAATCCTGGTGGAGATTTACAGCAAAATGAAGAGGGCATGACAGAAGCATTGCAGCATGTAAAAACAGGTCAAGTTACGTTTGCTGTCAGGGATACAAGTATTGATGGCCTTGAAATTGAAAAAGATGATTTCATGGGTATTTCTGAGGGAAAAATTATTGTAAAAAATAAAGATAAAGTACAATTGGCGAAAGATTTATTAGCCCGCATGATTGATGCGGATTCAGAGATCTTAACCATTCTAAAGGGTGAGGATGCTACGGATGAGGATGTAGCTGCCCTTGTAAGCTTTGTTGAAGCAGAATTTGATGAAGTAGAAATTGAAGTTCATGACGGGAAACAACCGTTATACGCCTTCATTTTTGCTATCGAGTAATTTAGAATAATCATTCTTCATTAATTAAAAAGAAGGGGCTACCCTTCTTTTTTGTCTTGAAGTTTTCAAAAGAAATACTTTAAGGGAGGGTATGGCGGATACAGCATTTAGTTCATAACTTTAGGCTATTTTCTAAAAGTTTGTTGTTTTTGAATAAATATTTAAATGGAAACTCCTTACAATAAATGGTTGATTGGAGCGGAAGGTGCGAGACTCCTGCGGGAGGAGTGGGGCAGGTGAGACCCCGCAGGAGCGGATGCTCCGAGGAGGCTCACCGCCCACCCCGCGGAAAGCGAGCACCTGGAGCGGAAATCAACCTCTACCCACTGCGTTTTCATTAGCAACAATATTTGTGAAAATAGCCTTGTTATTTATGGGCTTCTTTGCTCCGCGTAATAACCGTGAATGAAACTATAAATCAATCGATAACTGTCATTAAGGGAATTGGTGGGGAAACAGCTGAGATACTTGCTGAAATGAACATCCGGACAGTCAAAGACTTACTGGAATACTTCCCTTATCGGTATGAAGATTATCGCCTCAAAGATTTAGAAGAAGTGAAACATGATGAAAGAGTAACGGTCTGTGGGCAGGTTCACAGTGAACCTGCTCTTATTTATTATGGAAAAAAGCGTTCAAGATTAACACTTCGAGTACTTGTGGGAAGATATCTGATTCAGGTTGTGTTATTTAACCAGCCTTATGTGAAAAATAAAATAGCCATTAATGAAACGGTGACGGTAACTGGGAAATGGGATCAGCATCGGCAAACAATTACTGCTAATGAAGTACATATTGGTTCTCAGATGAAATCAACAGAGTTTGAGCCTGTATACGCTGTGAAGGGAAAGCTAACTGTTAAAGGCTTAAGGCGATTTATCAACCTTGCTTTTCATCAATTTGGAGAATATATTGAGGAAACATTGCCAAATCGCTTTTTAATAGACTATAAACTTATGAATAGAGTATCGGCTCTTCGTATGATGCATTTTCCAGCAGGTCAGCAAGAACTTAAACAGGCAAGACGAAGAATTGTGTATGAAGAGTTTTTTTATTTTCAATTGAAAATGCAGGCATTAAGGAAGATTGAAAGAGAGCATTCCAAAGGGATTCTGCAATCATATCACCTCGAAAAACTAAATGCATTCCTCGAATCCCTTCCGTTTACGTTAACAAATGCCCAAAAAAGGGTTGTTAATGAAATTCTATCAGATATGAAGTCTCCGTTCAGGATGAATCGGCTTTTACAAGGGGATGTTGGTTCTGGGAAAACGGCTGTCGCAGCAATTGCTTTATATGCAAGTACAACGGCTGGTTATCAAGGAGCATTGATGGTTCCAACAGAGATTTTAGCGGAACAGCATATGGACTCTTTGAAAAATATGCTTGAACCTTTCGAACTTCGCTGTGAGTTATTAACAAGCTCTGTAAAAGGAAAACGCCGGAAGGAAATATTACAATTATTAAAAGCAGGAGAAATTGATATTTTAATCGGAACACATGCTTTAATTCAAGATGAAGTAGTGTTTCATAATCTAGGTCTTGTTATCACAGATGAACAGCATCGTTTCGGAGTGGAGCAGCGACGGGTTTTAAGAGAAAAAGGGGAGAACCCAGATGTGCTATTTATGACAGCCACACCCATTCCTCGTACACTATCAATTACTGTTTTTGGTGAAATGGATGTTTCAATTATTGATGAAATGCCAGCTGGGAGGAAAATAATTGAGACGTATTGGGCAAAGCCGGATATGCTTGATCGTGTACTCTCCTTTGTTGAAAAGGAACTGGCAGCTGGCCATCAAGCCTATGTGATCTGTCCACTCATTGAGGAATCGGATAAACTGGATGTCCAAAATGCGATTGATGTACATAGCACTTTAACTCATTATTTTAATGCTCGCTATCAAGTCGGATTAATGAATGGCAGATTAACAGCTGATGAAAAAGAGGCAGTCATGAAGGCGTTCAGCCTTAACGAAAAGCAAGTCCTCGTTTCAACAACGGTTGTTGAAGTAGGTGTGAATGTTCCGAATGCAACAATGATGGTCATTTATGATGCGGAAAGATTCGGACTTGCCCAACTGCACCAGCTAAGAGGAAGGGTAGGCAGAGGCAGTGAGCAATCCTATTGTATTTTGCTGGCTGATCCAAAGTCTGAAGTTGGGAAAGAGCGGATGAAGATTATGACGGATACAAATGATGGATTTATACTTAGTGAAAAGGATCTAGAGCTTAGAGGTCCAGGAGACTTTTTTGGCAAGAAACAAAGTGGGCTTCCCGAATTTAAAGTAGCAGACATGGTTCATGACTACCGTGCGTTAGAAACGGCTAGAAATGACGCTATTCAACTTGTTCAATTAGAAGAGTTTTGGCATTCTGCTGACTATCTTTCAATAAGAAATTATTTGAAGGAGTCTGGTGTTTTGGAAGGAGAAAAGCTTGATTAAAGCCTTTTTAGATTATATACTACTATTAGTACCTAGTCTTAATATCTCGGACGGTGTGATAAATGAGGAGAAATAAAAAAGAACGACAAGCATTATTAAGCTCAACAATAAAGGAAAATCCTTTTGTCACGGATGAAGAGCTAGCAGAAAAATTTTCAGTTAGTGTGCAAACGATCCGATTGGATCGGCTTGAGTTATCTATTCCTGAATTGCGTGAGCGTATTAAGAATGTGGCAGAAAAAAGCTTTGATGATGAGGTAAAAGCTTTGCCGATAGAGGAAATAATCGGTGAGATTATTGATATCGAACTAGACAATACGGCGATTTCAATATTAGATATTAAAGAAGAACATGTTTTTAGAAGAAATCAGATTGCGCGTGGCCATCATTTATTTGCGCAAGCTAATTCGCTTGCGGTGGCATTAATCAATGATGAGCTTGCACTGACAGCCAAAGCGAATATCCAATTTACGCGCTCTGTCAAACAAAATGAGCGAGTAATTGCGAAAGCAAAAGTAGTCAACATAGATGCAGAAAAAGGAAGAACAAATGTAGAAGTGATCAGCTACGTAAATAATGAGATTGTTTTTAAAGGTGATTTTGATATGTTCCGCTCTGAAGCAGGACGAAAATCTAAATAGTAACCTGCATAATAAATAACAAAGGAAGTATTATTGATGAAAATAGCCATTGATGCAATGGGAGGCGATCATGCTCCTAAAGAAATCGTTCTTGGGGCCATGAAAGCACTAGAAGAATATAAAGATATTCATATTACCCTTGTCGGAGATGAAGTGAAAATAAAAGAATATCTCGCAACGAATGATCGGATTGAAATATTACATACAGATGAAGTGATCTTACCAACGGACGAGCCTGTTAGAGCAGTTCGTCGAAAGAAGACCGCTTCCATGGTTCTTGCAGCACAACTTGTGGCTGATGGAAAGGCAGATGCCTGTATTTCAGCAGGGAATACGGGGGCATTAATGGCAGCAGGTCTTTTTGTTGTCGGTCGAATCGAAGGGATTGAGCGCCCTGCATTATCACCAACTTTACCAACAATTGGCGGGGAAGGATTTCTACTCCTTGATGTTGGTGCAAATGTTGATGCTAAACCGGAACACTTGCTGCAATATGCAATAATGGGTTCTATCTATGCTGAAAAAGTCCGAAATGTATCTAACCCAAGGATTGGCCTTTTAAACATTGGCACAGAAGAGAAAAAAGGGAATGAGCTGGCGAAAAGCAGTTTTGAACTTTTGCAGCAGGCCGATATCAATTTCATCGGCAACGTAGAGGCGCGTGATTTGCTTGAAGGTGTTGCGGATGTAGTCGTAACAGATGGATTTACTGGTAATATGGTTTTAAAAACGATTGAGGGAACAGCCCTTTCTGTTTTTAAAATGTTAAAAACAGCATTGACTGGCAGTTTAAAAAGTAAGCTGGCTGCCGCAGTATTAAAGCCTGACTTAGTTCAATTGAAATCGAAAATGGACTACTCCGAATATGGAGGGGCAGGGCTGTTTGGTTTAAAGGCACCAGTCATTAAAGCACATGGATCTTCTGATGCAAATGCTGTATTTAGTGCTGTTAGGCAGACACGAATGATGGTAGAAAATAATGTGGCACATACGATAAAGCAAGCTGTGGAACTAACAACTAATAAATAAACGGATTAATTATTATTTTTCATATATGAAGGGGGATATGACATGGGGAAAATTGCATTTATATTTCCAGGGCAAGGATCTCAAACAGCAGGAATGGGAAAAACTTTAGCAGAAGCGGATAAATCAGTCATGGCAATTTTTGATAAAGCTGATGAAAAGCTTAATCTTCCGCTTTCAAAGCTCATTTTTGAAGGTCCACAGGAGGAACTAACCTTAACGACAAATGCTCAGCCTGCATTATTAACGACAAGCATAGCTATTTTGGAATTCTTTAAACAATCAGGAATCCAAGCTGATTATGTTGCAGGCCATAGTCTGGGAGAATATACAGCTCTTGTAGCTGCAGGTGCATTTTCTTTCGAGGACGGCGTTTATGCGGTTCGAAAAAGAGGTGAATTGATGGAGGCAGCCGTTCCGAATGGCGAAGGGACGATGGCTGCTGTATTAGGACTTGATCGTGATAAACTAAAAGCCGTCACTGATGAGGTTACAAGCGAAGGAAGCTCTGTGCAGCTAGCAAATTTAAATTGTCCTGGTCAGATCGTCATTTCTGGTTCGAAAAAAGGAATTGAGCTCGCTTCAGTTAGAGCAAAGGAAGCAGGAGCTAAGCGTGTCTTACCTTTAGTCGTAAGCGGCCCATTCCATTCGGAGCTAATGAAGCCTGCTGCTGAAAAGTTTACAGAGGTTCTTAATGAAATCACTGTAAAAGATGCTGGAATTCCAGTTATTGCAAATGTTTCTGCAAATGAAATGTCTTCATCGAATGAAATTAAAGAGAGACTAATCGAGCAGCTCTATTCCCCAGTGCTATGGGAAGATTCTGTCCAAAGAATGATTTCTTTAGGCGTCGATACGTTTATTGAAATTGGTCCAGGCAAAGTTCTATCTGGTTTAGTAAAGAAGATTGATAGAACCGTAAAAATTTACGCTGTTTCTGACAAAGAAACATGTCTAGAGGTTATAGAGTCCTTAAAGGAGGAAATTCAATGAAGCTTAAAGGAAAAGTAAGTATCGTTACTGGTGCTTCACGTGGAATTGGCAGAGAAATTGCTCTGGAGCTAGCAAGGCAGGGTGCTGATGTAGTTGTTAACTATTCAGGCAGTGAGGAAAGAGCGCATAAAGTAGTTGCCGAGATTAAAGAATTAGGCGGTCATGCTATTGCAGTCCAATGTGATGTTTCCAATAGTGAATCTGTTGCTGCGATGGTGAAAGCAACAATAGAAACTTTTGGTAAGCTTGACATTCTAGTTAATAATGCTGGAATAACAAAAGACAATCTTTTAATGAGAATGAAGGAAGAAGAATGGGATGATGTTATTAACATCAATCTTAAGGGTGTCTTCCTTTGCACAAAGGCAGTTACAAGACAAATGATGAAACAGCGTAGTGGACGTATTATTAATATTTCATCCATTGTTGGTGTAAGCGGAAATCCAGGTCAAGCAAACTATGTTGCTGCCAAATCAGGTGTGATTGGACTGACAAAAACAACAGCTAAGGAACTTTCGTCACGTGGAATTACTGTAAATGCCATTGCACCTGGTTTTATTACAACAGATATGACTGATAAGCTAGATGAGGAAGTTAAAGAGCAAATGTTAAAGCAAATTCCATTGGCACGTTTTGGTGAGCCATCAGACATTGCTAATGTTGTTGTGTTCCTTGCTTCTGAAGACAGTCGTTATATGACTGGGCAGACGCTACATGTAGATGGTGGAATGGTCATGTAAGTACTGACAGGGATGTTGGAAAGGCAGATTTGAGATAAACGGCGACTGCCGATTGCCTTTCATCCAGACTTGTTGAATAAAAATTCACTATGGAGCATTTATTAATTGCGGAAAATACTCTATAATGTCTTGAGGGGAGGTGAATAAGCATGGCAGAAGTATTAGAACGCGTAACTAAGATTATTGTAGACCGTCTAGGTGTTGAAGAATCAGAGGTAAAACTAGAAGCTTCATTCAAAGATGATCTTGGCGCTGATTCCCTTGATGTAGTAGAGTTAGTAATGGAATTAGAAGATGAGTTTGATATGGAAATCTCTGATGATGACGCAGAAAAGATTGGAACAGTTGGTGACGCTGTAAGTTACATACAGGCGAAACAATAATCTATGAGATTATATTAAACAAAACTTTAGCAGTGAGGGTTTAAATAGCCCTTACTGCACATGATGATCTTCGTATTTTCTGTCCATTATTACCTGGCTCTTACATTAGCAGGTAATTGTGGACAGCAAATACGGTATTCTTAAAAGCTCCGTTTAAAACGGGGCTTTATTCTGTGAAAACGGGAATACCTATTGGTATACGTTAACTTATAACTAACAAGGGTGAAACAATATGAACAGTAATGGTAAAGACAAGGAAAAAAGATATTTTCGTTCAATAGATAAGCAATTTAAAAAATTTCAAAATCATCTCGGTATTGAATTTCAAAATGAAAAGCTGCTTAAACAGGCATTCACACATTCTTCCTATGTTAATGAACATCGCAGGAAGCCAAATGAAGATAATGAACGATTAGAGTTCCTAGGAGATGCAGTCTTAGAATTAACTGTTTCACATTTTTTATTTCTTAAATATCCGATGATGAGTGAAGGAGAACTAACGAAATTAAGAGCCGCAGTTGTTTGTGAGCCTTCTTTAGTAGCTTTTGCGCATGATTTATCCTTTGGGGAGCTTGTTCTTCTAGGCAAAGGGGAGGAAATGACTGGCGGAAGAGAGAGACCAGCATTACTTGCTGATGTATTTGAAGCATTTATTGGTGCTCTTTATTTGGACAAGGGACTGGATACGGTCATTGGCTTTTTAGAAAAGGTTGTTTTTCCTAAAATTGATTCAGGGGCGTTTTCCCATGTGATGGATTTTAAAAGCCAGCTTCAAGAATTAATCCAGCGCGACGGAACCGGTTTAATTGAATATAAAATTCTGGAAGAAAAAGGTCCTGCCCATAATCGGGAATTTATTTCAAGGGTATCTATGAACGGCAAGGAATTAGGTATTGGAAAAGGACGTTCGAAGAAAGAAGCAGAGCAGCATGCTGCCCAGATGGCTCTTGATGTATTAAAAAGCCATAGTTAGAAGTAAATGATAGATTATAAAAGATATGTTTGTAGGCTAGGGAGGGGCAGCTTTGTTTTTAAAACGGTTAGATGTTGTTGGATTTAAATCGTTTGCTGAGAGAATTATGGTTGATTTCGTACCTGGTGTTACTGCTGTTGTTGGCCCAAATGGCAGTGGGAAAAGTAACATCACTGATGCTATTCGCTGGGTGCTTGGTGAACAATCCGCTAAGTCTCTACGAGGCGTAAAAATGGAAGATATCATTTTTTCTGGGAGCGATTCACGGAGAGCATTAAACTTTGCAGAGGTGACGCTTACTTTAGATAATGAGAATCAACGTTTGCCAATTGATTATAATGAAGTCAGTGTAACGCGACGTGTATATAGATCAGGGGAAAGTGAATTTTTAATTAATAAACAATCTTGCAGGCTAAAAGACATCGTAGATTTGTTCATGGATTCTGGCTTAGGCAGGGAAGCTTTTTCGATTATTAGCCAAGGAAGAGTGGAAGAAATTCTAAATAGCAAGGCTGAAGATCGGAGAACCATTTTCGAAGAGGCTGCGGGTGTACTTAAATATAAAATAAGGAAAAAGAAAGCTGAAGGCAAATTGGCTGAAACGCAAGAAAACTTAAACCGTGTTAATGACATTGTTTACGAATTAGAGAGTCAAGTAGAGCCATTAAAAATTCAAGCTTCCATTGCGAAGGACTATTTAGAGCATAAAGAAGAATTGGAAAAGATCGAAGTGGCATTAACTGTTTATGAGATTGAAGATTTGCATTCGAAATGGGAAAAGCTTTCAGAAGATCTTGAACTTCATAAACAAAATGAACTAAAGCACTCTTCCACCTTACAGGGCAAGGAAGCTAAGAGTGTAGAAATACGCGACCATGCCGCAGCAATGGAAGAGTCGATCAATGATTTACAAAATGTTTTGCTTCATGCTAGTGAAGAACTTGAAAAACTTGAGGGAAGAAAAGAAGTTTTAAAGGAAAGAAAGAAAAATGCTTCACAGAATAGAGAACAGCTTCAAAAAAGCCTTGTAGAACATACTGGAAAAGATCGGGAATTGACTGCGGAGAAAGAAAATCAATCCGTAAATTTAGCGCAATTAGAATTGATTGCTGCCAGATTGCAAAAGGAATTAAAGGAAAAACAGGATCAGTTAAAACTGTTTAGTGAAAATACTGAACAGAAACTAGAATCGCTTAAAAGTGATTATATTGAAACATTGAATAAACAAGCGGCCGCAAAAAATGAATTGCAAAATATGGAACAGCAAGAAAATCAATTGAGAATAAGGACTTCAAGACTAGAACAAGATAATGAAAGTTTTATTGAAAATCGAAAAGGAATTCTTGAGAAGAAAGAAACTACTCAATCTCTTCTTTTAACAGTACAAAAAGAATTAGATAATCAAGTAAAGCAATTAAGGGATGAGCAGAGAAAACTTGAATCGATAAAAGATAATTATTTGAAACAAGAGAAGACGCTTTATCAAGCCTACCAATATTTGCAAAAGACAAAGTCCAGACAAGAAATGCTAGTAGAACTTCAAGATGATTTTTCAGGCTTTTTTCAAGGCGTTAAAGAGGTCTTGAAAGCTCGAGGAACTAAGCTTCAAGGGATTGAAGGGGCTGTCGCTGAATTAATCCAAGTTCCTAAAGAATTTGAGGCTGCGATCGAAACGGCATTAGGTGGAGCGATGCAGCACATTATTGTTGAAACAGAGCAAGATGGACGTCATGCAATTCAATTCTTGAAAAAGAATGCATTTGGTAGAGCGACGTTCCTTCCACTTAATGTGATAAAGGCGAAAAGCCTAAGTGCTAGCCAGGTTCAGTCGATTCAACATCATCCGGCATTTATTGGCATTGCAGCAAAATTAATTCAAACAGAATCTAAATATAGTGAATCAATGAGCCACTTACTGGGAAATGTAGTCATCGCTAAAGATTTACAGGGTGCGAATGAAATGGCTAAGCTGCTGCAATACCGTGTGCGTTTGGTTACTCTTGATGGAGATGTTGTAAACCCAGGTGGTTCAATGACTGGGGGAGCACTCAAGCAGAAAGCAACATCCATTTTAAGCAGAAAAGGTGAAATTGAAGAATTAAAGGCTAGAATCTCTGATATGGAGACAAAAATTAGCAGCTTGGAAAAACAAGTGAAAATGGCTAAAGCCGACATTCAAATTCTTGAAGAAAAAATTGATAAGCTAAGAAAAACTGGAGAAGAGCTTAGATTAAAAGAGCAAGATTTGAAGGGTGATCTTCGTGAAGTGGAATTTGAAGAAAAAAGCCTCAACGAAAGACTATCACTTTATGATCTCGATAAATCGCAATTTTCCGAGGATCAGGAAAAACTGCTGATAAGAAAAGCTGAGCTTCACTCCTTGCTAGCAGATTTTGAGAAACAGATTACGATCTATGATAATGAAATTAATATGCTGACCGATCGGAAAAACATGCAGCAAACATCGAAAGAAATCCTCACAACAGAAATAAACGAGCTGAAAGTCACTTTTGCATCGAAAAATGAACAATTTAATCATGCGAAAGATAAATTTAATGCACTTACTGCTGAATTGGCTGTTAATAAAGAAAAACTGATTGTGATTCAAGAAGATCTAAATTTATTGTCTTCAGAAATGACAAATAGTCATTCAGGTGAACAGCAGCTTGAAGAGGCTGCAAGCAAAAAGCTTCAGGATAAAACAGAGACAATTAAGCTAATCTCTTCAAGAAGAGCAGAGCGGATGAAACTGCAAACAGCACTTGAAGATCTAGATCTAGAAATAAAAGAGCTTAAGCGTCAGCATAAAGGTATGACAGAGGCATTGAAGGATGAAGAGGTAAAGCTAAATCGACTGGATGTCGAGCTTGAGAATCGTTTAAATCATCTAAGAGAAGAGTATTTACTGTCATTTGATGCAGCGAAGGAAGAATATCCGTTGATGATTCCAGTGGATGAAGCGAAGAAGAAAGTGAAACTTATCAAACTTGCAATTGAGGAGTTAGGAAATGTCAATCTCGGTGCAATTGAAGAATATGATCGAGTATCTGAACGTTATGAATTTCTTCTAGAGCAGAAAAATGATCTTCAGGAAGCGAAAGATACACTGTTTCAGGTTATTGATGAAATGGATATTGAAATGAAAAAACGTTTCCAAGAGACATTTGAAGGGATACGCAGCCATTTTGAGTCTGTTTTTCGTTCTCTTTTTGGTGGTGGCAGAGCTGACTTGAAATTAACTAATCCTGAGGATTTATTGAATACCGGTGTAGAAATTGTTGCACAGCCACCAGGGAAAAAGCTTCAAAGTCTTGGGCTATTATCTGGCGGTGAAAGGGCTTTAACAGCTATTGCTTTATTATTCTCTATTTTAAAAGTCCGTCCAGTCCCATTTTGTATATTAGATGAAGTGGAAGCGGCTTTAGATGAAGCGAATGTATCCCGCTTTAGTCAGTATTTAAAGAGATTTAGTTCTGAAACGCAATTTATTGTTATTACTCACCGGAAGGGTACAATGGAAGAAGCTGACGTTTTATATGGGGTAACAATGCAGGAATCAGGTGTATCTAAACTAGTATCTGTCCGGTTAGAGGAAACGAAAGAATTAGTTACACAATAAAAAGGAAGTGAAATTATGAGCTTTTTTAAAAAATTAAAGGAAAAAATAACGAAGCAAACAGAAAGTGTAACAGAAAAATTTAAAGATGGTTTAGCAAAAACGCGTGATAACTTTTCAGGTAAAGTAAATGACCTTGTTGCACGATATCGGAAAGTAGATGAAGATTTCTTCGAAGAATTGGAGGAAATTCTCATTCAGGCTGATGTCGGGTTTGATACGGTGATGACACTTGTCGAAGAACTTAAAATGGAAGTGAAGCGCAAGAATATTCAGGATCCAAGAGAAGTTCAAAGTGTTATTTCTGAAAAGCTTATTGATATTTATGAAGCAGGTGGGGATGTATCCTCAGAACTAAATATTCAAACGGATACATTAACTGTCATCTTATTTGTTGGTGTGAACGGTGTAGGAAAAACAACAACAATAGGAAAACTTGCACATAAATTTAAAAATGAGGGAAAATCGGTCTTATTGGCAGCAGGAGATACATTCCGTGCTGGGGCCATTGAACAGCTTGAGGTATGGGGAGAAAGAGTCGGTGTTGAAGTAATTAAGCAGGGAGCTGGATCTGATCCTGCTGCTGTTATGTTTGATGCGGTACAAGCGGCAAAATCCCGAAAAGCAGATATTCTAATTTGCGATACTGCTGGACGATTACAAAACAAAGTGAACTTAATGAAAGAACTAGAAAAAGTCAAACGCGTGATTGAACGTGAAGTACCAGGAGCACCACATGAGGTGTTGTTGGTTCTCGATGCAACAACAGGACAAAACGCAATGATTCAAGCAAAGACTTTTAAAGAAGCAACAGATGTGAGCGGAATTGTCTTAACAAAGCTCGATGGAACGGCAAAAGGCGGAATTGTACTGGCGATCCGAAATGAGTTGGAAATTCCAGTGAAGTTTGTAGGCCTTGGCGAAAAAATGGATGACCTACAAGAATTCAATGCCGAACAATATGTATATGGTTTATTTGCAGATTTAGTTGAAGAAGAGGCAGAGTAAGCCCCAAGCATACAAAAAGCAGCTGGAACATATATCCGGCTGCTTTTGTATGCTTGTCGGAGCTGACCAGTCGCCTGCGCTTTTTTGTAAGGTTCTTTGCGAAAAGATTGTATTTATTGAATAAGTGGTGTGAATGAAAATTGTTTAAAAAAAGTTGGTTGATTGGAGCGGAATGTGCGAGACTCCTGCGGGAGGAGTGGGACAGGTGAGATCCCACAGGAGCGGATGCTCCGAGGAGACTCACCGCCCACCCCGCGGAAAGCGAGCACCTGGAGCGGAAATCAACCTCTCCCAACTACGTACTGATTAAAAACAATGTTTATGAAACAACCTTTTGTAAAGATAATTTCTTGACATGTTTGTTTGTTCTCGGTAGAATTGGTAATGTAAAGGCTTTTCACTTAACAAGGGGGAACAGGGATGTTAGAAAAGACAACGAGAATGAATTTTCTTTATGATTTTTATCAATCGTTGTTGACTCCTAAGCAGCGAAGCTATATGTCCCTTTATTACCTGGATGATTTTTCACTTGGAGAGATTGCGGAAGAATATGATGTTAGTCGGCAAGCAGTATACGACAATATCAAACGTACGGAAACAATGCTTGAAGAGTATGAAGACAAACTGTTATTATTTCAAAAGTTTCAAGAGCGAAGCAAGCTCATTGTTAGCATGAAGGAAATGCTTAAAGAGGATTATCCTAATAGTAAAGCAATTATTGATGCAGTAGCTGAGCTTGAGAAATTAGAATAGGAGGCGGCAAGATGGCATTTGAAGGATTAGCCGACCGACTGCAGGGTACAATTCAGAAGATCCGCGGCAAGGGGAAAGTAAATGAAGCGGATGTAAAAGAAATGATGCGTGAAGTTCGTCTTGCCCTATTAGCAGCTGACGTTAACTTTAAGGTTGTTAAAGAGTTCGTCAAAAAGGTGAGTGAACGTGCTGTTGGGTCAGAAGTGTTAAAAAGCTTAACACCAGGACAACAGGTCATTAAGATTGTTAAAGAAGAGCTTACTGAATTAATGGGCGGTGAGCAAAGTAAAATTGCCGTCTCTAATCGTCCCCCAACTGTTATCATGATGGTTGGCTTACAAGGGGCAGGTAAAACAACGACAACAGGAAAATTGGCTAATTTGCTGCGCAAGAAATATAATCGTAACCCAATGCTAGTTGCAGCCGATATTTATCGTCCTGCTGCAATTAAACAGCTAGAAACTCTTGGCAAACAATTGAGTATGCCTGTTTTTTCACTGGGCGATCAAGTAAGCCCTGTTGAAATTGCTAAACAGGCAATTGCAAAGGCAAAAGAAGATCATAATGACTACGTCCTCATCGATACGGCAGGTCGATTGCATGTAGATGAAGCGTTGATGGAAGAGCTTAAGGAAATTAAAGAGCTCTCGAAACCAGATGAAATTTTCCTTGTTGTTGATGCAATGACTGGTCAAGATGCAGTTAATGTTGCGCAAAGCTTCAATGAATTGCTTGGTTTAACAGGTGTTGTGCTTACGAAGCTTGATGGTGATACCCGTGGGGGAGCAGCTTTATCGATTCGTTCTGTAACGAATACACCAATTAAATTTGTCGGTCTAGGTGAAAAATTAGATGCACTCGAATCCTTTCATCCAGAACGTATGGCTTCTCGGATTTTGGGGATGGGAGATGTCCTCACTCTAATTGAAAAGGCCCAAGCAAATGTGGATGAAGAGAAGGCAAAAGAGATCCAGCAGAAAATGCGGACAGCTTCTCTTACCTTTGATGACTTTTTGGAGCAATTAACGCAGGTCCGCAGTATGGGCCCTCTTGATGAGCTACTAAAAATGATGCCAGGGGCAAACAAAATAAAAGGCTTAAACAATCTTCAAGTGGATGAAAAGCAGATTACAAATGTTGAAGCGATCATTAAATCAATGACGAAGGATGAGAAGACTCATCCTGAAACGATTAATGCCAGCCGTCGCAAGCGTATTGCAAAGGGAAGCGGTACAACGGTTCCTGAAGTAAATCGATTGCTTAAGCAATTTGAAGACATGAAAAAAATGATGAAACAAATGACAGGAACATCGCCAAAAGGGAAGAAAAAAGGTGGATTTAAGCTACCATTTAATCCTTTTTAGATAAAAAAAGAAATTTTTTTGTACTGTAAAGAAAAAAACCTTTACAAACCAATCAGGAATCTGATAATATACTATCTTGTGTGAAACTATTCGGAGGTGCTTTAATAATGGCAGTAAAAATTCGTTTAAAACGTATGGGAGCTAATAAATCTCCTTTCTATCGTATCGTAGTAGCTGATTCTCGTTCACCACGTGATGGACGTTTCATTGAAACAGTAGGAACTTACAACCCGGTTGCACAACCAGCAATCGTTGAAATCAATGAAGAGCTAGCTCTTAAATGGCTTCAAACTGGTGCGAAGCCATCAGATACAGTTCGTAACCTTTTCTCTAAACAAGGCATTATGGAGAAATTCCATAACGCAAAAAACGGTAAGTAATTTATAGTAATATGAAAGAACTTATCGAGACGATTGTGAAGCCCCTTGTTGATTTTCCGGAAGAGGTTCAGGTAAATGTTCTTGAAGAAGAAAATCGCGTAACCTATCAGCTTTCTGTCAACAAGACTGACATGGGGAAAGTAATTGGGAAGCAAGGGCGCGTTGCAAAAGCAATACGAACGGTTGTCTATGCAGCTGGATCATCCCAGCAAAAGAAAATCTTCGTAGAGATTAGTGAATAAGGATAGAAGAAAAAGGAGGGTTTATACCCTCCTTTTTTTCCAATTATAAAATGTTTTTAGAACTAAACACGATTATAGCCTTTGGGAGGCGTTTTTGATGAAGATACTTCAATCTGTCGTGGTGAAGCGAGTTCTTACTGAGAAAAGCAAATTAGTGCTACTTGAGGGCTATTCGATAAAGAAGCAGCAGCTAGAAAAAGAGTGTGACCAACTTCAATTCGAATTAAAAAGGCTAGAAAAAACGAAAAAATTTCAACAAGGCAGTTTAAAGAGGCACTTTGAGAAAGAAATCCAAATGCGTCAAGAAAAAGCAAAGCT
Source organism: Cytobacillus mangrovibacter (assembly GCF_042865275.1). Lineage (NCBI taxonomy): Bacteria > Bacillati > Bacillota > Bacilli > Caryophanales > Bacillaceae > Cytobacillus > Cytobacillus mangrovibacter. The sequence goes on along the minus strand of NZ_JBIACJ010000001.1, from coordinate 490,940 downwards.
GCTTGATTTTCAAATTGAACAATTACATATACTACCATTGGGAAGCGAATTAAAAGAAAAAGAAGTGAAGGCGATAATCGAAGTAAGTGAAGGTGATCGCTGGGAAGATATACAAAGTGAGAAAACGATCATTATAAAAGATGGGATCGTTGATGAAATTCGTTAGAGGTGAAAAGAAAAATGGAAAAATGGTTTAATGTTGGAACGATTGTGAACACCCATGGAATTAAAGGTGAAGCAAGAGTTGTTTCGAAAACGGACTTTGCAGATGAACGCTATAAGCCTGGAAATAAATTGTTTTTGTTTATGCCTAATACAAATACGCCAATCGAACTTACAATCAAATCCCACCGTACTCATAAGTCCTTTGATCTGCTAATTTTTGAAGGGTACGAGGATATCAATGATATTGAAAAAATGAAGGGTGGCATTTTAAAGATATCAGAGACTCAACTTGGGAAGCTTGAGGATAATGAATTTTATTATCATGAAATTATTGGCTGTACAGTAGCAACAATGAATGGAGAAGAGATCGGGAAAATCCGTGAAATCCTTTCTCCGGGGGCGAACGATGTATGGGTAATTAAAGGAAAAGGCGGAAAAGATATATTAATACCTTATATTGAAGATGTAGTGAAAAAGGTAGACGTGAAGGAAAAGAATATTATTATTGATCCGATTGAGGGACTCTTGTCATGATGAAAATTGATGTTCTTACCCTTTTTCCAGAAATGTTTACTGGGGTCTTTGGTCATTCCATTTTAAAAAGGGCAGCAGAACAGAAGTCAGTTGAATACAATGTTGTTAATTTTAGGGAGTATGCCGATAATAAGCATCAAACCGTAGATGATTACCCATATGGTGGTGGGGCAGGTATGGTGTTAAAGCCCCAACCGATTTTTGATGCAGTAGCAGACTTGCGCGAAAAAGGATCATCATCACCTCGTGTGATTTTACTTTGTCCTCAAGGAGAAAGGTATACCCAAAAAAAGGCTGAAGAGCTTGCTAAATTAGATCATCTGCTGTTTATTTGTGGTCATTATGAAGGATATGATGAGAGAATTCGTGAGCATGTTGTAACAGATGAAATTTCCATTGGTGATTTTGTTTTAACTGGTGGAGAATTAGGTGCAATGGTTGTGATTGATAGTGTAGTCCGTCTACTGCCAGGTGTGCTTGGAAAGGAAGAATCCCATCTTAGTGACTCTTTTAGTACAGGCTTGCTAGAACATCCTCATTATACTCGCCCGGCAGATTTCAGAGGGATGAAAGTACCCGATGTTCTTATCTCAGGTAATCACCGTTTAATTGATGAATGGAGAACGAAAGAATCATTAAGAAGGACTGTACTTCGCAGACCAGATTTGCTTGAGCATATCAAATTATCTACTGAACAGAAAAAGTGGCTGGAAGAAATAAAAAAAGAGAGTAAATAGCATTGAACTTGTACGTCGGTTATGATAAAATACTCTTTGTGACTTAGGCTGAAGTTATTTTAGTTTTTGTCTTATTAAGATGTTCCGCTGCAATTGTTAGAAAAAGATATGCATGAGCATCTGTTGGAAGGAGTTGAAAACGATGCATAAATTAATTGAAGAAATCACAAAAGAACAACTTCGTACGGACCTTCCTGCTTTCCGTCCTGGTGATACTGTACGTGTACACGTTAGTATTGTTGAGGGAACACGTGAGCGTATTCAGGTGTATGAAGGAGTTGTGATTAAGCGTCGTGGTGGTGGAATTAGCGAAACTTTCACAGTTCGTAAGATTTCTTACGGTGTAGGCGTAGAGCGTACATTCCCTGTACACACACCAAAGATTGCGAAGCTTGAAGTACTTCGTCGCGGTAAAGTACGCCGTGCGAAACTTTACTACCTACGTAACCTACGTGGTAAAAAAGCTCGTATCAAAGAAATTCGATAATAAGAAAAGCGAAAAGGAGCTTGTTCATCAAGCTCCTTTTTCTTGATAAAGAAGTGGTAGTTTTTTGAAACTTTTTTCTAAAAGAGTGTTGAAAATGAATAAATAATATAATGAATTTTGTTGACAAAAAAGGTCGGTTGATTGGAGCATCTTGGAGCGGAAATCAACCTTTACCCACTAAGTTTTATTTAGCGTCAACATAATATTACATTATTGTTAAATAATAAATAAATAAAGTTCCGATTATGTTTTATGATAGAGATTTTTGTACAATAGAGTGGAGAAGTAAAACTTTTGTGTTTTCAAAGTTATTGATGTGGGGAATATTGACTTTTAATGCATCAGGTTTAATAACTGAATTTATTTTACAGAAGATTGGTGGGGAAATGATGGCAAAGAAGAAAAATGAACTATGGGAATGGGTAAAGGCATTAGTCATTGCTATTCTATTAGCAGCAGTTATTCGATACTTTTTATTTGCGCCGATTGTGGTTGATGGTTTATCCATGATGCCAACCTTGCATGATCAAGACAGAATGATTGTTAACAAGTTTGGATACAAAATTGGAAAGCCAGAACGATTTGATATTATTGTTTTTCATGCGCCAGAAAATAAAGACTACATAAAAAGAGTCATTGGCCTTCCAGGAGATCATATTGAATATAAAGACGATATCCTATATGTGAATGGCAAGGCATACGAAGAGCCTTACCTTGATGAATATAAAAGTCAGGTTATCGATGGTCCGCTGACAGAACCATTTACTCTTGAGGAAAAAATAGGTTCTGAAACAGTGCCAGAAGGTCATCTTTTTGTTATGGGGGATAACCGCCGTTACAGCAAGGATAGCCGACACATCGGATCTGTGCCAATGGAGAAAGTATTAGGGAATACGGGTATTATTTATTGGCCGATAGAAGATATAAGACTCGTAAAATAATGTCATCAATCAAAGAAGCAATCGAATATTCCCCGATTGCTTCAAATCCAACCTCTCGCCCTTCACCTCTATAAGTGCAATCATTCTCAAAGCGTAAAGTATCGGATTTATAAATTTGGCTCTTTTCTAAAAGATTGTTGATTTTTGAAAGGATTAAGTGAAAACCGTTGACAAATAAGGTTAGTTGATTGTAGCGGAAGGTGCGAGACTCCTGCGGGAGGAGTGGGACAGGTGAGACCCCACAGGAGCTTGTGCTCCGAGGAGGCTCACCGCCCACCCCGCGGAAAGCGAGCGACCTGGAGCGGAAATCAACTTCTACGAATTCGTGTTAAAACCAACAATGTTTGCAAAAATAGCCTTAAACTTCTAGAATGGAGGTGGCAGTCATGACTATTCAATGGTTCCCAGGTCATATGGCCAAAGCCCGAAGACAGGTAACAGAAAAACTTAAGCTTGTTGATATTATCTTTGAGCTTGTCGATGCAAGAATCCCATATTCTTCTCGCAATCCAATGATAGATGAGATCATACAGCATAAACCAAGATTAGTTCTTCTAAATAAAGCAGATATGGCAGATAAAGAGGCTACAAAACAGTGGATTAAGTATTTTCAAGACAAAGGAATTAAAGCCTTAGCCATTAATTCACAAGCAGGACAGGGAATGAAGGAGATTGTAGCTGCATCACAGGAAATTTTACAGGAGAAATTTGATCGGATGAGAGCGAAGGGTGTGAAGCCTAGAGCGATTCGAGCGATGATTGTAGGAATTCCGAATGCAGGGAAGTCAACTTTAATTAACAGACTGGCCAAAAAGAATATTGCTAAGACGGGAAATACACCAGGTGTAACGAAGGCGCAGCAATGGATTAAGGTTGGTAAAGAAATGGAACTGCTGGATACACCGGGAATTCTATGGCCGAAATTTGAGGATCAAGAGGTCGGCTTAAAACTTGCACTTACAGGGGCAATTAAGGATACCATTCTAAATTTGCAGGATATTGCCGTTTATGCACTTCGTTTTCTTGAAAGAAGATATCCTGTTCGAATGAAAGAGCGATATAAGCTTGAAGTGATTCCTGAAGATATCGTGGAGTTATTTGATGAAATAGGGAAGTTTCGAGGCTGCCTCATGGGTGGGGGAGAAATAGATTATGATAAGGTAACAGAATTGGTGATCAGAGAATTTCGATCAGAGAAATTAGGACCGATCACTTTAGAACTTCCTGATGAATTAAGTGAAACAATAAGTAACGAATAAAAAATATATAATCAAACTCTTACGGGGCCTTCGTTTAATAGAAGGCCTTCATTTTTTTGTCAAAAAGCCGATACATAGAGTATGGAAATTGAAGGGGAATCATAATGGACAAACTTACTATTCATGAAATCAAAGAAAAACTGCAGACAGAGGTTGAATTAGACAGTCCATTTATTCAATTAATTGCTAGAGATGAACGTAAAGGTGTCCAGCAGTTATTGAAAAAGTGGAGAGCAGGGAAAGAAAAGGAAAAAGAGTCATACGAAAAGCATCTTCAAATGACTATATATGAAAAAAAATATCAAGTTGAAGGTTACCAGCATATTGCTGGCATTGATGAAGTAGGAAGAGGTCCTCTTGCCGGTCCTGTCGTAGCAGCAGCGGTTATTTTACCTTCTGACTTTTATTTGCCTGGCCTAGATGATTCAAAAAAACTATCTGAACAAAAACGGAATGAGTATTTTGAGATTATTCAAGCGGAGGCACTTAGTGTCAGTGTTGGAATGATTGAGGTAGATGAAATTGATCGAATAAATATTTTTGAAGCAACAAAAAAAGCGATGAATATAGCAATAGCTGGATTAAATGTGTCACCTGATTTTCTTCTTGTGGATGCTGTTAAGCTCCAAACACCTTATCCTCAGGAATCCATCATTAAAGGGGATGGGAAGAGTATATCCATTGCAGCAGCTTCAATTATTGCAAAAGTAACGCGAGACCGCTTAATGATAGAAATGGAAGCAGAATATCCGGGATATGGTTTTTCGCAGCATATGGGGTATGGGACAAAAGGGCATTTATCCGCGATTGAAAGATTAGGGATTACACCCCACCACCGTAAAAGCTTTGCTCCTATTAAGAATTATGTATCAGTGTAAGCCTGACAACGCATCTTTTGCTCGCATAATCCAATAAATAAGTGGAGAAGAAGGTGAAGCTCATGAGAGCAGTGAATATTGTCCAGGATATGATAAGGCAAGAAAAAGTAATGACTAACTCGAGCAAAGGGTTATCCTTTAGACCGGGACAAATTTTTAGCGGTAAAGTATTGAAACTTTTTCCTAATCAGATTGCTGAAGTACAGATCGGCTCACAAAAGGTTATTGCTCAATTAGAAGTTGGCTTATCTGTTAATGACCGCCACCTTTTTCAAGTTCAATCTAGTGAAGGGCAGGTTCGTCTTAAAGTATTGGAACAACCGAATGGAAAGGGAAAACAGCCTTTGGTTGAGAATCTTTTAAAACAGTTAAATTTGCCTGCTACGAAAGAACATGTTTCCTTGCTCCAATTTTTCTTAAAAGAACAGCTTCCAATTACGAAAGAGGTCATGCATAACGCGGCAGAATGGCTGAAGAGCAGCCCTTCATTTCAAGAAGGTCTGCAAAGTATTCATTTGCTGCTTTCTAAGCAGCTCCCATTTACGAAAGATGTATTTCTTTCAATGTCCTCAGTTATGAAGAATGAATCTGTCTCAGTACTGATGGATAATCTTAAAGCGGAGTTACTGAGAAGTCATTCGACCGAAACAGCTAATAGACTAGAAAACCTTTTATCCGAGATGACAGTAACGGAAAGAGAAAAATTTAACACAACTGCAATGACTAAAATTGTAAAGGAATGGCTTGGATCAGCGGATCCTGTTCAAGCTAAAACAGCCTTTAGTCTACTTCAGAATCTTGGATTTCTATCTACTGATGCAAATGAAGAAGAAATGATGAGCAAAATTGTAGAAAAATGGATTAATGCAGAAGGAACTAAAGCCGCGCAGTTAAGTAGTCCCTCTATTGCAAGTATATTATCTGAGATAATTGATAAGAACGGGGCAGGTAAACGAGAAGAAGTTATACTATCCTTAGCAAAGCTCCAATTCCATCTAAAGAACAGTTCTGCTTCAATGGGATCCAAAGTAGCAAATGAGATTCAACAAATTCTTTCTGGAATTAGAGAGAATAATCTAGCGGTCCCATTAAGCGAAAAAACGATTCAATTAATAACTAAACCTATAGTTAACTTGATCTTATCTGATTCAAATTTAAGTGATACTCAAAATTCTGCCATTATGAAACAGGTACTTTCGTTTTTGAATCAATCAGAGCAAGCATTTTCACAAATAGCAAAGATTTTTTCAATGGATACGGTGAAAGTAGCTGTAGGATTTTCAAAAGAGGAGCAGGCTTTGCTAACTAGAATAAAAGCAGAGGTTCAATTAACTGGTATGCAGTGGGAAAATCCAGATGTGGTGAAAGATCAAATGAAACATTTAATAAGATCAATGGGTTTTTCGTATGAACACGATGCCTTGAATAGTATAAAGAATCAAGAAGTGGGAGTCGAACAGAAAATTGAAACACTTAAACCGCTCCTGATGCAGCTATTAAGCGAGGAACAGCCTTCAGCTATGAGAGAGGCAGCGGAGAAGCTACTGCACAAAATTACAGGGCTGCAAGTATTGTCACAGGATATTGGTCCAATCCAGCAATATGTTTTACAGATTCCACTATCATTCTGGGAGATGAAATCAGACTTAACTATGCAATGGAGTGGGAGGAAAACAGAAAAAGGGACAATTGATCCTAATTTTTGCCGTGTTCTTTTTTATTTAAATCTCAATTATATAAATGAAACAATCGTTGATCTGCAGGTTCAAAACCGAGTAATGAATATTTCGATTATAAATGAGAAAAATGATCTGCGTTTGTTGGCAGAGCCATTTTTATTCAATTTAAAGGAAAGATTAGCAAAAATAAATTATCAGCTTTCTTCCATAACTTTTGAAAAGCCAGTAGATAACAAGGTGAACAACGATCAAATGACGACTGTCTCATCCTATATGCGACCTAGTAACTTTAATGGGGTTGATTTTCGAATATGAATAAACAGGAAAAGAACCTGCGAAAAGAAGCGGTTGCCTTAACATATGATAAATATGGAAAAGATGCCCCGAGAATTGCTGCGAAGGGGAAGGGTTTAGTTGCAGAGAGTATCCTTGAACAAGCAAAGGAACATCATATTCCGATTCAAGAGGATCCATCATTAGTAGAGCTACTTGGAAAGCTCGAAATAAATGAACAAATTCCAGAAGAATTGTATCAAGCTGTAGCAGAAATCTTTGCTTTTATTTACAGAACAGATCAAGCTGCTCAAAAAAAGGGTCGTTCTTTATCGAAGTCTAATAGGCTGTAAGACTTTGCTGAATTTGTACTATCTATCTATTAATTTAGGTTAGGGGTAATAGAAAAGCTTGTCAGGCTTTTCTATTACCTCCTTTTTTCTTATATTAAAAAAATAATTCCTTCTGCTTAGATAAGGAATCCCCTAGTAAACTGGGCTTGCAAAGATTATTAATTTTAGAAATTTTAAAAGAAATATAATATTTCCCTAATAAAGGTGGACAAGGTTTGTGTAGTTTTATAAAATGAAAGCGCAGTCTATTTTTGTAATGAGTTTATAGGAGGATGGGAAATGAATATCCATGAGTACCAAGGTAAAGAAATCCTCAGAAAATACGGGGTAGCAGTACCAAATGGAAAAGTTGCTTTCACAGTTGAAGAAGCAGTTGAAGCAGCAAAGGAATTAGGCACACAGGTTTGTGTTGTAAAGGCACAAATCCATGCAGGTGGCCGTGGTAAGGCTGGTGGTGTTAAAGTTGCGAAGAATTTAGATGAAGTACGTACATATGCAAATGAAATTCTCGGCAAAACACTTGTCACACATCAAACAGGTCCAGAAGGAAAAGAAGTAAAACGCCTACTTATTGAAGAAGGCTGTGACATTAAGAAAGAATACTATATTGGTTTAGTACTAGACCGTGCAACTTCTCGCGTTGTTTTAATGGCTTCTGAAGAAGGCGGAACGGAAATTGAAGAAGTGGCAGAAAAGACTCCGGAGAAAATTTTCAAAGAGGAAATTGATCCAGTTGTAGGCTTAAGTGCATATCAAGCGCGTCGAATCGCTTTCAATATTAACATTCCGAAAGAATTAGTCGGACAAGCTGTGAAGTTTATGCTGAGCCTATACACTGCTTACATTGAAAAGGATTGCTCAATCGCTGAAATTAACCCGCTAGTGGTGACAGGCGATGGAAAAGTCATGGCATTAGATGCGAAATTAAACTTCGATTCCAATGCACTATACCGTCAAAAGGATATTCTAGAGTACCGTGACCTTGAAGAAGAGGATGCAAAAGAAATTGAAGCATCTAAATATGATCTAAGCTATATTTCATTAGATGGAAATATTGGCTGCATGGTTAATGGTGCGGGTCTTGCGATGGCTACGATGGATATCATCAAACATTATGGCGGCGACCCGGCGAACTTCCTTGATGTTGGGGGCGGTGCTACAGCTGAAAAGGTTACGGAAGCATTCAAAATTATTCTTTCTGATTCAAATGTAAAAGGGATTTTCGTTAATATCTTTGGTGGAATCATGAAGTGTGACGTTATCGCAACAGGTGTTGTTGAAGCTGCCAAGCAAGTTGGATTACAAGTACCATTAGTTGTACGTTTGGAAGGTACGAATGTAGACTTAGGTAAGAAAATTCTTGCTGAATCTGATATTGAGATTGTTGCAGCAGAGTCTATGGCTGACGGTGCACAAAAAATTGTTTCCTTAGTTGGCTAAGCGATTTTCGATAAGAAAGGGGAATTGACGTGAGCGTTTTTATTAATAAAGATACAAAAGTTATTGTTCAAGGGATTACGGGTTCAACAGCCCTTTTTCATACAAAACAAATGCTTGAGTACGGTACGAAAATTGTTGGAGGAACTTCACCTGGAAAAGGCGGTTCTGAAGTAGAAGGCGTGCCAGTATTCAATACAGTACAAGAAGCAGTAAAAGCTACTGGCGCAACTGCATCAGTTATTTACGTTCCAGCTCCTTTTGCAGCAGATGCGATTCTAGAGGCAGTTGATGCTGAGCTAGATTTAGCGATCTGTATTACTGAACATATCCCTGTATTAGATATGGTTAAAGTGAAACGCTATATGGAAGGCAAGAAAACACGTCTTGTCGGTCCGAACTGTCCTGGTGTCATCACTCCTGATGAGTGTAAAATTGGTATCATGCCTGGATACATCCATACAAAAGGTCATGTGGGAGTTGTTTCCCGTTCTGGAACGTTAACATATGAAGCTGTTCATCAATTAACAGAGGCTGGCCTTGGTCAAACGACTGCAGTTGGTATCGGTGGGGACCCAGTTAACGGAACAAACTTCATCGATGTCTTAAAAGCATTCAATGAAGATCCTGAAACATATGCGGTTATCATGATCGGTGAAATCGGCGGAACAGCAGAAGAAGAAGCTGCTGAATGGGTGAAAGCTAATATGACAAAGCCTGTTGTTGGCTTTATTGGTGGACGTACGGCACCTCCAGGAAAAAGAATGGGCCATGCTGGTGCAATCATTTCTGGCGGTAAAGGTACTGCTGATGAGAAAATCCGTGTGATGAACGAGTGTGGAATTGAAGTAGCGGATACACCATCTGTAATGGGTGAAACGTTAATTAAGGTTCTTAAAGAAAAAGGTCTTTATGACCAATGTAAGACACACTAAAAGTACGATTATAAACTGAAATATCTAAGTTAGTCCCCTCTAAAAGGGGGACTATTTATTCATCCCCTCATTTTATATCCCCGTCAGTCAGATGTAATCCCATTAGATAGATGACTACATAAATTAAATATCTTTTTTGGAGGTTTTTAGATGGATGACTTTACATTAAGGCTTGTTCATTTACATCATTGTAGAGGGATAGGCTGGTCCGCAATTCTAAAAATATTAAAGCTGGATCCAGAGCTTAAGTCACTTTATCACTACACGCGCAATAACTTTAATCTTCAACCATCCTCATTTCAAACTGCTCTAGCTGACCTTCAATCCGACCATATTTATAAACAAATTCGTGAATACTCCTCAATAGGCATTCGAATGATCACTATTTTTGATGATGATTATCCCGTATTACTAAAGGAAACTTATCAGCCTCCGTGGGTTCTGTATGCAAAAGGTGATGTGTCCTTATTGAAGAAAGAAAAACATTTAGCTGTTGTTGGGTCAAGGCGGTTTACCGAGTATGGAGAAAATGCGATCAATTACTTATTCCCTAAATTAATTGAAAAAGGAATTGTGATAGTTAGTGGGCTGGCTGCAGGCATTGACACAGTCGCTCATCATTCCGCAATAAATCATGGGGGGAAAACAATCGGTGTAATTGCTGGAGGATTTTTTCATATTTATCCGCAAACAAATAAAAGGCTTGCTTCTGAAATGATGAAAAATCATTTAATTATTTCTGAATATCCACCTGATACTAAACCAGAAAGATGGCAATTCCCCATGAGGAATCGGGTGATAAGCGGAATAAGCAGAGGAACATTAGTTGTTCAGGCAAAAAGTAAAAGTGGCTCATTAATAACTGCGAATTTTGCAGTACAGGAAGGAAGAGAAGTATTTGCTCTCCCAGGAAATATTTTTAGTATACACTCTTCGGGAACAAATGAACTCATTCAGCAAGGGGCAAAGCTCATTCAAACGCCGGAAGACATCTTAGAAGAATTAATATATTAATCTTTATGTATTATTTTCTTTGAATTGTTGTATAATTTCTAAAAAACATATTCTTTAGATTTAATGAAAGATTTATGTTAAAGTATAAAAGCATTTTATGAAAAGTATTTTTCAAATTAAGATAATGTTTGACAAATACGCAAAATATGTACAATAATAGTGAGTATTTCATGCATACAATAAAAAAATATACATTTAGATGAAAAATAGGCTATAATCATTTTTCAGTGGCAGTCATTTGCCCAGATCTTATATATATTGAATTAATACGATTGATCAATCGTTTCATACATGCGAATAAACACTAAGAACTAGCAGTATTTTCTAAAAATCCCTCTTAAGGAGGACTATTAATGTCAGAGTTTCTTGTAATCGTTGAGTCTCCCGCGAAGGCAAAGACGATTGAGCGCTATCTTGGAAAAAAATATAAGGTAAGAGCATCTATGGGCCATATTCGTGATTTACCAAAAAGCCAAATGGGTGTTTATAAAGAAAATCATTTTGAACCAAAATATATAACTATCCGCGGTAAGGGTCCTGTTTTAAAAGAATTAAAGACAGCAGCCAAAAAAGCAAAAAAAATCTATCTGGCAGCTGACCCGGATCGTGAAGGTGAGGCAATTGCCTGGCATTTGGCTCATAGCTTAAATATGGATGTCACATCCGATTGCCGAGTCGTTTTTAATGAAATTACAAAGGATGCAATTAAAGAATCGTTTAAGCACCCTCGACCAATAAATATGGATCTAGTTGATGCGCAACAAGCGAGAAGAGTTCTCGATCGACTTGTTGGTTATAATATAAGTCCTTTATTATGGAAGAAAGTAAAAAAGGGTTTAAGCGCAGGACGGGTTCAATCGGTAGCTGTCCGCTTAATCATTGATAGGGAGAAGGAAATTAAAGCCTTTATTCCTGAAGAGTACTGGTCCATTGATGGGGAGTTTCTTAAAGGGAAAGAGTCATTTGAAGGAACATTTTATGGGATTGATAATGAAAAGCTTGAATTGAGATCTGAAGAAGAAGTAGAAAATGTACTTGGTAAGATGAAAGGCAATAAGTTTCAAGTTTCATCTGTAACCAAAAAAGAGCGAAAACGAAATCCTGCATCACCTTTCACTACTTCTTCTCTTCAGCAAGAAGCGGCAAGGAAATTAAATTTCCGGGCAAAAAAGACAATGATGCTTGCACAGCAGCTTTATGAAGGGATAGACCTTGGCAAGGAAGGAACTGTTGGATTAATCACATATATGAGAACAGATTCTACTCGTATTTCAGAAGTTGCCCAAGGTGAAGCTTCCCAATATATTGAACAATCCTATGGAAAAGAGTTCTTAGCAACAGACAAGAAAAAGGAAAAGAAAAAATCAAATACCCAAGACGCCCATGAAGCGATACGTCCGACTAGTATATTGAAAGAACCGTCAAGCCTAAAGGAATATCTCTCAAGAGATCAGCTTCGTCTTTATCGGCTCATATGGGAACGTTTTGTAGCTAGCCAAATGGCTTCAGCGATTATGGATACAATGAGTGTCGATTTGAAAAATGAAAATGTTATTTTTAGAGCTACTGGTTCTAAAGTGAAATTCCCAGGATTTATGAAGGTTTATGTTGAAGGCACTGATGATTCGAATGAGGAAAAAGATAAGATGCTTCCCGATCTTCAAGAAGGGGATATCATTCTAAAAAAGGATATTGAACCAAAACAACATTTTACTCAGCCGCCACCAAGATATACGGAGGCAAGACTTGTTAAAACATTAGAGGAGCGTGGCATTGGCCGTCCCTCTACTTTCGCCCCTACATTGGATACAATCCAAAAGCGAGGATATGTAGCTCTAGATAATAAAAGATTTATACCAACAGAGCTGGGTGAGATTGTTTTAGAATTAATTCTTGAGTTTTTCCCTGATATTCTTGATATTGAATTTACTGCTAAAATGGAAAAGGATCTGGACCATATTGAAGAAGGAAAAGTCAATTGGGTTCAAATTATTGATGACTTTTACGGTGATTTTGAAAGGCATCTAGAAAAGGCAGAAAAAGAAATGCAAGAAGTAGAAATTAAGGATGAACCTGCTGGTGAAGATTGTGAACATTGCGGAAACCCGATGGTATTTAAAATGGGCCGATACGGTAAGTTTATGGCATGCAGCAATTTCCCAGATTGTCGCAATACAAAAGCGATTGTTAAAGAGATTGGTGTAAAGTGCCCGAAATGTAATGAAGGTAATATAATAGAAAGAAAAAGTAAGAAACGCCGGATTTTTTATGGATGTGACCGGTTCCCTGAATGCGACTTTATTTCTTGGGACAAACCTTTGCCACGCAGTTGTCCAAAATGCGAAAACCTTCTTGTAGAAAAGAAGCTGAAAAAAGGTGTCCAAGTGCAATGTGTAGAATGTGACTACAAGGAAGAGAAGCAAAGTTAAGGGTGGGCTTAATGGCTCACTCTTTTCTACTTGTCTTATGCTTGTCGGGGGTGAACAAGCCGCTTGCGCTTTTCGAGTTGTCTAGCTCCAGCGGCTAGGGGCTCGAGGTCATAAGCCAATCTGACAAAAAGGTTAAAGAACAACCTTTCTGCCAGCTTGTCTTATGCTTGTCGCCCCTGAGCAAGCCGCTTCCGCTTTTCTTGTAAGCATGAAACTTTTTTATTTTTAATTCGTAATGTAGAATGCAAGATGGTTGTTAAAGAGGGAAAAGTAAGAAAGAGTTTTTTTGATAGAGTAATTAAGCATATACATATCTGGGGGTTCATATAAAATGAATGAAATAGCAGTGAATGTAATTGGTGCTGGATTAGCTGGAAGTGAGGCTGCATGGCAAATTGCTAATCGTGGCATTCAAGTACGTCTATACGAAATGCGGCCAGTGAAACAAACACCAGCCCACCATACGGACAAATTTGCTGAACTAGTATGCAGCAACTCGTTAAGGGCGAACACGCTAACAAATGCGGTAGGTGTCCTTAAAGAGGAAATGAGAAAATTGAATTCGGTTATTATCAATTCTGCTGATGCTTGTGCAGTTCCAGCAGGAGGTGCTTTAGCAGTAGACCGACATGAGTTTGCCGCTTTAGTTACGGAAAAAGTAAGGAATCATCCGAATGTGACTGTCTTTTCTGAAGAAGTGACAGAGATTCCTGAAGGCCCAACTATTATTGCGACAGGACCGCTTACTAGTGAAGCATTGTCGGCAAAGTTAAAAGAGTTATCTGGGGAAGACTATTTGTATTTTTATGATGCGGCCGCTCCTATTATTGAAAAAGAATCAATTAATATGGATAAGGTATATTTAAAGTCACGATATGATAAAGGGGAAGCAGCGTACCTGAACTGTCCAATGACAGAAGAAGAATTCGATAAATTTTATGAGGCATTGATTTCTGCTGAAACGGTTCCATTAAAAGAATTTGAAAAAGAGATCTTTTTTGAAGGTTGTATGCCGATCGAAGTAATGGCTGGGAGAGGAAAGAAAACGATGTTGTTCGGACCGATGAAGCCAGTAGGTTTAGAGGATCCGAAAACAGGGAAAAGGCCATTTGCAGTTGTCCAGCTTCGCCAGGACGATGCAGCGGGAACACTGTATAATATCGTTGGATTCCAAACTCATTTAAAATGGGGGCCGCAAAAGGAAGTCATTCAATTAATACCTGGATTGGAAAATGCCGAAATTGTTCGTTATGGGGTAATGCACCGTAATACTTTTATTAATTCACCTAAAGTATTACGTCCTACTTACCAATTTATCAATCGAGATAATCTATTTTTTGCTGGGCAAATGACCGGAGTAGAAGGTTATGTGGAGTCGGCAGCAAGCGGTTTAGTTGCTGGAATAAATGCTGCTCGGTTAGTAAATGGGGAAGAGCTGCTTGAATTTCCACATGAAACGACAATCGGAAGTATGTCGAGATATATAACTTCTGCAAATGAAAAGAGCTTTCAGCCGATGAATGCAAATTTCGGTTTGCTCCCGGATCTTCCTATGAAAATTAAAGGGAAAAAAGAAAGAAATGAACAGCATGCATCAAGAGCTTTAGAAACAATTCAGAACTTTTTGAAAAATAAGGGAATTTAATTGCATGGGCTTTTAAAATATGATACTATTTAGAAGCCCTTGTGAGGTGGTGTAATGGATCTAAATGTGAACAATTCGTTAACTTTGTTTATTGAATATTTACAAATTGAGAAAAATTATTCACAATATACTATTGAGCATTATCACCATGACATTAGAGAATTCTTTATGTTCATGTCTGAACAAACAATTGAAACACTTAATGAAGTTAAGTATTTTGATGTTCGGATTTATTTAACAAGACTGTACAATGAAAAATTTGCAAGACGGACGGTTGCGAGGAAAATCTCCTGCCTTCGAAGTTTCTTTAAGTTTTTGGTTAGAGAGGGTCTGGTTGCAGAAAACCCTTTTGCGTTGGCTTCTATTCCGAAAGCCGAGAAAAAGCTTCCTGAATTTTTTTATGAAGAAGAAATGCAAGCTTTATTTAATGCTTGTGAGACGGAAACTTTATTAGGGCAACGAAATAAAGCGTTACTAGAACTACTCTATGCCACTGGTATGCGTGTAAGTGAATGCAGTCAAATCCGCATGAAGGATCTTGATATGTATCTTTCAACAGTGCTTGTACATGGAAAGGGCAATAAACAGCGTTATATTCCGTTTGGAAGCTTTGCGCATGATGCCCTAGAGCATTACATACACAATAGCCGAAAGAGCCTTATGTCAAAAAGGGATTCTCCGAATGAATATTTATTTTTGAATTTTCGAGGAGGTCAATTAACGGCTCGAGGAATAAGATTGATCCTTAATAAAATGATTGAACAATCAGCCTTAACAGGTAAAATACATCCACATATGCTCAGACATACGTTCGCCACCCATTTACTTGGGAATGGTGCTGATATGAGAACGGTTCAGGAGTTATTAGGTCACGCTTTCTTGTCATCGACTCAAATTTATACACATGTAACGAATGAATATTTAAGAAAAACATATATGACCCATCATCCCAGGGCATAAAATGAGATTTCTTTCATTCAGGCAAAATGTTGGCTAGTACTTGACGATAGGTATAAAGCAAAAGGAGGATTAATCATGTCTCAATTCCACGCTACAACTATTTTCGCAGTCCAGCATAATGGAAATTGTGCAATGGCTGGAGACGGTCAGGTGACTTTTGGAAATGCTGTTGTGATGAAGCACACTGCAAGAAAGGTAAGGAAGCTGTTTAATGGAAAGGTAATTGCTGGATTTGCAGGCTCAGTTGCTGATGCATTTACTTTATTTGAAATGTTTGAAGGGAAACTAGAAGAGTATAATGGGAATTTACAACGTGCAGCTGTAGAACTTGCCAAACAATGGAGAAGCGATAAAGTTTTACGCAAGTTGGAAGCAATGCTAATTGTTATGAATGCTGAAAGCTTGCTTCTTATTTCAGGAACGGGTGAAGTAATCGAACCGGATGATGGCGTTTTAGCTATTGGTTCTGGAGGCAATTATGCATTGGCTGCTGGAAGATCCTTAAAGCGTTTCGCAGGTGAACATTTGTCAGCAAATGAAATTGCTAAAGCATCCCTAGAGATGGCAGCTGAAATATGCGTTTATACAAATACAAATATCATTGTGGAAGAACTTTAAGGGAAGGTGTGCTAAATCGATGGTTAAAGGAACGAACTTAACACCCCGCCAAATTGTTGAAAAGCTGGATCAATTTATTATTGGTCAAAAGGATGCGAAGAAGGCAGTTGCTGTTGCGCTAAGAAACAGATATCGCCGTGGTTTGCTTGATGATAAGCTTCGGGACGAGATCAGCCCTAAGAATATTTTAATGATTGGACCTACTGGTGTTGGTAAAACGGAAATTGCGCGCCGGATGGCGAAAATTGTCGGAGCTCCATTTGTTAAGGTTGAAGCAACGAAATTTACAGAAGTCGGATATGTAGGCAGAGATGTTGAATCGATGGTAAGAGATTTAGTTGAAACATCTGTACGTCTTGTTAAAGAAGAAAAGATGGCTAGTGTTAGGGAACGGGCAGAAGACAGTGCAAACCGGATTATTGTTGAATTGTTAGTGCCATCAAATAAAAAATCTGTTAATTACAAAAACCCGCTTGAAATGTTATTCGGTGGTGGAAATGTTCAAACAGAAGAAGAAAATAATTCAACAGATGATTGGGATCTTAAAGGAAAACGCAAGGTTGTAAAAGAAAAACTTGCACTTGGTGAGCTTGAAAATGAACTGATTACGGTTGAGTTGGAAGAACAACAGCCATCCATGTTCGATATGCTCCAAGGGTCTGGTATGGAACAGATGGGTATGAATATGCAGGATGCCCTGAGTGGTATGATGCCTAAACGTCGTAAAAAAAGAAAATTGACTGTCAGTGAAGCAAGAAAGGTTCTTACAAACGAAGAAGCTCAAAAGTTAATTGACATGGATGAAGTCACACAAGAGGCTGTCTTCCGTGCTGAGCAATCTGGGATCATCTTTATCGATGAGATTGATAAAATTGCTAGTAAAAATAGCGGTGGTTCAACTGCTGATGTATCACGTGAAGGGGTACAGAGGGATATTCTGCCGGTAGTTGAAGGTTCAACAGTAGTGACTAAATATGGTTCTGTAAAAACAGATCATGTTTTGTTTATGGCAGCAGGAGCATTTCATATGGCAAAGCCATCCGATTTAATTCCTGAATTACAAGGGCGGTTTCCAATTCGTGTGGAGCTTACAAAGCTGACTGTTGAAGACTTTTTTAATATCTTAGTGGAGCCTGATAATGCATTAATTAAACAATATGAGGCATTATTAGAAACTGAAGGTATACAAATTGAATTTTCTGACGATGCTATTCGTAGGATTGCTGAATTTGCATTTGAAGTAAATCAGAATACAGATAATATTGGAGCCCGACGACTTCATACTATTATGGAGAAATTACTAGAAGATTTATCATTTGAAGCACCAGAGATTACCTTAGAAAAAATAGCTATTACACCTCAATATGTTGAGGAAAAATTGGGAGCAATCTCACGAAATAAAGATTTAAGTCAATTCATTTTGTAGAAATTGGTTTAAGTTGTTAGTAAAGTGGTAGACAGGTTAAGGTAACAATAATAAAAAGAAAAAATAGGACTTGTGTTTAGCATTTAGGAGGAAGAAAAATGGATTTATTAACAAGAACAAGAAAAATTAATGCAATGCTTCAAAGAGCTGCTGGAAAACCAGTGAATTTCAAAGAGATGGCAGAAATACTTAGTGATGTTATTGAAGCAAATATTTATGTTGTTAGCAGAAGAGGAAAGCTTTTAGGCTATGCTGCCAATCAACAGATTGAAAATGATCGAATGAAAAAGATGTTTGAGGATCGCCAATTCCCTGAAGAATATACAAATAGTTTGTTTAATATCCAGGAAACTTCTTCAAATATAGACATTGAAAGTCAATACACAGCATTCCCTGTTGAGAACAAAGATTTATTTAGCAATGGCTTAACAACAATTGTTCCGATCATTGGTGGTGGGGATCGTCTTGGCACACTTATTCTTGCAAGGCTACAAGAGCAATTCCATGACGATGATTTAATTCTTGCTGAATATGGTGCAACGGTTGTTGGTATGGAAATTCTTCGCGAAAAAGCTGAAGAAATTGAAGAAGAGGCACGTAGTAAAGCAGTTGTTCAAATGGCCATTAGTTCACTTTCATACAGCGAACTTGAAGCAATCGAGCATATTTTTGAGGAGCTTAACGGAAAGGAAGGCTTACTTGTTGCATCGAAAATTGCTGATCGAGTTGGGATCACAAGATCAGTTATTGTAAATGCATTAAGAAAGTTAGAAAGTGCTGGTGTTATCGAATCACGTTCATTAGGGATGAAAGGTACGTATATTAAAGTACTTAATGATAAATTTTTACAGGAATTAGAAAAATTAAAATCAAATTAATTATCTTGCAAAAGGCGCCAATCTTTAATAGATGGCGTTTTTTTTGTTACAAAGACATGACAAAGTGAAAGATACATGTGCATGGTAAAAATTCACTATACTTTCCTACTCAACAACGACTAAGGCACTTGCATTTTTCTTATATGTTTTTAATGGACTTTAATAATTAAATTCGGAAATTCGTAATTATTTACAGTGTTTTCCTGTATCAGAACTGCAGTTATACTTTTATAATAAAAATGAGTCCAATGTCATGAGAAAAGATCCTGTTGTGGATGGACATATTATTTCATTTTCTTTACAATGAAATATAGATCGACAAATTACGGTATTTATCACCAAAATGTTACAATTTCTATTAATAAATTTAACATTGAAATGTATAATAATGAGGTGCTTATATGAAATTATTTTCTAATACGATTTCAACACTAGAAAATGGTTTGAATTATTCTTCACTTAAACAAAAGGTTATCTCGCAAAATATTGCTAATGAAGCAACACCGGGATACAAAGCGAAGGATGTCAGTTTCAAAGAGACATTGCAAACGACTGTGAATCAATCACTTGCTGCTAATCGTACAAATAATCGACATTTTGATTTTAAAGTTAGTGAGTCTTCAAACCAAGGGATCGTTACGAGAAAAAATGTATCATTCAATGAAAATGGGAACAGTGTTGATATAGATAATGAAATGGCTGATTTGGCAACAAATCAAATCTATTACAATGCATTGATTGATAGAATGAGTGGTAAATTCTCTAGTTTACAAAATGTAATTAGAGGTGGGAAGTAATCATGACAATTTTTCATAGTATGAATAATACTGCCTCTGCATTATCAGCTCAACGATTACGGATGGATGTAATTTCTTCAAATATGGCGAATGTTGATTCAACAAGAGCCAATTATGTAAATGGGGAATGGCAGCCATATAAACGGAAAACAGTTGTACTCCAACCAAAGGAAGGCCAGTTTTCTAGCTTTCTAAATGTTGCAATGAACAAAAGTGATAGCCAATCCGTTGGCAATGGGGTTAAAGTATCAAAGGTTATAGAAGATGAAACCCCATTTAAACTTGTATATAATCCTGAACATCCTGATGCAAATGCTGAAGGCTATGTTGAACTCCCGAATGTTGACCCTTTACGGGAAATGGTTGATTTAATTAGTGCCACAAGATCGTATGAAGCAAATGTTACAGTCTTTAATGCTTCAAAAGGCATGATGATGAAGGCACTTGAAATTGGTAAGTAAAGGAGTGAACTAAATGAAAAATGTAGGATTTCAACCAGTTGCAAATATTTTTAAACCTCAAACTGAGAATAAGACTCGTACATATACACCGTACGAAGCTCAGCAAAGCTTTGCTTCTGTATTGAAGGAGTCTATTGATAAAGTAAATGAATCTCAAATTCAATCGGATAAAATGACAGATAAACTTGTAAAGGGAGAGGCTGTTGATTTGCATCAAGTGATGATTGCCTCACAAAAAGCTAGTATTACTATGCAAGCAACATTAGAAATTCGCAATAAAGTTATAGAGGCCTATCAAGAAACAATGAGGATGCAAGTTTAATAGATTAATTGAGCTAAGAACTAATAATTTGCGGTTATTAGCAGCCTTTAATTGAGTCAGAATAACCGGGGGATTGAAATGAACGAATCGCTTCGAAGGTATAAAGATAAAGCTATGGAATATTTGAGTAGCCGAACCAAAAAGCAAAAGATCATGCTTTTTGGTTCAGCTCTTTTATTGATTATAATAATTGCATTAATATCTTTTCTTACTACAAGAACAACTCTAGTGCCACTTTATAGCAATCTTACTCCATCTGAAACTGGCACAATTAAAGAAAATCTAGACGGTAGAGGAATCACTTCCGAAATTGCTGATGGTGGAACGACAATAAAGGTGCCAGAAGAGGTAGTTGATACACTAAAAGTTGAATTAGCTGCTGAAGGAATTCCTAAATCCGGCAGTATCGATTATTCATTTTTTAGTCAGAATGCTGGTATTGGGATGACTGAAAATGAATTTAACGTATTAAAGTTAGATGCAATGCAGTCTGAACTAGCAGGTCTTATGAAGGGGATTGATGGTGTTCAGGATGCAAAGGTAATGATTAATTTACCTGAGAAAGGTATTTTTGTCAGCGACCCATCTGAAGCTGCGTCTGCTGCTATCATTCTTAATACTAAACCAGGCCACCAGTTTGAAGAATCTCAAATTCGAGCACTCTATCATTTGGTTTCGAAAAGTATTCCTAATCTGCCTACAGATAATATCGTCATAACTAACCAATTGTTTGAGGATTTTGAGTTAAAAGATAGTGATAATTCTTCACCAAGTTCTACTTTTGCTGCTCAGCACGAAATTAAGAAACAAATTGAAAAGGATGTTCAACGACAAGTACAAAGTATGCTTGGCACATTAATGGGGCCAGGGAATGTCGTTGTTTCAGTTTCAACTGATATTGATTTCACTCAGGAAAATCGGGAAGAGAACCTTGTGACTCCAGTTAATGAAGAGGATATGGAAGGGATTGCAATTAGCGCCCAAAAAATTACTGAAACCTTTACTGGAAATGGAGATGCTGCTGGAGGAACTCCTCAAGGAGAAGATCCAGCTGATGCACTTGGAAGCAGCTATCTAGAAGGCAATGGAGCAAATGGTGATTACGAGAAAATTGAAGAAACAATTAATAATGAAGTAAACAAAATTCGTAAAGAAATTGTTGAAAGTCCATATAAGGTAAGAGACTTAGGTATTCAGGTGATGGTAAATCCTCCAGAAGAAGGGGAGCTTCCACAGGAAAGATTAGATGATATTACAAAGATCCTTGGAACGATTGTACGTACGACAATTGATAAACAAGCAAGTAATGGAGAATTGACAGAAGAGGATATCAATGAAAAAGTTGTCGTTTCTGTCCAGCCATTTAACGGAAAAGTAGAGTTTCCAACTGAATCTAAGCCTGTTATGCCAATGTGGGCCTATATTGTTGGAGGAATTCTTCTAGTAATTATTGGACTGTTAATTTTCCTATATATTAGAGCCAAAAGGAAACGTGTGGAGGAAGAGGAAGACCTCGCTGTACAGGAAGAACAATTACAGGTGCCAGATGTTAATGTAGAACATGAAACTGAGAGCACGATGCGAAAGAAACAGCTTGAGAAGATGGCAAAGGAAAAACCGGAAGACTTTGCAAAGCTCTTACGTACATGGATTGCTGAAGATTAGGGGGAATGAATAGTGGCAAAAAGAGATCAAAAAGAACTAACTGGTAAGCAAAAAGCAGCTATACTTTTAATTTCCCTTGGTCCAGATGTAGCATCTTCTGTGTATAAACATCTAAGTGAAGAAGAAATTGAAAAACTTACTTTAGAAATTTCTGGTGTGAGGAAAGTTGAATCTTTCGCAAAAGAGGAAATTCTTGAGGAATTTCATAATATTGCCTTAGCACAGGATTATATTTCTCAAGGTGGGATTGGTTATGCAAAAACCGTTCTGGAAAAAGCATTAGGAAATGAACAGGCCGCGATTATCATTAATCGTTTGACTTCTTCCTTGCAGGTAAGGCCATTTGATTTTGCTAGAAAAGCGGATCCAGCACAAATATTAAACTTTATTCAAAATGAGCATCCGCAAACAATTTCATTAATATTATCTTATTTGGATGCTGCACAAGCTGGTCAGATATTATCAGAGCTTCCACAGGAAATGCAGGCTGATATAGCACGAAGGATCGCTGTGATGGATAGTACTTCCCCAGAAATTATTAATGAAGTGGAGCAAATACTGGAAAGAAAGCTTTCAGCAACTGTTACACAGGATTATACACAAACAGGTGGAATTGAAGCTGTTGTTGACGTTCTAAATGGAGTTGATCGATCAACAGAACGAACCATATTGGATGCGCTTGAGATTCAAGATCCAGAACTAGCTGAAGAAATTAAGAAAAGAATGTTTGTATTTGAAGATATTGTTACGCTTGATAGTCGTGCAATCCAAAGGGTTATTCGGGATTGTGAGAGCGAGGACCTCATGCTTTCGCTTAAAGTATCTAGCGATGAAGTGAAAGATATTCTATTTAAGAATATGTCATCACGGATGGCTGAAACCTTTAAGGAAGAAATGGAATTTATGGGACCTGTTAGACTTCGTGATGTTGAAGAGGCACAATCGAGAATTGTTGCGATTATCCGTCGTTTAGAGGAGGCGGGAGAAATCGTCGTCGCTCGAGGCGGAGGGGATGATATTATTGTCTAGATTAATTAAAGGACCGTTGTGGGCTCCTCCCGTCCAAAATGAAAAAAAGGTTATTTCGATTAAGATTCTTGAACACATAAGTCAAGAAGAAGAACAAGTATCTACTTCAGCTGAGACAGATACTCATATAAAAAGTATGATCAGTGATGCACAATTACAGGCTGAAATGATTTTAAATGAAGCTCAGCAAGAAGCAGATATTATCCGCAGAAAATTGGAAGAAGAGAGACGGGCATTTGAAGCTGAAAAAGTAGCAATAGCTGAGCAATCCCGCCAAGCTGGTTTTTCACAGGGGATAGAAGAGGGAAGACAGCAGGGATACTTAGAGTACCATGAAGTGATCCAATCTGCTGTAAAGGTAGTAGAGTTAGCTAAAAAGGATTATCGTATGCAGGTAGATTCCTCTGAAGGAGTGATTCTAGAACTAGGATTAAAAGTTGCTGGAAAGATCCTTGGCAAGAGGTTGCAAGATAATGAGGAAGAATTCTTATCTATCGTTAAACGTGCATTGAAAGAATCTCGAGATAAAGGTGAAATACAGATTCATGTTCATCCTGTCTACTATGAACTCCTGCTTACAAACAAGGAAGAAATGATGATGCTGTTTCCAAAAGATGTTGATTTCTACATTTATCCAAATGATGATCTATCGGAGTCAAGCTGTATCATTGAATCTGCTAATGGACGAATTGACGCTAGCATTGATAGCCAGCTTGAAGAGGTTAAACAGAAGCTTATTGAAATGCTAGAGGGTGAGTGTTAATGAATCTTGCTGATTTAATGGAACAGATTGACCAGCTTGATACTTTTAAACGTTACGGTCGAGTAAAAAGGGTAGTAGGATTAATGATTGAATCCCAAGGTCCAGAAAGTTCAATTGGGGACCTTTGCTATATACATGTTGGACATAAGCGGAAACGGATAATTATGGCAGAAGTAGTAGGCTTTAATGATGAAAACGTTATATTAATGCCCTACACAACTATAAATGATATTTCACCAGGCAGCCTGGTAGAAGCTACATCTAAGCCCTTAGAGATTAAGGTGGGTACACAGTTAATAGGGTCTGTCATTGACTCGATCGGCCAGCCTTTGGATGGGTCCCCATTACCAAAAGGGCTCTCAACTGTCCCTACTGAACAGGCACCACCAAACCCGCTGCAAAGACCGCCTATTTCTGCTCCAATTGATGTTGGAGTTCGAATGATTGATAGTCTTTTGACAGTAGGTACTGGGCAGCGGGTCGGAATTTTCGCTGGAAGTGGAGTCGGTAAGAGTACCTTACTTGGAATGATAGCAAGGAATACAACGGCTGATTTGAATGTAATCGCCCTTATTGGTGAGCGTGGCAGGGAAGTGCGGGAATTTATCGAAAAGGATCTTGGCCCTGAAGGATTAAGTCGTTCTATCGTGATTGTTGCTACTTCTGATCAACCTGCATTAATGAGAATTAAAGGAGCTTTTACAGCAACGGCTATTGCCGAATATTTTCGAGACAAAGGTTTAAACGTCATGATGATGATGGATTCTGTCACACGGGTAGCGATGGCTCAGAGAGAAGTTGGACTAGCTATCGGAGAACCCCCTACCACTAAGGGGTATACACCATCAGTTTTTGCGATTTTGCCTAAGCTTTTAGAAAGAACGGGCACGAATGAACAAGGATCGATTACAGCTATATACACGGTGTTGGTAGATGGTGATGACATGAATGAACCTATTGCAGATACGGTCCGGGGAATTTTGGATGGTCACTTTGTTCTCGATCGAGCGCTAGCAAACAAAGGTCAATACCCAGCAGTGAACGTGTTGAAAAGTGTAAGCCGGGTTATGAATAATATTGTAGAAACCAGCCATGTGAAGGCTGCCGAGAAGCTGCGTGAAGTATTGAGTACGTATATGAATGCTGAGGATTTAATTAATATTGGTGCATATAAAAAAGGCTCTTCGATGGAAATTGATGAAGCTATCCGGCTATATCCTTCGATTATTTCATTTTTAAAACA
The DNA here is from genome assembly GCF_042865275.1 of Cytobacillus mangrovibacter. Lineage (NCBI taxonomy): Bacteria > Bacillati > Bacillota > Bacilli > Caryophanales > Bacillaceae > Cytobacillus > Cytobacillus mangrovibacter. Next base: position 466,012 of record NZ_JBIACJ010000001.1, on the reverse strand, counting down.
GGGAACACATGAAAAACTCTCGTTTCAAGAAAGTATTCAGCAATTATATAATCTTGTAGGGAAAGGAGAGTAGCTTTCATGCAATTCCAATATAAATTTGAAAAAATCCTTACGATAAAAGAAAGAGAAAAGGATGAAGCTCTTAATATTTACAACCAAGCAGTAAAAAAGTTTGAAGAGGCAGCCGAAAAACTGTATGGATTTTTAAAAAAGAAGGAAGATCTTGAAAGTTATCAATCTTCTAAGCTAGTAAATGGATTATCAGTCCAAGAAATTAGACATCACCAACATTTTATACTTAACCTAGAAAAAACAATCAATCATTATCAACAAATTGTTGTTAATGCAAGAAATCATATGAATTTCTATCAAGAAAAACTGATGGAAAAAAATATCGAAGTAAAGAAATATGAAAAAATAAAAGAAAAAGATCTCACGAATTTCGCTGAAAATTTGAAACAACTTGAAGGTAAACAAATGGATGATATCTCGATCCAGCAATATATGAGTCGGGGAAGTTAGGTGGTAACGTGGACAAAGTCGCAGAAGAAATTGAGTCGAAAAAAACATCAAAGTTTCAAAGCTTCATATATATTGTCCTTATTCCGCTGTTAGCTGCCATAACGGTCACCCTCATTGCTATGACCTATCTTGGTTACAATGTCTTTGAGCTTACAAAAGAATATGGCCAAAAGATCCCATTTGTCTCTTCTGCTTTTACAAAAGAGGAGTCTAAATCAGTAGAGGAACTTGAAACGAAAATGATTGAGCTTGAGGCAGAAATAAGTGATCGTGAAGCAAAAGTAATCCAGTTAGAAACACAATTAGATAGTAAAGATCAGGAAATTTCAAGAGCAGAATTAGAAAAAGAACGTTTAAAAGAGGAAATTGAAGAATTAACAGCGATGAAAGAGGAAAACAAACGGGCCTTTAAGGATATTGTTAAAACTTATGAAACTATATCAGCAAAGAAGGCAGCGCCGATTCTATCGCAAATGAGTGAAACAGAAGCGTTACAAATATTATCAAATATTAAATCGGATACACTTGCTGAAATCATGGAAAAAATGGATCCTGAGGATGCGGCCAAATATACGGAGCTTTTGACCGCGGATATTGAAGAAAGCGAATAGTAAGAGATTATTTGAAAGGGGGTGAAAAAATGGATATAAGCAGCCTAGGATCGATTAATACACTTGTTTCTTCAGAATTAAAATCATCAGCTTCTGGGAAAAGTGCCAATGGTTTTTCATCGCTGTTTACTAATTTAATGTCCGGTACTTCAGAATCTATTGGCAGTAGTCCGGTGACGGATGAAGGGAATGAATTAACTGAAGAAGAACTTGCAGGACTTGTTCAATTTTTGCAGATGAATGACATTCTTGAACTTGAAGATGGCCTTGAAATATTAGGGAAAATAGCATTTCAAAGTGAAGAGGATATGATTAATATCATTGAAGAACAATTAAATTTGTCTTCTGAAGAACTCCTTCAATTATTAAGCAGTTTTTATAATAAATTGACATCAATTGATGGGAATGCAATGGAAAAGGAAACACCGATCGAGTCAGAGAACCCTCAAGAGGTAACTCCTTCTGAAGCAATACTTTCTTTAATACATGCCATTTCGTTTCAGCTCCAGAATCAGAATGCTAAAGTCGCATCTGATAAAGATTTTGGACAAGCAATGAAGGCTTTAAAGCTTTTTGATCTATTATCAGCACATCAGGATTCATATGGAAATGAAACTAGATTAAAAGAGTTCATAAAAAGTATGAATGAGAAGCTTGAATTGAAGTTAAATGGACAAACGTCTGCTAATCGAGATGAGTTTTTACAGAGAACGTTTCGTAATCTTGTTCAGGAGATGAAAGGGACTAATTCAATTCCTCCTGCTGAAACAAGTACTGAAAATATGGCTAAATTATTGAATAAAACTGATAGTGTAAATCCGGGATTGATTCAATTTCAGCAATTATCAAAGCCCGAGCAATTAACATTGATGACAAATTCGCAGAGACCTGTCTCGGCAGAACAGCTGATTGAACAATTCGAATCAATCCTTGCTAGAAGTAAATTTTTGACTAACGGTGGAACACAAAAGTTATTCATCAAGTTAAACCCTGAACATCTGGGAGCGCTTAGAGTTGAATTGATTCAAAAAGACTCTATGCTTATCGCAAGAATCTTAACATCTACCTCTGTTGCAAAAGATATGATGGAATCGCAGCTAAATGGCTTGAAGCAAGCGTTTAGTTCGCAAAATATCCAAATTGAAAGAGTAGAAATTTCACAACAATTTACTGGACAAGAACGTACTTTCAATCGTGAGCAGCAGCAAGGACAGGAAAGACAACAGCAAAGAGAAGAACAAAAGGAACAGCATTCAAATGATGATTTTACCCACTCGTTTGAAGAAGCACTTCTAAATACTGAAGCTTAGGTGTGATAAAACATGACGAATACAATCGATTCTTCGTTATTGCTATCTGACTATCAACAGAAGCAGCGAAAAACAGGATCAGATATTTTAGGGAAAGATGATTTTCTAAAAATATTAATGGTTCAGCTTCAAAACCAAGATCCAACGAATCCAATGCAGGATAAAGACTTTATTGCCCAAATGGCCACCTTTTCCACACTAGAACAAATTACTAATATGGGTAAGACGATGGAAAGCTTTGTAAAGGTGCAAGAACAGAGTCAGATTATTGCTTATAACCAATTTGTCGGAAAAGATGTTACTTGGCATAAGCTGACTGCATCAGAATCGGGTAAGGAGCCTGTTATTGAAGAAGGTAGTGGTCGAGTTGCTTCGGTTCAATTTAAAGATAATAGTGTTATATTCATCCTTGATGACGGAACAAAGCTAGAACCCGCTAATATTTCTCAGATTAATGAGACCTCGAAAGAAAATGCGATGGTCCAAGCAAGTATGATGATTGGAAAGAAAGTTACCTTCCTAGGTGAAAATAAGGAAGAAAAATCTGCAATGGTTGAGTCTGTATCATTTAAAGATGGGAAAACAGTGTTTCAATTAGAGGGCGGAACGACGATCACCTCTTCACAAATAACAAAAATTGAATAATTCAAGGAAGTGATTGGATGGATAAAATGATGTTTCATCCGATTCAATCAAAGGCCGTTAGTAAACCCAAAACAACATCGGTCAATCGAGAACTTCAACACAACAATAAATTCTCTGTTCACTTACAAACAGCATTACAGTCAGACAGTCAATTAACTGTGAGCAAGCACGCCAAGGAGCGTCTACTTCAAAGAGGTATACATATTAACGAAGCGCGCTGGAATCAGATTGAAGAAAAAGTTCAAGAAGCAAAAAATAAGGGTGTAAAAGAATCACTCGTATTGCTAAAAGATGCAGCACTCATTATCAGTGCAAAAAACAATACAGTGATCACGGCAATGGATCGGGAAGAAGCCCGAACACAAATATTTACGAATATTAATGGCACAATTATATTGGATCAATAATCAACAGCTGGACCTGTAAAAGGAAGCTGAGGCTTGCGGAATGATTGAAGCAGCCAATATGAAAGGGGCAGTAATAAATGCTACGTTCAATGTACTCAGGAATAAGCGGAATGAAAAACTTCCAAACAAAGTTAGACGTAATTGGAAATAATATCGCTAACGTCAATACTTTTGGTTTTAAAAAGGGTCGCGTCACTTTTAAGGACACTATGAACCAAATGGTTGCTGGGGCCAGTGCAGCAACTGATAGTCGCGGAGGAACTAACCCGGTGCAAGTTGGGCTTGGCTCTACTTTAGCCTCCATCGATACTATTCATACTAGCTCTAGTTTACAAACGACTGGTCGCTCACTTGATTTAGGAATAGATGGAGATGGGTACTTTGTTGTAAAACAAGGTGATCAAAACTTATACTCTAGAGCAGGTAATTTCTATGTCGATGATAATGGGACACTGGTAACTGCGAATGGACTTAAAGTACAGGCCTATAGGAATGGTGTTCTAGAAGATATAGTAGTGAATGTAAATGCTTCTCTACCTGCATTAGCAACAAATGAAATGAAATTGGAAGGTAATTTACCTGATCCAACTACATTACCACTTGGGTCAGGCAGTGAGGTACAACAGATGAAAGTCGTTGATAAGAAAGGGATTGAACATACCTTAGATTATCAATATTTAGTAAATGATACTGGAGACGGCTGGACAATCCAATTTACTAACCAAAAAGTAACTCCTCCTAAAATTGCGGATCCAATTGATTTAGAGTATACTGCACCTTCGTTTACAGCTGCTGAGTTAGATTTAACTGAGCTTGATCTGGTAGATGGAGAAGAAACTGTAACTCTAAATATAGATAATCTGAAGCAAGAAGGAGATTCTGTAACAGCTCAAGTAAATCCGAATGGGAATTTGTCAGGGAAATTAGAAAGCTTTAATATCGGACCAACTGGCGAAGTCAATGGTGTATATTCAAATGGTCAAATAAGAAGTCTTGGTACAATCGCTCTTGCAAAATTTAGTAACACATCTGGTCTAATGAAGGCTGGGAATAATTTATTCCAAGAAACAATTAATTCAGGAACAGCAAATATTAATATACCTGGGAGTGGTCGAGGCTCAATCGCTTCTGGTGCATTAGAAATGTCAAACGTCGACCTTTCTGAAGAATTCACAGAAATGATTACAGCTCAACGTGGTTTCCAAGCAAATACTCGTATTATTACAACATCTGACGAAATCCTGCAGGAATTAGTTAACTTAAAACGATAGGTTAAGGGAGGGACAGGATTGAAGCAATGTCTTCAATCCTGAACATTACAGTGATTAAGGTAACGCGTTTGAATGGCAAATCATTTATGATAAATGCAATATATATCGAAACGGTAGAATCTTTCCCTGACACAACGATTATGCTAACGAATGGACGGAAATATGTAGTGAAAGAACCTGAGGAAGTTGTTGTTCAGCAAATAAGAGATTTCTATCAATCTGTAAGCCTTCTAGGACAGCAGCATATGGGGGATGATGAAAATGAAAAATAATAAGCTTGTAATGATTATGATAATTATGCTTGTTGCCATTACCCTAGTTGGTGCTGTTGCAGTTATTGTTGTCAAGCAGCTTAATGATAATTCTGGTCCAAAAGAGCCATCCATTGATGAAGTATTAAAAGCATCTGTTGATGTGCCTCAAATAACAACAAATTTAGCCAGCAATGATTTTATTCGTATTTCTTTTAAGATTCAAACAGATAACAAAAAAGCAAAAGAAGAATTAGAGAAAAGAGATTTTCAAGTGAAGGACATTATTATTCAAGAGTTATCTGAAATGACAGCAGAAGAAATTCAAGGAAAAGAAGGACAAACGAAGATTAAAGAGGCTTTAAAGGAAAAAATAAATGGCCTCATGCAAAAAGGCAAGGTAGAAGAGGTCTTTATCACTGAATCTCTCCTCCAATAAAAAACTACATTATCTTGAAATAGTCGAAGTTCTAAACTGGAGGTGAGGATTCATGTCTGGAGAAGTATTATCACAGAATGAAATAGATGCCCTTTTGTCTGCCATATCTACAGGTGAGATGGATGCGGACGAGCTTAAGAAAGAACAAACGGAGAAGAAGGTTAGAGTTTATGATTTCAAAAGGGCCCTTCGTTTTTCAAAAGATCAAATAAGAAGTTTGACAAGGATTCATGAAAATTTTGCACGGCTCCTGACAACATTTTTCTCAGCACAACTGAGAACATATGTACAAATCACCGTTGCTTCAGCCGATCAAATACCTTATGAAGAGTTTATTCGTTCAATACCAAAAATGACCATATTAAATGTATTTGAAGTACTGCCTTTAGATGGTAGAATTCTAATGGAGGTCAACCCAAACATCGCATATTCATTAATGGATCGAATGATGGGCGGGAAAGGTACAAGTGTAAATAATGTTGAGAATTTAACAGAAATCGAAACAAAAATCATGTCGAATACTTTTGAGCGGGCATTCGAAAATTATCAGGATGCGTGGAGTACGATCGTCGAAATAGATCCACAATTGATGGATTTTGAAGTGAATCCTCAATTTTTACAAATGGTTTCTCCGAATGAAACGGTGGTTGTTATCTCATTAAATACTACAATTGGAGAAACAAGCGGGATGATAAATATATGTATTCCACATGTTGTTCTCGAGCCGATTATTCCAAAACTTTCGGTCCATTACTGGATGCAGACTGATAAAAAAGAAAGAGCACCTGAAGAATTAGTGCAATTAGAAAAACACATTCATAAGGCTGAAGTACCAATTGTCAGCGAACTTGGGAATTCTGAGATAAGCATCCAAGACTTCTTAATGCTAGATATCGGGGATGTCATTGAACTGACTAAACAAATTGATCAACCGCTCATTATTAAGGTTGGCGATATCCCGAAATTCATTGGACAACCAGGGAAAGTAAACAAAAAACTTGCCATTCAAGTATTAGATATTGTGAAAGGGGGAGACGACGATGATGAGCGGTGATATGCTTTCACAAGATGAAATAGATGCTCTATTGCGCGGGTCAGATGATGAGGAAACTGAGGATGCATTTGACGATTCCTTTAGTGTTGAAGATTATCTATCAGCTATGGAGCAGGATGCACTAGGTGAAATAGGTAATATTTCATTTGGCAGCTCGGCTACAGCATTGTCCACCTTGCTAAATCAAAAAGTGGATATAACAACACCAACAGTATCTGTTATCTCACAAAAGAAATTACAAGAGGAATTCCCACATCCGTATGTAGCTATACAGGTGAGCTATACAGAGGGTTTTTCAGGCAGTAATTTATTAGTCATTAAACAAGAGGATGCTGCCATTATTGCTGATTTAATGCTTGGAGGAGACGGCAGAAATCCATCCGACCTGATGGGGGAAATTCAGTTAAGTGCTGTCCAGGAAGCTATGAATCAAATGATGGGATCAGCTGCCACATCCATGTCAACAATTTTTAGTAAGAGGGTTGATATTTCTCCTCCGTCTATTGACATGCTAGATGTACAGCATGGTGAAGGAACTGATATAATTCCAGTTGAAGATATGTTAGTGAAAATATCCTTCCGTTTGAAAATCGGTGATTTAATTGATTCAAATATTATGCAGCTATTGCCGCATCAATTTGCTAAAAGTCTAGTTGAAGAATTATTAAATCCTGGTGCTGGTGAAGTGGTGGAGCCAGTAAAAGCAGAAGAAAAAATGTCTTCACCTTCATATTCTGAGGCTTCGTTTGAGAAGCAACCGCAGCAACAAGAATATGGGTACAATCAGCCTCCTGTACAACAGAGGGAAGAAGTTTTTCCACAAGGTGGCTATCAGCAGCCTGCACAAAGCTATCAGCAGGCATACCAACACACAAGTCATCAGAGTGGGCCACAGCATTTTGGAGCAGCATACCCGGAAGGGACGCAAGCGAATGTGCAGCCGGCAGTATTTTCAAGCTTTGAACCATATCAACTTCAGCAATCTGAATCAAAGAACTTAAATATGCTTCTTGATATACCATTACAGGTTACAGTTGAACTTGGTCGAACAAAGCGCTCTGTTAAGGAAATACTTGAGCTTTCAGCGGGATCAATCATTGAACTTGATAAACTTGCTGGTGAACCAGTTGATATTCTTGTCAATAACCGTCTTATTGCACAAGGTGAAGTTGTTGTCATCGATGAGAACTTCGGTGTGCGTGTAACGGATATTATCAGTCAAAGTGATCGAATAAAAAAACTTAGATAATGCATGGGGGTTAAGGAGAAATGGCACAGAAAATTTTGATTGTAGATGATGCAGCTTTTATGAGAATGATGATTAAAGATATTTTGACAAAAAACGGATTTGAAGTAGTTGGGGAAGCTGCTGATGGTGCTCAAGCCGTGGAGAAGTATAAAGAATCACAACCAGATTTAGTGACAATGGATATTACAATGCCTGAGATGGATGGGATTACAGCTTTAAAAGAAATTAAGAAGATCAATCCAAATGCAAAAGTAATTATGTGTTCAGCAATGGGACAGCAGGCAATGGTAATTGATGCCATTCAAGCAGGTGCGAAGGATTTTATTGTTAAGCCATTCCAGGCTGACCGTGTCATCGAAGCAATCTCGAAGACTTTGGGATAATAAATGATTGATTAGAGGGTGCAGTATAGTGCAATATGTAAAACGGTCTTTTCTTTTGCTACTTCTAATATGTGTTGCTCTGCAAGGCTTAGGAACATCAGCCTATGCGGAGCAATTGAACAATAGTGTAACGGATTGGTTAGAAGAAGATTCTGACGGTAATGGTGAAGAACAGCCTCAGAAACAGGAAGAACAAAGTAAGGATGAAATAGCAGCAAATGTAGGTATTAATGCATGGGATTTTATTAAAATGATCTTTGCGACCATTTTTGTTGTTGCTTTGCTGTATTTCTTACTTAAGTTCATAAATAAGAAAAGTAAAATGTTTAAAAGCAGCAATTTAGTTGAAAATTTGGGTGGTACTGCACTTGGTACAAATCGTTCAGTGCAACTTATTAAGGTTGGCAACCGGGTTTTGGTCGTAGGTGTTGGGGAGAACATCCAGCTGTTAACAGAAATTAATGATTCTGAGGAACGTAATCAAATTATTTCAGAGTACAATGATAAAATGGAACAGCTTGTTCAGCCAAGCGATATTGTGACAAGGGTACTACAAAGAAGAAAGAATGTTCATACAAGTGGAAATAAAGGGAACCATTTTCAGTCATTGCTTAAAGAGCAGCTAGACGATATTACTACAGGCAGAAAGAAATTATTTGATGAGATGGAGAAGAAAGGGTCAGACGAGCAATGAATGAATTTATGGAGTTTTTTAATAACAGTTCGCCTGAAAATGTCTCAACTTCCGTTAAATTAGTTTTAATGCTGACTGTTTTATCATTAGCACCAAGCATACTTATCTTAATGACTTGTTTTACAAGAATTATTATTGTTCTCTCCTTTGTCAGAACGGCGCTTGCTACTCAGCAAATGCCTCCGAATCAGGTATTAATTGGATTATCTTTATTTTTAACATTTTTTATTATGGCTCCAACCTTTCAACAGGTAAATGAAGAAGCACTTACACCACTATTCAATGAGGAAATTAATCTTGAAGAGGCGTATGAAAAGGCTTCAGTCCCTTTTAAATCATTTATGAGTGCAAATACAAGACAAAAGGATTTAGCTTTGTTTCTCGAATATTCTAAAGCGGAACGTCCCAAATCAATTGAAGATATTCCATTGACAGCACTTGTACCAGCTTTTGCTATTAGTGAAATAAAGACCGCTTTTCAAATTGGATTTATGATTTTTATTCCTTTTCTAGTAATCGATATGGTTGTTGCCAGTATTTTAATGTCAATGGGGATGATGATGCTCCCTCCAGTTATGATATCACTGCCATTTAAAATATTGCTTTTTGTCCTTGTTGATGGCTGGTACTTAGTAGTTAAATCTCTTTTACAAAGCTTTTAAGCAGGTGAATGTACAAAATGACTCCTGAAACAGTTATTTCAATCGCAGAACGTGGCATTATTACAGTCTTAATGATTTGTGGCCCGTTATTGCTGCTGGCACTCGTTGTTGGTTTAATCGTAAGTATCTTTCAGGCTACAACACAGATTCAAGAACAAACATTAGCCTTCATTCCAAAAATCGTCGCTGTTTTAGTCGGCATCGTTTTTTTTGGACCTTGGATGCTTAGCCATATGCTTTCATATGCTGATGAAATTTTTTCAAACTTAACGAGGTTTGTGGGTTGATGATATGGTAGACTTAATACCCGCTTTTCCAGCATTTTTACTAGTATTCGTGAGGGTAACATCTTTTTTTCTGATGATGCCCCTTTTTTCATATCGCTCCATTCCAACTGTTGCGAAAATTGGCTTAGGCTTTTTCATGGCGTTGACAATGATTTTTACAATGGATATTCCATCTTTTGAAATTGATCAAACGTATTACTTATTAATTATCAAAGAAGCGCTTGTTGGTTTAATGATTGGGTTTATTGCTTATCTGATATTATCTGCTATACAAATTGCTGGCGGCTTTATCGACTTTCAAATGGGGTTTGCGATTGCGAATGTCATTGACCCGCAAACAGGTGCGCAAAGTCCGCTTATGGGTCAATATTTATATACAATTGGACTATTTTTCTTACTGACAGTAAATGGTCATCATTTAATGCTTGATGGTGTATTTTATAGCTATCAGTTTATTCCATTAGATCAGCCATGGATATCGTTTGGTAACGAAAATATGATTGAATACGTAATTAAAGCTTTCAATTCTATGTTTGTCATCGCTTTTCAAATGTCTATTCCTGTCGTGGGAAGTTTGTTTATGGTTGATATTGCTTTAGGAATTGTTGCAAGAACGGTTCCTCAGCTCAATGTCTTTGTTGTCGGGCTTCCATTGAAAATAGGAGTGAGTTTTCTAGTGCTTATCGCTGTAATGAGTATCATGATGCTCGTCATTTCTCAATTGTTTGAGACAATGTTAATCACGATGCGTGGACTCATGGACTTAATTGGGGGAGCGTAACGAATGAAACAATTAGTAACTTTAGACTTACAGCTTTTTGCAGGTGAAAAAACAGAGAAAGCAACACCAAAGAAACGACAGGATTCCCGGAAAAAAGGACAGGTTGCTAAAAGCCAAGATGTAAACACTGCGATTGTTTTGTTAGCAGTCTTTCTATTTTTTATTTTCGCAGGTTCCTATATAAAAGATATTATTATTTATATTATGAAATACAGCTTTCAAGATCTTATGCTGACAGAGCTTACTGAAACGAATATTCATACGATATTTCTTGTCATTTTAAAGGAGCTTGTTTTGCTTCTAGGTCCAATTATGCTAGTAGCTATGTTAGCTGGTGTTGCTTCAAATTATATGCAAGTTGGATTTTTATTTTCGACAGAGGCAATTCAGCCCAAGCTTGATAAACTTGATCCAATAAAAGGATTTAAACGGATTTTTTCCGTTAGAGCAATTGTTGAATTACTTAAATCAATGTTAAAAATTGGCTTTGTAGGCTTTGTTACATTCACAGTTTTATGGAATAGAATTGATGAAATCCTTATTTTGTCGCAAAAGCCTGTTGGGGCAGCATTGGTTACGATTGGGAACTTGACCGTTCAGATGGGCTTATTTGCCGCAGGTGCGCTATTATTTCTGTCATTGTTAGATTATTTATATCAAAAATATGATTTTGAAAAAAATATCCGAATGTCAAAACAGGATATCAAAGATGAATACAAAAATATTGAAGGGGATCCCCTTATTAAATCTAAAATAAAGCAAAAACAACGTGAAATGGCAATGAGCCGGATGATGCAAGAGGTTCCAAATGCAGATGTTGTTATTACGAATCCAACTCATTATGCTGTTGCATTAAAATATGATGAAGCAAAATCTGATGCTCCATATGTCGTTGCTAAAGGAGTAGATTTTGTAGCTCAAAAGATAAAATTAATTGCGAAAGAAAAAGATATCATAACAGTTGAAAATAGGCCTCTTGCGAGAGCTTTATATAGTCAGGCAGAAATAGGTGACGCAATCCCAGAAGAGTTCTTTAAAGCTGTTGCTGAAATACTTGCCTATGTTTACAGGACTAAAAGGAAAATCTAATTGCATCGAAGTTTAATAGTTGTCTAGCGCAAGCTAGTTTTGCTTGTTCGGAAGGCGCTTTTCTAATAGGAGTGGAAATATATGTCGATAAGAGACTTATCGGTTTTGGTAAGTGTAATCTTAATAGTAGCAATGTTAATTATCCCATTTCCAACCTGGCTGCTAAGTATATTAATTCTTATTAATATCACATTGGCTCTCCTTGTCTTATTGACGACGATGAATATGAGTGAGCCGCTTGAATTTTCAATTTTTCCATCTTTATTATTGCTATTGACGTTATTCAGATTGGGTTTGAATGTTTCTACAACTCGTTCTATCCTTTCAACTGGCGATGCAGGTGGAGTTGTTCATACATTTGGTACCTTCGTAGTCGGCGGTAATATCGTTGTTGGGCTGGTTGTATTTTTAATTCTTATTATTATTCAGTTTATTGTTATCACAAAAGGTGCGGAACGTGTTTCAGAGGTGGCCGCAAGATTTACGCTTGATGCGATGCCAGGAAAACAGATGAGTATTGATGCAGATTTAAATGCAGGTATGATTTCCGAGCAGCAAGCGCGAGAGCGTCGTGAAAAGGTAAGTAGAGAAGCGGATTTCTATGGTTCAATGGATGGTGCAAGTAAATTTGTTAAAGGGGATGCCATTGCAGGTATCATTATCGTCCTCATCAATTTAATCTTTGGAATAGTTATTGGAATGATGCAGTTAGGATTATCATTTGCTGATGCTGCTACACACTTTTCACTTTTGTCTGTTGGTGATGGCCTTGTGAGTCAGATTCCCGCATTGCTCATCTCTACTGCTACAGGTATTGTTGTTACAAGGGCTGCATCTGACGGAAATCTTGGCTCTGACATCACTTCACAATTATTTGCCTTTCCAAAAATGTTATATGTAACTGGAGGAACAATCATTCTTCTCGGTCTATTTACACCAATAAGCGATCTCCTTACGTTACCAATTGGTGCATTGCTTTGTTTTGGCGGTTATATGATTTCTCGAACACCAGAGCCAAATAAAGAACAGTTACAGGAACTAGAAGAGGAAATGGAAACTGGAGAAATGAAAAGTCCAGAAAGTGTTGTTAGTTTATTAAATGTTGATCCAATTGAATTTGAATTTGGGTATGGGCTCATTCCACTGGCAGATGCTAATCAAGGGGGAGATCTTCTTGACCGGATTGTTATGATAAGGCGACAGCTAGCAATTGAGCTTGGTCTTGTTATTCCTGTTGTAAGGATTCGAGATAATATCCAGCTTCAACCGAATGAGTATCGACTGAAAATTAAAGGAAATGAAATGGCGCGAGGGGAGCTCCTACTTGATCACTATTTGGCGATGAGCCCTGGGATTGAGGATGACTCCATTGAAGGAATTGATACAGTTGAACCATCTTTTGGCCTTCCAGCAAAATGGATAACAGAGCATATGAAAGAACAGGCCGAAATATTTGGATACACTGTCGTGGATCCTCCTTCAGTCGTATCTACGCATATCACTGAGGTGATTAAAGGCAATGCTCACGAGCTATTGGGGCGCCAAGAAACGAAGCAGCTGATTGACCATTTGAATGAAAGCTATCCAATCTTAGTAGAAGAGGTTACACCTAATCCTCTATCAGTTGGAGAAGTGCAAAAGGTCCTTGCAAAGCTTTTGAGAGAAAACGTATCTGTTCGAAATTTGCCGATTATTTTTGAAACATTAGCTGATTTTGGTAAAGTAACAAGTGACACAGATTTACTGACAGAGTATGTTCGTCAGGCATTAGCACGTCAAATAACAAATCAATTTTCTCAAAGCGGTGATTCCCTAAAAGTTGTAACACTTTCAGGTAGAGTAGAGAAGATAATTGCTGAGGGTATTCAGCAGACAGAGCATGGCAATTATTTATCGATTGATCCGACCGTTTCACAAGGAATACTGGAGTCCATTGCATCACAAGTGGAACAATTATCACTTATAGAACAAACACCGATTGTTCTATGTTCTCCAGCTGTCAGGATGTATGTCCGACAATTAACAGAGCGTTATTTCTCACAAATACCGATCTTATCTTATAACGAGCTTGAGGCAAATGTTGAAGTACAGAGTGTTGGGGTGGTGACTGTAGATTGAAGGTGAAAAAGTATACGGCTCCAAATATGGCAGAAGCGATGAAGCAAATTCGTGCCGAGCTTGGCAGCGATGCGGTTATTTTAAATTCAAAAGAAGTACAGACAGGCGGATTTTTAGGTTTTTTTAAAAAGAGGAGTATTGAAGTGATTGCTGCTGTTGATCAACAATCGAAACGTCAGCAAATACCGACAATTAAGCAAAAGCAAGTCAAACCACCAGAAGTAGAACAAAACAAATTGAAGGAGAAGCAAATTCTCCAGAATATAAACCCTGTAGTGCAAAAGCCTTCGGGTGAACTTATTAAGGAAATAAATGAGTTGAAATCAATTTTGAAAAAAATGCCTGTAGGACATGCTGGAACAGCTCCTGCATATCCAGCACCTATACAAATAATGCAGCAGCTATTGCTGGATCAAGAAGTAGACTTAATCATTCAAGAATCCATTTTAAATGGGCTTCTAGAAAAGTGGTATGTTGATGGTGCAAATGCTTCAATAGATGAGGTCTATTCTTGGTTAGAGAATGATATAACGAAAAAGATGAAAGATATTCCATTTGGGGGAATCTCTTTTTCGAAGAAGTATATTAATGTTGTTGGCCCTACTGGTGTAGGAAAAACGACAACACTAGCTAAAATTGCAGCAGATTGTGTCATTACACATAAGAAAAAAGTTGCATTTATTACGACAGACACTTATCGAATAGCAGCAATTGATCAATTAAAGACATATGCAAAAATATTAAATGTCCCGATGGAAGTTTGCTATACGATTGATGACTTTAGAAAAGCAACACAGACTTTTATAAATTATGATCTTATACTAATCGATACAGCTGGAAGAAACTTTAGAAATAAACAATACGTTGAGGATTTAAAGCAAGTAATTGATTTTGATAATGACATTGAGACCTATTTAGTTCTTTCCTTAACTGCTAAGCAGCGGGATATGGAAGACATATATAATCAGTTTTCAATCATTGAAATTGATAAATTCATCTTTACTAAAGCTGATGAAACTTCAAGCTATGGGGCAATGTTAAACATGGTCAATAAATACAGCAAGGGTGTTGCCTACATGACTAATGGTCAAAATGTTCCAGATGATATGCTCGCCATGAACCCGAATATAATAGCAAAAACGATTATTGGGGTTGAATAACATGAAAGATCAAGCTGAAGAATTAAGATTAAAACTTAAAGTTTCCGAAGAGAGCAAGACCCCGAAAACTTTAGCTGTTGTTAGTGGTAAAGGTGGCGTTGGGAAGTCAAACTTTTCCCTTAGCTTTTCCATTTCACTGGCACAAAAAGGCAATAAAGTGCTTCTATTTGATATGGATATGGGAATGGGGAACCTTGATATTCTAATGGGGAATACATCAGAGTATTCAATCGTGGACTTTTTTGAGGGAACTATCTCTTTAAAAGATGCAATTATTAATGGACCAGAAGGGCTCCAGTATATTGCTGGTGGATCGGGTCTGTCACATTTAGTCGGGCTGGATGCGGAGCTTGCGGACAAGTTTATACAAGAGTTATCTGGATTGTTAAAAGAATATGATTATGTCATTTTTGATATGGGTGCTGGTATAACGGATGGGACATTAAAGTTTATCCTCTCTGTTCAAGAAATCGTTGTAATTACTACCCCAGAACCTACGGCAATGACGGATGCATATGCTATTATGAAACATATACATTTAATGGATTCTACTATCCCTTTTTACCTTGTGATTAATAGGGTTCAATCAGATAAGGAAGGACAACAGACATTTTCACGTCTTTCGAAAGTGTTAAAAAGTTTCCTTGGAAGAGATTCTGCTTGTCTAGGAATGGTCCCAGACGATCGTGTAATACAGCAAGCGGTAAGAAGGCAAATTCCATTTATTTTATATAATGAAAAAGCAGCGGCTTCGAAATCATTGAAGGAGATTACTGAAAGGTATATACGAAGACATTTTTCTTCGAAACCTTCATCAAATACAACTCTACATTTTGTTTCAAAACTTAAGCAATTTCTCTTTGAAAGGTAGGGATCAGCATGAAAAAAATTAATGTGCTGGTAGTGGATGATTCGGCCTTTATGAGAAAACTAATTATGGATTTTCTGTCTGAAGATCCACAAATCAATGTGGTCGGCACAGCAAGAAATGGCGAAGATGGAATAAAAAAGCTAAAGGAATTAAAACCAGATGTAATTACGATGGATGTTGAAATGCCCGTCTTAAATGGGATGGAGGCATTGAAAATCATTATGAAGCAGCATCCTGTTCCAGTCGTGATGCTTTCAAGTACAACGAAAGAAGGGACAGAGAATACGATTGCAGCTATCCAATATGGTGCAATCGATTTTATTGCGAAACCTTCAGGGGCTATATCGCTTGATTTACATAAAATCAAGGAAGATTTAATTCGTAAAGTTATTTCAGCGAGTAAGGTAAATAGAAAACAACTAGTTGAATTAGCAACAGATAAATATTTATCTACTACACAGGATAATAATTATAGTAAAATAGAACTAAAGGAAGCATCTCCTTTATTGAAAATTCATCCAAATAAACGAAATGATGCGACTCAAAGGATTATTTGTATAGGGACTTCTACTGGCGGACCGAGGGCTCTTCAAAATGTTCTTACTAAGTTGCCGGCTAATCTTGATGCAGGCGTCCTGATTGTTCAGCATATGCCTGCTGGATTTACAAAGTCATTAGCTGCGAGATTGAATACTCTCTGCTCGATTTCTGTTAAAGAAGCTAGCGATGGAGAGGTTGTTCAAAAGGGAACTGCCTATATTGCACCAGGCGGGTTCCATATGAGAACAAAACAAATAGGAGCAAATATAGTGATCAACCTTGATCAAACAGAAGCAAGAAATGGTCATAGGCCAGCAGTGGATGTATTGTTTGAATCAGTTAGTGAGATAAAGCATTATATGAAAGTGGCTGTTATTATGACTGGAATGGGGTCTGATGGTTCAAAAGGCTTAGTTGCACTTAAGAATAATGGCTCTGTTATCGCAATAGCCGAATCACAGGCAACATCCATAGTTTTTGGAATGCCTAAAGCTGCGATTGCAACAAAATTAGTGGACGAAGTCCAAGATGTTGAGAATATAGCAAAAACAATTTTGAAATATGTTTAATGCTAAAGGGGTGTGGGCCAAATGGATATGAATCAATATCTAGAGGTATTTATTGAAGAAAGTAAAGAACATTTGCAATCATGTAATGAACAGCTTCTTGAATTGGAGAAGAATCCAGAAGATATTAAGATTGTTAATGAAATTTTCCGTTCAGCTCATACATTAAAAGGGATGTCTGCAACGATGGGATACGAAGATTTAGCCAAACTTACCCATCAAATGGAAAATGTTCTTGATGGTATTCGTAACCATAAAATTAAGTTTAATCCAGAAATACTGGATGTTGTTTTCCTTGCTGTCGATGATCTAGAAGCAATGGTACAATCCATAGCTGATGGAGGAGATGGAAAAAGAGACGTTTCCGATGTTGTTGCAAAATTATTGTTAATTGAAAAAGGGGAGAGCCCTGCACAAGCTGCTGCACAATTAGAAGTTGCTGCTGCAGTTGCAGTTGCTGAACCGTCACAAGCAGCAAAAAGCCAGTATGATGAATTTGAATTAACTGTTCTTCAACAATCAAAAGAACAAGGCTTTGATACCTTTGAGATAACAGTTGCCTTAAGAGATGACTGTCTTCTAAAGGCTGCAAGAGTCTTTATGGTCTTTGAAATTTTGGAGAAAATCGGAGAAGTGATTAAGTCTAATCCTTCAGTTGAACGATTAGAAGAAGAACAATTTGATCATGAGTTCACAGTAACAATTGTATCAAAGGAAATGAAAGAGGATATTCAAAAGAAATTAATGAAGGTTTCAGAAGTTGAAAAAGTAGATGTAAATCTGATTTCATTAAGTGATCTTCGCCAATATGATGAAGAAATAGAATCAGTCCTCTCTAATGATACTAAGCTTGTAGAAAAAGAAGAAATACAGCATAAAGATGATTCAAAAAAGCAAGAAGATAAAAAATCAGCATCATCTACTAAACAAACAAGCAGTAAAACGATTCGAGTGAATATCGAAAGATTAGATATATTAATGAATTTATTTGAAGAATTAGTTATCGACCGCGGACGTCTAGAACAAATCTCTCGTGACTTGAATAATCAAGAATTGCATGAAACTGTGGAACGAATGTCTAGAGTAACTGGTGATTTACAGAATATTATTCTGAACATGCGAATGGTTCCGGTCGAAACAGTCTTTAATCGCTTTCCGCGTATGGTACGTCAATTAGCACGTGATTTAAATAAGAAAATTGATCTAGAAATTATTGGTGCAGAAACAGAGCTAGATCGTACTGTAATTGACGAAATTGGTGATCCACTTGTCCACTTAATCAGAAATGCTCTAGACCATGGAGTTGAGACGCCTGAAGTGAGAAGGGCAAATGGAAAGAGTGAAGAAGGTACTGTTGTACTTAAGGCATATCATAGCGGTAATCATGTCTTTATTGAAATTGAAGATGATGGTGCCGGTATTAATCGGGATAAGGTTTTAGCTAAGGCACTTAGTAAAGGGATTGTTACAGAACAAGTAGCTGCAACGATGTCAGATAGCCAAGTTTATGAGCTCATTCTCGCTTCAGGGTTTTCTACCGCAGAAAAAATCTCTGATGTTTCTGGTCGAGGAGTAGGATTAGATGTTGTAAAGAGTACTATTGAGTCATTAGGTGGAACCATATCTATTGAATCAAAACTTGGACAAGGCTCAGTATTTTCTATTCAACTCCCACTGACATTGTCAATTATTTCAGTTATGCTTACTGAAATCCAAGAGGAAAAATTTGCTATTCCATTATCTTCTATTATAGAAACAGCAATAGTTAAGAAAGAAGATATTTTAAATGCGCACAATCAAAGAGTCATAGATTTCAGAGGAAAAGTAGTGCCGCTTTTATTCCTAAAAGATATTTTTGAAGTTCCCGTGCTTGAAGAAGAGGATGAGTTTTACTCTGTCGTTATTGTGAGAAAAGGGGACAAAATGGCGGGTCTTGTTGTCGACTCCTTTATTGGTCAACAGGAAGTTGTGCTAAAATCATTAGGAAATTATTTGACAAATGTATTTGCAATCTCTGGAGCAACCATTTTAGGTAATGGCCAGGTTGCATTAATCGTAGACTGTAATGCTTTAATTAAATAGTAGTATTCGTTCTAGTGTGGCATTTTTTACTAGATAAATTTAGAGGGGTGAACAAGTATGACGGAAACCTTAGCTGCTGATATTAAATTAATTGTTTTTCAATTAAAGGATAAAGAATATGCGATCCCAGTAAATCAAGTCCAATCAATTGAAAAAGTCGAACATATTACAAGAGTGCCCCGAACTGAAAAGTTTATTAAAGGTGTTATTAATCTTCGTGGAGTAATTACACCAATTATTGATCTTCGAAGCCGGTTTGATCTTGAAGAAGAAAATTATACCGATAGTACTCGTGTGATCATCGTTATTTTTAATGATGTTGAAGTAGGTTTTATTGTAGATTTAGCAAATGATGTAATTGATATTCCAGCTAGCTCTATCGAACCTCCTCCAGAAATTGTTGGGGTTAAAGAAGCTGAATATATTAATGGTGTTGCTAAAATTGGAAAACGATTGTTGATTTTAATTGATTTAGAAATGATCCTTAACACCGAACAATTTAGCACATTAGGATTTGAAGGATAAGGATATGAATTTTATTAAGCAAATTTCATCGATGCATCTAGATATTTTAAAAGAAATCGGCAATATTGGTGCAGGTAATGCGGCGACAGCACTTTCACAATTATTAAACAAGAAAATTGATATGAAAGTTCCTGATGTACGGATCGTTTCGTTCGATGAAATGATGAATATGGCTGGGGGCGCTGAAAATGCTGTTGCTGGTGTATTTCTAAGAATTGAAGGGGAAGCACCAGGGAGTATGTTTTTTGTATTGCCCCTTGAACAGGCAACAAGTTTCATTAAAGAGATGATCGGGGATGATACCTTTTCCTTGGACTCTCCTCCATATAATGAAATTGGCTTATCAGCTTTGCAGGAGCTTGGTAACATACTTTCTGGATCATATTTATCTGCATTATCAGATTTTACAAATCTATCGTTATACCCTTCTGTTCCAGCATTAAGTATCGATATGTTTGGTGCAATTATAAGCTATGGCCTAATTGAACTGTCACATGTTAGCGATTATGCGATTGTTATAGATACGGCATTGAATGAAGATGAAGATAGGAAC
The DNA here is from genome assembly GCF_042865275.1 of Cytobacillus mangrovibacter. Classification (NCBI taxonomy): domain Bacteria; kingdom Bacillati; phylum Bacillota; class Bacilli; order Caryophanales; family Bacillaceae; genus Cytobacillus; species Cytobacillus mangrovibacter. Next base: position 445,942 of record NZ_JBIACJ010000001.1, on the reverse strand, counting down.
AAAGAATATGTGAAAGGTCATTTCTTTTTGCTTCCAGATCCTAATTCGTTTCAAACCATTTTCAAATCTTTAGGAGTCCCTCATAATGATTGAGTGTAAAGAGATTATTAAAGTTGGAATCGCTGATATGAACTTAGTTAAAACGCCGAATACGATTAGGACATCAGGTTTAGGATCTTGTGTGGGTGTAGTTGTTTATGATCAAGCAAGAGAAATTGCAGGACTTGCTCATGTCATGCTTCCTGATTCTTCTCTTGCTAAATCAGGTACATTAAATATCGCCAAGTATGCGGATACTGCTGTAAAGGATCTTGTGGCACAGTTAATTCGAAATGGAGCACGATCTTATTCCTTGAAGGCAAAAATTGCTGGTGGTTCACAAATGTTTCAATTTTCTAATGGCAGTGATATGATGCGAATTGGCCCAAGGAATGTTGAAGCAGTGAAACAGGAGCTTGCAGCCCTAAATATTGCAATAGTCGCTGAGGATGTTGGTGGCAATAGTGGAAGAACCATCGAATTTGATCCCCAAACATGCCTCTTACATATTCGAACAGTGAACAAAGGAATACAGGAACTATAAGAAAAACCATGAAACTTAAAAGCTCAGCCTTTTTCCAAATGAAAAGGCTGTTTCCTTTTAATCTTTATTGTAAAGGCTCTCATTATCCATATACAGGATTTTTATTTTGATCCTATAATCTTAAGGAAACTGTATCATATCATTTGAGGAGGATGGCCATGGCACAACAAATGACGGAGGAACAAACCCACTGGCAAAGCTGGGTCACTTCTCGTGATGCGGAAGCGGGGAATTTTCTCGTTCAAAAATACCTACCTCTTGTAAGTTATCATGTACAGCGAATTGCGGTGAATCTTCCAAGAAACGTAGTGAGAGATGATTTGAGAAGTCTTGGTATGATGGGTTTATATGATGCGCTGGAAAAGTTCGAACCATCTCGTGATTTGAAGTTCGATACTTATGCTTCATTCAGAATACGCGGTGCCATTCTTGATGGTTTGCGCAAAGAGGATTGGCTTCCTCGCAATACGCGAGAAAAGGCCAAAAAAATTGAAGCAGCCATTGAAAAAATTGAACAAAAATTAATGCGTAACGCCACAATTCAAGAGATCTCTTCCGAAGTTAATATGGACGAAGATGAGGTCCAAACGGTTATGAATGAACATTTCTTTGCTAATATCCTTTCTATAGATGAAAAGCCAAGTGATCAAGATGACAAAGACGGACAATCCTTTATTATTAAAGATAATGGTTCAGAAATTCCAGAAGAGAAAGTTTTGAAGGATGAACTAATAAATGAAATGGTTAAGTTCATTTCAGATTTGAATGATAAAGAACAGCTTGTTATTAGTTTATTTTATAAAGAAGAATTAACCTTAACAGAAATTGGGCAAGTCATGAGTCTTTCAACATCTAGAATTTCACAAATTCATTCTAAAGCCATTTTTAAGCTTCGACATGCTTTAGAAAAAGTTTTTTAGAATTCTAAAAGAGAAAGAAGTGATGCCAAGTGGATAAGCACTTTCGTGTTTTGCTTGAAAAGAATCGACTATCAGCAAAACTGGAATTGATCGAAAATTCAGGTGATGGCTTTTCATTTTCATATGAGGAAATAAGTGATTTTCTCAAAAAGGAAAAGATAACTTTTGGAATAAAAGAAGAGGTTTTAGAAGGATTATGCAATCATTCAATCTCTATAAGTGAACCGGTAATTATCGCTGAAGGGATACCATCAAAAGATGGAATGGATGCTTATTTATTAAATGAAGTTCAAAATAAAAAAGAAGAAAAAAGAAAGAAGTTTAACTTTCGAAATGTAATTCAAATTCCTTCTGTTAAAGCTGGTCAAATTCTAGCCTCTATTATTCCACCAACTCCTGGGACATCAGGCACAGATGTAACTGGGCGTATGCTACCTGCAAAAAATGGGAAACCACTTACTATCCGGCCCGGAAAAAATGTAATCTTAAATGGAACAAAATTCTATTCAACATCTGATGGGCAGCTAAGCTTAACAAATAAAGCGATTTCGGTTAATCCAGTTTACGAAGTTACTGGAGATTTGGATTTAAAGACAGGAAACATTGATTTTATTGGAAATGTCATTATTAGAGGGAATATTCCTAGTGGTTATGAAGTAAAAGCAGGCGGGGATATTAAAATATTCGGATTAGTTGAAGGAGCAAATGTACACGCGGAAGGAAATATAATAATTTCTGGTGGTGTTTCAGGGGGACATAAAGGTTCTATAACAGCTATTGGCAATATTCAAGCTGCTTATTTAAATCAGGCAAATGTTCAAGCGGGCCAAGATTTAATGGTTGAAAACTCCATCTTACATAGTCATGTTCAAGCAGGTGGTTCGATTTTTTGTGAAAAGGCTTTGATTATAGGAGGCTCGATATCTGCTGGAAAGGACCTGCGTATAAAAGAAGTTGGAAATCGGTTATTTACTAAAACGGTTTTGCAAGCGGGTGAAGATGCCGAACTTATTGCAAGGGAGCAAAAGCTCCAAAAGGAAAAAAAGGAGTTAAATAATAATTGCCAGAAATTAGAATTAGTTGAACAAAAGTTGCTGCAGATAGGAAAAACTAGGGGAACATTATCTGAAGAACAAAAAGCATTCATTCTTAAACAACAAGCAACGAAAAATCAATTGTTAAAGCAGTTAAAGGATATCGATGATGAATTAGAGAAACAGCTAGAAATTGGGGGCAAAGAAGATTCTTATATTTATATTTATGGATCAGTTTATCCGAATACTACTTTACAATTTGGAAAATACGCTATTCAGATACAGAACAAACACTCAAATATAAGATATTATATCTCCAGTGGTGAGATTGTCTCTGACTCACCAGCATCTAATAATCTTACGTTTCAAAGTATATAATCAAGGGTGAATGTGTATGAGTTTAAAGTCTATTGAAATGCAAGTCGCCTTGCCACGATCGGTAGAAGCAGGGAAGATTCAAGAACAATTGCAGCAGCGTGGACATCATAAGAATGAAATTACTACACAAAAATCCCAAAAAGAAGATGAAGTAAAAAGAAAAACAGTTATTAAGCAGGAACAAAAGGGAAATGTAAACTTTTCAAAAGAGAAAAAGGATCATCAGCATGATTCAAGTAAACAACAGGGACATAATGGAAGTGCAGAAGAGGTCATAATAGAGAAGAAAGAAAAGCACCCATATAAAGGGAAAATTATAGATTTTAGTGGATAGAGGGATTGTATGACCACTTTTTTATTATTATTAAGTCTATTTTTAAATATTCTAGCCTTTTTAGCCATAATCTTATTGTTCCTTCGTCAGAATCGTCTATTGCAGGTGGAGAAAAAACAAGAGAAAATGATTTCTGATATGGAAGAGGTCATCTCTGCATATTTAGTTCAGATGAAAGAGGAAAATGAAGATTTCATTAACCGAGTAAAACAGTTAGAAGTTCGATCCACTTCTTCCACCGCAGACCATTCAGTAAAGGATCTTATTCAAGTAAGCGATACTGTGAAGAAAGATAATGAACCGTTTCTCCATAATAAAATTGGAAAAGCTAACGCAAATAGAGCTGTGAATGTTTATAAGCAATATGCAAAGGCTACAACTAAGGAAACAAGTGTTGAAGCGCCAGCTGATTTGGTTAAATCTTCAATAGAGGTGCCAACTAAAGATGAACAAAGAAATGAATCGGACCAGAACACTTTGCAGGGCGATTCACTAATAAACCAAATCTTGCTCTTAAAAGAGCAGGGACAAACCGTGGACAAAATTGCTCAAAGGCTTAATAAAGGGAAAACTGAAATTGAGCTTTTGCTTAAATTCCAAAAAAATCAATAGAAAGATCTTGATTGTCTATTATTATTATGATATATTAACAAATGGTGTTAATACACACGCTTATTGATTTAGTCGGATGGTGCTGGAATACCAGTTTCCGATTAAAAATGATCTAAGCGGAGGAAAACAAACCATTAGGAGGAAACACACATGTCAGTAATTTCAATGAAGCAATTGCTTGAAGCTGGTGTACACTTTGGACACCAAACACGCCGTTGGAACCCTAAGATGAAAAAATATATTTTCACTGAGCGTAACGGTATCTACATCATCGACCTTCAAAAAACAGTTAAAAAGGTTGAAGAAGCTTACAACTTCGTAAAGGAACTTGCTGGTAACGGCGGTACAATCCTTTTCGTAGGAACAAAGAAACAAGCTCAAGATTCAGTTAAAGAAGAAGCAATCCGTTCAGGACAGTACTATGTTAACCAACGTTGGTTAGGTGGTACATTAACAAACTTCGAAACAATCCAAAAGCGTATTTCTCGTCTTAAGGATATCGAAAGAATGTCTGAAGACGGCACTTTCGAAGTACTTCCTAAAAAAGAAGTAGTTCAATTGAAAAAAGAGCAAGATCGCTTAGAAAAATTCTTAGGCGGGATTAAAGATATGAAGGCGATTCCAGATGCTTTATTCATCATTGATCCTCGTAAAGAGCGTATTGCTGTGGCAGAAGCACATAAATTAAACATTCCGATCGTTGGTATCGTTGATACAAACTGTGATCCTGATGAAATCGATGTTGTTATCCCTGCAAACGATGATGCTATTCGCGCTGTTAAACTATTAACAGGTAAAATGGCTGATGCGATTCTTGAAGCAAAACAAGGCGAAGAGGTTACAACTGCTTAATTGAAAAGCGAAAAGTGCCTTGGTGCTGGAGCTAGATATTCATCTAATTCTAAATAAGCTTTTTAATATAGGCTAACAATATGAAAGGTGATAACAGGGAACACCCTTTATCACCTTTTTTTGAAGAAAATTAGCAAGCGAATATGAAAGATTATTCCGTTTGTAACTGAACATTAAAGGTAAAGCTATAAATACATAACCAATTATAAGGAGGATTTTTATCATGGCAATTACTGCACAAATGGTTAAAGAACTACGCGAAAAAACAGGCGCAGGTATGATGGATTGTAAAAAAGCTCTTCAAGAAACTGACGGTGATATGGAAAAAGCAATCGATTTCCTTCGTGAAAAAGGGATTGCTAAAGCTGCTAAAAAAGGTGACCGCATTGCTGCTGAAGGATTAGCAACAATTAAAGTTGAAGGAAATGAAGCAGTTATCCTTGAAGTGAACTCAGAAACTGACTTCGTTTCTAAAAACGAAGGATTCCAAACACTTGTTAAAGAATTGGCTGAGCATTTGCTTGCTAATAAGCCTGCTTCTGTTGAAGAAGCTATTGCTCAAACAATGGGAAATGGTGCTACTGTTGAAGCACATATTAATACTGCAATTGCGAAAATCGGAGAAAAATTAAGTCTTCGTCGTTTTGAAGTGAAAACAAAAACTGATAATGACGCATTTGGTGCATACTTACACATGGGTGGACGTATTGGCGTCTTAACTGTTCTTGAAGGAACAACTGATGAAGATGCAGCAAAAGACGTTTCTATGCATATTGCTGCACTTAACCCTAAGTATGTTTCTCGTGATGAAGTTTCACAAGAAGAGGTTGAGCGTGAGCGTGAAGTGTTAACACAACAAGCCCTTAACGAAGGCAAGCCAGAAAATATCGTTGCGAAAATGGTAGAAGGCCGTTTAAGCAAGTATTTTGAAGATGTTTGTGTTAATGATCAAGCATTCGTTAAGAACCCTGACCAAAAGGTTGGAAAATTTGTTGAATCTAAAGGCGGAAAAATCCGTGAGTTTGCTCGCTTTGAAGTAGGAGAAGGTATTGAAAAGCGTGAAGACAACTTTGCTGAAGAAGTAATGAGTCAAGTAAAAAAATAATTTTTCGCTTATACATTTATAAGAATAATTCACAACTAGAAATTATCATCTCAGGGAACACTTTGTGTTCCCTGTTTTTCAAGACTAAATAAGTTCAATAAATGTTTAGCTACAGTGCTACTTGTGCTTAGCTTTTCTATATTACATATGGAGGTTCTTATGAGCGGCCCAAAATATAAACGAGTTGTTTTAAAGTTAAGTGGAGAAGCTTTAGCAGGAGAGCAAGGCTTTGGAATTAACCCTGCTGTTATTAAATCAGTTGCAACACAGGTCAAGGATTTAGCCCAATTAGGTGTAGAAGTCGCTGTTGTAGTGGGTGGTGGAAATATCTGGCGTGGGAAAATCGGAGAAGAAATGGGTATGGATAGAGCAAATGCAGACTATATGGGAATGCTTGCGACTGTCATGAACTCATTGGCTCTTCAAGATAGCCTGGAGCAGTTAGGTGTTGAAACAAGGGTTCAAACTTCAATTGAGATGAGACAAGTGGCTGAACCATATATTCGTAGAAAGGCCATTCGTCATCTCGAGAAAAAACGCGTAGTCATCTTTGCTGCCGGTACTGGAAACCCTTATTTCTCAACAGACACAACAGCTGCTTTACGTGCGGCAGAAATTGAAGCAGAAGTCATATTGATGGCAAAAAATAATGTGGATGGCGTTTATTCAGCTGATCCGCGTGTAGACAAAAACGCTAAAAAGTATGATCAGCTCTCTTACCTTGATGTGATAAAAGAAGGCTTAGCTGTCATGGATTCTACTGCATCATCTTTATGCATGGATAATGATATTCCGTTAATCGTGTTTTCAATCATGGAACAAGGTAATATAAATCGTGCAGTAATGGGTGAAACAATTGGGACAATTGTAAGGGGGAAAAAATAATGCCAAAACAAGTAATTGCAAACGCAAAGGAAAGAATGACAAAAGCAATTCAAGCTTATACTCGTGAATTAGCAAGTATTCGTGCCGGTAGAGCTAATGCATCATTGCTTGATCGAATTACGGTAGATTATTATGGTGCGCCTACACCTGTGAACCAATTAGCTGGAATCTCAGTGCCAGAAGCGCGCCTACTTGTTATTCAGCCATATGATAAATCAATTCTTAGTGATATTGAGAAGGCCATTTTAAAATCTGATATCGGATTAACGCCTTCAAATGACGGTAATATTATTAGACTTTCAATTCCTCAGTTAACAGAGGAGCGCAGAAAAGATCTTGTTAAACTTGTGAAAAAAGAATCAGAAGAAGCAAAGGTTGCTATTCGAAATGTACGACGTGATGCGAATGACGATCTTAAGAAGCTTGAAAAGAATGGTGAAATTACTGAAGATGATTTGCGCGGATATTCGGATGACATCCAGAAGCTAACAGATGAGCAGATTGTTAAAGTGGATTCAGTTACAAAAGAAAAAGAAAAAGAAATACTTGAAGTATAAAACTAATTCATAGAATAAATAGAAATAGCAACCCTCTAAGTATAGGGGGTTTTTTTACTCTTTCTTCTGAAAAGTGGATATGGCAGTTTAATTTATGTCACAAACTTTTTGTTATATTCTTATTTATGTTAAACATACATATTCTTTTTATAGAGATATCTTTCTCTATTTTTGGTATGATATTATCATGCAGAAATAGGGTTGATTTTTTTATCGGAGGGTAAGATTAACCTATCTTAAAGGAGCAGTCTTATGTTAAATAAAATAAAACGATGGAAGAATCAGAGTAGCTCTTCCGAACTCCGAGAAAGAATGTTGAAAATTCAAGAGCACCCTATTCCTTCACATATTGCAATTATTATGGATGGCAATGGGAGATGGGCAAGTAAAAGGGCTCTGCCTAGAATCGCTGGACATCATGAAGGAATGAAGGTAGTTCGGAAAATAACAAAATTGGCGAATGAAGTTGGTGTGAAAACGTTAACTCTTTATGCTTTCTCTACAGAGAATTGGAAAAGGCCAAAATTGGAAGTTGATTATATAATGAAGCTTCCAGAGGAATTTTTGGGTTCGTTTCTACCGGAGCTGGTGGAAGAGAATGTTAAAGTTCAAATGATGGGTGATAAGAATATGCTTCCTCCCCACACAAAAGCTGCCATAGAAAAGGCAATAAATGATACAAAGCAAAATACAGGCCTACTATTAAACTTTGCACTTAACTATGGAAGCAGAACTGAAATTATTGAAGGGATTAAGGAAGTCTTAAACGATTGCAAAAGTGGTATAATAAATGAAAATGAGTTGAATGAAGAAACCTTTTCTTCTTACTTAATGACAAAAGGGTTAAGTGACCCTGACCTCTTAATTCGAACAAGTGGTGAAATTCGATTGAGTAACTTTATGCTCTGGCAGTTAGCTTACACAGAGTTTTGGTTTACGGATGTACTTTGGCCAGATTTTGAGGGGGATCACTTAATTGAGGCAATCGAGGTTTTCCAAAACAGACAAAGGCGTTTTGGAGGAGTTTAAAGAAGGTGTTGAAAAATTAGATGAAGCAAAGAATTATTTCAGCGATTGTATTTGGTGCGATTTTTCTGCCAGTGATTATATTAGGAGGAACACCAGTCGTTATATTAGCCTACCTATTGGCATCTATTGCACTTTATGAACTATTAAAAATGCGTAAACTTAGTATTGTTTCTGTACCTGGAATTATTTCATTATTGTTGTTGTGGATTTTTCTCCTGCCAAATCAATTTCAGGATGTGCTTGAAATAATCCATTTTACAAAAATTGAGTTTGTATTGTTAGCAGTACTTCTATTTTTAACCTATACAGTTGCAACAAAGAATAAGTTTACCTTTGATGATGTCGCATTCTCGGTCTTAGCAACATTATACGTTGGGATAGGTTTTTATTATTTTATAGAAACGCGTGAAGCAGGCTTAATTTACCTTTTCTTCTCATTATTTATTATATGGGCAACAGATTCGGGTGCCTATTTTATTGGTCGGGCCATCGGAAAAAGGAAGCTATGGCCCGAAATTAGTCCGAATAAGACGATTGAAGGTTCATTAGGAGGCGTTTTTTGCGCACTTATTGTTGCTATTTTATTTCTTCTCTTTACAGATATTAGAGCAACATTTCTTCAGTTATCCATTATTACAGGCGTCTTATCTGTTTTTGGACAAATTGGTGACTTAGTTGAATCTGCATTAAAGCGTCATTATGATGTGAAGGATTCAGGGAAAATCATGCCGGGCCATGGCGGGATATTAGATCGATTTGATAGTCTATTGTTTGTATGGCCCTTAATCCATTTTATTTTTTTATTTTAAACGGATATAATCATCTATCATCGTTATTGCATGGCATCTTTGATTGTTTGTTTAATCACAACGGCGATCTATATACGCATGTCTGTGCTTTCCAACAGGAGTTGAGTTTACATGAAACATATTAGTTTAATGGGAGCTACTGGATCCATTGGCACTCAGACTTTGGATATCATAAAAGAACATCCTTCCGAATTTAAGCTTGTTGCTATGTCGGTAGGAAAAAATTTGGAGCTCACGAGAAAAATTATTAGGGATTTGAAGCCTGAGCTTGTATCAGTTTCAGAAAAATCTGCAGCAAATGATCTTAAAGCGGAATTTCCCCATATTTCATTTACATATGGAGAAGAGGGCTTGACAGAGGTTGCAGTGTATCATAGGGCGGATATCCTTGTTAATGCTGTGTCTGGCAGTATTGGTCTAACACCAACATTGAATGCGATTAGAGAGAAAAAGACGATTGCGATCGCTAATAAGGAAACATTAGTAACAGCTGGTCATCTTGTGATGGAAGAAGCAAAGCGAAATCAGGTTTCCTTATTACCAGTTGATAGTGAACATTCTGCTATTTTCCAAGCATTGCAAGGTGAAAAAGAAAAAAATATTGAAAGATTGATCTTGACTGCATCTGGTGGGAGCTTTAGAGATCGGACAAGAGAAGAGCTAGAAAGTGTGACAATTGAAGATGCTTTAAATCATCCGAATTGGTCAATGGGTGCCAAAATTACGATTGATTCGGCGACAATGATGAATAAAGGGTTAGAAGTCATTGAGGCCCATTGGCTATTTTCAATGGCCTATGACCGCATTGATGTGTTATTGCATAAAGAAAGTATTATTCATTCCATGATTGAATTCCATGATAGTAGCATTATTGCTCAACTTGGAACACCTGATATGAGAGTCCCCATTCAATATGCACTTACATATCCAGATAGGCTAAAGCTTCCGTCTGCCAAACGATTGAATTTAGCTGAAATTGGAAAACTCCATTTTAGTATGATGGATCTTGATCGATTCCGCTGTTTGAAGTTTGCTTATGAAGCGGGAAAGGCTGGGGGAACGATGCCTACTGTACTAAACGCTGCAAATGAAGCAGCCGTTGCTGCCTTCTTAGATGGAAAAGCTTCTTTCTTGCAAATTGAAGATTTAATCGAAAGAGCCTTGAGTAATCACAATAATATCTCAAATCCTGGCCTCTTAGAAATTCAGGAAGTTGATTTGGAAACGAGAAAATATGTAAACTCAGTTCTTTAAAAAAAGGTGGTTATATATTTGAGTACAGTTATTGCATTTATTGTTATATTTGGCGCCCTCGTGTTTTTTCATGAATTAGGCCATTTTGTTTTTGCTAAAAGGGCTGGGATTCTTTGCCGAGAATTTGCAATCGGTTTTGGTCCGAAAGTATTTTCTCATAAAAAGGGAGAAACAGTTTATACGATTCGACTTCTGCCAATCGGCGGTTTTGTTCGAATGGCAGGCGAAGATCCTGAAATGATTGAAATCAAGCCTGGCTATCGAGTTGGTTTGATGTTTAATAAGAATGACCAAGTAAATAAAATGATTTTGACTAATAAGGATAAATATCCAAATGCAAGGGTAATTGAAGTTGAGCATGCCGATATTGAACATGATATGATCATTAAGGGGTTTGTTGAGGGGGATGAAGAGGAAAAGCTCCAGTCCTTTACGATTAGCGAAAATGCTGTTCTAGTGGAAAATGGTACAGAAACATTAATCGCCCCTTATAACAGACAATTTGCCTCAAAGACACTTTGGCAAAGAACGATGGCCATCTTTGCAGGACCGATGATGAACTTTGTCCTTGCTTTTGTTATCTTTGTTTTGATTGGTGTACTGCAAGGTATCCCATCAAATGCTCCTGTTTTAGGAGATTTAACTAAAGATGGTGCAGCAGTTGAAGCTGGATTAAAAGAAGGAGATATTATTCAAAGTGTGAACGGTGCTGAAATATCGAGCTGGTCAGACGTTGTTGAAATCATCCAAAAAAGTCCAGATAAGGAGTTGCAATTTACCCTTGAACGGGATGGTAAGGAATATCAATTGCCTGTAACTCCAAAAGTTCAGGAGGCTGAAGGTAAAAAGATTGGAATTATTGGTGTGTATCAGCCAATGGAGAAATCACCTTTTAAAGCCATTTCACATGGGGCTAAAGAAACCTATCTATGGACAAAAGAAATATTTGTGATGCTTGGTAAGCTTGTAACTGGACAATTCTCTATAGATGCACTTTCTGGACCTGTTGGTATTTATGTTTCTACAGATACAGTGGCTAAATCAGGAATCTTCTATTTAATGAAGTGGGCTGCTATTCTAAGCATTAATCTTGGAATCATGAATCTCTTGCCAATTCCTGCTTTGGACGGAGGAAGACTAATGTTCTTTGCGGTTGAAGCGGTGAGAGGGAAACCAATCGATCGTCATAAAGAAGGAATGGTTCATTTTATTGGCTTTGCCCTTTTAATGTTACTCATGCTTGTTGTTACTTGGAACGATATCCAACGATTTTTCTTGTAAAAAAGCATTCTTAAGGGTCTGATTCTCATTTGGATTTGACCCTTTATTTTTGGACTATGACTATAATATATTTGAGGTGCTATTCGATGAAACAAAGTATGACACTTATTCCTACTTTAAGAGAAGTTCCAGCTGACGCAGATGTAACAAGCCATCAATTATTATTGAGGGCTGGGTTCATTCGTCAAAATGCGAGTGGTATATACAGCTATTTGCCACTAGCACAAAAGGTTTTGCGGAAAATTGAAGCAATTGTGCGTGAAGAAATGGATAATGCAGGAGCTGTAGAATTATTAATGCCAGCAATGCAAGCTGCAGAGTTATGGCAGGAGTCAGGTCGATGGTATACATATGGACCAGAGCTTATGAGACTGAAAGATCGACATGAACGAGATTTTGCTTTAGGAGCAACGCATGAAGAGGTGATAACGAGCCTAGTTCGTGATGAAATCAAATCCTACAAAAGATTGCCAATCGCATTATACCAAATCCAGACAAAGTTTCGGGATGAAAAACGCCCTCGCTTTGGAATTTTGCGCGGTCGAGAGTTTATCATGAAGGATGCCTATTCCTTCCACTCTTCACAAGAAAGCCTTGCTGTGATGTATGACAGTCTGTATGAGGCCTACTCAAATATTTTTACCCGCTGTGGATTAAACTTTCGGGCAGTTATTGCCGATTCCGGTGCAATGGGTGGAAAAGATACACATGAGTTTATGGTATTATCTGATATTGGTGAAGATACAATTGCTTATTCTGATACTTCTAATTATGCTGCTAATATTGAAATGGCACCTGTTATAAATACATATGAAAAGAGCAATGAAGAGCAAAGAGAATTACAAAAGGTGAATACCGAAAATCAAAAAACAATTGAAGAAGTATCTTCGTTCCTTGACGTAACAAAGGCACAATGCATTAAATCTTTACTATTTAAGATTGATGATAAATATGTACTAGTCTTAGTTCGTGGCGACCATGAGGTCAATGATATTAAGTTGAAAAATTTATTTGAGGCATCAATGGTCGAGCTGGCACCAGCAGATGCAACGAAAGATATTCTTGGCTGCACGATCGGATCTCTTGGGCCAATTGGCGTGGAAAAAGTCGAAATTATTGCTGATCATGCTATTAAAGGCTTAGTTAATGCGGTTTGTGGTGCAAACGAAGAAGATGTTCATTATGTAAATGTAAATCCAGATCGAGATTTTAAAGTTAATACTTATGCGGATCTTCGCTTCATTCAGGAAGGTGATCTTTCACCAGATGGCAAAGGCTCTATCCTGTTTGCAGAAGGAATAGAAGTAGGGCATATCTTTAAATTAGGAACTAGATATAGTGAAGCAATGGGTGCAACTTATTTAGATGAAAATGGAAGAAGCCAGCCAATGATTATGGGCTGTTATGGTATTGGAGTATCTCGTACAATGGCGGCAATTGTAGAACAGTACAATGATGAAAGTGGACTCGTTTGGCCAAAGGATATTTCGCCTTTTGATATTCATCTCATCCCAATTAATTTGAAGGATGAGAATCAAGCGGCTTTGGCTGAGGAGTTATATTCACAGTTTAAGCAGAATGGCTTCGATGTTTTAATGGATGACCGCCAAGAAAGACCTGGAGTGAAATTTGCTGACTCTGACTTAATTGGTTTGCCTGTTCGTATAACGATTGGGAAAAAAGCGGCAGAAGGAATTGTAGAAGTCAAAGTGCGTAAAACAGGTGAAATGCAAGAGGTTCATAAGGATGAATTAGTGAGAACCATTACTCAAATTCTAGAAACATTATAATTTTGAAGATTTGAATTGCCTGTGGGGGATGTGTGGAGATTTTGATCCGTTTTTTGGATCATTTTCTTTACACATTTCTCACAGGCTTTTTGCTAGAAGAAATATCCTCCTTGAAGAGGTTAAAACCTTAAAAATGTTATGATATAATTATCAACGTCTTTGTCGTTCGATGAGTGATTTGAAAATAAGAAAAATATATAGATGGGAGAGAGAATAATGGAGGAAGCCTTAGGCAATAAAGAGCGATTCCAACTCTTGCTCCAACAGCTGCAATTAACTGACGATGCTATTGTGCAGCATTTTCAGCAGGCAGAAATTAATAAGGTGGTTATTGAGAAACGGGCAAGGAAATGGCATTTTTATTTTGAATTTGAAGCAATCCTGCCATTTCGTGTTTTGAGCCTATTTTCGACACAGCTTGAAAAGACTTTCGCGCATATAGCCAATACGACTTTTACCATTCGAGTGAAAAATCAGCAGGTTAATGATCAATTGATTTTAGAATACTGGAAACACTGTATTCAAGAAATGGAAGGGATGTCACCTCCGCTTATTAAGTTGTTGAATGAGCAGGTTCCAAAAGTTCTAGGAAATAAGATTATCATTCATGTTAGAAATGAAACAGAAGGGCTCTCAATTAAAAGAAAATACTCCGAAATGATAGGTCAGGTTTATGAGTCCTATGGTTTTCCTGCATTAGTTATAGATACGGAAGTTTCACTTGAAACAGCTAATGAAGAGTATCAGAAGTTTATTGAGGCGAAGGAAAAAGAAGATCAGGAACGTGGACTCCAGGCTTTAATCGATATGCAGAAGAAGGAAGCGGAGGCTGAATCGATTGATTCTTCCGTACTTCAAGGTCCTCTCATGATCGGATTGACGATTAAGGATGACGCAGATTATAGAAAATTAATTGATATTGAAGATGAAGAACGCAGAGTGGCAATTGAAGGATATGTTTTTTCAGCAGAAACACGAGAGCTGCGCAGTGGAAGAACATTGCTAACGTTTAAAATAACGGATTACACAAGCTCAATCCTAGTTAAAATGTTCTCACGTGACAAGGAAGATGCTGCATTATATCAGCATGTTCAAAAAGGAATGTGGCTAAAAGTACGTGGCAGCGTCCAAAATGATACATTTGTCCGCGACCTGGTCATGATCGGGAATGATATTAATGAAATAAAGCCTATTCAAAGAAAAGATACTTCTCCTGATAATGAAAAGCGTGTGGAGCTACATCTTCATACACCAATGAGTCAAATGGATGCAGTATCATCTGTCAGCGCACTTATTGGACAAGCAAAAAAATGGGGGCATAAAGCAATTGCGGTTACAGACCATGCAGTTGTTCAATCGTTTCCTGAAGCATTTGGAGCGGGAAAGAAAAATGATATTAAGATTTTATATGGAGTAGAGGTTAATCTAGTAGACGATGGGGTACCGATTGCATACAACAGTACACACCGGTTATTAAGTGAGGATACGTATGTTGTTTTTGACGTGGAAACAACAGGCTTATCGGCTGTATATGATACGATTATCGAACTTGCTGCCGTGAAAATACGTGATGGTGAGATAATTGACCGCTTTGAATCGTTTGCAAATCCACACCACCCACTGTCTGCAACAACCATCAACTTAACTGGAATCACTGATGACCTTGTAGAAAATGCACCAGAAGTTGAGGAAGTATTACAGAAATTCCATGACTGGGCTGGTGACGCAATACTAGTTGCCCATAATGCTTCTTTTGATATGGGATTCTTAAATGTTGGCTATAAAAAAATTGACCTTGGCAAGGCGGCAAATCCAGTCATTGATACACTTGAATTAGCCAGATTCCTTTATTCGGATATGAAGAATCATCGATTGAATACACTTGCTAAGAAATTTGATATCGAGCTTACACAGCATCACCGTGCAATCTATGATGCTGAAGCAACCGGTTATCTTCTTTTGAAAATGTTGAAGGATGCAACTGAAAAGGGAATCGAGTATCACGATCAATTCAATGATAATATGGGTCAGGGAAATGCATATCAACGGGCAAGACCATATCATTGTACATTGCTTGCACAAACTGAAGCGGGCTTGAAAAATCTATTTAAGCTTGTATCAATTTCTCACTTGAATTATTTCTATCGTGTACCAAGAATACCAAGATCGCAGCTTGAAAAATATCGTGAAGGCCTTTTAGTAGGATCTGGATGTGCAAAAGGTGAAGTTTTTGAGGGAATGATGCAGAAGTCACCTGAAGAGGTAGAAGAGACTGCGCAATTCTATGATTATATTGAAGTTCAACCGAAGGAAGTAAATGCCCATCTTTTGGAGCTAGAATTAGTTCGAGATGAAAAGGCTTTGGAGGATATTATTGGGAAGGTTGTCCAGCTTGGTGAGAAATTGGGTCTCCCTGTTGTGGCGACTGGTAATGTCCATTATTTAAATCCAAATGATAAAATTTATAGAAAAATCCTTGTCAATTCACAGGGAGGGGCGAATCCGCTAAATCGTCATAAGCTCCCAGATGTTCATTTTCGAACAACGAATGAGATGCTCGATGCTTTCAAGTTTTTAGGTGTGGAAAAGGCACGTGAAATTGTTGTTGAAAATACAAATAAAATCGCCGATATGATCGATGTGATTAAGCCGATAAAAGATGATTTATATACACCTAAAATTGAAGGCGCCGATGATGAAATGCGCAATATGAGCTATGACATGGCTAGAAGCATTTATGGTGATAATTTACCTGAAATTGTCGAAGCTCGTTTGGAAAAGGAATTAAAAAGTATTATTGGGCATGGATTTGCTGTTATCTATTTAATCTCACATAAGCTAGTAAAAAAATCATTAAATGATGGTTATCTTGTTGGTTCACGTGGATCTGTCGGGTCATCACTTGTTGCAACAATGACAGAAATTACAGAAGTGAACCCGCTCCCTCCACATTATGTTTGCCCTGACTGTAAGCATTCGGAATTCTTTAATGATGGTTCAGTCGGTTCTGGCTATGATTTGCCTGATAAGGATTGTCCAGAATGTGGTGCGACATATAAGAAGGATGGACACGATATTCCTTTTGAAACGTTCCTAGGGTTTAAAGGGGATAAGGTACCTGATATCGACTTGAACTTCTCGGGTGAATATCAGCCTCGGGCACATAATTACACAAAGCAACTTTTTGGTGAAGATTATGTTTATCGTGCGGGAACGATTGGAACTGTTGCAGATAAAACAGCTTTTGGCTATGTGAAAGCCTATCAGCAAGATAACAATCTTCAATTAAGGGGAGCGGAAATCGATCGTCTTGCGTCAGGATGCACAGGTGTAAAAAGGACAACTGGCCAGCATCCAGGGGGAATTATCGTTGTTCCTGATTATATGGATATATATGATTTCTCACCGATACAATTTCCAGCAGATGATAAAAATTCAGAATGGAAAACCACTCATTTTGACTTCCATTCTATCCATGATAATTTATTGAAGCTTGATATTCTTGGACATGATGACCCAACAGTAATTCGGATGCTTCAAGATTTAAGCGGAATTGATCCAAAGACAATCCCTACAGATGATCCTGAAGTAATGAAAATATTTAGTGGAACAGAATCACTTGGTGTAACAGAAGAGCAAATTATGTGTAAGACAGGAACACTTGGAATTCCGGAATTCGGTACAAGATTCGTTCGGCAAATGTTAGAGGACACGAAGCCTACAACATTTTCGGAGCTTGTGCAGATCTCTGGACTGTCACATGGTACCGATGTATGGCTTGGGAATGCTCAGGAGCTCATTCATAATAGAATATGTACGCTGAGCGAAGTAATTGGCTGTCGTGATGATATAATGGTTTATTTAATTTATCAGGGATTGGAGCCCGCCTTTGCATTCAAAATCATGGAATCGGTCCGTAAAGGAAAAGGCTTAAGTGATGAAATGGAAGAAGAAATGAGAAAGAATGAAGTGCCGGAATGGTATATTGATTCATGCAAAAAAATCAAATATATGTTCCCGAAGGCTCATGCCGCTGCATATGTACTAATGGCCGTTCGAATTGCTTATTTTAAAGTCCATCATGCACTTCTGTATTATGCAGCCTATTTTACCGTTCGTGCAGAGGATTTTGATGTGGATGCGATGGCAAAAGGATCACAAGCTATTCGAGTTCTAATAGAAGATATTAATGCAAAAGGTCTTGATGCTTCTAATAAGGAAAAGAACTTATTAACAGTTATGGAGCTAGCCCTTGAAATGTGTGAACGTGGGTTTAAATTTAAAAAGGTTGATCTATACCGCTCAAGTGCAAATGAATTTATCATTGATGATGGAGCGCTTATCCCGCCGTTTAATGCGATTCCTGGCTTAGGAACGAATGCGGCTATTAATATCGTGAAGGCAAGAAAGGAAGGAGAATTCCTTTCAAAGGAAGATCTTCAGCAGCGGGGGAAACTTTCGAAAACAATTATCGAGTATTTAGATAATCATGGCTGTTTGGAATCTCTCCCTGAACAAAATCAGCTTTCCCTATTCTAAGGTAGAAAATTTAGGGAATAAGCCTAAAAGTAGCACGAAGCCTTGAGTTGACAGCAATTCCATTTGCATAAAAAATTTGGTTATGGTATAGTTTTAATGGAAATACTATTTATAACTCTCGTTAAAGAAGAGTGGGGCAACCCACTCTTTCGTGTTGTGTACGCTTTTTTCTGTCTAAATACAATTATTTACCAATGAAAAAAAGCTGCAAGGGTAAGAGTGAAGGTAAAAGGAGGGATATTTATGAGCAAAGTGACTGAAAAGGTTGAAGAATTAGTCACCCCCATTTTAGATGAACTTAAATTAGAATTAGTCGATATTGAATATGTAAAAGAAGGTAAGGATTGGTTTCTACGCGTATTTATCGATAAGGAAAACGGAGTGGATATCGAAGAATGTGGACTTGTCAGTGAACAATTAAGTGACAAGCTTGATGAGGTTGACCCAATTCCTTACAACTATTTCTTAGAAGTTTCATCACCGGGAGCTGAACGCCCTCTTAAAAACGATAAGGATTTTAACAAAGCAGTAGGGAAAAATGTTTTTATTAAGACGTATGAGCCCATTGATGGAGAAAAAACGTTTGAAGGGATTTTAACACAGTTTGATGGTCAAATTGTAACAGTTGAAATCAAAATTAAAACGAGGAAAAAGATGGTTGAAATTCCTTATGAAAAAGTGGCCAATGCTCGTCTAGCAGTGGTTTTTTCATAATTCAGCTATTTTTGGAGAATGAAGATAGATAAATGTCTAGCTCCAGCGCCTTCTTCGCTCAAGGTTTTAAGTCAACCCTCTTAAGTAAGGGAAATATCCCTTTTTTATGAGGCTCGTCTTATGCTATGCCTAGAGGGGTGGGCAAGGTGCTTGCGCTTTTCTAACAAAAGGGGGATATAAGTTTCATGAGCAGTGAATTGTTGGATGCTCTGACCTTGCTTGAAAAAGAAAAAGGGATTTCAAGAGATGTGATTATCGATGCTATTGAGGCAGCTCTAGTATCTGCATACAAAAGGAACTTTAATCAGGCTCAAAATGTACGAGTGGATTTACATCTTGGAAGCGGAACAATGAGAGTCTTTGCACGTAAAGAAGTAGTAGACGAGGTATTTGATCCAAGACTTGAAATTTCAATTGAAGATGCACGTAAACATAATCCAAATTATCAAATTGAAGATATAGTTGAACTAGAAGTAACACCTAAGGATTTCGGCCGTATTGCCGCTCAAACAGCTAAACAAGTTGTTACACAGCGTGTGCGTGAGGCTGAAAGAGGAATTATTTATTCCGAATTTATCGATCGTGAAGAAGACATCATGACTGGGATTGTTCAGCGCCAGGATTCTAAGTTCATTTATGTAAGTTTAGGAAAGATTGAAGCCATTCTTCCGGCTAATGAGCAAATGCCTAATGAACAATACAAACCACATGATCGGATTAAAGTATTTATTACAAAAGTTGAAAAGACAACAAAAGGCCCGCAAATCTTTGTGTCTAGAACACATCCTGGGTTATTAAAAAGACTTTTTGAAATTGAAGTACCGGAAATTTATGACGGGACAGTCGAAATTAAATCTGTCGCTCGTGAAGCGGGTGACCGTTCAAAAATCTCCGTACATGCAGACAATGAAGAAGTAGATCCAGTAGGCTCATGTGTTGGACCAAAGGGAACACGGGTACAAGCAGTTGTAAATGAGCTTAAAGGTGAAAAAATTGATATTGTCAAATGGTCACAAGATCCGGTCGTTTTCGTAGCTAATTCATTAAGTCCATCTAAAGTATTAGATGTTATTGTGAAAGAAGAAGAGAAAGCAACGACGGTTATTGTACCAGATTACCAACTATCACTGGCTATTGGGAAACGTGGTCAAAATGCGCGTCTAGCAGCAAAGCTGACAGGTTGGAAAATTGATATTAAATCTGAAACAGAAGCCCGAGAATCCGGTATTTATCCAAGAGAAGAGACATTATTAAATTATGAAGATAATGACTTTGCGAATGAAGATTTTGATCTATCAGACGATATGGAATAATAGAGGTGAATGAGCGTGAACAATCGTAAAAAAGTTCCTATGCGTAAATGTGTCGCTACCGGTGAAATGAGACCGAAAAAAGAACTCGTTCGCATCGTTCGCTCGAAAGAAGGGGAAGTATCAGTCGATCTAACCGGAAAAAAATCTGGGCGCGGTGCTTATCTTTCAAAAGAGAAAGAAGCATTAATGCTAGCAAAGAAGAAAAATATATTAGCTAATCATTTAGAAGTTTCAATAGATGATTCAATTTATGATGAGCTCCTAGAGCTTATAGAGAAGGAGAAACGACAATCCAAATGAATGGAAATCAATGGATGTCATTGCTTGGCTTAGCGAATCGGGCACGAAAAATTACTTCGGGTGAAGAGCTTACTATCAAAGAAATTAGAAATGGTAAAGCGAAGCTCATATTGCTATCAGCAGACGCTTCTATGAACACAGCTAAAAAAGTGACAGATAAATGCAAATCCTATCATATTCCATATAAACTTGTTGAAAACAGAGAGATGCTCGGTCAAGCAATTGGAAAAGAAGCACGGGTTGTTGTGGCGGTTTTAGATGAAGGATTTGCAAAAAAGCTGAAGTCGTTGCTCGATTAATTCCAGCGGGGGTGAAAGTATGAGTAAGATGCGCGTTTACGAATATGCAAAAAAACAAAATGTTTCAAGTAAAGATGTCATAACGAAATTACAAAGTATGAATATTGAGGTTTCTAATCATATGACAACAATTGAAGCGGCTGCCGTGCAAAAATTGGACGGAATCTATAGCAAGAAAGAAGAGAAGCAACCTCAAATGCAAAATAAACAGTCGAATACTCAACAGAAAACACAGCAACAAGGGCAAGTGAAAGCAAAAACTAATTCCCCTTCAGAGAATGGTAACCATTCATCTGCAAACAAAAAAACTACTTCTAAACCAGCTCCTAATGCAAATGGTGGAAGAAACCAAGGTCAAGGGAATCAATCTAAGCCCTTCAATAAAAATAATAGCAATCAACGAAACAACAATAAAAATAAGAATAATAAAGGCAAACAGCAGCAACAAGCTCCGGCTATTCCAACACCTAGGAAAGTCAAGGAACTACCTGCGAAGATTACATTTACAGAGTCATTGACTGTTGCAGAGCTTGGGAAAAAGCTGCACCGTGAACCATCAGAAATTATTAAGAAACTATTCATGCTTGGTGTGATGGCAACAATCAATCAGGAACTTGATAAAGATGCGATTGAATTGATTGCAAGCGAATACGGTGTTGAAGTAGAAGAAGAAGTAATCGTAGATACAACAGACTTGGAAGTTTATTTCACTGAAGATGAGAATGCACAGTTAATTGAACGTCCTGCTGTTGTTACGATTATGGGTCACGTTGACCACGGGAAAACAACTACATTGGATTCGATTCGTAATACGAAAGTTACTGCAGGCGAAGCTGGTGGAATAACTCAGCATATTGGTGCGTATCAAGTAGAAGAAAATGGAAAGAAAATTACATTTTTGGATACACCGGGACATGCTGCATTTACGACAATGCGTGCTCGCGGTGCTCAAGTGACTGATATTACCATTCTTGTTGTAGCAGCTGATGATGGTGTAATGCCACAGACAGTTGAGGCAATCAATCATGCTAAAGCTGCAGAAGTACCAATTATTGTAGCAGTTAATAAGATGGATAAAGAAGGTGCAAACCCTGATCGAGTGATGCAAGAATTAACGGAATATGGATTAGTTCCTGAAGCTTGGGGCGGGGATACTATCTTTGTACCGATTGCTGCTCTAAAAGGAGAAGGCATTGACAATCTACTTGAAATGATTCTTCTTGTAAGTGAAGTAGAAGAATATAAGGCAAACCCAAATCGCAATGCGGTGGGAACAGTAATCGAAGCACAACTAGATAAAGGTCGCGGTTCAGTTGCAACCCTATTAGTTCAAAATGGAACATTAAAGGTTGGGGACCCAATTGTCGTTGGTAACACATTTGGCCGTGTCCGTGCGATGGTTAATGATTTAGGCCGACGCGTGAAGACAGCAGGACCATCAACACCAGTAGAGATTACTGGTTTGAATGATGTTCCTCAAGCTGGTGATCGTTTCGCAGTGTTAGAAGATGAGAAGAAAGCTCGTCAAGTAGGAGAAGCACGTGCACAGCAGGCTCTACAAGCACAGCGCAGTGAAAAAACCCGTGTTAGCTTAGATAACTTGTTTGAGCATATGAAACAAGGTGAAATGAAAGAGCTTAACATTGTTGTGAAGGCAGATGTTCAAGGTTCTGCTGAAGCATTAACAACCGCATTACAGAAAATTGATGTAGAAGGCGTAAACGTACGTATCCTTCACACTGGTGCTGGTGCGATTAATGAATCTGATATTACACTTGCTGCTGCATTCAATGCAATTGTTATTGGCTTCAATGTTCGCCCTGATATTAATGCAAAACGAGCAGCCGATGCGGAAGGCGTAGAAATTCGTTTACACCGTATTATTTATAAAGTAATTGAAGAAATTGAATTGGCAATGAAAGGTATGCTTGATCCTGAATTTGAAGAAAAAATTATTGGTCAGGCAGAAATTCGTCAAACGTTTAAAGTATCAAAAGTTGGTACAATTGCTGGTTCATACGTAACTGATGGAAAGATCACACGTGATAGTGGCATACGTTTAATCAGAGATGGCATTGTTGTTTTCGAAGGTGAAATCGATGCATTGAAACGTTTTAAAGATGATGCTAAAGAAGTTAGCCAAGGCTATGAGTGTGGTGTAACAATTAAAAACTTTAATGACGTTAAAGAAGGAGACGTCATTGAGGCTTATATTATGCAGGAAATTGAACGTAAATGATCATTGGCTTAGCTGCCTGTGAGTGTATTATTTATGACGCACACTCTTTAAAAGAAAAGCGAGCAGTATTGTTGCGTATTCTTACCCGATTGAAGCAGAAATACAATATTTCTGTATCTGAGGTAGATTTTCAAGATGTATGGCAGCGAACGAAAATAGCCATTGTTGCTGTATCTTCCTCCCGTATTTCAACGGAACAAGAATTACAGAATGCCCTTAGGTTCATTGATTCGTTTCCAGAAATTGAACGAACAATAACTGATATTGAGTGGCTTTAAGATGAGGTGAAATGACATGAGCCTTCGAGCAAATAAAGTTGGAGAACAAATGAAAAAGGAATTGGGCGAAATTATCAGCCGAAAAATCAAGGACCCTCGGGTTGGATTTGTAACGGTAACAGATGTCCAAGTCACTGGCGATCTCCAACAAGCAACTGTATTTATTTCAGTGCTTGGTGACGAAGAGCAAAAGGAAAATACGCTAAAAGGTCTAGCGAAAGCAAAGGGCTTTATCCGTTCAGAAATCGGTCAGCGTATTCGTTTGCGAAAAACACCTGAAATTCTCTTTGAATTCGATGAGTCCATCGATTATGGCAATCGAATTGATACATTGCTTCATCAAATTCAAGATGAGGAACGGTCAAAAGAAAAAGAGGACTAAGAGTTGATACAATGAATGGATAGACACTTGTCTATCCATTTTTTTGAAGTGAAGAGAAGGAGGAATGAAGAGTGGAAGGAGTATTGCCACTGTTTAAACCAAAAGGGATGACCTCACATGATTGTGTTTTCAGGTTGCGCAAAATCTTAAAGATGAAGCGAATTGGTCATACTGGAACACTTGATCCTGATGTTACTGGTGTGCTTCCTATTTGTTTAGGCAGAGCTACGAAAGTGGCGGAATACATAACAGATGCGGGGAAAGCGTACGAAGGGGAAGTCACCCTTGGATTTTCAACAACAACTGAAGATTCTTCAGGTGATATTGTCGAACAAAAAAAGGTTTCAGAGTCATTTACACGTGAACAGCTACTATCTGTTCTAGCTAAATTAACGGGTGAAATCTTACAAACTCCACCGATGTATTCAGCAGTAAAAGTAAATGGGAAAAGACTTTATGAGTATGCAAGACAGGGAATTGAAGTGGAAAGACCAACAAGAAAAGTAATGATTCATTCGATTGAGCTACTTGATGAAAGAAATACCTTTAGCGGAGATCCCATTCGCTTTCGCTTTCGCGTTTCCTGCGGTAAGGGTACATACATCCGAACGTTAGCGGTAATGATTGGGCAGGAACTAGGGCTCCCAGCACATATGTCTGATCTCGTTAGAATTCAATCAGCAGCCTTCAACTTAGAGGATTGTTTGTCATTTGATGAGATAGAGAAAAAAGTAGAAGATGAATCAATCTTACAAGCAATTTACCCTTTAGAAACAGCACTTTCCCATTTGCCGAAATATAGGATAAATGATACAGTAGCAAAGAAAGTTAAAAATGGGGCCGTTTTGGACATCCCAGATCATTTATTAACCATAAAGGGCCCAATTGTGCTTGAAACAGCGGATTGTCTGGCAATAGCAATATATGAACATCACCCACAGAAAGAAGGGCTGATGAAGCCAGTCAAAGTGTTAAGAAATGACTCACAAGTATAAGGCTCGGAAAAAGAAAAAAGGTGAATCGTTATGGAAGTTATCTCAATACATCATCCACATCAACTAAATAAAGTTGACTTTCCAGAATTAGTAATGGCTTTAGGGTATTTTGATGGTGTTCATTTAGGTCATCAAGAAGTCATTACACGTGCTAAGACAATAGCAAAGGAAAAAGGAATGAAGAGCGCTGTAATGACTTTTGATCCTCATCCATCTGTTGTCCTTGGAAAGAGTGTTAAGCAAATTGAATACATTACACCGCTTAAGAATAAAACTCAATTGATGGCAAATTTAGCTATTGATTACTTATTTATTATTCATTTTACTCGGGATTTTGCTAATTTAATCCCACAGGAATTTGTGGATCAATATATTATTGGTCTTAATGTTAAACATGTTGTAGCTGGATTTGACTACTCGTATGGCCGCATGGGAAAAGGCACGATGGAGACAATGCCCTTCCACTCAAGGAATCAATTTGAGTATACGATAGTCCCAAAACTCTCTAATAATGATACAAAGATCAGTTCAACACTCATTCGTACATTGCTTGCTGAAGGGAAAATGGAAGAGCTGCCACAGCTATTAGGAAGATATTACACAACAACCGGAACTGTTATCCATGGGGATAAACGCGGGCGCACAATAGGTTTTCCGACAGCCAATATTGATTTGGCTGAAGATTATTGGATTCCGCCTCTGGGTGTTTTTTGTGTCCGTTTCTTTGTTGATGGCCAATGGTATGAAGGGGTTTGCAATGTAGGATATAAGCCGACTTTTAATAGTAAGTCTGCATCAAAACCTTCCATAGAAGTACATATATTTGATTTTGATCAAGAAATATATGGTCTTGAAGTAATCATAGAATGGCATCAGCACTTAAGAAAAGAAAAAAGATTCTCTGGAGTGGCTGAACTTGTGTCACAAATAGAGGAAGATAAGCAAAATGCTCTGCATTACTTCCAAAAAATCAGGGTTTAGTCTTGCTTTTTGTCGTAAAAAGATGTATTCTTATAAACGTATTAAATGAACCTTTGCTTGGCATGTCGAGTCACCGACGCTTGCTCAGTAAATGGGGATTGACAAATTAGGAGGTGAATCGGATGGCAATCACTAAAGAACGTAAAAATGAACTAATCAATGAGTTTAAAACTCATGAGAGCGATACAGGTTCTCCAGAAGTTCAAATCGCTGTCCTTACAGAAGAAATCAACACTTTGAACGAGCATTTACGTACGCACAAGAAAGATCACCACTCACGTCGCGGTCTTTTGAAAATGGTAGGTAAACGTCGTAATCTTTTAACTTACCTGCGTAACAAAGATGTTCAACGTTACCGTGAGTTAATCAATAAACTAGGCTTACGTCGTTAATTTGAAAAAGCGGGATTTTTCCCGCTTTTTTATTAGCTTAAAAAGAACACTTGTTTACATATATAAAGATCTCTTTTAACTAGTGAAAAAATTGTACATACTATAAAAGCGCATGAATTTATACTTAAACTTTTCATTTATGATTTTATATAAGCAAAGGTTTGACTAAACTTTAGAGCGATAAGGTAGAGAGGGGTTACGAAGATGGGACAAGATAAGCACATCTATTCCATAGATTGGGCTGGGCGTAAATTAACAGTCGAAATTGGACAACTGGCAAAGCAAGCAAACGGTGCTGTGTTAGTGCGCTACGGTGATACTGCGGTACTTAGTACAGCGACAGCATCGAAGGAGCCGAAGAATTTAGATTTCTTTCCATTGACTGTGAACTATGAAGAACGTCTTTATGCAGTCGGTAAAATTCCAGGAGGCTTTATTAAAAGAGAAGGCCGTCCAAGTGAAAAAGCTATTTTAGCGAGCCGTTTAATCGATAGACCGATTCGTCCGTTATTTGCAGATGGATTCCGTAATGATGTACAAGTAGTGAGCATGGTTATGAGTGTGGACCAAGACTGTTCTTCAGAAATGGCTGCGATGTTTGGATCATCACTAGCACTAAGTGTATCTGATATTCCATTTGAGGGCCCGATTGCGGGTGCAAGTGTTGGTCGTATTGATGGAGAATTTATTATTAATCCTTCTGTTGAGCAAGCAGAAAAAAGTGATCTTCACTTAGTTGTAGCTGGTACAAAGGATGCCATTAATATGGTTGAAGCTGGAGCAGAAGAAGTTCCAGAAGAAATCATGCTTGAAGCGATAATGTTTGGTCATGAAGAGATTAAACGTCTAATTGCTTTCCAAGAAGAAATTGTTGCGGAAATTGGCAAAGAAAAAAGAGAAATCTCTCTTTATCAATTGGATCCAGAGTTAGAAGCAGAAGTTCGCAGTATTTGTGAAAAAGATATGATTATTGCAATTCAAGTGCAGGAGAAGCATGCACGTGAAGCTGCAATTAAAGTTGTTAAAGATGGGATTTTAGCAAGATTTGAAGAACAAGAAGCAGATGATGATAAGCTTAAACAAGTGAAGCAAATCCTTGATAAAATTGTCAAAGGTGAAGTGCGCCGTTTAATTACGGAAGATAAAGTTAGACCAGATGGCCGTGGACTTGATGTGATTCGTCCATTATCATCAGAGGTTGGACTGCTTCCGCGTACACACGGATCTGGACTATTTACTCGTGGACAAACACAGGCCCTTAGTATTTGTACTTTAGGTGCACTTGGTGATGTTCAAATCTTAGATGGTCTTGGAATTGAAGAAGAGAAGCGTTTCATGCACCATTATAATTTCCCTAACTTTAGCGTAGGTGAAACAGGCCCAATCAGAGGGCCAGGCCGTCGTGAAATCGGTCACGGTGCTTTAGGTGAACGTGCATTAGAGCCGATCATTCCTTCTGAAAAG
Source organism: Cytobacillus mangrovibacter (assembly GCF_042865275.1). NCBI lineage: Bacteria > Bacillati > Bacillota > Bacilli > Caryophanales > Bacillaceae > Cytobacillus > Cytobacillus mangrovibacter. Next base: position 418,623 of record NZ_JBIACJ010000001.1, on the reverse strand, counting down.
GATTTCCCATACACGGTTCGTCTTGTGTCTGAAGTATTGGAATCAAATGGATCGACTTCACAAGCAAGTATTTGTGCGAGCACGCTTGCAATGATGGATGCTGGGGTACCAATTAAGGCGCCAGTGGCAGGGATTGCTATGGGTCTTATTAAGTCTGGTGAGCATTATTCTATTTTAACGGATATTCAAGGAATGGAAGACCATCTTGGTGATATGGACTTTAAAGTGGCAGGTACAGCTAAAGGAGTAACTGCTCTTCAAATGGACATTAAAATCGATGGACTTTCACGTGAAATTTTAGAAGAAGCACTTCAGCAGGCGAAAAAAGGTCGTATGCAAATTCTAGATTCGATGCTGAGCACAATTTCTGAACCGAAGAAAGAACTGTCTCAATATGCGCCGAAAATCTTAACAATGAAAATTAATCCAGATAAAATTCGTGATGTTATTGGACCAAGCGGAAAACAAATCAATAAGATCATTGAAGAAACTGGTGTAAAGATTGATATTGAGCAGGATGGAATGGTATTCATTTCTTCAACAAATGAAGAAATGAATCAAAAAGCGAAGAAAATTATTGAAGATATTGTCCGTGAGGTTGAAGTTGGACAAATGTATCTTGGTAAAGTAAAGCGTGTTGAAAAGTTCGGTGCTTTCGTTGAAATTTTCAATGGAAAAGATGGTCTTGTTCATATTTCTGAGCTGGCTGAAGAACGTGTAGGAAAAGTAGAGGATGTTGTTTCAATCGGTGACGAGTTGCTTGTAAAGGTAACCGAAATTGACAAACAAGGCCGCGTAAACTTATCACGTAAGGCAGTTCTTCGTGAAGAGCGTGAGCAAAAAGAAAAAGCTCAACAATAATAATGGATTAATTATAAAAGTCAGGAGGCAAACTCCTGGCTTTTTGTATGACTTAAAATGCAATTATTACTGCATACTAGGAAGTGAGGACTTAGGCGTTCTACCTTGTCCCTTCAAGACATAATGTTTAAATGAAGGAGGCTCAAGAGGATGAGAAAGTATGCTCATTTCGCCATTATTTGTGTCATAGCTATATTCTTAGTGAATAACCCGCTCACCAGCCAATATGTTTCAGGTTTGAAGTTAGATACTGATTTCGTTATAAAGCAAAAGGATGAATTATATAATGAAATCATTAATAAGTCTGAAAATTTCTATATTCCCCCTGAGGATGCTAAAATTGATCGTGTGTGGAAAGCCATACCTGGGCTAAATGGGGTAAAGGTAGATATAGAAGCTTCTTATAAAAAAATGAAGCCTGAAGGTAAGTATATCCAGGAAAAATTAGTTTTTGAACAGATTACTCCAAAAATAAATTTGAGTGATTTGCCGCCAACTCCCATTTACAAAGGACATCCAGAAAAACAGATGGTAAGCTTTCTAATTAACGTAGCATGGGGAAATGAATACTTAACAGACATGCTTGCTACTTTAAAAAAGCATAATGTTTCAGCAAGCTTTTTTTTGGAAGGAAGATGGGCACAGAATAATCCTGATTTAGCCAAAATGATCGATGCTGCAGGACATGAAATTGGCAACCATTCCTATACACATCCTAATATGGAGAAGATTTCTGCGCAAAAGGCTAGAGAGGAGATTCAAAAGACAAATGATGTAATAAAAGCTACGACAAACAAGCCAGTCAAATGGTTTGCACCGCCAAGTGGAAGTTATAGGGATGAAATTATTCAAATAGCAGCAGAGCAAAATCTCGGCACAGTTTTGTGGACAGTTGATACGGTTGATTGGAAAAAGCCAACCCCTGAACAATTAATACAACGTGTAATGGGCAAGGTTCATAATGGTGCCATGATTTTAATGCATCCAACTGACTCAACGGCAAAGTCACTTGATCAATTGATTATTCAATTGAAACAAAGGGATCTGCAGATTGGAACAGTATCAGAGATTTTAAGTACTGAAAGAATAATGACAGAAGATGACGTTCGATAAGCTAATAAATTTGGAAAAATTTACGATAATAGTATAAACTAATTAAATGCAGCAGAGTTTCTGGAACAGGAGGAATTTATTTGATTAAGAAATATACATGTAAAAATGGAGTAAGAGTCGTACTAGAAAATATTCCAACCGTTCGTTCCGTCGCCATTGGTGTTTGGATTGGAACTGGATCAAGGAATGAAAGTAAAGAAAATAACGGGATATCTCATTTTCTTGAGCATATGTTCTTTAAAGGTACAAAAACACGAACAGCAAGAGAGATAGCTGAGTCCTTTGATAGTATCGGCGGACAAGTAAATGCCTTTACATCAAAAGAATATACTTGCTATTATGCGAAGGTGCTTGATACGCATGCCAATTTCGCCCTAGAAGTGTTAGCAGATATGTTCTTTAACTCGACCTTCGTTGAAGAAGAATTAAATAAAGAAAAGAAAGTTGTATATGAAGAGATAAAAATGTATGAAGATACTCCAGATGATATTGTTCATGATCTCCTAAGTAAAGCGATTTATGAAAATCATGCGCTAGGTTATCCTATTCTTGGAACAGAAGAGACTCTTTCTACATTTACCAGTGAAACGCTAAAGCAATACGTACATAATATGTATACGCCTGAAAATGTGGTTATTTCCATTGCAGGTAATATTTCAGAATCCTTTATTCATGAGGTTGAACAATTCTTTGGTTCTTATGAAGGTGGAAAGCGGGAGCAATCTGAGGATAGACCAACCTTTCATTCAAACCAAATTGCAAGGAAAAAAGATACAGAGCAGGCTCATTTATGTATAGGCTTTGATGGATTACAAGTGGGTCATGATGATATGTATGATTTGATCATATTAAATAATATCCTTGGTGGAAGCATGAGCAGTCGCCTATTCCAGGATGTTAGAGAACAAAAGGGGCTGGCCTATTCTGTATTCTCCTATCATTCGGCATTTCAAGATAGTGGAATTGTCACTTTATATGGTGGAACAGGGGCAAAGCAGCTTGATGTCTTATTTGAAACAATGCAAGAAACACTAAGTAAGCTGAAACAAGAAGGTATTACAGAAAAGGAATTAAATAATAGTAAAGAGCAGTTAAAAGGAAGTCTGATGTTAAGCTTGGAAAGCACGAATAGCAGAATGAGCCGAAATGGGAAAAACGAGCTGATGCTCGGCCGTCACCGCTCATTAGATGAAATTCTTGAGCAAATTGATGCTGTATCGAAGAAAGGTGTCGATGATATGGCGAATAATATTTTTACGGATCAATACTCAATTGCTTTAATTAGTCCAGATGGAGAACTACCAAAGAATATTTAAAGTCAGATCAGTCTGTTAAATGCGACAGACTGTTTTTTTATGTCTAAAAACAAAACTCCAGCGATAGATTTATATGGAGAGAAGAAATGGAGGGTTGAAGATGAGATTAAGTGAACTAAGCGGCAAGGAAATAGTGGATGTGAAGAAAGCGGAAAGACTCGGCATTCTCGGTCAAACAGATCTTGAGATAAACGAAAAAGATGGACAAATACAAGCATTGGTCATCCCAACATTGAAATGGTTTGGATTGAAAAGACATGGAGAAGAAATAAGAGTGCCATGGAATCACATAAAAAAAATTGGTAATGACATGATCATTCTCGATATATCCGAAGAAGAATAAGGATTTCTTCATGGCACTGTCGTTTTGAAAATAAAAATAATTTAGCTCTAGCACCTTTATATGGTGCTGGAGCTTTTTCGTTTACATTATTCTTTAATGGAAAACTCACCGATTTTCATCTCCATACATAAGATGTTGAAGTAGTTCTGAAAAACAATTCCTGTAAAGAAGGTGAGGATTTCATGCTAACAGGGATACAAATCGCAGTGATTGGCGGTGATGCGAGGCAATTAGAAATCATCCGCAAATTAACAGATCTTGATGCCAAACTTTCTTTGATTGGTTTCGAGCAATTGGACCATGCCTTTACAGGGGCAGTCAAAGAAAAAATAAATGAAGTAGAATTTTCCAATAAAGATGTCATTATATTACCTGTTCCTGGAACAAGCTCAGATGGTCAAATTGAAACAATATTTTCAAATGAGAAGGTGTATTTACAAAAAGAGATGCTAGTTGAAACACCTCCCCATTGTACAGTCTATTCAGGGATCAGCAATTCCTATTTAGATAGTATTACAACTCAGACTAATCGTCGCCTCGTTCAATTATTTGAAAGGGATGATGTTGCTATTTATAATTCAATTCCGACTGTGGAAGGAACAATTATGATGGCCATACAGCATACTGATACCACGATCCATGGATCCACGATTACTGTGCTTGGACTTGGGAGAGTAGGAATGAGTGTAGCCAGAACATTTCAAGCACTTGGAGCAAAAGTAAAGGTGGGTGCAAGAAAAAGCGAGCATATTGCAAGAATTACTGAAATGGGATTAACTCCTTTTTATTTAAGTGACTTAGAAAATGAAGTGAAAGATGCAGATATATGCATTAATACGATTCCAAAATTAATTGTTACATCCTCAGTGATATCGAAGATGCCTGTCCACACTTTGATTATTGATCTTGCTTCTAAACCAGGAGGAACAGATTTCAGGTATGCAGAGAAAAGAGGGGTGAAAGCATTGCTAGCCCCTGGGCTTCCAGGAATTGTTGCTCCGAAAACAGCCGGGCAGATTTTGGCAAATGTGCTGTCACAATTAATAAGAGATGATATGAAAAGGGAAAGGGGACAATAATCAAATGAGTTTAAAGGGTAAACGCATTGGGTTTGGTTTAACAGGTTCTCATTGTACGTATGATGCAGTATTTCCAGAAATTGAAAGACTTGTGAATGCAGGAGTGGAAGTACTGCCAATTGTAACTTTTACAGTAAAAAATACAGAAACTAGATTTGGCAAAGGGGAAGACTGGATTCAAAGAATTGAGGATTTAACTGGAAATAAAGTAATCGATTCGATTGTAAAGGCAGAACCGCTTGGTCCAAAGATTCCATTAGACTGTATGGTCATTGCACCGTTAACAGGAAGTTCAATGAGCAAATTTGCAAATGCAATGACAGATTCACCTGTATTAATGGCTGCTAAGGCAACGTTACGTAATCAGAAGCCAGTCGTTCTAGGAATATCTACAAATGACGCGCTTGGTTTAAATGGTGTAAATTTAATGAGACTAATGGCTACAAAAAATATTTATTTTATCCCTTACGGACAGGATGATCCTGTGAAAAAGCCCAATTCGATGGTTGCAAGAATGACTCTATTGTCAGAGACGATTGAAAAAGCAATAGAGGGAAGCCAGCTGCAGCCGGTAATTGTAGAAAGATATAAAGACGAAATCTAACCCCTGCATTTTTCTAGCAAAAAGTTTACTACTTTAAAGAGTGAATATGTTAAAATTATTTTATTATAAGAAAATTCTTTCTTAATAATCCCATCAGCTTTTTGCTAGAAAAATAGGATCTAATTGAAAGGGGAGCTAAAATTGCAACAGGAAAAAGGATTTCATGTAGCCATATTAGGAGCGACAGGTGCAGTAGGTCAGCAGATGATAAAAACGCTAGAAGAAAAGGATTTTCCAATTTCTAAGCTTACTCTGCTTTCTTCAGCACGTTCTGCAGGTAAAAAGCTTCAGTTTAAAGGTGTAGAATATACCGTTCAGGAAGTACAGCCTGAAAGCTTTGCTGGTGTTGATATTGCCTTATTTAGTGCAGGCGGCAGTGTTTCAAAAGAGTTTGCTAGCCATGCTGTTAAACATGGAGCAATCGTTGTGGACAACACAAGCGCTTTCCGAATGGACAAAAATGTTCCGCTAGTTGTTCCTGAGGTGAATGAACAAGATCTTCATAAACAACAAGGCATCATTGCCAATCCAAACTGTTCAACGATACAAATGGTTGTAGCCCTTGAACCTATTAGGCAAAAATTTGGTCTGAATAAAGTGCTTGTCTCCACTTATCAGGCAGTTTCAGGTTCAGGCGCAGCGGCTGTTGAAGAACTATATGACCAGACAAAAGCAATAATAAATAATGAGGCGTATAAACCAACAATACTCCCAGTAAAAGGTGATAAAAAACATTATCAAATTGCCTTTAACGCAATACCGCAAATTGATAAGTTTGAAGAGAATGGCTTTACCTTTGAAGAGATGAAAATGATCAATGAAACGAAGAAGATTATGAATTTACCTGAACTCCATGTTGCTGCCACATGTGTGCGTCTGCCTGTTGCAACTGGTCACTCTGAATCGGTTTACCTTGAAGTAAATGAAGAGAGTGTAAGTGTTCAGGAAATCAAAGCATTATTGACTGACGCACCAGGTGTAGTATTACAGGATGATCCAAGTAATCAAATATATCCAATGCCTGCTGATTGTGTCGGCAAGAGTGATGTATTCATTGGACGAATTCGCAAAGATTTAGATGAATCAAGAGGATTCCATATGTGGGTCGTATCTGATAATCTGCTTAAAGGTGCTGCATGGAATTCAGTTCAAATCGCTGAAAGCTTAATAAAACTTGGAATAGTCAAGTAATGAAAGAATCGTCATATATGTAAGTAGTAGCCGATCAATTAGTTTGGAATATTTTTTTTGTTGGTCCGAATAAGCCTAAGCTTTGTTATAAACGTACAAATTGCCTCTATTTTAGTCGATCTAATTCATTGCCCTTGCAAAGTTAGGTGCAGATTTGAAGCCCTTTACTTTTTAAAGAAGAGACATCCAGAGGTGTAACAATGAAAATAATTGTGCAAAAATATGGAGGCACATCTGTTCGTGATATAAAAAGTCGCTTACACGCATTAAAACATATTAAAAAGGCTATTTCTGAAGGATATAAGCTTGTCATCGTTGTTTCTGCAATGGGGCGAAAAGGTGATCCTTATGCAACAGATACACTGCTTTCCCTTGCAGGGACAAAAAAATGGATGATTAATAAAAGAGAGAGTGATCTCCTATTATCTTGCGGGGAGATTATTTCGAGTGTTGTATTTACAAATATGCTTTTAGAACATGGTATTCTAGCTACTTCTTTAACAGGCGCCCAGGCAGGATTTAGAACAAATAATGATCATACAAATGCAAAAATTATTGATATGAAATGTGACAGACTGCTTAAAGAATTAGAGAAACATGACTGTGTAGTCGTAGCCGGATTTCAGGGAGCTGCCAAAAATGGTGATGTAACTACTATCGGCAGAGGAGGAAGCGACACATCTGCCGCTGCATTAGGTGCCGCGTTAAATGCAGAGTGGATTGATATATTTACAGATGTGGATGGGATAATGACGGCAGATCCTCGTATTGCTGAAAATGCCCGTCCATTATCTGTTGTCACTTATACAGAAGTATGCAATATGGCTTATCAGGGTGCGAAAGTCATTCATCCAAGAGCAGTAGAAATAGCAATGCAAGCGAAAATTCCTATACGTATCCGCTCGAATTATTCTGATAGTTTAGGCACATTAGTTACAGCAATAAATAAAGAAAGTCAGGGTGCAGATATTAAGGAACGGTTAGTTACTGGGATTGCCCATCTGTCTCATGTTACACAAATTAAGGTTGTTGCTAAAAAGGATCAATACAACTTGCAAGCAGAGGTATTTCAAGCAATGGCAAATGAAGGGATAAGTGTGGATTTTATCAATATTTATCCGAATGGGGTTACTTATACCGTAACAGAAGAGATGACAGAAAAGGCAATTAGCATCTTAAATAATTTAGGTCATAATCCTTTAGTGGAATTCGAATGTGCGAAAGTATCTGTTGTTGGTGCGGGGATGCAAGGGGTGCCAGGAGTGGCTTCAAAGATTGTGACAGCCTTATCAGAACAGGGCATTCGTATTCTGCAATCTGCAGATAGTCATACAACTATATGGGTGCTTGTTAAGCAGATTGACCTAAGCAAAGCCGTCAATGCATTGCATGATGCATTCCATTTAGAAAAAGAAACTATTATAGAAAATAAGAAAAGAAAGCTTTTTAACGAATAATAAGGTATCATTTTCTATTGAACGAATGGACATTTAAGGATGTAAAAGGGAGTGTAGCAATGATTCAATTTGGCCGAGTTTCAACAGCAATGGTGACTCCATTCGATAGGAAAGGACATATTGATTTTCCGAAAACAACCCAGTTAATTAATCATCTGATCGAAAATGGAACTGATTCGATTGTTGTCGCAGGTACAACAGGAGAATCACCAACATTGTCAAAAGAGGAAAAGATTGCATTATTTCAGCATGTAGTAAAAGTAGTTGATAAAAGGGTTCCAGTAATAGCAGGTACAGGTAGCAATAATACGTATGCTTCCATAGATTTAACGAAAAGAGCAGAGCAAATAGGTGTGGATGCGATCATGATCGTCGCTCCTTATTATAATAAACCCAATCAAGAAGGGCTTTATCAGCATTTTAAAACAATAGCAGAAAATACAGCACTGCCAGTGATGGTATATAACATTCCAGGAAGAACGGGTGTAAATATTTTGCCTGAAACAATCATCCGTCTTTCTAAAGTGGAAAATATTGTAGCTGCTAAGGAAGCTAGTGGAGACCTATCGGCAATGGCAAAAATTATTGCAGGAACGGATGAAGACTTTTTACTTTATAGTGGGGATGATGGATTAACTCTCCCTGTAATGGCTATTGGCGGAGATGGAATAGTTTCTGTTGCCTCCCATGTAATTGGAAATGAAATGCAATCAATGATTCATGCATTTTTAAACGGAGAGAACCAAAAGGCGGCAAAATGGCATCAAGAGCTCCTGCCAATTATAGAAGCCCTTTTTGCAGCTCCAAGTCCTGCACCAGTAAAAACAGCCCTTCAACTAAAAGGACTGAATGTTGGATCTGTCAGGCTGCCATTAGTTCCTTTAAGTGAACAGGAAAGAAATACCTTGGCGGCTTTAATTAAGAAAGATGAATAAGTAAAGTAAAGCCAATCTGCATGAATGCTGATTGGCTTTTCCAGTCCCCCAAGAAGTTAAAAGGTATCTTTACAAGACATCATGTAATTACCTAATGGTGAGCAAGATGCTTTCGCTTTTGTTCTTGTCATCGTTTTCCTCCTTCAAGTATAATATTGGTAACTGATCTCAGGTCGGACAAACATATGTAGGAGGAAGTTTAATTTGAATAAGCGTAAGAATCAAAGCATCAAGTTAATGGCATTAGGAGGAGTAGGGGAATTCGGGAAGAATATGTACATTGCAGAAGTGGACGAAGATATATTCGTACTAGATGCAGGATTAATGATCCCGGAAAATGAAATGCTCGGTATTGATATTGTCATACCGGACATTACCTATCTTACTCAAAACAAAGAACGGGTCCAAGGGATATTTTTGACGCACGGACATGAAGATCATATTGGTGCCCTCCCTTATATTTTAAGAGAAATCAATGTGCCTATTTATGGAACGAAACTTACAATTGCACTTGCTAAAGCAAAAGTGAAGGAACAAGAATTTAAAGGCAAGCCGAATTTTATCGAGATACATAAGCATTCAAAAGTTGAATTCCCTGCGGCTATCTTGTCATTTTTTCATACAACACATAGTATTCCAGACAGTGTAGGTATTTGTATTCACACATCAGAAGGAAATATTGTTTATACAGGTGATTTCAAATTTGATCAAGCGGCAGCTGATGCTTATCAAGCTGAAATTGGAAAAATGGCGCAAATTGGGGAAGAAGGGGTTCTCTGTCTATTATCTGATAGTACAGAAGCGGAGAAACCTGGTTATACGCAATCTGAATCAAAAGTGGTCAAACAGGTGACAGACTCATTTCTCAATGCTCCTGGCAGAATGATTGCTGCTTCCTTCGCATCAGATTTAATAAGAATCCAGCATATTTTTGAGGCTGCTTTTGAAAGCGGAAGAAAAGTAGCTATTGCTGGAAACTTCAAACAAACAGCTGTTGACATTGCTATCCAGTATGGCTATTTGCATGTTGCTGAGGACATCATTATTCCTATAGCAGAAATAGACTCATTTCCTAATGAAGAACTTGTCATATTGATTACAGGAGCCCAGGGAGAGCCAATTGAAGCACTTCAGAAAATGGCAAAGCAAACACATAAGCAAGTAAATATTAAACAGGGTGATACTGTTCTCTTTGCTGCATCTCCTATTAGAGGGAGTGAGGTGTTCATTGCTAAAACGATAGATTTGCTCTATCGAGCAGGAGCTTCTATCATTTCAGGGAAGGGCACTTTCCATACATCCAGCCACGGCAGCCAGGAAGAATTAAAGTTTATGATCAATTTAATGAAGCCGAAATTATTTGTTCCAGTTCATGGTGAATACCGGATGCTGAAAGCACATATGAAGCTTGCAAAAGAATGTGGGTTAACAAATGAACAGATTTTCATTCCTGAGAAGGGTGAGGCTGTAGAATTAATAGACGGACAATTCCGTCCAGCTGGAAGAATCCCAGCTGGAAATGTATTAATAGATGGCAGTGGAGTAGGCGATGTTGGAAATATCGTTTTAAGAGATCGGAAGCTCCTATCACAAGATGGAATATTGCTAGTCGTAGTGACCTTGAATAAAAAGGGTAAGAAAATATCAGCAGGTCCTGAAATTATTTCTAGAGGATTTGTGTATGTAAGAGAGTCTGAAGAGCTTATTGTCGAAGCGGCAAAAAGAGTGCGTGAGATTGTTGAGAGAAGTATTTCGAAAGACTCCTTTGATTGGACAAGCATTAAACAAGATATGAGAGATGAACTTAATCAATACTTTTTTGAAAAGACCAAGCGTCGACCAATGATTCTTCCAATCATTATGGAAGTCTAATCTAGAGAAGAGAATTTAGAATAAAGATCTGATTAAACCGGCGAAAATAGCCGGTTTTTTATTTTAGGCTTGTATCGAAAACCTTATTGCTATTGAAAATGGCATAAGCAGGAAGAGAGTGCTTTTTTAGATGATAGCATTCTCTGCATTAAATCACCTTCAACGACCATACTAAACTCATATGGCTTGAAATTTCCAGTCTTACTTGGATTGAAGGGAGTTTATACAATGGGAAATGATAAAAAACAAAATGAACCGCTAAATGAAAATCAGGATCAAGCAAAGGATGAGCAGCCTCCAAGTCTTATTGATAAAATTCAGCAGCTAGGTCAAACAAATGTGCCACAGCTATCTCAAGATTCAAAGATCCATTGCTTAACAATCGTTGGTCAAATTGAAGGGCATCTTCAGCTTCCACCGCAAAATAAAACAACGAAGTATGAACATCTTATCCCACAGATTGTGGCCATAGAACAAAATCCAAAAATTGAAGGATTGTTGGTGATATTGAATACGGTCGGCGGTGATGTGGAAGCGGGCTTAGCGATATCTGAAATGCTTGCTTCATTATCAAAACCAACAGTTTCAATTGTACTTGGGGGCGGTCATTCGATCGGTGTGCCGATTGCTGTCTCATGTGATTATTCCTTTATCGCTGAAACAGCTACGATGACCATCCATCCAATTAGACTGACTGGACTTGTCATTGGCGTTCCAGCGACCTTTGAATATTTAGATAAAATGCAAGACCGGGTTATTAACTTTGTGACCAAGCATTCCAACGTTTCTGAGGAACGTTTTAAAGATTTAATGTTTGCAAAAGGCAATTTAACACGAGACATTGGTACAAATGTAGTCGGTACGGATGCAGTGGAATATGGTTTGATTGATGGGGTTGGAGGAATTGGCCCAGCACTAAAGAAGCTGAATGAAATGATTGAAATGAATAAACAAAATGAGGAGGGTATTGTGCAATGATTCTATATACTTCAATGCCCCATGAGCTTGTTTTTCCAGCGGATGAAAATGAATATGGAAAACAGCAAGTTGTTACTTATGAAGGGATTCCTCTCCTTGTAGAAATGGCTGGGGGACAGGATTGTACAGTCGTTCGTATTATGAGCAGTGACCCATCTCATTTTATGAATGATAAATGTGCACCAGGTGCAAAAATCTCATTATCATTAACATAACTGTATCTTGATGCAATGTGATATAATAGAGAGAAACTTCAGAGCAGCCAAAATTTGGCTGTTTTCTTCTTTCAATAGTATAAAGTGAAACTTTCATCAGTAGGAGTCTACTGCTTGTTAATCTGCAAAAAATTTGCATGGTGGACTAAACTTTTGTTTAAAATGAGAATAAGTAGAAAATAAATTGGGTGATCATATGGCCAAAAAAAAGAGAAGACAATCAAGGAAAAAAGAAAATTTGAAGAAAACGATTCAATATGAATTAATTGCACTTGTATTAATTGCCTTAGCTGCAATTGCTATAGCGAAGCTTGGGGCGGTAGGGAAAGCTACAGTTCTATTTTTCCGTTTCTTTATGGGTGAATGGTATATATTAAGTTTATTAGGATTGGTTATTTTTGCAGGATACCTCATGTGGAAAAGAACAGTCCCATATTTATTACATACGAAATTAATTGGCATATATCTTATATTAAGCTCTGTACTTTTATTAAGTCATGTGAAACTTTTTCAGCTGCTATCAAATGGTGGAAGGTTTATGGACCCCAGTGTCATTGCAAACACATGGGAACTATTCTGGATGGAAGTAAACGGGGAAACGAGTACGACAGATTTGGGCGGCGGAATGGTTGGTGCAATCTTGTTTGCTCTCTTCTATTTTTTATTTGATGAACCTGGAACAAAAATAATCTCCTTTGTCCTTATTGTCATTGGAATCATTCTTTTAACTGGAAAAACGCTTGGAGAAGCTTTAGGGAAAATAGGGATGGCCATTTGGAGCTTTTGTAAGAATCAATGGGAAGCTTTCAAAGTGGATATGAAGGAATGGAGTACAGCAAGAAAAGAAAAAAGGGCAGTAAGACAAGCCCAAGCAGAAGAGATAAAAGCGAAAGCAGAAGAGCCTGAGCCAGTTATAACGATCAATAGTGCCAAAGAATATGTTGAAGAGTCTTTGCCAGAGCCTATTATTTCTAGCTTTGCCGAAAAGGCTCACTACGCAAAAGAAGAGCAGGCGATACAAACAAAAGAAAAAGGTGAGAATTCCTCATCACCTGAAATAGAAATCTCACCGTCAATCACATTTACCGAGGTAGAAAATAAAGATTATGAGTTACCGCCAATTAGACTATTAAAGCTTCCTAGAAAGACAGATCAAAGTGGCGAATATGAATTAATCCATGCAAATGCAGCAAAGCTGGAAAGGACGTTTCAAAGCTTCGGTGTAAAGGCACGTGTAACACAGGTGCATCTTGGCCCCGCAGTTACGAAATATGAAGTTCATCCGGATGTAGGAGTGAAGGTAAGCAAGATTGTCAGTTTAAATGATGACTTGGCCTTAGCACTTGCTGCTAAAGATATTCGTATTGAAGCACCAATTCCAGGGAAATCTGCAATTGGGATTGAAGTTCCTAACTCAGAAGTGGCTGTTGTTTCATTGAGAGAAGTCATTGATTCAAAAGAAAATGACAGACCCGATTCCAAACTATTAATTGGTCTTGGCCGTGATATAACGGGTGAATCCATCTTGGCAGAGTTAAATAAAATGCCCCATTTACTTGTTGCAGGTGCTACAGGCAGTGGGAAAAGTGTGTGTATCAATGGGATTATTACGAGCATTCTAATGAGAGCGAAACCGCATGAAGTAAAGCTGATGATGATTGACCCGAAAATGGTCGAGTTAAATGTGTATAATGGGATTCCACATTTGCTGGCCCCAGTTGTTACAGATGCAAAAAAAGCATCTCAAGCATTAAAGAAGGTTGTCAATGAGATGGAACGCAGGTATGAATTATTCTCTCATACAGGAACAAGAAATATCGAAGGCTATAATGAGCATGTGAGGAGACATAATGCAGAAAATGAAGGGCAGCAGCCACTTTTGCCATTTATCGTTGTGATCGTAGATGAGCTTGCTGATTTAATGATGGTTGCTTCATCAGATGTGGAGGATGCCATTACAAGGCTTGCCCAAATGGCACGTGCTGCTGGAATCCATTTGATTATTGCTACTCAACGTCCATCTGTTGATGTTATTACAGGGGTAATCAAAGCGAATATTCCTTCTCGTATTGCCTTCGCGGTATCGTCGGCAACTGATTCAAGAACAATTCTTGATATGGGTGGGGCTGAAAAATTGCTTGGCAGAGGAGATATGCTCTTTTTGCCAGTAGGAGCATCAAAGCCTGTACGGATCCAAGGAGCCTTTTTGTCAGATGAGGAAGTAGAAGAGGTTGTTAACTTTGTTATTGACCAGCAAAAGGCACAATATCAAGAAGAAATGATCCCTGATGATATCCCTGAAATGACAACTGTAGTTGATGATGATTTATATGATGAAGCCGTAGAACTCATTCTAGAGATGCAAACAGCCTCTGTCTCGATGCTGCAGCGCAGATTCCGGATTGGCTACACGCGAGCAGCGAGGCTTATTGATGAAATGGAAGCAAGGGGAGTAGTTGGACCATATGAAGGTAGTAAACCTAGGGCTGTATTACTTGGAAAGCCTTCAGAAGAAGCAAGCTCCTAAAATTGATTGTGGCGGAAAGCGAGCGACCTGGAGCGGAAATCAACTTCTACGAATTCGTGTTATAAGCAACAATGTTTGCGAAAACAGCCATTTAAAAAAGCTCATTCATCAATGGGCTTTTTCTTTGTGTTATACTATTATGCATTTCAAAATCATGCTTCGAATGCTAGCAATTTGCAGTATAAAAGATTTTGTTGGAAAATTCATTTCATAAATGTAGATGATTAGTAAAAAATAGATATCATACTGATGGTACCGTTTACAAAAAAACATTTATGTTGTAGCCTGTTGGTGAAAAATGGCAGTAGAAAACAAACATGTTTTTAGGTCATTTTCGAAATTACTATTTCATTATTGGGTAAAAAGTGTTATAGTATTTTCGATTAGTAGGAATGATTGAACATCAGAGGTCTGATGTCTCCTAAGAAAATCGGTTGGAGGTACCCTGCATGTCTATTAAGTCAGATAACAGGCATTTATATTTACAAGTGATTGACCATTTAAAGCAGGATATAGAGAAAGGGTTCTATAAAGAAAGAGAGAAACTCCCTTCTGAATTCGATCTTGCCAAACAGCTTGGGGTCAGCCGAGCTACACTCCGGGAAGCTCTTCGTATTCTCGAAGAAGAAAACGTTATCATTCGACGCCATGGAGTGGGGACATTTGTAAATGCAAAGCCATTGTTTACTTCAGGAATAGAACAGCTGAGCAGCGTTACTGACATGATATTGCAAGCAGGAATGAAGCCTGGGACGATTTTCTTAAGTTCATCTACAACAGGACCAACTGAAGAGGATATTCGTCGTTTCTCATGCTCTATGGACGAGGAAATTGTGGTAATTGAAAGGGTTAGAACGGCTAATGGGGAACCTGTCGTGTATTGCATTGATAAGGTACCAGATAGAATCCTTGCTGATGCATTTTCACATGAACAAGAATCGATTTTCAATATTCTTGAAATGGAAGCCAGCCGGAAAATAACCTATGCCGTTGCCTCAATAGAACCAATTGGCTATCATGAAAAGGTATCGCCAATCCTAGAGTGTGATCCAGAAACTGCTTTGCTTGTTTTAAAGCAAATGCATTTCGATGAAATGGATGAACCCATTCTGTATTCGGTCAATTATTTCAGAGCCGATAAGTTTAGCTTCCAGGTCCTTAGAAAGAGAGTATAAATTATTCTAGGAACAAAAGCATAAATCAATCGATTCTCTAATAATTTCTACTATCGGGTAAAAAAAATAATAGGGGGTACATACCGTGAAGAAACGTAAATTTGGTTTGGTGTTGTCACTTGCACTAGCAGCTGGAACGATTCTAGGTGCTTGTGGAAGTACAGATGAGAAGGATGAAGGTACAGCGAAAGACGGCGGAGAAAAAGAAAACAAGTTCTCTGTTGCGATGGTAACTGATGTTGGTGGTGTTGATGATAAATCATTCAACCAATCTGCATGGGAAGGTCTTCAAGCATTCGGTGCTGATAATGGACTTGAAAAAGGAAAAGGCGGATATGACTACCTTCAGTCTAAATCTGATGCTGACTATGCGACTAACTTAAATAAGCTAGCTCGTGAAGATTTCTCTCTTATTTTCGGAATTGGTTTCAAATTAAAAGCAGATGTTGAAACAATTTCTAAACAACAAAAAGAAACTCACTTCGGAATCATTGATGATGTTGTTGAGCAGCCAAACGTAGTAAGCGTATTATTTAAAGAGCAAGAAGCTGCATTCCTAGCTGGAGTTGCTGCTGCAAAAACAACGAAAACAAATCATATTGGTTTTATCGGCGGAATGGAAAGCCCAGTTATTGAACGTTTCGAAGCAGGCTTCCTTGCAGGTATCCAAGCTGTAAATCCTGACATCAAAGTAGATGTTCACTATACTGGCGCATTTGACAAAGCCGATCTAGGTAAAGCAACTGCTGCACAAATGTACTCTTCTGGTGCTGACGTAATTTTCCACGCTGCTGGTGGTACTGGTAATGGCTTATTTACAGAAGCAAAAGACCTTAAGAAGAAAGATCCAACGAAAGAAATTTGGGCAATCGGTGTTGACTCTGATCAATCAGGCGAAGGTATTGTTGAAATTGACGGAAAAGAACATAATGTAATCATTACTTCTGCAATGAAGGGTGTTGCCCATGCAGTTGAAGATATTTCTAAGAAGTCATTGGAAGGTAACTTCCCAGGCGGAGAAACAATTGTTTACGGTTTAGCTGAAGATGGCGTTAGCTTAGCTCCAATTAACGATGAAGTGTCTGCTAAGGCTGACATCGAAGCTGCTGTTGCAGAATGGACAGAAAAAATCAAGAATGGTGATATCACTGTTCCTGGAACATTAGATGAGCTTGCTAATTTCAAAGCTGAATAATTTCATTTGATTATAAAAGAATAAGCGGGTTGCATAGCCGGCCCCTTATTCTTTTTTTAAACGAAAATTTTAAAGAATCATGATAAAATAATGTGATCCGTTCCATTGAAAATTTAATTGAAGGGTAGAAGTTATTCTACTTTTCACTTAAGATTTTATTGGACTAATTATTAGCTCTTACATTTATTTTAATAGAATCTCGGTCTCGGTTTTGTCATTGTGATAAGCTTTTTATTTAATTTAGAAAGTCTGACCTCATACTACAAAAAAATTCCATTTTATTTTGAGCAAGGAGTGAAGAAGTTGGAATATGTAATAGAGATGCTGGGTATCCGTAAAGAATTCCCTGGAATTGTTGCAAACGATAACATAACACTACAAGTGGAAAAAGGCGAAATTCATGCATTGCTAGGAGAGAATGGTGCAGGGAAATCTACGCTAATGAACGTTCTATTTGGACTATACCAGCCTGAAAAGGGTGAGATTCGTGTAAATGGGAAGTCTGTAAAGATCACCAACCCTAATATTGCCAATGATTTAGGGATTGGGATGGTGCATCAGCACTTTATGCTAGTCGATCCGTTTACAGTTACAGAAAATATCATTTTAGGCAGTGAAATTACAAAGGGCGGAAAAATTGATATAAAAACAGCTGAAAAAAAGGTAAGTGAGATATCTGAAAAATATGGACTAGCTGTTGATCCACGTGCGAAAATTCAAGATATTTCTGTCGGAATGCAGCAGAGGGTTGAAATCTTAAAAACCTTATATCGTGGTGCAGAGATTCTGATATTTGATGAACCTACTGCTGTATTAACACCACAAGAAATACATGAGCTTATACAAATAATGAAAACGCTTATAAAAGAAGGAAAATCTATCATATTAATCACACATAAATTAAAAGAGATTATGGAAGTGTGTGATCGTGTAACGGTTATACGAAAAGGTGTTGGTATTGGAACAGTCAATGTCAGCGATACGAATCCTAATGATTTGGCAAGCTTGATGGTAGGGCGTGAAGTAACATTTAAAACAGAAAAAATTGAAGCCACGCCGAAACAAGAAGTTCTCCAAATTAAAGATCTTCGTGTAAAGGATTCTCGTGGATTACCGGCAATCAATGGATTAGATCTTTCAATTAAAGCTGGTGAGATTCTCGGTATTGCGGGTGTTGATGGAAACGGTCAAACCGAATTACTTGAAGCAATTACTGGGTTGAGAAAGTCGGAGAGCGGTTCAATTACGTTGAATGGGAAGGAAATTCGAAACCTTGCACCGCGAAAAGTAACAGAATCTGGTGTGGGGCATATTCCACAGGATCGTCACAAACATGGACTTGTCCTTGATTTTCCAATTGGGGAAAACATGGTTCTCCAAACATATTACAAGAAACCTTACTCAAATGGTGGAATACTAAACTATAAAGAAATTTATAAAAAAGCTAAAAGTTTAATTTCAGAATTTGATGTGCGTACACCAAGCGAATATACACTTGCACGCGCCTTGTCTGGAGGAAACCAGCAAAAGGCGATTATTGGTCGTGAAGTCGATCGAAATCCTGATTTGCTGATTGCTGCCCAGCCTACACGTGGTTTGGATGTAGGAGCAATCGAATTTATCCACAAGCGTCTAATCGAACAGCGAGATAATGGAAAAGCCGTTCTCCTTCTATCATTTGAGCTTGATGAGATTATGAATGTAAGTGACCGAATTGCTGTAATTTATGAAGGAACGATTGTAGCAATTGTTGATCCTAAAGAGACAACTGAACAGGAATTAGGATTATTAATGGCCGGTTCGAAACGGAAGGAAGCAGGTGAAAAAGCGGATGTCTAGTCGTATGAAGAATATAATCGTACCTGTTCTTGCCGTATTACTAGGGATTATTGTCGGTACAATCATTATGATTGTAACAGGCTATGATGCAGGTGCAGCATTTATTGCTCTATGGGATGGAGCATTTGGAGATATTTATTATACTGGTGAAACGATTCGACAGGTTACACCATATATACTTGCCGGATTGGCTGTCGGATTTGCCTTTAAAACAGGACTTTTCAATATCGGTGTTGAAGGCCAATTAATAGTTGGTTGGCTTGCAGCTGTATGGGTAGGGGTTGCATTTGAATTACCTAAAGTAATCCACCTTCCATTAGCTGTTTTGGCAGCTGCAGCAGCTGGTGCACTTTGGGCATTTATACCTGGCTTTTTAAAAGCCAAGTTTCGTGTCCATGAAGTAATTGTTACGATAATGATGAACTACGTTGCCTTGCATGTAGCGAACTATATTGTTCGTTCTGTTCTTTCAGAAAAAAGTGACAGAACAGCAGATGTATTCGAGTCAGCTTCCCTTCGCTCGCCATTTCTTGAAGGGCTGACAGACTACTCTCGTCTACACTGGGGAATAGTGGTCGCGTTAATTTGTGTATTTATTATGTGGTTTATTTTAGAGAAAACATCAAGAGGCTATGAATTGAAAGCAGTTGGCTTTAATCAACATGCGTCTGAGTATGCAGGGATGAGTGTTAAGTCAAACATCATATTATCAATGGTCATTTCTGGGGCGTTTGCAGGTCTTGCAGGTGCAATGGAAGGTCTAGGAACATTTGGCTATGCATCTATTAGAGGCGGTTTCACTGGTGTTGGATTTGATGGAATTGCCGTTGCATTACTTGGTGGGAATGCACCGATTGGGATTATCCTTGCAGCTGTGCTATTCGGCTCGTTAAAAGTAGGGGCTTTAAATATGCCGCTAGAAGCAGGCGTACCAAACGAACTTGTTGATATTATTATTGCATTAATCGTTTTCTTTGTAGCTGCAAGCTATATGATCCGTATCTTTATTGATCGTATTGGCAAAAAGGGGGCGAAATAAGTGGACTTAATGGCTATATTATCAATTGTTATTCCTTCAACCATGCTTTGGGCAGCACCACTTATTTTTACAGCGCTGGGAGGTACTTTCTCTGAACGCTCTGGTGTTGTTAATATTGGGCTGGAAGGATTAATGGTTATCGGTGCCTTCACTGCCATTGTTTTTAACTTAACATTTGCATCTACTTTTGGAGAGATGACCCCTTGGGTTTCCCTTTTAGCGGCTATGGTAGTTGGTGGGATTTTCTCGACTATTCATGCGGTTGCTTCTATTTCATTTAGAGCAGACCAGACAGTATCAGGGGTTGCCATCAACTTATTGGCAGTTGGGGTATCATTGTTTCTTGTTAAATTTATGTATGGAAAAGGACAAACAGATATCATCCAAAAGGGTTTTAGCAAAGTAGATATTCCAATTCTAAGTGATATTCCTATTTTAGGAAGAATATTCTTCTCTAACACATATTACACTTCGTATGTTGCGATCATCATCGCATTCGTGGCATGGTATGTGATCTTTAAAACTCCATTCGGCTTGAGACTCCGTTCGGTTGGTGAACATCCAATGGCAGCTGATACAATGGGGATTAATGTTACGAAAATTCGTTATATTGCTGTAATATTATCTGGTGCCCTTGGTGGAATTGGCGGTGGAGTGTACGCACAATCCATTACATCAGACTTTAGTCACGCAACAATTAGCGGACAAGGGTTCATGGCCCTTGCTGCAATGATCTTTGGTAAATGGCATCCACTTGGTGCAATGGGAGCAGCCCTATTCTTCGGATTTGCACAAAGTTTAAGTATAATCGGGTCAAGTTTACCATTCTTAGAAAATATTCCGAATGTGTATTTACTCATCGCTCCATATGTACTGACAATCCTAGCATTAACTGGATTTATCGGTCGTGCTGATGCACCGAAAGCATCTGGAGTTCCTTATATCAAAGGAAATCGTTAATACAAGCAGAGCCCTCCTTCCGTTTTTTGGAAAGAGGGCTTTTCTTTGTTTGATTCTGCTTTCCTAATAACTTGAAAATAAGAAATAGGACAAGTTATAGTTAGAATATGATTTAATTTAAGGGATATTGCAGAAAATAACTATTGGGGAGATACATACCGAAAATAGTATTCTTTACTAAATTTTTAGGAGGAAGCCATATGGATATCATTTCAGAATCGGTTAAAGCGATGGACGGCTATAAACTTCATATTGTAAAAACCGATAAGTATAAGACGAATACGATTGTTTGGAAAATGAAAGCACCGTTAAATAAAGAAGCGGTAACACTTCGAGCTCTTTTGCCATATGTACTGCAAAGCAATAGTGAGAAATACCCGACGACAGGGAAACTACGCTCCTATTTAGATGAGCTTTATGGTGCAAGTTTCTTCGTTGATTTAGCCAAAAAGGGTGAGTTTCATATTATGAGCTTCTCACTGGAAATGGCGAACGAAAAGTTTTTATCAGATCCTACTCCCCTTTTGAAAAAGGGATTTGAGTTTTTGGCAGAACTAGTCACGAAACCGAATAGTAACGGAAACGCTTTTCATGCAGAAACAGTTGAAAATGAAAAAAGAACACTGAAACAAAGAATACAGTCTGTATATGATGATAAAATGCGCTATTCTAATTATCGGCTAATTCAAGAGATGTGTAATGAAGAGCCGTACTCATTGCATGTTCATGGGGATATGAAGTCAGTTGAATCCATTACTGCAGAGAGCTTATACCAGTATTATTTACATGCTTTAAAGCAAGATGAATTGGATCTATATGTAATTGGAGATGTTGATGAAGAGGAAGTGCAATCAATTGCTCACGAGCTTTTACAATTTGAGAATCGTGAAGCCCAATTAATCGAGTCATCCATTTATAAGAAGAAAGATAATGTTCATACCGTGAAGGAAGAGCAAGATGTGAAACAAGGGAAATTAAATATTGGGTACCGGACAAATATAGTCTATGGAGACCCAGATTATTATGCCCTTCAAATATTTAATGGCGTTTTTGGCGGGTTCTCTCATTCTAAATTATTTCTAAATGTTCGTGAAAAAGCCAGCCTTGCTTATTATGTGACAAGCAGACTTGAGAGCCATAAAGGATTAATGATGGTCATGTCTGGAATTGACAACAAGAATTATGATCAGGCTATAGAGATTATTCATAAACAAATGGATGCAATGATAAATGGGGACTTTTCAGAAGAAGAAATCGAGCAGACGAAAGCGGTCATTAAGAATCAGCTACTAGAAACAGTAGATACATCAAGAGGCATGGTTGAAGTGCTCTATCATAATGTTGTTTCTAAAAAGGATATTTCCCTTGAAGAATGGATGGCGAAGATGGATGCAGTCACGAAGGAAGAAATCGTTGCAGTCGCCAAAAAAGTGAATCTGGATACGATTTACTTCTTGACTGGAAAGGAGGAGATGTAAGAATGGAAAAAATCACTTTTGAACAGCTCCATGAAGAAATGTATTATGAGAAGCTTTCTAATGGGCTTGATGTATATGTTCTTCCGAAAAAGGGATTTAACAAAACATACGCGACGTTCACCACTAAATATGGATCAATAGATAATCATTTTCTTCCGCCTGAAAAGGAGGATTATGTAAAGGTTCCTGATGGAATTGCCCATTTCCTAGAGCATAAGCTTTTTGAAAAAGAAGATGGCGATGTATTTCAACAGTTTAGCAAGCAAGGTGCTTCAGCAAACGCATTTACATCGTTTACAAGAACAGCCTATTTATTCTCAAGTACATCAAATGTAGAAAAAAATCTTGAAACATTAATTGATTTTGTTCAAGATCCTTATTTTACAGAAAAAACAGTTGAGAAGGAAAAGGGGATTATTGGGCAGGAAATTACGATGTATGATGACAATCCGGATTGGCGCTTATATTTTGGCCTCATTCAAAATATGTATAAAAACCACCCTGTAAAAATTGATATTGCTGGTACAATTGAGTCCATTTCTCATATTACAAAGGATATGCTATATGAGTGTTACCATACTTTTTATCATCCAAGTAATATGCTATTATTTATTGTTGGACCAGTTGATCAGGAACAAATAATGAATATGGTAAAGGATAATCAGGCAGGAAAGGAATACAAAGAGCTGCCAGATATTAAACGGAAATTCGCTGAGGAGCCTGCTGAGGTTGCTATGAAGAAGCAAGTGTTAGAAATGAATGTGCAAACCTCCAAATGTTTAGTAGGGATAAAGGCGCGGAATGTGAGTCAATCAGGAAAGGATATGTTAAAGACAGAATTGAGCTTAAATGTCATGCTCGATATTTTATTTGGCAAAAGCTCAGACCATTATAGTTCATTATATAATGAGGGATTAATTGACGAAACCTTTTCATTTGATTACACACAGGAAGCAGGCTTTGGATTTGCGATGGTAGGAGGGGATACGAGCAATCCCGATCTGTTGGCTCAAAAGTTACAAGCTATACTTATGGAAGCAAAAGGAACGATTACAACAGAGAGCCTAGAACGGACAAAAAAGAAGAAAATTGGTGCCTTTTTGCGAGCGGTTAATTCTCCTGAATATATTGCTAACCAATTTACAAGATATGCATTTAATGAAATGAATTTATTTGATGTCGTTCCAACACTTGAAAGCATCACATTAGCAGATATAGAAAAGGCTGCAAATGAGCTGATTGCTGAAGACAGATTTACTGTATGTCAGGTTGTGCCAAAAAAATAATGGGTTGGCTGGAAGCGCCTAGATGTTGGCGCTTCTTCTCTTGGGAGAGTGAAACAATTGAAAAAGTTTGCATTAATAACGGGAGCAAGCGGTGGAATTGGGGGAGCGATTGCTGTTAAATTGGCTGAACAAGGATATTCCTTGTATTTACATTATTATGAAAATAAAAAGGCGATTGAACAGATATTAGAGCAGCTGCAGTCTTTCGGTGGAGAATATATCCCAATCCAAGCAGATCTTTCTTCTAAAAAGGGGTATAAAAAAGTAGTAAAAAATATATTTTCGCTTGATGCCATTATTCATAATTGTGGGACAAGCCATTACGGTCTTATATTTGATTTAGAGGAAGAGCAGGCGGAAACCCTAATAAATCTACATGTGAAAACACCTCTAATGCTGACGAAGGAGCTTTTGCCTAAATTGCTTTCAAAAGGCGGTGGGAGCATCGTTGTTATTTCATCTATTTGGGGACAAACGGGTGCTGCATGTGAAGTGGCTTATTCAACTGTAAAGGGTGCACAAATTGCGTTTGTAAAGGCTTTAAGTAAGGAAGTCGCATTTAATGGGGTTAGAGTGAATGCAGTCGCTCCAGGTGCTGTACAGACGGCAATGTTAGAGGGATTTTCATTTGAGGAGCTAGAGTCGATAAAAAATGAAATTCCAATGGGAAGATTAGCAGCTCCAGAAAACATTGCCGATTCTGTGTCATTTCTCCTTTCTGAACAAGCATCTTATATCACTGGACAGGTTCTAGCGGTTAATGGCGGCTGGTATACATAGACTTCTTTTAACTTGTTTTTAAAATGGAGATCAGAAATTAGCATGCATATTTTCTCCCATCTACATCCAAAATAATAATGTACGCAAGGTGTACAACCATGTTTTAGAAGGGGGATCATATCATGTCTGTACTTGATAATTGGCAGCAGTGGAAGGATTTTCTTGGTGATCGTCTAGATCAGGGACAACAGCAAGGGATGAACAAAGAAACCGTCAATAATCTTGCTTACCAGATTGGTGATTACTTAGCAAAACAAGTAGAGCCTAAGAATGAGCAGGAGAGAATCCTCTCAGATCTTTGGTCTGTAGCAAGCAAGGACGAACAGCAAGCAATTGCCAACATGATGGTCAAACTTGTTGAGGACAATGGCACACATTAATAAATGGGATGAAAAAAGAGAGGGAATCCTCTCTTTTTTATTTCCAAAGATTATAAAATATATTGGCAATTATTGCATGGGTTTTCCTTTCATCTTTAAGGGAAATCATTTATGATAATAGAGGTATAGAAAATCGTTTGGCAACGGGATAAAGGAGGTCTTTTATGAGTAAAACAGAGTGGTATTTAGAATATGAAATTCAAAAGAACCGACCAGGGTTGCTTGGTGATATTTCTTCCCTCCTTGGAATGCTTTCCATAAACATAGTGACGATCAACGGGGTGGAGCAAGGTCGCAGGGGATTATTAATTTTGGCAAAAAACTATGAACAAATTATTCGTTTAGAGTCAATTTTACATACGATGGATACAATAAAATTAATAAAGCTCCGTGAACCGAAATTACGTGACAGATTAGCTGTTCGTCATGGGAGATACATACAGCAGGATGCAGATGATAAAAAGACTTTTCGATTTGTAAGGGATGAGCTTGGACTATTAGTTGACTTTATGGCAGAATTATTTAAGCAGGAAGGGCACAAGCTAATAGGAATAAGAGGGATGCCGCGAGTAGGAAAAACGGAATCGATCGTTGCCTCAAGCGTTTGTGCAAATAAACGCTGGTTATTTGTTTCATCTACTCTTTTAAAGCAAACGATTCGTAATCAGCTTATTCATGACGAATACAATGAAAACAACTTGTTTATTATTGATGGCATTGTATCCTCTAGACGAGCGAATGAGCGGCATTGGCAGCTGGTTCGTGAAATAATGGCACTCCCTTCTGTGAAGGTAGTGGAGCATCCGGATATATTTGTAGAAAATACACAATACTCGATCGATGATTTCGATTATATTATTGAACTCCGCCATGATCCTGAAGAAGAAATCAAATATGACATTGTAAATAAAAGCAAGATGTTTTCTGATTCTGAATTTGGGGGCTTTGATTTTTAAGTGAGTTGGAAGGTGTTGTAAATTGACAGAACTTGGGTCTAGACTGAAAGAAGCTCGATTGGCTAAAAACATGAGTCTTGATGACTTGCAAACAGCTACAAAGATTCAAAAGCGATATTTAATTGGAATTGAAGAAGGTAATTATAGCACGATGCCTGGAAAGTTTTATGTGCGGGCATTTATTAAGCAATATGCAGAAGCGGTTGGTATTGATCCAGAGGAAATTTTCGAGCAATTCAAAAGTGAAATCCCGTCTACTGTAAATGAAGATATACCGGAAAAGCTTTCCAGAGTTCAATCAAGACAAAATATTTCTTCAGGTACGTCGAAAGTTTTGGATATTCTTCCTAAGGTTTTATTCGTTGTATTTATTATTGGAGCTCTAGCTGTCGCATATCAGTTCCTCCAGAAAGTAAATGATGATGAGAATCAGACGGTACAAACGGATAGCGGCGAGAATGAACCTGTGAAGATTGAGGAATCAGATGACTTTGTCAAGGATGCTGAAAAAGGGTCAAATGGGGATTCAGTACCAACAGATGAAGAGAATACCACTGATGAAGAGGTTGTTGAAGAAGAGCCTGAAGCTCCTAAACAAGAAATCTCTGTTGTTCAATCAGGTGGCAAAAAAACTGTATATGAATTAAAAAATGCTGACCGTTTTGAATTGAAGGTTGTTTCAACTGGAGAAACTTGGGTCAATATTTTAAATGGGAAAGGATCTTCCTTTTTTTCAGGAACGTTGAAAAAAGGCGAAAATGAAAGTCAGGTAATTGATTTTTCTAAGGAAATTGAAGCGGCCCTTATCATTGGTAAATCCACTGAAACTGAGATTTATATAAATGATGAAAAAGTTGAGTATGCGATTCCACCAACTCAATCTGTCACGCAGAATATTACCATTCGCTATTTACAGAACAACGAATAGTCATCAGATGATGACTATTTTTCACGTTAGTATAACTGGAGGTTAATCATGAATTTGCCAAATAAAATTACTGTTTCTCGAATTTTTTTAATTCCGATATTTTTAATTATCATGCTTGTTCCATTTTCATGGGGAGAGCTTTCATTTCTTGGGGCTACACTCCCTGTCACACATTTAGTAGGAGCGCTTATTTTTATTCTTGCCTCGGCAACGGACTGGATAGATGGTTATTATGCTAGGAAATATAATCTAGTTACGAACTTAGGAAAGTTTCTTGATCCTCTTGCAGACAAGCTTCTTGTTTCAGCAGCCTTAATCGTGTTAGTTGAACTTGGCTTTGCTCCCTCATGGATTGTGATTATTATCATTAGTCGTGAGTTTGCTGTAACGGGTCTGCGACTCATTCTAGCTGGTGGTGGTGAAGTAGTGGCAGCTAATCAGTTAGGAAAGATTAAAACATGGACACAAATCGTCGCTATTTCTGCTTTGCTTCTACATAATATTATTTTTGAAATCATTTCAGTTCCTTTTGCTGACATTGCTTTGTGGGTGGCATTGTTCTTTACCATTTGGTCTGGATGGGATTATTTCGCGAAAAATAAAGATGCATTTGTTCATTCAAAGTAACTAATTTCATTCATCCTAAAAAAATGTACAAGGTGGTGTTTTAATGAATGCAGAAATTATTGCTGTTGGTTCTGAACTGTTACTTGGTCAAATTGTGAATACAAATGCCCGTTTTTTATCCCAGCAGCTTGCAGACTTAGGGATTAATGTTTACTACCATACTTGTGTTGGAGACAACCCTGTGCGTCTTAAATCAGCAATAGAAATAGCAGAAAGTAGATCAGACCTGCTTATTTTTACTGGTGGGTTAGGGCCGACAAAAGATGATTTAACAAAGGAAACTATTGCTAAGCACGTGAATAGACAGCTTATTATGAATATAGAAGCGCTTCAGTCGATTGAGCTTTATTTTGAACGGACAAAACGTTTGATGACAGAAAATAATAAAAAACAAGCAATTGTGCTAGATGATTCACAAATACTGCCAAATGAGCATGGGATGGCCCCTGGTATGCTGTTTAATACAGAAGAACATATGTATATGCTTCTGCCAGGACCGCCGAAAGAAATGGAACCTATGTTTTTGAAATATGGCTATCCTGCTCTTCAGTCATTGCTACAAGAGGAGGATATCATTGTTTCCCGTGTATTAAGATTTTTTGGGATTGGAGAAGCGATGCTTGAAACGGAAATTGAGGATCTAATTGATGCTCAGTCCAATCCAACAATTGCACCGCTTGCATCAGATGGTGAAGTTACCCTAAGATTAACCGCAAAACATAAACAAATGGATACAGCCTTAAGCTTATTAGATGAAACAGAAAAGAAAATTCTAACTCGAGTTGGCCACTATTTTTATGGATATGATGATACATCTCTCATGCACGAGCTAATTAAATTAATTAAAGAAAATAAATGGTCTATTGCATGTGCGGAGAGCCTGACTGGAGGAATGTTCCAGCAAGAGTTTACAGCAGTGCCAGGGGCAGGCGAGCTTCTTAAAGGCGGAGTTGTCTGTTATACAAATGAAGTAAAGGCAATGGTTCTAAATGTTCGTAAAGAAACGATTGCAGAAAAAGGGGTAGTTAGCGCCCAATGTGCGAGTGAGTTAGCTGAAAATGTTGCTCACTTAATGAATGCAGATATAGGCATAAGTTTTACAGGAGTTGCCGGTCCTGATGAATTAGAGGGCAAGCCTGTTGGTACCGTGTATATTGGGATTTCGATAAAAGGCAAGCCAGTTCAAGTTGAAAAGCTAAACTTTGGCGGAACGAGAGAGGCTATTCGTGTTCGAAGTGTAAAATATGGCTGTCATTTTTTAATAAAAAGTTTAATGGGGAATCAGAATGCAATTTAATGCATTCTGATTTTTTATCATTATCTGGTCCATAATATTTAGATTACTTCCCTTTGTATATTTTTCGATTGGAAGAATCTATGAAAATAGTATTTTTCTCTAGTAATTATTTCATTTTCTGCAAGAATTGGGCGATGAAAAAAGAGGAATGGATGTTCGTCTTTTTGCTCGACAAATAGGAGGAAAACGGTTATAGTTAAAATAGGTTTTGAGACAAGAGCAAAACTAAGTCTTTTGTTTTGATAAGGAGGAAAAATAAATGAGCGATCGTCAAGCAGCACTAGAGATGGCGTTAAAGCAAATAGAAAAGCAGTTTGGTAAAGGTTCAATCATGAAACTTGGGGAGCAGACAGACCGAAGAATTTCTACTATTCCAAGTGGATCACTCGCCTTGGATATTGCACTTGGGGTAGGTGGATATCCAAGAGGACGTATTATTGAAACATATGGTCCAGAAAGCTCAGGTAAAACAACCGTAGCCTTACATGCAATCGCAGAAGTACAAGCAGCGGGCGGACAAGCTGCTTTTATTGATGCAGAACATGCGCTAGATCCTGTGTATGCTCAAAAGCTTGGGGTTAATATTGATGAATTATTGCTTTCACAGCCCGATACTGGTGAGCAGGCATTAGAGATTGCTGAAGCACTTGTAAGAAGTGGTGCGGTTGACATCCTTGTCATCGACTCTGTTGCAGCCCTTGTGCCTAAAGCAGAGATTGAAGGGGAAATGGGAGACTCCCATGTTGGATTACAGGCTCGTTTAATGTCCCAAGCGCTTCGTAAACTATCAGGAGCAATTAATAAATCAAAAACAATTGCTATTTTCATAAACCAAATTCGTGAAAAAGTTGGAGTTATGTTCGGAAATCCTGAGACTACTCCAGGTGGACGCGCACTAAAGTTCTATTCAACTGTGCGCCTTGAAGTACGACGTGCGGAAGCGTTAAAGCAAGGCCAAGATATTGTTGGTAATAAAACAAAGATTAAAGTTGTTAAAAACAAGGTGGCACCTCCATTCCGTGTGGCTGAAGTGGATATTATGTATGGAGAAGGGATTTCCAGAGAAGGGGAAATCATTGATTTAGGTTCTGAGTTAGATATTGTTCAAAAAAGTGGTTCATGGTATTCCTACAATGATGAACGCCTTGGACAAGGCCGTGAAAATGCTAAGCTGTTCTTGAAGGAAAATCCAGAAGTGCGCCTGCAAATTCAAAAACAAATTCGTGATCATTACGCACTTGATGCTGATCATGTCATGAATGGTGATGAAGGGCAAGAAGAATTTCAACTAACGGATTAATAGATCCGTAGAGGAAGCAAAGCTACTAAATGTCAGCTTTGCTTTTTCTGATTTTCTAGGCAATTATTAATTTGGATGTTGTGGATAACTTTGCGACAAGTTTGTCTGCGTTCAGCTCCAGCGCCTACCCCCGACGTACAGGACGTACTAGTGTCGGCAATGCGACAGGACGTCGCGTTTTTGTCGACCTCGAGGTCACAAGCCAATCCTCTAAAGATCGGTAAAGGACACCTTTCCGTGAGGCTCGTCTTGTGCTTGTCGGGGGTGATCAAGGCGCTTGCGCATTTGTTCCTTCAAAATAATAACAAGCATACATAGGAGTAAGCCTTGACAATGAAATTCCACAGCTTTACAATTAAAAATGTATATTTTACATTTTATGATGAATGAAAACGTTGAAAAGCCTTAGTGCTGTATATTGACTTGACAATGTACATGCCACACTTTAAAAACGTAACAAAAAAGTTCATAGCAAGAGGAGGTGAAATGATGGAACTTTTAACAGCAATCATCATCTCCAGTTTGCTTGGCCTATTCGTTGGTGCGGTTGTTAGCTATTTTGTTTGTAAGTCCATTGCTCAGGCAAAAGTTGCAGGAGCTAAAGATGCTGCAGAGCAGATTTTAGAAGAAGCAAAGCGAGAAGCGGATGCAATAAAGAAAGAAGCTCTGATTGAGGCGAAGGATGAGATCCATAAACTTCGGACAGAAGCAGAGCGTGAAATTCGTGATCGAAGAAATGAACTGCAAAAACAAGAAAATCGTTTGTTACAAAAAGAAGAAAATCTTGATCGTAAAGATGAAACGTTAGATAAACGTGAAACACTTTTAGAGAAGAGGGACGATTCTCTTAACAAAAGACAACAGCATATTGAAGAGCTGGAAAGCAAAGTGGACGAGATGATACGTGCCGGAAAAGCTGAGCTGGAACGCATCTCGGGCTTAACTCGCGAAGAGGCGAAGTCCATCATTTTGGATCGGGTTGAGCAGGAAGTGGCTCATGATGTTGCAATAATGATAAAAGAGGGCGAAATCAGAGCGAAAGAGGAAGCAGATAAGAAAGCAAAGGATATCTTGTCACTGGCAATCCAACGATGCGCTGCTGATCATGTGGCAGAAACAACAGTATCTGTTGTAAATCTTCCAAATGATGAGATGAAAGGACGAATTATTGGCCGAGAAGGTCGTAATATTCGTACACTTGAGACGCTGACAGGAATTGACCTTATTATTGATGATACGCCGGAAGCGGTTATCCTTTCTGGATTTGATCCGATTCGCCGTGAAACAGCTCGATTAGCTTTAGACAAACTTGTACAAGATGGTCGCATCCATCCTGCAAGGATTGAAGAAATGGTTGATAAAGCCCGACGTGAAGTGGATGAACATATCCGCGAAATTGGAGAACAGACCACATTTGAAGTGGGTGTTCATGGCCTTCATCCAGATCTTATTAAAATCCTTGGTCGCCTTAAGTTCCGGACAAGCTATGGTCAGAATGTTCTCAAACATTCAATGGAAGTTGCACAACTATCTGGCTTACTAGCAGCAGAACTTGGTCAGGATGAGGTTCTAGCAAGACGTGCAGGTCTCCTTCATGATATTGGTAAGGCGATTGACCATGAAGTGGAAGGAAGTCATGTTGAAATTGGGGTTGAGCTTGCAACGAAATATAAAGAACACCCAGTTGTCATTAATAGTATTGCTTCCCACCATGGTGACACTGAACCTACGTCCATTATCGCGGTACTTGTAGCTGCAGCAGATGCATTATCAGCAGCAAGACCAGGCGCAAGAAGAGAGACGCTTGAAAACTATATTCGCCGTCTGGAGAAGCTTGAAGAGATTTCAGAATCTTATGATGGTGTTGAAAAGTCATTTGCTATTCAAGCAGGGCGTGAAATTCGTATTTTAGTAAAACCTGAGCAAATCGACGACCTTGAAGCACATCGATTAGCTAGAGACATTCGTAAGAAGATTGAAGAAGAATTAGATTATCCAGGGCATATTAAAGTGACGGTTATTCGTGAAACACGAGCCGTGGAATATGCGAAGTAGAGCGATGCATCATGCATCGCTTTATTTTTTTCTTATTTTATTCTTTCGTTGAAAATGTGATGATTGTGATACACTAAAAAGAAGAAAACCGTTTTAGGAAAGGGAATATATATGAATATTTTATTTGTAGGGGATGTAGTTGGTTCTGAGGGACGAGAGATGATTAAGGAATATGTCCCAAAGCTTAAAGAGAAATATCGGCCTCAAATTACGATTATCAATGGAGAAAATGCAGCAGGCGGAAAAGGGATTACAGAAAAGATTTATCGCGGCTTTTTAGAAGCAGGAGCACAAGCTGTAACACTTGGAAACCACACTTGGGATAATAAGGAAATATTTGAATTTATTGATCGTGCTAAGTACTTAGTAAGACCTGCTAATTTTCCGGAGGGAAACCCAGGGAATGGGATTGCCTATCTTAAATTTAATAATGAAGAAGTAGCGGTTATTAGCCTGCAAGGAAGAACCTTTATGCCTTCAATTGACTGTCCTTTCAAGAAAGCAGATGAATTAATAAATGAAGCTAAGAAAAGAACTTCCTTTATTTTTGTAGATTTTCATGCAGAAGCAACAAGTGAAAAACAGGCAATGGGCTGGTATCTAGATGGGCGAGTATCTGCAGTGGTTGGGACGCATACTCATGTCCAAACAGCTGATCAGCGAATATTGCCAGAAGGGACTGCTTATTTAACAGATGTTGGAATGACAGGTCCATATGACGGAATATTAGGTGTCGAAAAAGAGGCAGTACTAAAAAGGTTTCTTACAAACCTGCCTGTTCGTTTTGAAGTAACAAAAGAAGGACGTAAACAATTAAGTGCCGTATTTATTGAACTTGATAACAAAACAGGTAAAGCCAAAAAAATAAATCGAATCTTAATCAATGAAGATCATCCCTTTTATTCGTAGGGCGAAAGACTGTATTTTGTTGCCATAATGTATAGGCAACGGAATACAGTCTTTTTTATAAGTATTTTGTCCAAGCCGGAATATGTGATTTAGAAAATGAATATAGTAGCAATGGAATGATTTATACCTGATGTGTTCATATCCGAAGATGCAAATATCAAAAGTATGCTCATTTTTTTGGTGAATAAATACAGAACCGAAAATGTGGATCATAACGGACGAAGTTTAGGTCATGGACATGCAGGAGGGGTAAAACAAGGAGGAGCTAGGAATGGAAATATTAAAAGTTTCAGCAAAATCTAATCCTAATTCTGTAGCAGGTGCGCTTGCAGGTGTTCTGCGAGAAAGAGGCGGTGCCGAAATCCAAGCGATTGGTGCAGGTGCACTAAACCAGGCCGTGAAGGCAGTAGCGATCGCAAGAGGATTTGTAGCGCCTAGCGGAGTGGATTTGATTTGTATCCCAGCATTCACAGATATTAAGATTGATGGGGAAGAGCGTACAGCAATCAAGTTGATTGTGGAACCGCGATAATCTAGAACGAGCAGTATCCTGCAACTCCTCTTTGAACAACTGAGAATATAGAAGAGGGGGCAATTAATGTGAAAATAAGATAACCTGTTTGCCGTTAGAAAGCAAGCGGGTTCTTTTTTTTAATGTCCTTAATAACTTAGAAACCATGGATGATAAAACACTAAAAGAAAAGAAGGTGGAGAATTGGTTAAGATCTTTGATGCCCATTGCGATGTTCTCTACAAGATGTTTATAGATTCAAGCATTCTATTTGAAGACTCTGAGAAACTTCAAGTTCATTTAAAAGGTTTGATGGCAGCAGGAGTGAAGGTCCAATGCTTTGCTATCTATGTACCAGAGTCTGTCCATCCAGAAATGCGATTTAATGCTGCACTATATATGATTGAACTATTTTATGAAAAGGTCATTAAGCCATCTAGGCAATTAAAGATCATCTCAAATCGCAGTGATATCGAAAAATTAGCGGCAAATGAAATGGGAGCCATTCTAACTTTGGAGGGCTGTGACGCCATAGGGAATGATTTATTAAAGCTTAAAACACTATTAAGATTAGGCGTGGCCTCTGTCGGTTTAACATGGAATTATAGCAATTATGTTGCTGATGGGGTTCTTGAAGAAAGAGGAGCTGGATTATCCAGCTTCGGGAAAAAGGTCGTAAGTATTCTCAACTCTTCCCATACATGGTGTGATGTTTCCCATCTTTCAGAGCGAGGATTTTGGGATGTGATTGAGCTTAGTGATTATCCAATTGCTTCTCATTCCAATTGTTATTCCCTTTGTCCGAATCCTCGAAATCTCACGAATGACCAGATCGAAGCACTAATTGAAAGAAATAGTGTGATTGGCATTACATTTTTCCCTGAATTCTTAACCGGAAGGACACAAGCAACAGTAACAGATATTTTACGGCATGTTGAATATGTCTGTTCTCTCGGTGGAGAGGGTCATGTTGGATTTGGGTCGGATTTTGATGGGACAGATGGTAAAATGCCAAAAGGAATAGGAAGTGTTAAAGACTATGATCATTTAATTAACGAATTGAATAAATATTATTCTAGTATACAGGTTGAAAATTTCATGTTTAAGAACTTTTTTAATAGATTTCCGTAAAGGTAATGGTCTTTATTGAATATATAGTGCAATAGGAAAGAGGGGTAAACAGATTATTCATAGGATTTATATGAATAATTATGTACCGTTAAAAGGGTGAATCTATAATTTTTTCATTAATGATAAAATATTCATATTTTCGACAATAATTATTATGAAAGGGTTGATTTTTTTAACACTTAGGTCTAGAATTGAAAGCGTTTAGTACGTATTCAAAATCCTTAATTAATTATTATTTCTTCATTCAAATAAGGTTATTGAAAAGTGCTACACTTAATTTACTGAATCGTTTTTACATATTTTTCTAACGTATCTAAAGGGGTGTCAGTCATGATCAATCAACTTTCGTGGAAAGTTGGCGGGCAACAAGGGGAAGGTATAGAAAGTACTGGAGAAATTTTTGCAATTGCATTAAATCGCTTAGGCTACTATTTGTATGGTTACCGCCATTTTTCATCTCGTATTAAAGGTGGTCATACGAATAATAAAATTCGTGTAAGCACAACTCAAGTTCGTTCGATCTCAGATGATCTTGATATATTGGTAGCATTTGATCAAGAAACAATTGATTTGAATTACAAAGAACTCCACGATAAGGGAGTTATTATTGCAGATGCAAAATTCAATCCTACAAAACCAGAAGATACTAATGCAGCGATGTTTGCTGTTCCATTTACGGAATTAGCTACAGAACTAGGTACATCCCTTATGAAAAACATGGTTGCAGTTGGTGCAACATGTGCTGTATTAAATTTAGATATTAACGTTTTTGAAGAAGTTGTGCAAGAAATTTTTGGACGTAAAGGCAAGCAAGTTGTTGATAAAAATATGGAAGCCATCAAAACTGGCTTTGACAAGATGAAAGAATATATTGGCGATACAATCGAATTAATGGAACTAGAAAAAGCAGATGGCAATAAGCGTATGTTCATGATTGGAAACGATGCGGTTGCCCTTGGAGCACTTGCTGGCGGTTGCCGCTTTATGGCTGCTTATCCAATTACTCCTGCTTCAGATATTATGGAATATTTAATTAAGAAATTGCCTCCGGTTGGTGGAGCAGTTATTCAAACAGAAGATGAAATTTCTGCAGTTACAATGACAATCGGTGCTAACTATGGTGGTGTTCGTGCACTGACAGCATCATCAGGTCCTGGACTTTCATTGAAAATGGAAGCAATCGGCTTATCAGGAATAACAGAAACACCATTGGTTATTGTTGACACACAACGTGGAGGTCCATCTACAGGATTGCCAACGAAACAAGAGCAATCTGATTTAATGGCTATGATTTACGGGACGCATGGAGAAATTCCTAAGATCGTAATGGCTCCAAGTACAGTTCAAGAAGCATTCTATGATACTGCCGAAGCGTTTAACCTGGCTGAGGAATACCAATGCCCAGTTATCGTCTTAACCGATCTTCAGCTGTCATTAGGAAAACAAACAGTTGAACCTCTTGAGTTTGACAAGGTTGAAATTCGCCGTGGGAAGCTTGTAACAGAAGAACTTCCTGAAATAGAAAACAAAGGCTATTTCAAGCGTTATGAAGTAACGGAAGATGGTACTTCTCCACGTACCGTTCCTGGTATGAAAAATGGGATTCACCATGTAACTGGTGTTGAACATGATGAGACAGGCAAGCCGTCTGAATCAGCAGCAAACCGTAATGCTCAGATGGACAAGCGCTTCCGAAAAATTGAAAACCTAAAATTTGATACACCAGTTTACAAAAATGCTCCACATGAAGAAGCTGATCTATTAATTGTAGGCTTCAACTCAACACGCGGAGCAATTGAAGAAGCAATGGGTCGCCTTGATAAGGATGGCTTGAAAGTAAACCATGCACATATTCGTTTAATTTACCCATTCCCTTCTGATGAATTATTGCCGCTCGTAAAATCTGCGAAAAAGGTTGTAGTCATTGAAAATAACGCAACTGGGCAATTGGCAAATATGATGAAGATGAACGTCGGACAAAATGAAAAGATTACGAAGATGCTTAAATACGACGGAAATCCATTCTTGCCACATGAAATTCATACAAGATGCAAGGAGTTGGTCTAAAATGTCAACATTTAAAGATTTTCGTAATAATGTAAAACCAAACTGGTGCCCTGGTTGTGGAGATTTCTCCGTGCAGGCAGCTATCCAGCGTGCTGCAGCAAATGTAGGACTTGAACCTGAAAACTTAGCTGTTATTTCAGGAATTGGCTGTTCAGGACGTATTTCCGGATATATTAATTCTTACGGTTTACATGGAATTCATGGACGTTCTCTTCCAATAGCGACAGGTGTAAAAATGGCTAACCGTGATTTAACTGTTATCGCTTCTGGTGGTGATGGGGACGGGTATGCGATTGGGATGAGTCATACAATCCATGCAATCCGCCGAAATGTGAATATTACTTATATTGTAATGGATAACCAAATCTATGGTTTAACAAAGGGTCAAACATCACCAAGATCAGCTACTGGTTTTAAAACAAAATCTACACCTGAAGGTTCAATTGAACAAGCCATTGCACCAATGGAAATGGCATTAACTGCTGGTGCGACATTTGTAGCACAAAGCTTTTCTACGGACCTGAAGGATTTAACGGCATTAATCGAGGCTGGTATTAATCACGATGGCTTCTCTTTAATTAACGTATTCAGTCCTTGTGTTACTTATAATAAAGTAAACACTTATGATTGGTTTAAGGAAAACCTAACAAAATTAAGTGATGTTGAAGGCTATGATTCTTCTAACAAAGAGATGGCTATGCAAACATTAATGAAGCATAATGGCTTAGTAACAGGTCTTATCTATCAAGATACAGCACGTAAATCATACCAGGAACTATTGGGTGGATATTCTAAAACCCCTCTAGTTCATGCCGATCTTAACTTAGATCAAGCCCATTTTGATAAGCTTGTTGAAGAATTTATGTAATATAAAAGAAAGCAGCTCAGAATTAATTTCTGAGCTTTTTCTGTTTTTTAACGGTATTTTCATATACCTTCATCATTATGTGATAATTATCACGTTCAAATTCACTAAATTCGTATAATATTATTATTTGTGAATAGGTTACATAGTATTTGATTATCAATAATTGATAATCGTCCGTGTGCATTTGCCCCGAGAGAGGATTTCTGTTGTTTTCAGACCATAAAGGCTTTATACTATAGTAATGTGTGTAGGCGTTCACTTGATCCTACAAGATTTTTTTATTATAGATGAATGAAAATAACAATAGATATTTTCTCAATACATCAATAAAGAAAGGGGACAAACATATGAATGAAAAACAACGACTAGAAGGTCAACAAGTGCAGACAGCTAATCCATCAGACAATAACTCTGAAAAGGATTACAGCAAGTACTTTGAAGCAGTATATACACCGCCATCCTTGAAGGAAGCAAAAAAGCGTGGAAAAGAAGAAGTAAAGTATCATAATGATTTTGGCATACCTGAAGAATTTCGCGGGATGGGTTTAGGACGTAAATTTTATATTCGCACCTATGGCTGTCAAATGAATGAACATGATACAGAAGTAATGGCTGGAATCTTTTTAAGTCTTGGATATGAACCAACTGATTCTGTCGAAGATGCGAATGTCATCTTGTTAAATACATGTGCGGTACGTGAAAATGCTGAGAATAAAGTATTTGGTGAGCTTGGCCATTTAAAACATCTAAAAAAGGAGAAACCAGATCTGCTTTTAGGTGTCTGCGGATGTATGTCTCAAGAAGAATCAGTCGTTAACAAAATTCTAAAAACATACGATCAAGTGGATATCATCTTTGGTACTCATAATATCCACCGTCTTCCTAATATATTGCATGAAGCATATATGTCAAAGGAAATGGTTGTTGAAGTATGGTCTAAAGAAGGCGACGTCATTGAAAATCTTCCAAAAGTGCGCCAAGGCAAAATCAAAGCTTGGGTAAATATCATGTATGGCTGTGATAAGTTCTGTACGTATTGTATCGTCCCATTCACACGTGGAAAGGAACGAAGCCGACGACCAGAAGATATCATTCAAGAGGTTAGACAATTAGCCGCACAGGGATATCAAGAAATCACACTTCTCGGTCAAAACGTGAATGCATACGGGAAAGACTTCGAAGATATGAAATACGGATTAGGTGACCTTATGGATGAAATCCGTAAGATCGATATCCCGCGTATTCGTTTTACAACAAGTCATCCACGTGATTTTGATGATCACCTTATTGAAGTATTAGCAAAAGGCGGAAATCTAGTCGAGCATATTCATTTACCAGTCCAATCTGGTTCAAATGAAGTGCTTAAGATTATGGCACGCAAATACACTAGAGAACACTACTTAGAGCTTATTCGAAAGATTAAGGCAGCGGTTCCAGGTGCAACGTTTACGACTGATATTATTGTTGGTTATCCAAATGAGACGGATGAGCAATTTGAAGAAACGATATCTTTGTACCGTGAAGTAGGCTATGAATCTGCATACACATTCATCTATTCACCTCGGGAAGGGACACCTGCGGCTCAAATGCAGGATAATGTTCCAATGGAAGTGAAAAAGGAAAGACTGCAACGCCTAAATGCAGTTGTAAAAGAACTTTCTGCTGAAGCGATGAAGAAATATAATGGTCAAACGGTTGAAGTTCTTGTTGAAGGTGAAAGCAAAAACAACCCAGACGTCTTAGCCGGCTATACAAGAAAAAGTAAGCTTGTTAACTTTATTGGACCAAAATCAGCAATTGGTAAGATTGTTAAGGTGAAAATTACCGATACGAAAACATGGTCATTAAACGGAGAAATGATAGAAGAACTAAATGTAGTTGAGGTGGAGTAAAATGGCGAAATATACAAAAGATGATATCGTTGCACGAGCAAAAGATCTTGCAAGAATGATAGCAGAAACAGAAGAAGTAGAATTCTTTAAACGCGCAGAGGGACAAATTAATGAAAATGAAAAAGTGCGTGCAACCATTGCAAACATTAAAGGTTTGCAAAAACAAGCTGTAAACTTACAGCACTTTGGAAAGAAAGAAGCTTTGAAAAAGACAGAAGATAAAATGGAAACACTTCAAAATGAACTGGATGCCATCCCGGTTGTACAAGAATTCAAGCAATCTCAAATTGAAGTGAACGAATTGCTGCAATTAGTTGCTAATGCCATTTCTAACACAGTAACAGATGAAGTTATTACTTCAACTGGTGGCGACCTATTGAGCGGTGAAACAGGCTCACAAGTTCAAAATAGTGAATGTTCAAATCATCATTAATCCAGAAAAACCCCTAAGGCTAGTTGGCGATCTAGTCCTAGGGGTTTTTTATATAGTTAAAAAGGAGGTATGGTTGCCTGCATTGGGTTGTGGAGGCAAGTTATTTTCTAAGCAATTCTACGGCGTTCAAAAATTCTTTTCGATATTCTTGCTGCTCTAACAAAG
Organism: Cytobacillus mangrovibacter; assembly: GCF_042865275.1. Lineage (NCBI taxonomy): Bacteria > Bacillati > Bacillota > Bacilli > Caryophanales > Bacillaceae > Cytobacillus > Cytobacillus mangrovibacter. Next base: position 378,861 of record NZ_JBIACJ010000001.1, on the reverse strand, counting down.
CAGCATTTAGTGTGGAAAGAAGAGACTCATTTAATAGGTTCGTGCCCTTTTGATTTGAATCATTGCCCAAAAAGTTGAGAAGGAAGGTGTAAACGAGAAGCAAGGTTGAATAATTATCAACGTAAGTTAAACTGATGGCACGTCCACCCATGCCACCGGCAGCGTGGTTATTGATGGACGGTATACCCGCTTCGGCAGCCATTTCCAGCAGCTCTTCTGGTACTCCAAGTTGTTTGAGTACCTCAGGATCCAATTGTAATTTCTTTTTATCAAGCAATTTTCCTACCTCCCTTCTTTTTGGACAAATCTGTTATTCTATTGCTTTTGTGCATACAAGGCGCTTTCGCTTTTCTATGAATGGTTGCTTTCTACTTGGTTTGCGTTGTTTACTGAAATGGCTTGGGAATCCCCGCCGTTTGCAATATTAAATTGAGCGGATAGGATTGGGATGTTGATTAAGGACGCATTTACAGCAAACCCGCCAAGTGAAACAGGTACTTGTATTGGAAGATTGACTTGGGGGCTGTTTCCTTGTGCAGCGAATGTAAATGCTTTGAATGCATCCCCATTACTGCTGACTCCATTAACAATACTTTGGTCTGGCTGGACAACATCAGGCTGAGTATTCTCATAGCATCTATTTGATAACATAATTTTCACCTCCTCCAAAGTATGGAATTAAGAATTACTCCTCTTCCTTGGAGTTATTACTAGTCAGATCAGTCAGATCAATATCGAGTAAAGATACCCCATTTAAAGAAAGCTTAAGCTTCTTATGATCATCAGATGTCTCAAAAACAGGCAGCATCTTACTAAGTGCTGGGATCATATTTTGGATTCCTGGATTAACCGATGAACTTTGTTTTAACAGACTATTTAAATTGTTAAATGGTTTTAGCATATTTGAAAAGTTCCCGTTCATTGTCTTAGAAGTTAAATTTCCTAGATTATTTGATAAGAGTCCGCTGAAAGACTCTGATACAGTTTTTGTTATTTTTTCTGCATATTCCCTTGCTTTTTCTCCATTTAATTCTTTTCCATTGACGCTAATTTTCAAATTAGATTTGTCTAGGTTGGCCATCCTGCTCACCTCCTTCTCGTTAATGTATTATATTGGTGAAATAGCCAAGCTGTATCCGCAATTGAATTAGGACAAACATATATTTTTTGTTTACTCGAATATGTAAAGATATCAGTTTTCGCGCTGATTTCATCAATTTTCACCTCCCAACTCAAGAAAAAATGTGCAGCATTTTTCTAAATGGCACATTCGCCCTGAAAAAGCATACTATGAACTATGCCAATACTTTTACCTAACATTCATCAAGAAATATCGCACACTAGTCTAATATCCCGCATAGGATGAATTGAAAATGAATGAGGAGGTTCGCTCGCAATGGGAGAATACAGAGAGATAATAACAAAGGCGGTCGTTGCAAAAGGACGAAAGTTCACCCAGTCCAATCATACGATCTGCCCTAAACACCAACCGTCAAGCATCCTTGGCTGCTGGATTATAAACCATACGTACGAGGCGAAAAAGGTCGGAAAAACAGTCGAGGTATGCGGTTACTATGACATTAACGTTTGGTATTCATTCGATAATAATACAAAAACAGAGGTTGTTACCGAACGAGTTGACTATAAAGATGTCATTAAACTAAAATACCGTGACCCTGATTGCCTTGATGACCATGAAGTCGTCGCACGTGTCTTGCAGCAGCCAAACTGCTGTGAATGTGTGATTTCACCAAATGGAAATCGTATCATCGTTCATGTGGAAAGAGAATTTCTTGTTGAGGTGATCGGTGAAACGAAGGTATGTGTAGCCGTACACCATGACAAATGTGATTGTGACGATGAATGGGGATTCGAAGTTGATGATGAAGAATTTGAAGATTTAAATCCAGATTTCTTAGTATGTGATGAAGAAGAGTAATAACTAGGAGGTTTTGCTTCCTAGTTTTTTCTTTGCAGATAAACAGATTTTTGTTTAATTTTCTGTAAATTTAGATTATAATGGATGGAAATTTCAATATTTTTTAGAGGAGGTCGGATATTGGATGGAAAATTATTTTCTGTTTATTTTTATGGCTATTATGTTAATTATTTTGCCAGGTCCTGATACAGCGATCATTACGAAAAATACCATTTCGAAGAAAAAAGCAGCTGGAATGCAAACAACTTTAGGTACGCTAGTTGCATTATTGATTCATACACTCGCAGCCGTGTTCGGCTTATCTGCACTAATTGTCAAGTCAGCTTTCCTATTTTCGATCCTTAAATATGCAGGTGCGGTCTACCTTATTTATCTAGGGTGTAAATCAATGGTCTATATTTTGAAAAAACAGCCAATAGCCATTCAGGAAAATGGTCAAGAAAATAAATATTCAAGTCAATCAAACTTTAAACAAGGATTCCTTACGAATATATTAAATCCCAAAGTGGCTGTTTTCTTTTTAACGTTTTTGCCTCAATTTGCTGGAACGGGAAATAATGCTTTTGTAGAATTTTTGACACTGGGCTTAACTTATACCTTATTAACATTGATATGGTTTTTCTTCTATATTAATTTAATTAATTTTGTAAGTGATTTTATGAAAAAGCCATCCACATTAAGAGTTGTAGAAGGTTTAACAGGAGGAGTACTCATTCTATTTGGGCTAAAATTAGCCCTAGAAAAGCAGTAGGATTCAAGCGAATTCAACTACATTGTGATCAAGCTATATTTTTATAAAATGATCCCATTTTCTTCCTCTCTGTGCTAAAATATCATAGTAAGTAATGCAAGGAGGTAGGGGAATGTTCAAAAGAGTGGCTTCAGATGTATTAGGGCTTAGTGATGTTGGAAGTGTAATAAAACCTGTTGATTATGATAAAGTGGATGCGGATGATTATGTTCTTCATGAAGACAATGAAAAGATTTATTTCTTAATTAAATCGAAGTCTGATGAGTATTGCTTTACAAATAAGGCATTAATTCATTTAGATGGTACAAGTGCAATAAGCAAAAAACGGACTTTAAAACGGTACGCTTATAAAGAGCATACTATTTCAAATGTGATGCTTGAGACAGCAGGCACAGTGGATTTAGATGTAGAGATCAAGTTTGTGATCGGATCAGACCATTTTTCTATTGATGTTCATAAGAAACATATTGAAGAATTGAAAGATTTATATAAAGCACTTATTCGTATTTCAGAAATTTGCCATGAAAATGAAGTATCCATGTCATATGCTGAAAAGAGTCTGGAATTAACTTCAACTACATTCAGTCGTTCCGCTGTTCCACAGGATAATAATTTCGTAGACAATTTCAGAGTATTAAATGAAACGGCATTTAACTGGCTGATGAACAGCAGAAAGAAATATAATGTGAAAGATTTTGGATTTGTATTTGAAAAATATATTAATAATTAATTCTAAGGGAGGCAGTATCTTATATATAAGATGCTGCTTTTCTATGTTTTGACAAACTAACTTAAACGATAGTTTATGATATAATATAAAAATAACAACAAATTTGTAAATGTCGGTCGGTATACAACTAGTGCGTTATAAAGGCTTGTTCAATATGCCTACCAACAATTTATTTTATAATAAAAGGCTCTTTTCTAATAGATTGTTGTTTTTGAATAAATTTTCTATTTCTCAAAAAGACTAGTTGATTGGAGCGGAAGGTTGCGAGACTCCTGTGGGAGTAGTGGGACAGGTGAGACCCCGCAGGCGCTTTAGCGCTGAGGAGGCTCACCGCCCACCCCACGGAAAGCGAGTAACCTGGAGCGCAAATCAACCACTACCAAACCATGTTTGATTAGCAACAATGTTTGAGAAAACAGCCTAATAAAAAAGTTTCATTTGATAATTTGGAGGATACGATGTCATATACGCCAATGATACAGCAATATTTAAGAGTAAAGGCAGACTGCAAAGATGCCTTTTTATTTTTTCGACTGGGTGATTTTTATGAGATGTTCTTTGAGGATGCCATCAAAGCTTCACAGGAATTAGAGATTACATTAACGAGCAGAGAAGGCGGTTCAGAAGAGCGAATTCCGATGTGTGGGGTGCCGCATCACTCTGCCGCTCAATATATTGAACAATTAGTTGAACGCGGGTATAAAGTGGCCATTTGTGAACAGACAGAAGACCCAAAACAGGCAAAAGGTGTGGTTCGCAGAGAGGTCGTTCAACTTATCACCCCAGGTACAATGATGGAAGGCAAAGGCCTACATGAAAAGGAAAATAATTATATAGCTTCCATTACTTATTTTGATGAAGAATCATTTGGTTTTGCTTATAATGATCTGTCAACAGGTGAAACAAAAGTCACCATGCTTAGTTCAAGCTTTGATGAAGTATTAAATGAACTTTCACTGTCAGGTGCAAAGGAACTTGTGATTGCAGCTGATTTTAATAATGAGTGGCAGCGGAAAATTAAAGAACGCTCAGTAATGACGCTATCAATTGAAGATGATTGCTCCACTAAGGAAAGCTATCATTCTTTATTAGAAGGGATCAATCAGGACAAGCTCCTACAAACGACTTCAAGACTATTTAACTATTTATATCGAACGCAAAAGAGAAGTTTAGATCATTTGCAGAAGGTATCAATGTATCAAACCCATCAGTATATGAAAATTGATTATTTCTCCAAGCGGAATCTGGAGCTGACAGAAACGATTCGTTCAAAGGGCAAAAAAGGCTCCTTGCTATGGCTTCTTGATGAAACAAAAACCGCGATGGGCGGAAGACTGCTGAAGCAATGGATAGATAGGCCACTTGTAGATGAGAATGAAATCATTCGCCGTCAGAAACTTGTTGAAACCTTTATTATGTCATTCTTTGAGCGTGAGGAATTAAGAGAGAGGCTGAAGGAAGTATATGATCTTGAACGACTTTCTGGGAGAGTGGCATTTGGTAATGTGAATGCACGTGATTTAGTGCAGTTACAACGTTCATTACTACAAATTCCGCTATTAAAAGAGTTGCTTAAAAAGCTTCCGAATGAAGAGGCGAATCGGCTGTCTGAACAACTTGATGCATGTGAAGAAGTGGTTGACCTGCTAGATCAGGCAATTGTCGAAAATCCTCCACTGTCTATCAAGGATGGCAATATGATCAAGGATGGCTACCATGCCTTACTGGATCAATATCGTGATGCGACAAGAAATGGGAAGACATGGATTGCACAGCTTGAGAGGCAGGAACGAGAGAAAACAGGGATCAAATCATTAAAGGTCGGCTATAATCGTGTGTTCGGTTATTATATAGAAGTAACAAGAGCGAATTTACATCTATTAGAAGAAGGGCGATATGAGCGGAAGCAGACATTAACGAATGCAGAACGCTTTATCACACCTGAACTAAAAGAAAAAGAAGCACTCATTTTGCAAGCGGAAGAGAAAAGTGTTGAACTCGAATATGAGCTGTTTACTGCTTTGCGTGAGCAAGTGAAGGGATTTATTCCAAGATTGCAGACTTTGGCAAAGTCGGTTAGTGAGCTTGATGTACTGCAATGCTTTGCAACAGTCAGCGAAGAAAGGTATTATGTGAAGCCTTCGTTTTCCAAAGATCGCAGAATTATGATTAAAGACGGTCGTCACCCTGTTGTTGAAAAAGTAATGAATGCACAGGAATATGTCCCTAATGAGTGTTATATGGATGCAGATAGAGAATTATTGCTTATAACTGGCCCAAATATGTCGGGGAAAAGTACGTATATGAGGCAAATTGCCTTAACAGCGATCCTTGCACAAATTGGCTGTTATGTGCCAGCTTCAGAAGCTATTCTGCCGCTTTTTGATCAGGTTTTTACTAGAATCGGAGCGGCTGACGATTTAATCTCTGGTCAGAGTACGTTTATGGTTGAAATGCTTGAAGCACGGAATGCGATTGTGAATGCAACGAAAGACAGTCTCATTCTATTTGATGAAATTGGCCGGGGTACATCCACATACGATGGAATGGCGCTTGCACAGGCGATTATTGAGTATATTCATAATCGAACAGGTGCGAAAACATTATTTTCTACTCATTACCATGAATTGACCGTATTAGAAGATGAACTTAGCAAGCTGAAAAATGTTCATGTTAGTGCGATTGAGCAAAATGGCAAAGTTGTGTTCCTCCATAAGATTAAAGAGGGGGCAGCCGATAAGAGCTATGGAATTCATGTAGCACAGCTGGCAGAATTGCCTGAAGAGCTAATTATAAGAGCGAATGAAATTTTGACAGGACTTGAACAAAAGGACGAAGTGTCGATGCGTAGTATTCCTGTAATTGAACCAAAGAAAATTGAAGAGCCGGACGCACAGCTTTCTTTCTTTGAAGAGCCAGCAAAGACAAAATCAGCATCCTTAAGCTCAAAAGAAAAGCGGATAATCGAAAAAGTGAAAGAGATAGATATTTTAGATATGACACCAATGCAAGCATTAAATACCTTATATGAGCTTCATAAAAAGTTAAAAGGGTAAACAATCAAAGCAGGGGAGGTGCTGGCAATTGGTCAAAATTATCCAGCTTGATGACGCATTATCGAATAAAATCGCTGCTGGAGAGGTAGTGGAAAGACCAGCATCTGTCGTAAAAGAACTAGTTGAAAATTCGATTGATGCTGGAAGTACAATTATTGAAATTGAGACGGAAGAGGCAGGGCTTGCCAAAATACGAATCATTGATAATGGAGATGGCATTGAGGAAGAGGATGTTCTAACAGCCTTTTTGCGCCATGCCACAAGTAAAATCAAGGATGAAACCGACCTTTTTCGAATACGCACACTCGGTTTCCGTGGGGAGGCATTGCCAAGTATTGCCTCTGTTTCTAGAATTGATTTAAAAACCTCTACAGGCGATATTGGAACTAGAGTTCGAGTAGAAGGTGGAAAGGTAGAAAGTGTGGAAAAAGCACCAGGAAGAAAAGGAACAGATTTGACAATGACTGACCTCTTTTTCAATACTCCAGCACGGCTGAAATATATGAAAACAATTCATACAGAGCTGGGGAACATAACAGACGTTGTTAATCGACTTGCTCTTGCTCATCCTGAAGTCTCTTTCCGTCTTATTCATAACGACCGTAAGCTGTTGCATACGAATGGAAATGGCGATGTCCGCCAAGTATTAGCAGCTATTTATGGGATGAATGTTGTAAAGAAGATGGTTCCCATTGAGGCTAGCTCACTAGACTTTCGAATAAGTGGTTACGCCGCATTACCGGAAATTACTCGAGCATCTCGTAATTATATTTCAACAATGATTAATGGAAGATTTATTAAAAATTATCCGCTTGCAAAGGCAATTCAGGATGGTTATCATACTTTATTACCGATTGGACGTTATCCGGTTGTATTATTAAATATTGAAATGGATCCGTTATTAGTCGATGTAAATGTACATCCATCGAAAATGGAAGTTCGCCTTAGTAAGGAACAGGAATTAAATGAGCTTGTGTCGGGAGCGATACGAAATACATTTAAATCACAAGAATTAATCCCGACAGGCTTTACCGAGCCCAAATCGATAAAGCCTAAAGAGGAACAAACCTTTCTTGAGTTGGACCATGTACCTGCTAAGGATTTTTCTACGGAAAGAACTACATCCTATATTCGTGAAAATCATGTAGAGAATAAGACGTGGGCAGACGAAAGATTCGTTCATCCAATTGAAATGAATGTACCTGTGCATAGAGATGATGATTTTGTCTTAGACAGCGAAGAAGTCATTGAATCTATGTCTTATATTGATCAACCCAATCGAGTGGAAGCATCACGGGTTCCTCCTTTATATCCAATTGGCCAAATGCATGGAACATATATCTTTGCACAGAATGACAAAGGGCTATATATTATCGATCAGCATGCTGCACAGGAACGGATTAAATATGAATATTTCAAAGAAAAAGTTGGCCAGGTGGAAAGTGAGCTTCAAGAAATGCTAATTCCACTTACCTTTGAATACTCCACCGATGACTATATTAAAATTGATGAGTACAAAGGCGAACTGGAAAAGGTCGGCGTTTTCCTTGAACCTTTCGGCCACAATAGCTTTATCATCCGTTCCCATCCGCAATGGCTTCCAAAAGGAGAAGAGCAAGAAATCATTGAAGATATGATTGAACAGCTTCTTTCTATGAAAAGAGTTGATATTAAAAAGCTTAGAGAAGAAGCAGCCATAATGATGAGCTGCAAAGCTTCTATCAAGGCCAATCATCACTTAAGAAATGATGAAATTCAAGCATTGCTTGATGAACTAAGACAAACAACTGACCCTTTCACATGCCCGCATGGACGTCCAATCATTATTCAATATTCAATATATGAGATGGAGAAGATGTTTAAACGGGTGATGTAAGATAAAGCAATAGAGAACCCTTGATATAATAAGGTTTTCTATTGCTTTTTTTAATGAGTTGACCACTTTTTGAATGCTTTTGAAAAGTTTTCTGCAGATGCCAAAGAAAAGGAGATAGAATGTTGCATAAAAAGAGACCTATAATTTAGGTCCATTACTTGAAGAATTTTGTTTTTTTAGATTATGAATAATTAAATCTAGTTGATGAGCGATGAAAACAAGAATACCAAAAATTGCGCCTAATAAAATACCAGGAAATTCATAAAGCATAAACCCAACGACAGCACCTGTAATTATACAAAGAAATGAAAGCATAATATCACCTCATTGCTATCCTAACTTTGAATAGTCATATTTGTCAATTGGTGGAAATTAATTTATCAAAAGGATTATTATGTTTCTAAAAAAGAAACACCTATTCGAATCTAATTAAGGGCTCTCTCAAAAATCAATTCAAAATAGGCAGCGGAACCATATCCCTTAGTTGAAGGAGCAAATATTTGAACAAATCTCCAACCTTGGGAGGCGTATTGGTGAATTATGTCTTGATAATCTTCCTTAGGTTTACTGCTCCAACTACTTAGTTCGATTTTAACAAATTTGTATTCGTACATTACTGTCACCTCTTGGATTAGTTGTGTTATTTAATATACGAAAAAATAAGAAAAATAGTTTCATATTGAATCACAGGAATTATTAAGGTGGTTCTCCATTTACTGTGAAATAGGGGCATTTATAAAGACTACCATTTTTTACTATTATATATGTAATTCAATAAAGTCTCTATAATGCCTAACGCAATTCCTCCCCAAACCCTTTGCCATATAAAGGGCTTTATCCGCTTGATTGATTAAATCATTATAGCTTTGTGCTGGCTGTGGCTTAACGGTAGCTAATCCAATACTTACTGTCACCAATGAACTAACTTTTGAAGTATGATGTGGGAGGTTTAAATCTGCTAGCGAAAGGCATATATTATTGGCTACAACTTCCGCTCCTTCTGCATTCGTTTCAGGCAAAATAACGGCAAACTCTTCACCGCCGTAGCGGAAGACGGCGTCATCTGGCCTCATAAGAACATGACTAATTGTTTGAGCAACATGTCTTATACATTCATCTCCAACTTGGTGACCATATGTATCGTTATATAGCTTAAAATAATCAATATCAAGCATGATTAATGAAAGTTCCTTTTTGCTTCTTAGACAGCTTTTCCATTTTTGAGTAATCATGTCGTTAAAATGCCGTCGGTTTGAAATTCCAGTTAAACCATCAATAATGGAAGCTGCTGTTAGTTCCTCCTCCATCTTCTTTCGATCGCTTATATCATATAAAGTACCTAAAGTACCAGCAAGATTACCATGCTCATCGTATGAGAATCGCGAATAAACCTCGAGCCATTTAAATCCACCTTCTTTGGTGATGACTCGGATCTCGTATTTCTTATGTCCTTTTTCGATTGGGAATGATTGATATTGGTCTTTAGGATTGCCCTGATCACTAGTGTAAACGTAATCGGCATAATTTTTCCCGATACTTTCTACAACAGTGAAGCCTGTAATTTCCGTCCATGAAGGGTTTAGAAAGGTCCAATCTCCCTTTTCATTTGTTTGATATATAACCTCTTTCACATTATTAACAACTGACTGATATTGATTTGCTAATTGTCTATAATTTTGTTCACTTATCTTTAGCTTGTATAAGTTTTTATTCGAATTTTTATAGTATTGGATAATTTGAAAAGCGAATAGACCACCTATTAGAGAAATTGTAAAATGAAAAATGAAAATTTGAAGTAATTTTTCATCATCTTTAATATTTATATAGAAAGAGGATGAAATGATAAGTAATGAAACAATATTCATCCAAAAGGATCGATGAAGGAAAGAGAGCTTCATTCTTGACATCAAACCACAGGAAATACCTATGACGATCATAAGGATGGCAGCAACTAAGGATGATTGACTGACTCCGAAAAGTAGGATGCGTCCCACACTGATGACAAATGCTGAAATGAGAGCTGGCAACATTCCTCCCATCGCTGCTGCAAAAACAGTTGCCAAATGCCTTAAATCAGCAATTGTATTTGCATCTATTTTTATACTATAGAACATTAATAAGACACCTAATAATCCAAATAAAATGCCCCAAATGAACTTAATTCTAAATGGAGAGTGTTGATTAAAATGATGTTTTTTTTGAAGGCTGCCAAAGATTGAGAATACGGAAATAAGGATGGTCCCATTCAATACAAAATCCTTTAACATAATAAACTTCCTTTGCTGAATAGTTAATTTAGAACTATTCTAACATAATAGCTATGAAAATATGTCCATTTTTACAATTTAATAGGTAAAAATATCTATTAAAAAGGAGAAAAGTCATAAAAATATTTATTTTTTGAAATGGAAGAGTAATTTATTTAATAATAAATTGTTGTAATTAATAAAAAACCAGGGTGGGAATAATTTATTCCCACCCTGGTTTTTTTTATGTTGTTATTATGGGTTTTTACTTCACTGCTGTTTGCAGCTTTCCGATATATTTTAAAGCCTTCCCTGTGCCAATCGCAACAGATTCAAGTGGGCTAGGAGCTAGATGGACAGGTACGAAAATTTCACTTGCAATCCAATCTTTCAATCCATTAATAAGAGCTCCGCCTCCAGATAGCACCACACCTCTATCAACAATATCCCCACTTAATTCGGCTGGACTATCTTCTAAAGTTGCACGGATGGCCTCGAGAATATGCAGCAGTGATTCCTTCATAGCATCGCGGATTTTATAAGAAGACAAGGTGATTGTCTTTGGAAGACCAGTTACAAGATCCCGTCCTCGAATCTCCATTTTTAATTCATCATGGTCAACAAGAGCGTAACCAATTTCAATTTTCACTTGCTCAGCTGTTCTTTCTCCAATAAGGACATTGAATTCTTTTCGAACATATTGAATAATATCATCGTCAAGCTTGTCCCCGCCAATACGAATGGAGTGGCAAGCTACAACTCCGCCGTATGAAATAATCGCTACTTCTGTGGATCCGCCGCCGATATCAACGACAACATTTGCAACAGGCTCATCTACTGGTAGGTCTGCACCAATGGCAGCTGCTACTGGCTCTTCAATCAAGTGAACTTGCTTGGCGCCTGCATTTTTTACAGCATCATGGATGGCTCTTCTCTCTACACTTGTAGAGCCTGAAGGCGTACAGATGATGACATTTGGTTTTTTAATAGAAAATCCAGCTTTTTTTGTTGCTTTTCCTAATACATATCGAAGCATTTCCGTTGTTGTTTGGTAATCGGCGATTACGCCATCCTTTAACGGACGAATAGCGACAATTTTTCCGGGTGTTTTCCCAATCATTTCTTTTGCTTCTTGTCCAACTGCCAGTACCTTTTGGGTTGTTGTATCAATAGCAACAACTGAAGGCTCATTATAGGTTATTCCTTTATTTTTAAAATAGACAAGTATATTAGCAGTTCCAAGATCAATTCCAATTTCATAAGATGCAATCATATTTTTCCCACCTAATTTTCTTTATTTCTATACGTTACCATGATTAAGTGTGTCTAATATGGATTGTTATTGAATCGTTAATGAATTGTAATGAAAGAAGAAGATTTATCCATTAATCTAGATAAATAGGCACGTAAGAAAAGTCATTAGCAAAATTGAATAGGAAGATGGAAATGTGTTAATAATGCTTAAATATGAAATGATGGAAATCATACGGCTAATAACTGACGAAAGTAATCCTTTATGATACGATGAGGGCAACAGATGCTGTTTTTGAATAATTGTTGTGAGTGTAAATCGTGAACAAATATGGTTAGTTGATTGTAGCGGAAGGTGCGAGACTCCTGCGGGAGAAGTGGGAAAGGTGAGACCCCGCAGGAGCGTAAGTGACGAGGAGGCTCAGCGCCCACCCCGCGGAAAGGGAGCGACCTGGAGCGGAAATCAACTTCTACAAATTCATTTAAGCAGCAATGTTTGCGAAAACAGCCTAAGAAATAAAAGGTAATAAAGTAGGTAGCAAAGGCAGTGTGAACAGATTGAACGAAAAAGATAAGCTTATTGTGCTTATTGGTCCAACCGCTGTAGGAAAGACCAAATTAAGTATTGAACTGGCAAAAAGATGGAATGGCGAAATTATTAGCGGTGATTCCATGCAAATTTATAAAGGGATGGATATTGGTACTGCAAAGATAAAAAATGGAGAAATGGAAGGGATCCCTCATCACTTGATCGATATTAAAAATCCTGAAGAGCCATTTTCTGTTGCGGAATTCCAAGATTTAGTACGATCAAAAATTACCGAAATCACACAGAGAAATAAGATTCCAATGATTGTTGGTGGTACTGGTTTATATATTCAGTCAGTCATTTATGACTATCAATTTTCTGATGTCCCGTCCGATGATTCTTTTAGAGAAATACTGGAAAAAAGAGTGGAAACCGAGGGAAATGAGAAACTTTATCAGGAGTTAAAGGAAGTAGACCCTGAAAGTGCCTTGAAGATCCATCCGAATAATATCCGCAGGGTTATAAGGGCTTTGGAAGTCTACCATTGTACTGGGAAAACAGTTAGTGAGTATCAGGAAAATCAACAGCCAGAACTGATGTATCAAACAGCGATGATTGGCTTAACGATGGACAGAGATAAATTGTATGATCGAATCAACAAAAGAGTGAATTTAATGATTCAAGAAGGTCTCCTTGAGGAAGTTGAGAAATTATATCAACTAGGGTTAAGAGATTGTCAATCCATTCAGGCGATTGGCTATAAGGAGATCTATGAATATTTCAATAATCTTGTTTCACTTGATGAAGCCATTGAACAGTTAAAGCAGAATTCAAGACGCTACGCAAAAAGGCAGCTAACATGGTTTCGTAACAAAATGGATGTTAATTGGTTTGATATGTCAGAAGTGAATGATTCAGTCGATTTTGAAAAAAAACTTGATGAAATTTCAATATCCATTGAAGGAAAGCTGCAAATTAAATCGAATACATAGTATAGAGATAAAAGAGGAGGATATAAGGATGAAAACATCTATCAATATTCAAGATCAATTTTTAAATCAGCTACGCAAGGATAATACGAATGTAACTGTATTTTTATTAAATGGATTTCAAATTAGAGGCCAAATCAAAGGCTTTGATAATTTTACTGTTCTATTTGAATCTGAAGGAAAGCAACAGCTTGTATACAAACATGCGATCTCAACATTTGCTCCTCAGCGCAATGTCCAGCTTGATATGGATAACCAACAATAGGTTTTCTTGTTATATAAATGAAAAGTAACAGACCCGCTTCCTTGAAGCGGGTTATTTTATTTTAAAAAGCATACTTGTAAAAAACTTTAATGAAGTAGCTATGGTGTGAATACATTTAGATATAGCATCATTTAATAGCTGATAAAAATCCTTGACTTCATATAGGCTTTTGTCACAAAAACAACTTCTAGGCGTATACTGTTTTGAGAACGTGAGGTGAAAGCTTTGGACCAGCCAATTCGCTTAAAAAATAACGGACAGATCAGTATTGTCCTTAACTCTCAGAAACGAAAAACATTAGCGAAGGAACTGCCTGAATCTCAACTTGTATCGAAGGATATCCCACTTGAACATAGTGCTTTAAAGGATATTGAGGATGAATTAGGTGCTCTTGTTGGGATGGAAGAAATGAAAAGAATGATTAAGGAAGTTTATGCATGGATATATGTAAATAAAAAACGGGAGGAAGCCGGCCTAAAAGCAGGAAAACAGGCACTCCATATGATGTTCAAAGGAAATCCAGGTACAGGGAAAACAACGGTCGCAAGATTAATTGGCAAACTCTTTCAAAAAATGAATGTGTTATCAAAAGGACATTTAATTGAAGCGGAACGAGCGGATCTTGTTGGCGAATATATTGGACATACGGCGCAAAAAACACGTGATTTAATTAAAAAGGCAATAGGTGGAATTCTTTTCATTGATGAAGCTTACTCACTTGGAAGAGGCGGGGAGAAGGATTTTGGCAAAGAGGCGATAGATACACTTGTTAAACATATGGAGGACAAACAGCACGAATTTATTCTTATTCTAGCAGGCTATTCAAGAGAAATGGACTATTTTCTAACCTTAAATCCAGGCTTGCATTCTCGATTTCCACTCGTTATAGATTTTCCAGATTATACGATTATTCAACTGATGGAAATTGGAGAACGAATGTTGAAGGAAAGAGAATATACATTCAGTCATGAAGCAGAGAAGAAGCTCCGTGAACATCTATTATGGGTTAAAACACATTTGAATCCAATTAGCTTCTCGAATGGGAGATATATTAGAAATGTACTTGAGAAGTCAATCCGCGCACAAGCCATGCGGCTATTAATGCAAAATACGTATGATCGACATGAATTAGTTACAATAAGAAGCAATGATTTAGTATTTGATGAGGAATAAGATGATAAAGGATTCCAGCCAATAGGAATCCTTTTTGTTTTCATTTAACGCAACTGTTTATCCAATAAAAATTAGAGATAATAAATCTTTTTTGATATGATGTTAGGTAGAATATCGTGGAAAGAAGGTTATTGATTGGAATATAAGACGGAAATTGAAAAAGTTATTCTTGTTGGTTGTCAAACTAACGAAGACGATCAGCGTTTTGGATATTCAATGGATGAGCTTGGTTCGTTGACAGAAACAGCTAATGGGGAAGTAATGGCTACGTTAACTCAGAAAAGAGAACGCGTTCATCCAGCTACATACATTGGAAAAGGGAAAGTTGCTGAATTAGTAGCTTTGCAAGAAGAAGTAGAAGCGGATTTAATTATATTTAATGACGAGTTATCACCAAGTCAAGTCCGTAACCTATCAAAAGATCTTGATGCAAAAATAATTGATCGTACTCAGTTAATCTTGGACATTTTTGCAGGAAGAGCTCGTTCTAGAGAAGGAAAACTCCAAGTGGAGCTAGCGCAGCTTCAATATTTGCTGCCGCGTCTAATGGGACAGGGTACGCAATTATCAAGACTCGGTGCAGGGATTGGTACACGTGGACCAGGTGAAACGAAGCTTGAGTCTGACCGCCGCCATATCCGCAATCGGATTAATGAAATTAAAACACAACTTTCTGTCATTGTTCAGCATCGTGATAGGTATCGGGATAGAAGGAAGAAAAACAAAGCCTTCCAAATTGCTCTTGTCGGTTATACGAATGCAGGGAAGTCTACATTATTTAATCGACTAACTGAAGCAGCTTCATTTGAAGAAAACCAATTGTTTGCCACGCTTGACCCGATGACAAGAAAGCTTTTATTGCCAAGCGGCTTTCTGACTCTTTTAACGGATACCGTTGGATTCATTCAAGATTTGCCAACGACATTAATCGCTGCTTTCCGCTCAACACTAGAAGAGGTGAAAGAAGCAGATCTTTTACTTCATCTGGTAGACAGTTCAAGTCCAGACTACTATCAACATGAACAAACAGTGAATAAACTATTGAAGGATTTAGAAAATGACAATATCCCTCAAATAACCGTTTATAATAAAAAAGATCAAAAGCATCCTGATTTTGTCCCTATTGCCAAAACAAAGGTTATTCAGATTAGTGCATTTGAAGAAAATGATCGTCATCAACTAAAGCAATTAATTGAAGAAATGGTTATTAGTATGATGAAATCCTATCATGTAGAAGTTCCATCAACGGAAGGGAAGCTACTTTCTCAGTTGAAAAATGAATCCATTCTTCGTGAATTAACATTCCATGAGGAGAAACAAGTATATGTTTGCAAAGGGTATTATTTAGACGATCATCAAATTTCGGGACAATTAAGTAAATATCAGATATAGATAGGAGTACAGCATGTATCAGCATTTAACACACGGGGAAAAACTGCAGCCAATTGTCAATGAGGTGGAGCAGCAAATAGCAAAAGTAATTCAACAGATTGATCAGCGAATAGATGAAAATCAGTTTCGTGTTTTACAAGGCTTTCAAAATTATAAGGTAAGTGATTCACATTTTATACCTACAACTGGCTATGGCTATGATGATATGGGACGCGATACTCTTGAAAAGATTTATGCGGAAGTATTTGGCGGGGAAGCAGCCCTTGTTCGTCCACAAATTATTTCTGGCACACATGCGATTTCAATTGCCTTGTTTGGTGTGCTTCGTCCTGGTGATGAACTTCTTTATATTACTGGTAAGCCTTATGATACCCTTGAAGAAATTGTTGGTATCCGAGGAAGTGGCAATGGTTCTTTAAAGGAATTTGGCATTTCTTACAATAGTGTCAGTCTAAAAGATAATGGGGCGATTGATTACGTCGCAGTAGCTGATGCTATCAAACCAACGACAAAAATGATTAGCATTCAACGTTCAAAAGGCTATGCGACCAGACCGTCATTTACGATTGCAGAAATAAAAGAGATGATTCAGTTTGTAAAAGAAATAAAGTCAGATGTAGTTGTGTTTGTTGACAATTGCTATGGTGAATTTGTTGAAGATATGGAGCCATGTCATATTGGAGCGGATTTAATGGCAGGTTCACTTATTAAAAATCCTGGCGGTGGCCTTGCTAAGACTGGCGGTTATATTGTTGGAAAGGAAAAATGGGTGGAAGCATGCTCGTATCGAATGACATCTCCTGGAATTGGTGCAGAAGCAGGTGCCTCACTATATAGCCTGCAAGAGATGTACCAAGGCTTTTTCTTAGCCCCTCATATCGTAGGACAGGCATTAAAAGGCGCCGTATTTACTTCGGCTATTCTAGAACGATTAGGGATGAATTCATCTCCAAAATGGCATGCAAAAAGAACCGACCTCATCCAATCCGTTCAGTTTGATGACCGTGATAAAATGGTCGCTTTTTGCCAAGCGATTCAATATGCAGCTCCGATTAATTCCCATGTTACCCCCTATCCAAGCCCAATGCCAGGATATGAGGATGATGTGATCATGGCAGCAGGTGCCTTTGTTCAGGGAGCGAGCATTGAACTTTCAGCGGATGGTCCAATTAGGCCACCATATGTTGCCTATGTTCAGGGCGGTCTAACCTACTCCCATGTGAAAATTGCCATTTGCTTAGCTATAGACGGATTGGCAGAAAAGGGATTAATTGATTTAAAGTAAGCACAGGCACAAAAGATATCTATTTAATTAGCTATTGAGTGAGCGCTTCTTTATATGAAAGACAATATACAGTTGAAAATTAAGTGAAATCGTCTTCATACAAAAGATGAGGGCCAAAACTTATTCGAAATCGTGAAAAAAATCTTTCATCAAGGGGATGAAGGCCAAAACTTGTTCAAAAACAGAAAAAGTGTCCTTCATTACGTACGATTGAGCAAATAACAGAAAAAAGCAACTTGAAAATCCCAATCCTTCTTTAAGAGAATTGGGATTTTTTTATGTTCCTTGTTTTACTAAAAACTCAATAGTTAGTAACAAGAAAAATTGATGTTAG
This sequence comes from Cytobacillus mangrovibacter, assembly GCF_042865275.1. Classification (NCBI taxonomy): domain Bacteria; kingdom Bacillati; phylum Bacillota; class Bacilli; order Caryophanales; family Bacillaceae; genus Cytobacillus; species Cytobacillus mangrovibacter. The sequence continues at coordinate 361,045 of NZ_JBIACJ010000001.1, read as the reverse complement.
ATAACCTAACATCAATTTGACAAATAACCTAACATCATTTATATTAAGTAAAGAAAATGAGAAAAGGAGGAGAAATGCGTGACTGGAAGCAAGATTCGTCGTTCCATGCCGCTTTTTCCAATTGGGCCTGTCATGCAGCTAACTGAATTAACTGCAAGACAAATTCGATATTATGAAGAGCACCAATTGATTTCTCCAGCCAGATCTGAAGGCAATAGAAGAATGTTTTCGTTAAACGATATTGATAAGTTGCTTGAAATTAAAGATCTAATTGATCAAGGCATTAATTTGGCTGGGATAAAACAGCTATTTTTTGTGAAAAATCAAGATGTGCTTGCAGCAGATTTAAGACCTGTTAAAACAGATCGTGAATTATCCAATGACGAGATTAGAAGGCATCTTAGAAAAGAAATTGTTCAAGCAGGAAGATTCAATCACCCATCATCAACTCAAGGGAATGTCACTCGTTTCTTCCATTGATGAATGGGAAATAAGTTAGGGAGGAATTTTTAATATGTCAAGGTTCACAAAAGAGGATATTAAACGGATTTCAGAGGAAGAAAATGTAAAGTTCATTCGACTGCAGTTTACAGACATTTTAGGGACTATAAAAAATGTAGAGATTCCTATTAGTCAGCTTGAAAAAGCACTTGATAATAAAATGATGTTTGATGGTTCATCAATCGAAGGGTTTGTTCGAATTGAAGAATCTGATATGTACTTATTTCCAGATTTAGATACGTGGGTAGTGTTTCCTTGGACAGCTGAAAAAGGCAAGGTTGCCCGACTTATTTGTGATATCCATAATGCAGATGGTACTCCTTTTCAAGGGGATCCCCGTAATAACTTAAAACGTATATTGAAGGAAATGGAAGAAATAGGGTTTACGAATTTCAACCTTGGCCCAGAACCAGAATTCTTCTTATTTAAGCTTGATCAAAATGGTGAACCAACATTAGAGTTAAACGATAACGGTGGATATTTTGACTTAGCTCCAACAGATCTTGGAGAAAATTGTCGTCGTGATATCGTTCTTGAATTGGAAGAAATGGGATTTGAAATTGAGGCATCACATCATGAAGTGGCGCCAGGGCAGCATGAGATTGACTTTAAATATGCTGATGCACTAACAGCTTGTGACCAAATTCAAACGTTCAAACTTGTTGTAAAAACAATTGCACGTAAGCACGGACTTCATGCTACATTTATGCCAAAGCCATTATTCGGGGTTGCAGGATCTGGCATGCATTGCAATGTATCCTTATTTAAAGAAGGGAAGAACGCTTTCTTTGATGAAAAAGGAGACTTGCAAATGAGTGATACAGCACGTCAATTTATTGCAGGTATACTCAAACATGCGACAAGCTTTACAGCTGTAACGAATCCGACAGTCAACTCTTTTAAGCGTTTAGTACCAGGATATGAAGCACCGTGTTATGTAGCGTGGTCTGCACAGAATCGTTCACCATTAATTCGTATTCCTTCTTCAAGAGGAGTAAGTACACGCGTAGAGGTTCGAAGTGTTGATCCTGCAGCCAATCCATATCTGGCAATGGCTGTCTTACTTAAAGCTGGTCTTGATGGTATTAAAAACAATCTTGTTCCACCAGCATCTGTTGATCGCAATATATATGTGATGAGCAAAGAAGAGCGCATAGCTGAGGGCATTGATGATCTTCCATCAACGCTTGCTGAAGCGCTAGTTAAATTAAAAGAAAATGAAACGATCGTTTCTGCTCTAGGTGATCATATTTTTGAGCACTTTGTTGAAGCGAAAGAAATCGAATGGGATATGTTCCGTACTCAAGTCCATCCATGGGAGCGCGAGCAGTATTTATCGATGTATTAATAAAAAGAGGCTGGGACATAACTAATTTAGCTGTGTCCAAAGCCGAATGATAAATTTTTTTTAATATCTAAATACAGAAAGCCGAACTATTGCAAAATGCTGTGTTAGCATTTCTAATAATAGTTCGGCTTTTTAAGTTGCTGAAAACCTTTTGTCCCAGTCTCTTTTTGTGTTTAATGCCTAACAAAATTCTTATTTTCCAAACTTAAAAAATAGATACAAATATACAATGATAGTTTGAATTAAATGGTGTTGGTGGCAGTAAATAAGGAATAGGGAAACCTCTACAATCGAGGTTTCCCTATTTATTAGGCATAAGATTAATGAATGTCGCGATATACTCCGATAACTTTTCCTAAAATAGAAACATTGCGGAGAATAATTGGCTCCATTGTTGAATTTTCTGGTTGAAGCCTGATTCGATCTTTTTCTTTGAAGAATCTCTTAACGGTTGCTTCATCTTCTTCTGTCATTGCAACGATAATATCCCCATTATTAGCTGTGCTTTGCTGTCTTACAATTACGTAATCGCCATCTAATATTCCAGCCTCAATCATACTTTCTCCCATAATCTCAAGCATGAAAACTTGCTCATCTGCAGGTGCAAGTCTTTCTGGTAATGGAAAATACTCCTCGACATTCTCAATAGCTGTGATTGGTAAACCAGCTGTTACTTTTCCAACGATAGGCACATTCACTACTTTATAATTTAGAGTTCCTGCTCCTTCATCTAAATCAAGAATTTCAATGGCACGCGGTTTAGTAGGGTCTCTTCGTATTAATCCCTTTGTTTCTAATCTAGCAAGATGTCCGTGTACGGTTGAACTTGATGCTAGACCGACTGCTTCCCCGATTTCTCTGACGGATGGTGGATAACCTTTTAATCTAACCTCATCTTTAATGAAGTCTAATATATCCTGCTGTCTTTTCGATAATTTTACCATCATAATTACACCTCTTATGATTTTCTTTTCCTAATTATAGCATCTTTAATATATATGTACAAACATAAGTTCGAATATTTGTTGACATAAAACAAATGTTCGGTTTATAATCGAGTTATCAAACGAACGTATATTCTTATTGAGGTGCTGGAAGATGAAAAAATTGTGGAATCGATATTCTTATGCTATTATTTTACTCGTTTTAAGCTTATTTACTACATTTATACTTGTTTGTCAGCTTGATAGACTAGATGATGATGCACTAATGAAAATTACTATTAATGAAGGAGATTCACTTTGGCAAATTGCAGAGGAATTTTCTGAAGAACATAAATTAACTTCCAAGGAATTTGTAAAATGGGTGGAAAGTAAGAATGGAATTTCTGGAGATCGAATCTATCCTGGAGATGAACTTGTGATTCCTATTATTCAAAAAAAGGAGAAGGGAACGGAAGTAGCGAGTTCTCAAAGTAAATAGGCATTAAGGAAGGACTAAGTATGAAAGCAATAATATACTGCCGTGTCAGTACAACTAAGCAAACGCAGGAAACATCCCTTGCTAGACAAGAAGAAGAGTTAACAAAGCTCGCTAATGATCAGGGATTTCAAATAGTTAAGATTATTAAAGAACAAGCAAGCGGCTTTGAACTTGATAGAGATGGAATTCTCGAGCTTTTATCGCTTATGAAAGAAAAGCAGATAGAAGTAATTCTTATCCAGGATGAAACAAGACTAGGTCGCGGCAATGCAAAGATTGCGATCCTTCATTGTATTTTAAAAGAAGGGATTAAATTATACAGTATTTCACACAATGGTGAGCTGCAGCTTTCTGAATCAGACTCAATGGTTTTAAATATTGTTGGAATGGTAGAGGAATACCAAAGGAAACTACATAATATTAAGATCAAACGTGGGATGAGGAGGGCTGTGAAAAATGGATACAGACCTGAAAAAAACTTAGCGAATTTGGGTGCCCATTCTGGCAGAGAACGTATCGAAGTACCTATTGAAGAAATTGTTAGACTGAGGAAAAATAAATTGACCTTTTCAGAGATTGCGGCTACTTTAAGGGGATTCGGCTACGATATTTCAAAAGCAACTGTGCATAGAAGGTTTCAGGAATATACTGAATCCAATTCAAGTGAGTGAACTTTTCTTGTCAAAAGTTCGCATTTCTAGTATTATGGCAGTTGAGTTTAATGAATAAAAAGGAGCCTTATTATGCTGCCTAAAGACAAACTTGCGCGTATCAATACGCTTGCAAAGAAAGCAAAGGAATCAGGTCTAACTGAAGTAGAAGCCAAGGAACAATCTGCTCTACGGAGGGAATACTTAGAGACATTTCGCTCTTCCATGTTAAATACGCTTAAAGGGGTTACGATTGTTGATCCTAATGGGGATGATGTTACACCTAAAAAGCTCAAAGAGGTTCAGAATAAGAGCCATCTTCATTAAAAGAAGGAATACATGGTTTTGTATTCCTTCTTTACATATGGTTGTATGTTTGTGACAAAATATGAAATACAGCGGATTTTTCCTTGTCAATGATACAATATATTGAATATCGAGGAAGCAGTCTATATTATTAAAAGAGTAGTGATTACTCATAGAGGAGATGTATTTGATGTTTGATCAAAATGATGCTTTATCAATAAACTCGATTCGTACTTTATCTATTGATGCCATTGAAAAGGCCAATTCTGGACACCCAGGAATGCCAATGGGTGCTGCACCAATGGCGTATACACTTTGGACGAGATATATGAATCATAATCCGAAAAACCCTAACTGGTTCAACCGTGACCGTTTTGTACTTTCTGCAGGACATGGCTCAATGCTTTTATATAGTCTTCTTCATCTTTCAGGCTACGATGTTGCAATGAAAGACATTAAAGAGTTTAGACAATGGGGAAGTAAGACACCTGGTCATCCAGAGTTTGGGCATACAGCAGGTGTAGATGCAACAACAGGACCACTAGGACAAGGTATAGCAATGTCTGTAGGGATGGCGATGGCTGAACGTCATTTGGCATCTGTTTATAATAAAGATCAAATGGATATTGTTGATCACTATACATACAGCATCTGTGGAGATGGAGATTTAATGGAGGGCGTATCTGCTGAAGCTGCTTCTCTTGCAGGTCATTTAAAGCTTGGAAGACTAGTTGTCCTTTATGATTCTAATGATATTTCTCTAGATGGTGATTTAGACAAATCTTTCTCAGAAAGTGTTGCCCAGCGTTTTACTTCATATGGTTGGCAGTATTTAAAAGTCGAAGATGGAAATGATCTTTCTGAGATTGCGAAAGCACTTGAAGAAGCAAAAAAAGATGAGAATCATCCAACACTAATTGAAGTGAAAACAGTCATTGGATATGGTTCTCCAAACAAATCTGGTAAATCAGATTCTCATGGATCTCCACTCGGTGCGGCTGAACTGAAATTAACAAAAGAAGCATATAAATGGACGTTTGAAGAAGACTTCTATGTTCCAGATGAAGTATATGCTCATTTCAAAAAGCAAGTAGTTGAGCATGGTGAAAAGAAAGAGCAAGAATGGAATGAAATGTTTACCCAATATAAGAGTAAATACCCTGAATTAGGAGCTCAACTTGATCTTGCAATTAAAGGTGAACTTCCAGAGGGCTGGGACAAAGAAATCCCTGTTTATGAGGAAGGAAAGAGCCTTGCAAGCCGTGCCTCTTCTGGAGAAGCAATAAATGCAATCGCTAAGAATTTGCCATCATTCATTGGAGGTTCTGCTGACCTTGCTGGATCAAATAAAACAATGATTAAAGGTGAATCAGATTTTGCACCAGGTTCATTCGAGGGAAAAAATATCTGGTTTGGTGTTCGTGAATTTGCTATGGGTGCAGCACTTAATGGGATGGCACTACACGGAGGGTTGAAGGTATTTGGAGGAACATTCTTTGTATTCTCAGATTATCTACGTCCAGCTATTCGTCTAGCGGCATTGATGAAACTACCTGTCACTTACGTTTTTACACATGATAGTATTGCTGTTGGAGAAGATGGACCAACACATGAACCAATCGAACAATTGGCTGCCTTACGTGCGATGCCTAATCTTTCTGTTATTCGACCTGCAGATGGAAATGAAACGGCTGCAGCGTGGAAGCTGGCTGTTGAATCAACAAATAAACCAACAGCCTTAGTGTTAACACGTCAAGATCTTCCTACATTAAAGGGAACAAATGTAACTGCCTATGAAGGAGTTTCTAAAGGTGGTTATGTTATCTCACCAACTAGCCAAGAGAAAGCAGATGTCCTTTTAATTGCTGCTGGATCAGAAGTCAATTTGGCTGTTGAAGCACAAAAAGTGTTAGAAGCAGAAGGTATTCATGCTTCTGTAGTGAGTATGCCTGCATGGGATCGTTTTGAGGCCCAGTCTAAAGAGTACAAAGAAAGTGTATTACCAAAAGATGTGAAGAAGAGATTGGCTATTGAAATGGGTTCTTCATTCGGCTGGCATCGATATGCAGGCGATGAAGGGGATGTACTGGCAATCGATCAATTTGGTGCATCAGCTCCTGGTGAAAAAATTATGGAGGAGTATGGTTTCTCCGTAAATAATGTTGTTTCTCGTGTTAAGTTATTATTACAAAATTAATCAATTGAAAAGAAGAGTATGCGTACTCTTCTTTTCTTTGTAAAAAATTAATGGTCGGTCTGATTTAGTGAACAAGCCTTTAGTAATAACCAGCAGTGAAATTAGGCTGCCCTACATTTACATACTTGATTGGGAACAGATGCTCATGTTTGTTTTTTTGGCCCATTCATTTTTAAAGAAATACCAACATATTATTTGAAAAATTTGTGAATTTTGTGCTTTCGACAAAACAAGAGGAAATTTTTGACGTCAACAGACAGATTGCTTTGAGAATATTCATTATAATAAGAAGAAAGGGGGTTGTCCCAGAGGGAGATGTTTGGATGAGAGCCTATCAATTGTATTTAATTGAAGAGGAGTTTGCTTCCCATTATGTTGGAAGGGAAAAGATGTTTTTTCAGTTATTTCAGGAATTTGAGGAATCATCCGGTGCATTGAAATCTATTTTGTCTAAGCAGATTCAATTTATTACAAAACCAATACCGGGGTTAAAACTTCATCAATATATAAATCAGCATTTGTATAGAAAGAACGACTTTTTGGCAAAAAAAGGAGCATACTATATAAAGGTTGGGAAAAAAAGCAATGCCAAGCTTGAAGTTAAAGATCAATCATTGATATTAGAAGCTAGTGGCAATTATGATGCAGAAGCAATATTTTTTGAAGTTCTACGAAAAAGTGAATCATTCTTTTTAGCAATCGATCTTAAACATCATCGATATGGTTGGCTAAAACCGATAAAAGAAAGAAAATTCGTCTAAAAAAAGAAGAAAATATGAAGCAAATATTGTATAATAACCTTTGGTTTAGTACACTGTATGTTAGACAACATGAAGGAGGAAGTTTTATATGTGGCCATATATTCTAGTTGGTATTCTGGCTCTTCTTGCTGGAGTAGCACTAGGATTTTTCATTGCTCGAAAGTATATGATGAGCTATTTAAAGAAAAATCCACCAATTAATGAACAAATGTTAAAAATGATGATGATGCAAATGGGGCAAAAACCTTCACAAAAGAAAATCAATCAAATGATGAACGCTATGAACAAACAATCAAAATAATAGCGGACAAGCAAATCCTTAGTATATTATATAAGGATTTCATGTTTGAGCGATAACCAAGATGATACTGGAGTTCTTCTTATTGGATAGGTAGATAGGTTAATCTTTCTAATGGACTCTACTTCAAATTGGTTGACTTTTCTTATTTGCAATCCAAAACCCACTTTTTCTGCTGAAAAATTCAGCAGAAAAAGTGGGTTTTTTGTTGGATTCATTAATGGGTGCTTTTTCTTCTTAGGTAAAATATAATAATAATCTTCCTTATTTTTAAAATATTTGATAAACTATTTAAGCTATACAATTTTTTTGTATGGAAATATTTGATATTAGTATAATATTGAATTTTCAGTGAATGCGTGATTTTTACTAAATATTATGGTTCTATCAAGTACCACGGAGGATATGAATATGAAAGTATTTTTAGATTTAATGTGGTTTTTTAAGCAGGAAAAGAAAGCCTACTTGACTGGAATTGTTATCCTTTTATTTGTGGCATTTCTTCAGTTAATTCCACCTAGAGTGATTGGTATCTTTGTTGATCATATTAAAGAAGGTACATTAACGAGGGAAATTATGCTTATATGGATTGGGGTATTAATTGCTGCAGCTGCCATTATGTATATCCTTCGTTATTATTGGAGAATAATGATTTTTGGCTCTGCAGTAAAGTTGTCAAAGCAATTAAGAAATAAATTGTATCAGCATTTTACTAATATGTCTCAATCCTTCTATCAAAAAAAGCGTGTAGGCGATTTAATGGCACATGCGACAAATGACTTACAGGCGATACAGCAAACGGCAGGTTCTGGTGTATTAACTTTTGTTGATTCATTAGCGACAGGTGGATTTGTCATTATCGCGATGGCAACAACGATTAGTTGGAAGCTGACATTAATTGCTTTAATCCCAATGCCGCTTATGGCCATTTTAACGAGCTGGTATGGGACGATGCTGCATAAGAAGTTCCACAAGGCACAAGAGGCATTCTCATCTCTTAATGATAAAACACAGGAAAGCGTTACAGGAATTAAAGTAATAAAGACATTTGGACAAGAAAAAGAAGACATCGAGGATTTTCGAAAGCAATCGGAGGATGTTGTTCAAAAAAATATATCAGTAGCAAGAATAGATTCATTATTTGATCCAACCATTTCGCTAATTGTTGGTATATCTTATTTCCTTTCAATCGCGTTTGGGGCAAAATATGTGCTTGATGATGAATTGACGATCGGTCAGCTTGTTTCCTTTACAACGTACTTAGGGCTGCTTATTTGGCCGATGCTGGCATTTGGATGGTTGTTCAATATTGTTGAGAGGGGACGTGCATCAAATGACCGTGTGACAGCACTTCTTGCTGAAAAAGCGGACATTATCGATAAAGAGGACTCAATTGAAACCATTCCAAGCGGGGATATTGAATTTAATTTATATGAGTTTTCATATCCAGATGAAAAAGAGCCACTATTAAAGGATATCCATTTTACATTAAAAAGAGGCGAGACATTAGGGGTTGTTGGGAAGACTGGTTCAGGTAAAACCACTTTACTGAAATTGCTTATTCGTGAGTTTGAAGGCTCGAACGGAACGATCCAGTTCGCCGGTCATCCCTTATTTCGATATCGGTTAGAAAAGCTAAGAGAGGCAATCGGATATGTTCCACAAGACCATTTCTTATTTTCTTCAACAGTTGCTGAAAATATAGCTTTTACAAATCCTAAAGCAGAGATAGAAGAAATATATGAGGCTGCAAGAACAGCAAATATTCATGAGGATATTCTCCAATTCAGTGAAGGTTATGAAACGGTTGTTGGAGAAAGAGGTGTGTCCCTTTCTGGTGGACAAAAGCAAAGGATATCCATTGCTAGGGCATTAATTATGAATCCTGAAGTGTTGATCTTAGATGACTCCTTATCAGCAGTCGATGCAAAAACAGAAGAGGAGATTCTGAATGCATTAAGGCAGAACAGAGAAGGAAAAACGACCATTATAACTGCACATCGGCTGAGTGCGATCCAGCATGCGAATCTGATTCTAGTACTTGATGAGGGCAAAATAGTTCAAAGAGGTACACATGAGAAATTAATGCTGGAAAATGGATGGTATAAGGAAATGTACCTGCATCAGCAGCTAGAAGAACTTGTGGAGCATGGAGGTTAACTAAATGGAAAAGACGACTGGAATAAAAGGGAAAGAACAGCGGCAAGTTCTTTTTCGCCTTCTTTCCTATACGAAGCCGCATTTAAAAACAATTATACTAGCATTTAGTTTGCTTCTAATTACGACCGCCGGAGACATATTGGGACCAATATTAATCAAAATTTTTATTGATGATTATTTGACCCCTCGTAACCTTGTATTTGAACCACTTTTTGCTTTAGGCGCCGCATTTATTGGCATACAGATTATGAATGTGCTAGTTTCCTATTTTCAACTGCTTAAGTTTCAGGAGATTGCTTTAAAAATCATCCAACAGCTTCGGGTTGATGTTTTTTCGAAAGTTCAGTCACTCGGATTAAAATATTTTGATAAGACGCCAGCTGGAAGTATTGTTTCCCGTGTTACCAATGACACTGAAGCAATCAAGGATATGTTTGTTAGTGTATTAGTTACTTTTATTCAAGGTGCATTTTTAATTGTCGGGATCTTTATTGCGATGTTTATCTTGAATGTAAAACTGGCACTATTTTGTTTAGTGATCTTGCCGCTCATTTTTTTCATAATGCAAGCCTATCGGAAATATAGTTCGATCTTTTACCAGGATTTAAGAGAGAGGCTAAGTCAGCTTAATGCGAAACTTAGCGAATCGTTGCAAGGGATGGCAATCATTCAAGTGTTTCGTCAGGAAAAAAGGCTCCGTAAGGAATTTGCTGAAATTAATGAACAGCATTATCAGGCCGGTATGAGAAATATTAAAATTGATGGTTTATTATTAAGGCCCGCGATTGATTTAGTCTATGTTTTGGCGATAATAATTATTTTGAGTTTCTTTGGGATTACTTCGTTTAACAGCCCAATTGAAATTGGTGTTCTCTATGCCTTTATTAGTTATTTAGACCGTTTCTTCGAGCCTATTAACAATATGATGCAAAGACTCTCCATGTACCAACAGGCGATCGTTGCGGCTTCTAGAGTATTTAAAGTAATAGATGAAACAGAATTATCCCCAGCACAAAGTCTAGTTGGAAATGATATAATCAAAGAAGGGGAAATACAATTTCGCAATGTAAGTTTTTCTTATGATAACAAGAGGGATGTGCTTAAAAATATCTCTTTCACAGCAAAACCAGGTGAAACAGTTGCACTTGTTGGTCATACAGGGAGCGGGAAAAGCTCAATAATCAATTTAATGATGCGTTTTTACGAGTTTGAGAGAGGAGATATTTTGATTGATGGTCAATCAATCAAAACCTACTCACAGGATGAGTTGAGAGCAAAAATGGGCTTAGTATTACAAGACCCTTTCGTATTCTTTGGGACGATTAAAGATAATATTCGACTTCATAACCATGAAATGACTGATGCAGAAATTGAAGAAGCTGCTCAGTTTGTGCAAGCACATCAATTTATTGAGAAGCTTGAGGATGGCTACAGCCATCAAGTAGTGGAAAGAGGTTCTACATTTTCAAGTGGACAGCGACAGCTTCTTGCTTTCGCCCGAACGATTGCGGCGAATCCAAAAATTCTTGTTCTAGATGAGGCAACCGCTAATATCGATACTGAAACAGAGGAAGCCATCCAGATTGCCTTAGCGAAAATGCGAAAAGGAAGAACGACAATTGCAATAGCCCACCGGCTCTCTACGATTCAAGATGCGGAATTAATCCTTGTCTTGCATCAAGGGGAGATTGTTGAGAGAGGGAATCATCAAGAACTTCTTGCTAAGCGTGGTTTATATCATAAAATGTATCTGCTGCAAAATAGTTCAATTGAACGAGTGGAGAATAGCGTTGGATAAAAAAATAACCAGCTTGGAGTATATCACTGCCAAAGCTGGTTTTTTTAGTGCATGGGAATTTTTTTAATGAATATTCTGTTGTACTCATTCAATAGTTTATCCAATTCCTGGCTTGTTCTAATAGCTATTGAAGAGGTTAAACCATTTTTCATGGCCACTTGAATCAGTTCTAGCCTTTTTTGTTCAATTAATTGGATTAAATCTTGTTTTGACACAGCCAATTTCCTTTCAAATCTTTTTAACATGTGATTATAATACATAAGTAGCTCCAGAAAAAAACCATGTAAAAACATAAAAATTCTAACAATATTTGTTAGGATTTACTATAGTATAGCGAATTATGGGAAAAAATTCAAAAGAAACTTTAAATAATCTACATAATTTTACAAGTTTTTATTTGTTAAAAGAGAAAAACTCTTACAAATATGATCAAAACAACCTATTTGTTTAGTCACAAATTGTTCAAAAACTAAACATTATCTTTTCATGCCTTCTTTTGTTAGAATGAGAAATGAATTAGTTTAAACGGGAGAGGTTAGCTTATGACAGATTTGAATGTGTTTTTAGCGTTAGGAGCTGGATTTTTAAGTTTCATATCTCCTTGCTGTTTACCTTTATACCCGGCGTTCCTGTCTTATATTACTGGGATGTCTGTAGGTGAACTTAAAGAGGAAAATGCGATGCTCCAAAGACGCAGCATGTTACATACAATCTTTTTTCTAATTGGTTTTTCACTCATATTTATTGCGATTGGATTTGGAACCTCCTTTATTGGCAGTTTCTTCGTAGACTATCAAGATTTAATTCGTCAAATCGGCGCCATTTTCATCTTCTTCTTTGGTTTAGTTGTTGTTGGTTTTATTAAACCTGAATTTCTAATTAAAGAGAGACGGTTTGCATTTAAGAACCGCCCATCAGGTTTTATTGGTTCGTCTTTAATTGGGATGGCCTTTGCAGCAGGTTGGACGCCTTGTACAGGACCGATTTTAGGTGCAGTTATTACCTTGGCAGCTTCTAACCCAGGTTCTGCGATGGTATACATGATTGCCTATATTTTAGGCTTTGCTATTCCATTCTTTATCCTTTCGTTCTTTATTGGTAAGATGAAATGGATTCGAAAGTACAGTGTCACGATCATGAAAGCTGGCGGTTATATTATGATGGTGATGGGACTTGTCTTATTCTTTGACTGGATGACAAAGATTATTGCTTTACTCACATCCGTATTTGGCGGATTTACAGGATTTTAATCTGATATGGTTTGTAAAGCGTGCTGCGAAATTTGTCGTTTTCTTTAGAATGAAATTTCTGTTTATTTCCGATATAATAATACATGTTCGTTTTTTGTGTGAAAAATAAATTATAGGTCTGATTACTTAGTCTATTTGTATGATTGAATAAACAGTACAGTAGGCAGATTTACATTTAGATACTTGGTCATGAGCAGATGTTCATGAATATTTTTTGTAAAGTTATAAGTTTGAAGTGCTTTTAATGGTTTTCAAAAGTCCAATTAGCTATAATAGATAGGACTTCCGTTGTATGATCAAGGGGGAAACAGCGATGGCAAGAATACTGATTGTAGATGATGCAAAATTCATGAGACTAACATTATCAAATATTCTTAAAAAGGCGAATCATGAGGTTGTTGGTGAAGGGGAAAATGGGCTCGAGGCAATCCATTTATATAAAGAACTGAATCCAGATTTAGTGACTATGGATATTACAATGCCTGAAATGAGCGGACTTGAGGCAGTAAAGGCAATTAAGAAGGAGTATCCTAGTGCGAAAGTGATTATGTGTTCTGCAATGGGCCAACAAAAGATGGTTGTAGAAGCAATTGAAGCTGGGGCAAAAGATTTCATTGTAAAGCCCTTTGATGAAGGGCGTGTACTAGACGCTGTAAATAGAGTATTAAGTTAATTATATAGCTGACTCGAAGGTCTTTGAGATTCTAATTTTGTTATTGGCCTTCTTGAGTTAGCTTTTTGTTTTTGTGTTTCCCCAAAAGGTCTTTATAAGCTATAATGGGAATGAAATTAATACAACAAAGGATGACAGAATAATGGACTTTGTTATTATTACCTCAATTGGAGCGATCTGTGTAGCGATCTTTGCTATGTTCGTCCGAATGAAAGCAGCAAAAAAACCAGCTAATGCAAAAAAGATCATCCTCCCACCAATCTTTATGAGTACGGGTGCCTTAATGTTTATATTTCCGTATTTTCGAGTTACACCATTAGAATTAGTGGAAGCTGTTGTCGTTGGAATGCTCTTTTCAATATTGCTGATTAAGACTTCTAAATTTGAAAAAAGAGATAATCAAATCTATTTAAAGAGATCGAAAGCATTTATGTATATTTTAATTGGTTTGCTTATTATTCGTATGGCAGGAAAGCTCATTTTAAGTTCTACTATTGATTACGGCCAATTAAGTGGGATGTTTTGGATACTTGCTTTTGGAATGATTGTACCATGGCGAATTGCAATGTATATAAACTTTCGCAAGCTTCAAAAGGAACTATACGGATCAATAAGTACGAAGAAGACAATATAATTGTCTGGCCACCGAAATTTGTTTTGGTGGCTGTTTTTTTAACAAAAAAAGCCGTCCCTAAAAAAAGGGATGGCTAAAATAAATGCTCGTACGGAGTCAAATTAATTTGTTTTTCAGTCAGTTTCTTTCTTAAAAATTTATGATCTCTTTTTGGAGTTGCTAATATATATCCGCGAATTACCAAATCTTGATTAATATTTGCCGATTTTTCCTCTAATGCCAGTTCACCAATTTTCCCTGCAATTTTTTGTCTGGCCACATCCCTGAATATTTCTGGTACAGGTTCTACTAAATCCTCAAGTAAATCCTTCTCATTCTGACTCCAGAGATTCTTTGTTTCATTCACATAATGTTCTTCCCAATCCATATCAGATTTGCCATCGACTTTAGGCATCCTTTTTAAAAACTTACGAAACATAAAGAACCCGCCAATGGTCATAAATCCCATAAATATGACAACCCATGCAAGGATAAACCACAAAAACCAACCTTCAAGCATTTCCCTCACCTACAAATAAATATTCATTTCTCTATTATAAACTTTTGTCTAATTCTAGACAAGATAATCGAATGGCGAAAATCCTAAAAGAATTCCCTTGCTTGATTTATACTAAACTAATCACTAGCGTTGCATTAATTAATATTAATATCAAAAAGATTCATAATCTTCGCTAATCCTGTTTTGCGCAAATAAAAAGATTTTTATGATGGATAAGTCAGGTGGTAATCCGTCGAAATCCACTAAAAAGGAACTTCCGCATGGACAAAATTACACGAAAAACTTCATTTGGACAATGGTTTTCACCAATAAATCTTCAATTATTTGAGGAATAGGTGAAAATGAAGAAATTAGATTACTATTCGAAAAAATTAACGATAGAGACATTTCTAAAATTACTGCTTTTTGCACAGCTATATAAAATTGAAAGTCTACACGCGCTGGGTGATTGTCTCTTGGATGATCAGCTACAAAAAGGAATTGAACTAGATTCTAACAGTAACTCTCAGTTGTCACGCCGATTAAATGGGGTGAATCCAGATATTTGTCAAAGACTTCTCATTGTTTTAGTTGCTCAAGTTCATGCAAAAACATACTATACGAAACTTGCCATGCCGTTAAAAATCATTGATTCAAGCACATTGCCACTGGATTTAACCAATCATAGATGGGCAAAGTTCCGCAAAACAAAAGCGGGAGTAAAGTTGCATTTGCGACTTGTATTTAAGGAAAAGGGTGCTTCATATCCTGAAAAAGCCGTTATAACTACTGCGAAAGAACATGACCGCAATCAACTTGAAATCATTGTTGATGACAAAGAATGCATGTTTTTGACCGTGGCTACCTAGATTACGAACGCTTTGACCGCATGACAGATGAGGGCTATTTTTTTCTTTTAAGGCTACGGAAAAACGCTGTAACACGGGTCACTTACGACTTCAAACTTCCAGCTGGTACCAATGATACTAGTCAAGAAAATAGACACAGATTTTTCTACCGCGCTTTCGCTTGGTGACCTTCATAAAAAAGTGTAAATAAAAGACATTTAAACTTTTTTATGAAGGTAAAATCAGGCTGCGAAATTTCCATCCATTTGTTCAAATTCATTCGGTTAAAGTAGCTCAAAGTCGAATGGATCCACTTGGAATTATAGAAAAACTCAATGTACTCAAACAGCGATTTCTTCGCATCTTCCCATGTTTATACTTCGTTTGATAAACTAGCTCACGTTTAAGAATACCGTGAAAAGATTCTATATAAGTGTTGTCTTAACAGTTTCCTTTTCGGCTCATACTGCCTGTCATATTGTACTTCTTTAATAGTTTAAGATACTCAGTAGAAGCATATTGAACAGCACGGTTAGAGTAATGAATGACGCCTTTTCCTGATTTTTTGACGCTTGAAAGCCATCTTTAATGCAGAGATTACCAATTCCTTTTTTCATGGTTTTGCCCATTGCCAACCAACTATTTTACGAGAATATACTACATTACGCTCGCAAAATACAACCTGCCCTCATTGGTCGGAATATAAGTGATATCCGTTACCCATAACTGGTTTGATTTACTTGCTTTAAATTGCCGATCTAAGACATTCTTAATTACTCGATGTTAATGTTTAGAATTGGTTGTAGCCATTTATTACTTGGCGGTACATGAATTTTCATTGATTTTTCGTAATAATGCGAGAAACTGTACGCTCACTTACCTTCACGCCCCGTCTATTCTACGTTCTGTCGGTTTTTATCAATTCAGATTCAAATTCACATTCACTCTACTACTTCAAAATTTACTCAATCGAAGCAAAACGTTGCTTTATTTGAGTCATTTCAGGTGCCGATTTCTTCTGGGCAACAATTGCATCTATCGCTAGTTTTTGGTTAGCCTATTCATTTTTACCTTTTGTTACTGCCTTTCATCATCAGAGACTTCCATTTCTGTCTTCACAATCCCTGCATTTCCCAAAATTAGCAGGTGCAAGTATAGTAATGGCTGACGCATTTCTGCTTCTCTTGCAAGTTGACTAACGTACTGTCTGCCTTTTGTCAAAATAGATATGATCCTTAAACAATTGTTGGTTGGAAAATCCTTCGAACAAGGCAAGGAGCTCATCCCCATTGATTGGTTCTTTCATCATAATCTAGACTTTACTATCACATTTTTTATCACGTTAATAATAAAATGGACAACACCTATTAACTTGAGGATACTGCCAATTCTACTAATTAGCCCCCAAATTTCAAATTGGACCATACCGAATAATTTCATCGCAAAGGTCAGTAGCGGTATGCCAAGCATCATTAGTCATAAATGAATCTTCGCAAGCTTGTTTACACCGCTGTAGGGAGGATATGACAAATAACTCCAGTTATTGCTAGTGACACCCAGCCAAGTAAATTTATATATTTATGTGCTGAGGTAAATTAAAACAAAACTATATTTCCTATATATACTTAGACTGATCCCGTAAAAAATAATTAATCAGATCTATATAGGTATTTTCTAATTGCGTTTCTTTCTCGAAATCTTGTTGCAATTGACTAAAATATTTATTAAACCCATTAAAGTTGAGATGGGTGAAACTTAATTCTGGTGTTTCGCATGTATTAAAGACACCTTTAAACTAGTTGGATCTCCTATACAAAGAGAATAAACAACCATATGGAGTGTATAAACCCTACTTTTAGGGGGATGAATCAATACTAATTATTAAATAAAATCGAAATAGAAAATCATTTTGAAATAAATAGCGAGATATTTATTTCAATTAGGATTTTATAGGGAGTAGGAGGGAGAATGTGTAATGAATAACATGGAATATCGAAACTGGGTTAATAGCAAAATGAACATTGGTCAGGAAATTTTATATCTTAGTATGCAAGATGTGATGGATACGGGTATTACTGTTGAAGAAATAATAGATTTAACTGAAAAAGCAATGGTTGAATATAGTAGCCGAAATGTAGAGATGCCAGCCAAAATAGGTCTGCACCCTCAACCCGATTCATTGATGCATGCGATGCCAGCGTATTTGCCAAGCGAATTTGCCTGTGGGATTAAATGGGGGAGTAACTTTCCAACAAATAGAGAACGCTTTCCAGATGTAACCCCCACTAATTGTCAAATTATCTATAATGATCATGAATCGGGTCTTCCGCTTGCTATTCTAGATGCTACATGGATTACCGAAGTTAGAACACCCGCAGTTTCCCTAGTGGCAGCAAAATATTTAGCGAACACGGATTCAACCACGTTTGGTATGATTGGCTGTGGTATTCAGGGAATGGCACATGTGAAAATGATTGAGCGCATTTTGCAGCCAGAGAAGATATATATCTATGATGTGTTTGAACCTGCTATGGATAAATTAATCGAGCTCTGTCAGCCCCAAGTGAAGGCAAAAATTTTGAAAGCATCTTCATACGAAGAGGTCGCAAAACAGAGCGAGGTGATTGTATCTGCTATTCCAATTCATCACCATCCAAAACCAGTTGTAAAAGATGATTGGATTTCACAAGGGCAAACTCTTATCACATGTGACTGCCATTCCGTATATGAAGACAACGTTTACAAGCGAGCAGATATTTATACCGTTGATAGCATTGAACAACACAAACTCTTAGAAACCTACGGATACTATCCATGGGGATTGCCGAAAATATATAGTGAAACAGGTGCGGTTGCCGGCGGTTTAAAGAATGGGAGAACAAGCAAGAACCAATTAATTGTATCGAACAATGTAGGAATGGCTGTTGAAGATATTATGGTGGCAAGGAGAGTATTCGATATCGCTTTGGGAAAGGATCTTGGAATCAGACTTCCTATATGGAAAAGTACAAAAGAACCATTGAATATTTCTAATAGGTAGTATTAAAAAGGTGCTTGCCTGTCCGTTTTTTTTAATAAAACCGGCAGGCAATTTGACTTTAACCACTGTTATTTATCATCAGAAAATTAGTAGAGATTATGGGAGAAGCGGCTTTTGGCTGCTGATCGAAATTGCTATAAAAATTAAGTCGGGTATGCGGGTCGACAGGTATTACGTATTCAGCGAATATTTCCTTACGGGAGCGCCCATTCATATATTTGGAACTCATGAAAAAAAGCAAAATACTTGACTTCCATTTGCAAAGGCGAATATTTAGGTGTTTTTGACTACTGAACCAAATGCGGGTTCAGATGCAGGAGGGACCCAGACCACAGCCTTTCTTGATGGGGATAAATGGGTGATTAACGGCTCCAAATGTTTTATTACAAATGCAAAATTATACAAAAAACCTTGCGACTACTGCCGAAACCGATTGATCTAAAGAGACTAATGGTATTAGTGTATTTATGGTCCCAACAGATGCCCCAGATAATTGTAGCAGGGACTTCTGAAGTTCAACAATTGGTCATCGCCCGGCAAATTGGCTGTTAATACTGAAACGAACGTGGAGGAACGATTATGTTTAAAAAGATTCTTATTGCTAACCGTGGAGAGATTGCTTGTCGCGTCATCCGGACTTGTAAGGCATTAGGAATTGCTACTGTTGGTATATACTCCGAAGCGGATGCCTATGCTCCCCATGTTAAAATGGCTGATGAGGTTTATCTTGTAGGGGGCTCGAGAGTAGTAGAAAGCTATTTAAATGCAGAAAAAATTATTGAGATTGCAAAGCATTCGAATGCTGAAGCGATTCACCCTGGCCATGGGTTATTATCAGAAAATGCTACCTTTGCAAGAAACTGTGAACAAGCAGGTATTATCTTTATAGGACCGTCCCCGGAAGTGATTGCTCGCATGGGCAGTAAGATTGAGTCCCGTAAGTCAATGGAATCAGCAGGGGTTCCTATCGTTCCTGGGATTTCATATCCACTGCGAGATGTGGAAGAGGCAGTAAAGGTTTCCAACGAGATAGGTTATCCGGTTATGTTGAAGGCTTCTGCGGGTGGGGGTGGCATTGGAATGCAGATTGCCCGAAACGAAGGAGACATACGTAAAGTGTTTGAAGGGAATCAAAAACGTGTCATTAATTACTTTGGAGATGGTGCAATGTATGTGGAGAAATTTATAGAGAACACACGTCATATAGATATCCAAATCTTAGCGGATCAGTATGGGAATACGGTATATTTATGGGAACGGGACTGTTCCATCCAAAGACGTCATCAAAAAGTAGTAGAAGAAGCGCCGTCTCCATTTATCGATAAAATTACGCGGAGTAAAATGGGCGCAGCTGCAGTTCAAGCTGCTAAATCTATCGGCTATAAGAACGCAGGAACGATTGAGTTCTTAGTTGATTCAGAAAAGAGCTTCTATTTTTTAGAAATGAATACTGGTCTTCAAGTAGAGCATCCCATTACAGAGGAGATTATTGGTTTGGATATGGTTGCGGAACAATTACGGATAGCCTGGGGAGAAGTATTGAATTATACGCAATCGGATATTAAGTGTAAAGGTCATGCGATAGAGGTTCGGATTTATGCGGAAGATCCTAAAACATTCGTCCCCTCACTGGGGGCGATCACGAAACTGGTTTTACCGGAAGGGGAAGGTATTCGTCATGAATTGGCGGTGAACAAGTACTCAGTTGTTACACCTTTTTATGATTCGATGATTGCAAAATTGGTGGTAAAGGGTAAAGAACGTAATGAGGCCATTGATCGTTTACAAGCTACACTAGCTGATTATCAAGTGCAGGGAATCAAGACGAATATCCCAATGTTGCATGAAGTGGTGGCACATCCAGTATTTCGTTCAGGAGATACAACAACAAGCTTTGTATCCAAGTATCTACAGGAAAATAATGGAGCAGTCCTAAAATAAGAGGGGTTCTTAAAGAAACTCGAAAGGGAATAACGATATAAGTAGTGTTAGAAAAGACTGACGAATCATTTACTGTGGCTCCGGAATTAATAATGAGGTACAAAGTAAGTATCAAATAGCCCCCATCTGTCAGGTGGGGGCTATTTGATACTTATATTAAAATTGAATGACTAATCCGAATAATTTGAATATATGTATCGAATTATATAGAATTTAGTTTAATATAAGGTTATAGAAAATCTTTTACATAAAGTAACAGCAACGTTTTAAATGTTTAATATGTTATAAAATTTTGCCAATTGTAAGTGCTTCGATTGTTCCACCTCTGAGATATACTCGGATTGTGGAATATTCCCTCTATTAAACATACCTATGAATTAATATTTTTTTCATTTCCTTTATTTAAGAACAAAAATCTAAAAGTAGTGACAATCAGATATGGATTGCACTGCTCTTAAAAAATCAAGGGGGTCATATATTTATGGGAAATTCAACTGTCATGGAACTAACCCGATTAGAAGCATTAAGTAAGGTATCAATAGCATTAAGTGAGACTTTGAGCTTGGATAGTCTGCTATATAAAGCAGTAACACAATGTATCGAGATTCTAAAATTTGATGCAGCTATTGTTTATTTATTAGATGAGGAAAGAAAATTTTTCGTAGCAACTCACCATTTTGGAATTCCCTATGACTCAATCAGGCAACTCAAGAAGTTACCAACCGATTCTATCGGGGGTATTGTGGTCAAAGGCGGCCAAACCATAGTGACTGAGGATCTGGTTAAATACTACGAGCAACGGCCTCAGGTTGAAGAATACAAATCTTTGATTTCAGTCCCCATTAAAGTAAGAAGGGAAACGATCGGGGTTCTTGATGTATTCTCAAAGGAGCAAAGATGGTTTACCAAGGAAGATATTTCGTTACTTGAATCCATAGGATTACAAATTGGAGTTGCCAGTGAAAATGCCAAAATTTTTAAATCAGTTGAATGTGTTACCGAGAAATTAAGAGAATTGGTTGAACTGAGCCATAAGCTTTCCTCCTGTTTGAATTTGGATAAACTGATTGATCTGATAATAGGGGAATTAAAGAAAATGTTTAGGGCAAATGTATTGTTTTTATCTCTTACAGAAGAAAAGAATGTTCAGATTCAGGCACATAAAAGATGTAATGGGCTAACTTTAACTTACGATTCGACCATAGATCAATTACTTCATATTTCTCCTAATCAGGGATTTACCTACAGTTCAAATGAACCAAACCAATTTGGTTACCTATTCGAAAAATTGGGTATACATTCTGCTTTATGTGTCAATTTTCAATATAAAGATAAAGTCCATTGTTTGATAGTTGGTAAGGAGACTGATTATTGTTGGGAAGATTATGAATTGGAAGCAATGGAGGGAATAAGTAAGACCATTTCCTTGGCGTTATTCAATAGTTATCTCATTATCGAATTAGAAGATAGCCGAAAGGAAAATTCTAATCTGTTAGCTTTACAATTAACTACCCAAGAAAGGGAACGTCAACGGATTGCTCAGGAGATTCATGATTCAATTAACCAATCAATGGTAGGGGTATATTTTCATCTTCAATATTGCAGGGATGAAATTCAATCTTCTCCCGAAAACGTGAAAAAAATCCTGGATAAATTGTTGGGGACGACAACGGACAATATTCAGGAGCTTCGCCGAATTATATATGATTTACATCCGGTTGCAATTGAAAAGTATGGTTTTATAGGTGCAGTTGAGCAATTGGTGTTGAACTACTCCGAACAAGGAATTCTTAATATCAATGTTGCCATTTCCGGGGACCCGTTTCGTTGGCAATCTCAGGTTGAAATTCATCTTTATCGTGTGATTCAAGAGTGTTTGAATAATATATTGAAACATTCCCAAACCGATAGGGCCTCAATCTTTATATTTTATGAGCCATATTCCTTGAAAGTAACCATTCAGGATAATGGAATTGGATTTGATGTTTATCAGAAATTCAAAGAAGGTCGGGCATACGGATTAATTGGGATGAAAAAGAGAGTTCAGGATTTGGGAGGTAATTTGGTGATATTGAGTGAGCGCGGGAAAGGAACAACGATTGAGATTACCGTAACAAATAATGGGGGAATGACAAATTGAAAAAAATATTTATTGCCGATGACCATAACATTGTTAGAGAAGGGCTAAAGTTAATGTTTCATACCTCAAGGTATGAGGTTATTGGGGAAGAAGAAAATGGAGAACTCGCTTTCCAAAAAATAATGAAAAACAAACCTGATGTTGCCATCTTGGATTTGAATATGCCAGGATTGGATGGAATTGAATTGACCAAAAGAATCAAAGAGTATATGCAAGAAATAAAAGTAATTATCTTAACCATTCACACGGAAGAAAAGTTTTTGATAGACGCCATGATGTCCGGGGCCGATGGCTTCGTTTTGAAAACTATTAGCCGCACAGAGTTATTTGAAGGCATAGAGAGTGTATTAAATGGGCAAAAATTTATTGATCCTCAACTCATGCAGCGGGCATTTTTCAATGTTATAAGTGGAGAATGGACAAAAGACTCATTGTTAACCGTGCGTGAATTGGAAATATTAAAACTTATGGCAATGGGTAAGACCAATAAAGAAATATCAAGTGAACTCTATTTAGGTTCCGACACGGTTAAAGAGTATGTGACTAATATAATGAAGAAATTAGATTGCAAAAATAGAACGGAGGCCGTAGCAACCGCTATCCGAAAAAAGATTATTTTTTAAATGTTACCCCAATTGTGGGTTGCAAATCCACTATATTGGGGGGTATTCCAAACCTCTATCTTATCTTATATTTAATTAAAGACTAACTATTCGGAATTATCGGTCTCGATACTTGAGGTATGCAAAAGAGGGAGGGATGTAATATATGTTAGTGTTGAAAGGAAGAGTAATTGACGGAACCGGAAGAGACCCGGTAGAAAAAGGTATTGTTGTAATAAAGGATAATAAAATAAACCTAGTATGTAAGGAAGATGAATTCAACGTTCCAGAGGGAGTTCAGGTAATTGAAGTAGAAGAGGGCACAATTATGCCTGGATTTATTGACCAACATGTACATCTTGGCGTAGGTACTATGAATAGTATGCATATGTATACGCCATCAGCATATGAAAAAACATGCCAGGCTATTTGGGATATGGATAAGCTTATCGATGCTGGGTTTACAACCGTGAGGGAAGTTGGTGGATTTGCCAATCATTTAAAGGAACCAATACAAAAAGGATTAGTTAAAGGAACCAGAATCTGTGCAAGCGGTCGAATAATAACTCAAACAGGCGGTCATGCGGATTTCTATCAGAAATTTCCAATTAGTTTTGTCAAAAATAGAGCTAATGTCGGTAATCTAGCAGAAATTGCCGATGGCATACCTGAAGTAAGAAAAGCTGTAAGATTACAATTTAGAGAAGGAGCAGAGTTTATAAAAACATGTACAACAGGTGGAATAACCTCCCAGGGAGATGGAAACAAAGACAGTCAATACAGTGTAAGTGAATTAAAAGTGATGGTAGAAGAAGCAGAAATGCATGGTAGTTACGTTGCAGCTCATGCGCAGGGGACAGCAGGCATAAAAAATGCTCTAGAAGCAGGGATTAAGTCCATCGAACATGGTATGTTTATGGATGAAGAATGTATCGAACTCATGGTGAAAAAAGGTGCTTGGTTAGTACCAACATTTTCGATAGCGCATTTATATATGCAAAATATAGATACATTACCCGAATGGGTAAAACCTAAAATACTATCATCCTATGAAGCTCACTATAAATCTTTTGAAATGTGCCGCAAAGCTGGCATCAAAATTGGTTTGGGTGCTGATTTACTTGGCGATCCTAATATATGCCCCTACGGACTGAATGGTATGGAATTTGAAAGATTAGTATATGCTGGAATGAGTCCAATGGAGGCAATTGTAGCAGCTACAAAAACAGGATCTGAATTAATAATGAGAGAAGACGAATTAGGAACATTGGAAGAAGGCAAATTAGCTGACGTTACAATTGTTAAAGGAAACCCATTAGAAGATATAGGTATACTAACAAATCCTGAAAATATAAAAATGGTAATAATTGATGGTGAAATAGTAAAAGAAAATAAATAGAGTCTCTATTTGAGGCATTTTGTAACAGGGGAAACCGTACTTGAAATTTGTTGTAAGCGTTCACAATTCTCATTAAACAAAGAATATTTTCATGGTTCGAAAAAGAATAACTAATAATTTTCTTTGAATGAAGATCCATCACAGTAGTTAAATAGCACTAGCCGTCTTTTACAGTTTGAATATAACAGAAGGGGGGATTTTGCAATGACTTTTAAAAGGGGTTATTTAAGAATTATATTTTATGCGTTATTAATTATGCTTATGTCGTTAGTTGTAGGTTGTACATCAGAACAGACCTCTAAACAAAATTTGGATGAAGACCAAACTTCAGACGTAATTAATGATGATGGGTCACCGAAAGAAGGGGGGGCAATTACAGTCGCTCTCGTAAGCGAACCGGATACTTTAGATGCACATAAGTTTTCAAATGGTAGAGCATGTCAAGTTCTAGAACTTTTAGGTGGAGGGTTATTTACTTTTGATCCTGAAACTGAAGAGTATTTACCTTATTTGGCAGAGGATTATACAATATCTGATGATGGGAAAACATGGACATTTAAACTTCGCACAGGGATTAACTTTCATGATGGTACGCCTTTAACTGCGGATGTATATAAGCAAACTTTTGAAAGAATCTTAAATCCGGAAACACAATCAACGCTCGCGCTAGTAGGACTACCTCCATTGGAAAGCGTTTCAGCTCCAGATGATGAAACGCTCGTTTTAGAGACAACAGAGCCTACGGCTTCATTAATTACAGCATTAACAGGTTGTTTTTATCAACCTTTATCAATGGAGGCAGTTAATAAATATGGGAATGATTATGGAAGAAATCCAGTAGGAATCGGACCATGGGTATTTCAGGATTGGGAAACAGGTCAATCTATTACATTAGTTCGAAATGAAGAGTTTCAATGGCCAGCACCTTGGTCAGAAAATGACGGACCATCCTATCCGGAAAAACTAACGTTTCGATTTATCGAAAATAGTCAAACAATGTTAGCAGCTTTAGACAGTGGTTCAATTGATATTGCACATGATGTCCCTGCTTTGGATGTAGAACAAAAATACAGAAACAATCCTGATTTTGAAGTGCTTGAACAACCGATTGCTGGTTTGGGGCTAGCGATTTGGATGAATATGAAAAATGAAGTGTTTCAAGACATAGAAGTACGGCAAGCTTTAAATATGGCAATTCATAAGGAGGCTATGATTCAAGCTGTCTTTCAGGGTGCAGCGGAAATTGCCTATGGGCCTATGTCACAATCAGTACTTGGATATGATAAGGCAGTTGAGGAATATGGGTATAAATATAGCGTGGAAGAGGCTAAGCAATTATTGGATAGTGCAGGCTGGAAAGAAAACCAGAATGGAATCCGCGAAAGAAATGGAGAAAAGTTAAGCCTGAATTTAGTAACAAGACAAAGCTACGATCGACAGTCCCAATTAATACAAGAGATGTTAAGTGAGATTGGTATTGAGGTAACGATACAAAATTTAGAACCAACTGCACATATTACTGCAGCCGTGGCTGGTGAATATGATATTACCCTTCTTGGCTATAGAGGCGCTGATCCAAATTCTTTATATGGATTTTTCCATACGGGAGAGGCTTTTAACCTTCCAAAATTAAGTGATGAATCCTTAGACTCCTTATTAGAAAAAGGTGCTGAAACGATTGATTTAGAACAAAGAAATCAAATATATGCAGAAATCCAAAAACATATTGTTGAAAATGCTTATATGGTACCTCTGTATACTGAGAGTAACTTCACAGTTATAAATAATCGGGTACATGGTGTAATAAAATACCAAGGTGAATGGCTTAGATTTTATGATGCTTGGATAGAATGATATGGTTTCCTGTAAGGCGTATTTAAACTAATACGATGGGAGAGAGAGGTAAGGTTTGATTAATAGTCAACTAACCTTTTCTTCCCCTTATAGGTTTAGTTACTCATAATGAGTACTCAGACGATTTCTAGGGGGTGAGAAACAATTATGAAACAGTATATATTAAATAGATTAGTTTCGGGAATAATTGTTCTTATTGGCATCACTATTTTTGCTTTTTTGCTCATTCACTTAATTCCTGGAGATCCAGCTCGAATTATGATGGGAGATCAGGCTACAACTGAACAGTTAGAGACAATGAGAGAACAATTAGGTTTAAACAAGCCACTTACAGTACAGTATATTGATTATATTCGAGGAGTAGTTAAAGGAGATCTCGGAACATCGTTCAGGACGGGACGACCGGTCGCAGTTGAAATTAGTGAAAGATTTATATCAACTATGAAACTAGCAGTTAGTGCGTTAATCATAGCTGTTGTAGCGGGTGTCATCATGGGAGTATTGGCAGCTAAATATAAAAATACTTTTGTCGATGTAGCTGTAACATCTATTGCAACATTAGGAATTTCTTTACCCGGTTTCTGGGTGGGATTGATGTTTATTCAAATATTTGTTGTGAAATTCGGCATTTTTAAATTATCTGGAGAGACTGGCTTAACAGACCTCATGCTACCTGCACTAACATTAAGTATCGTTGCCATTGCGTCTAAAAGTAGACTCACCCGTACAGGGATGGTAGAAGTTCTTTCCGCTGACTATATTAGAACCGCTCGAGCTAAGGGTCTAAAAGAGAGGGTCATTCTATTTAGACATGCATTAAGAAATGTGTTGATTCCCATTGTAACGAGTATTGGACTTACAATGGCAGGACTTTTAGGTGGCACAGTGATCATTGAACAAGTATTTAACTGGCCGGGATTAGGTACACTTGCGATAGGAGCAATCTATTCAAGGGATTTTCCAATTATTCAAGGATTTATTTTATTTATGGGTGTATCATTTGTTGTTATAAATATTATTATAGATATTCTCTATAGAATAATTGATCCCCGAGTCGAATACTAGCAAACATGAGAGGGGGAGTAAATTGAGTAACACTATTAAAACAATTCAGACTGACCCGGAGCATAGTCTAGCTACAACGATTCCTAGATTCGAACTTCTTAACAAAGTAATGATGAGACCAAAAGCTAAATATAGTTTTTTAATTTTATTGATTATCATTTTGCTAGGTATTATCGGGCCGTGGATTTCTCCTCATGACCCGACGGAAGCGAATTATGATGCGTTTTTACAGGCTCCTTCAACCGAATATTGGCTAGGGACAGATTCTATTGGTCGTGATCAATTATCCCGCTTATTATACGGAACAAGAGTATCACTGACAGGTGCTTTGATTGCAGTTAGTATAACAGTCGTTGTTGGTACAGTTATCGGTGTCTCAAGTGCATTTATAGGTGGGGTGTTTGATAATATTTTAATGAGGATTATGGATGTTCTTTTGGCGCTACCAGAAATTGTTCTAGCGTTAGCCATCGTTGCTATTTTAGGACCAAGTCAGGTAAATGCAATGATTGCTATTGGGATAGCATTTATTCCATACTTCTCCAGATTAACAAGGGGGGCAACATTAGCAATAAAATCCTCAGGTTATATAGAAGTGAGTAGATCAATAGGTAGTTCTAATTGGTGGATCACCATATATCAGCTTATACCGAATATTATAAACATCCTAATAGTGTATACGACACTACTTCTCGGGATGGCGATATTAGCAGCTTCTGCACTCGGCTTTATTGGACTTGGTGCACAGCCACCAACTCCAGAGTGGGGAACGATGTTAGGTGAGGGAAAGGATTATATAATCAGCGCATGGTGGCTTACAACATTCCCAGGCTTAGCCATTACGATTGTCGTTTTTACAATTAATATGTTAGGTGATGCTCTCCAGGATATTTTCGACCCTAGAAGTTTGAACAAGTAGGACACCAAAGTGCGTATTCTAGTAGAAAGGAGATACCAATGTCGAATGTGTTAGAGGTAACTGGTTTGACCACTCAAGTTAATTCAAAGGGAAAGCACATGAATGTAATTGACAATCTTTCATTCACTATAAAAAAAGGGGAATCTTTAGGGATAGTCGGCGAATCTGGTTGTGGAAAGAGCATGGTTGTTCTTTCACTTATGCAGTTATTAGATGAAAATGTCAAGGTAATTGAAGGGAATATTTCTTTAGACGGGAAGGATTTACTACAGCTAAGTGACCAAGAACTTAGAAATGTTAGAGGAAAAGAAATGGCGATGATCTTTCAAGATCCCATGACATCAATAAACCCTGTTTTAAAGATTGGAAAACAAATTCGTGAAGCTGTGGAAAAGGATGAGAGCGTAAGTCGTTCTGAACGTGATGATAGAGTCATTGACTTATTAAAACAGGTTGGGATACCAAGACCAAATGAGATTGTACGTGAATATCCACATCGCCTTTCGGGTGGGATGAGGCAGCGTGTCATGATAGCGATGGCTATTGCATGTCATCCAACACTACTGATTGCAGATGAACCTACAACGGCCTTAGACGTAACCATTCAAGCTCAAATTCTCGACCTATTAAAGAAGATTAGAAGCGACACAGGGATGTCCCTTATTATGATTACACATGATCTTGGTATTGTATCGGAAGTGTGTGATCGAGTCATGGTCATGTATGCTGGCCAAGTTGTAGAAACCACCGACGTTCGAACATTATTACTTGATCCTAAACATCCTTATACGATAGGTTTAATAAACTCCATGCCACAAAAGGCAAGAGGATTGAAAAGACTTAACAGTATACCAGGAAATGTACCAACACCGGGTGATTACCCGTCTGGCTGTCGTTTTGCAGCTCGTTGCGATAATGTTATGCCAATTTGTTTGGAAAAAAGTCCAGAACTTATAAATATTGACGAGCAAACGTCTTGCCGTTGTTGGTTGTACTCAGATAATAAGGAGGTACAGGGGGAATATGGTATCACCGATATTAGAAATCAAAGAGTTGAATAAACATTTCTCCATCAGTAAAAATTGGTTTAAAAAAAAAGGTTATGTGTACGCATTAAATGGGATTAATTTATCTGTGTATGAAGGAGAAACACTAGGTGTTGTTGGGGAATCTGGTTGCGGTAAGTCAACATTAGGGAGATGTATTATACGACTTCTTAAACCATCTAATGGTGAAATTTATTTTCAAGGAAAAGACATAAATAAGTATAATAAACAAGAAATGAAAAAAGTAAGAAAAGAAATGCAAATGGTATTTCAAAATCCATATGATACATTAAATCCTAAATTAACGATAAGAATGATCTTATCAGAGCCACTTATTGCACACAGTATCTCTAAAGAGAAAAGAACTAAATTAATCGAGGATACAATTGAAATTGTCGGATTAAAAAAAGAGCATCTTGATCGACATCCTCACGAATTTTCAGGCGGTCAACGACAAAGGATTGGTATAGCAAGGGCGTTGATGTTAAGACCGAAACTGATTGTAGCGGATGAGGCAGTATCTGCATTAGATGTCTCAATTCAAGCGCAAATTCTGAATTTATTTAAGGATTTACAAGAACAATTCGAGTTAACGTATATTTTTATCTCTCATGATTTAAGTGTTGTTGAGCATATTTCAGATCGTGTTGTAGTCATGTATCTAGGCGAAATTGTCGAATTAGCAAAAAAAGAACTACTTTATGAAAGGCCACTCCATCCGTACAGTCAATCCTTATTATCAGCTATTCCGAATCCAGATCCTACTGAAAATAGAGAAAGGATTAAATTAACTGGGGATCTACCATCACCCTCAAATCCCCCTAAAGGATGTAAATTTCACCCACGTTGTCACGCTCGGATGGAAATTTGTGAAAAAGTTCAACCAGAACTAAAAGAATTAGATGGGCGTTTAGTAGCCTGCCATTTATATCAGTAAATAGGTTAACGAACGTCATTTTTAATACTGCTACATGTCAATAAGCGTCAGAGTTTTGCAGGTTTAAATCACTATCAATCAATAATTATAAAAGGAGATGAAAATCATGTTTAATCCAAAAGAAATCAATTTGTCAGATCCTAAATGGGCTTCGGGGGAAAAACCAATCGTTGAGGGAGTAAAGGCTGCAGCAAGTTCAGATAATGCTGTCGTTACACATACAATGCTAAAAGTAATGTCAGAAGGAGGCAATGCAGTAGATGCAGGGATAGCTGGATGCATGGTTCAAGCAGCCGTTGAGCCCTTTATGACCAATCACACAGGCACAGTAACATTTTTATTTTATCACGCCAAAGAAGATAAATATTACCAACTTGATTCAACTGGGACATTTCCGTCAGATTTACCTGCACATAAGCCGGTACCGCAAGGCATGGGTAAATACGCAGTCATGCCGCCAAGTTCGGTCATTCCTGGATTTATGCCAGGGCTGAAGGAATTATACAATAAGTTTGCCACAAAACCATGGGCTGAATTGTGTGAGGACGCTATATGGTGGGCAGAAAATGGTCATCATGTATCCTGTTTTGAATTTGATGTAAATGCCTTTGGTGAAGATTTTATCACCTTCTTCCCAGAAGGAAGGGAATTTTATATGCCTAATGGTAGATTTCCACAAGTAGGTGAAAAATTCGGCTCAAAGGAAATGGCTGAAACGCTTAGAAATGTTGCTAATGAAGGACCTGATTATATGATAACAGGTTCATGGGCAGATAAGTTTATAAAGAAAGCTAATGAAATGGGATGGCAAATCACTAAAGAACATATGACAGAAACACCTCCAAGATGGATTGAACCTTTAAGATACAAAATCCGAGATTATGAGATCGTATCATTGGCTCCACCACAGCAACAGGGTGTATTTGTAGCATTAGTACTTGGAATCCTTGATAAACTCGGTATAGAAGATGTTAAGCCATATTCAGCGGATCATATTTTCTATATGGGACATGCATTAAAACTAGCTCAGCAAGTATGTGGATATTTTAATGATCCTGAAGTATTAACCTTTGATGTTAACACATTTCTAGAGCCTGAATTACATGAGTATCTCGCCAAGTTAATTAAAGGTATGAAACCAAAAGTAGATTTAACAGGTCATACAAATTTTACTACAGGATTTTTTGGTGGAGCTGGCTTCTTAGATGGGCTCATTGGAGGTAAAAAACCAACACCTAGACAAAACAGTCATCAAGATCAACCATCAGGTAGTTGTGAATTAAGTATTGTCGATTCAGAAGGTAACTGGGTACAAATGATGAATACATTACAAAGTGGAGGTATACCTGGACAAGTAGTAGGTGGGATACCGATGGTTGGAAGTCATGCAGTACCGAATATGCAAGCATCTCCAATGACTTATTATCAAGTAAAAGGTGCGAGACAAAGGACTGTTATGGGGAACACTATGGTGCTAAAAGATGGCAAACCAATCCTCCAACTTGGTTCACCAGGTAATGTACATGCAACAGTACCACAAGTATTATGCAATTATCTATTCTTTGGGATGGATCCATATAATGCAGTTAGGGAACCTAGGATGTTAGCTCTTCAAGAAGGAGGAACTTTGATTATAGAAGATAGAATATCAGAGGAAGTACAAAATAAACTAATGTCACTAGGATTAAGAATGAAGGTTTCAAACGTATGGGATTATCATATGGGTTCATTCCAAGTATGCTATATAGACCAAAAAACTGGACAACTTTGTACTATAGCAGACCCAAGAAGAAACGGTGTAGCAGATGGCATAAAATTATAATAGGGATCGAGAGAGGTAGGAATTTGTTCAACCAATTCCTACCTCATAATTTGTTATTGTGTATATTTTCGCAACATCGTGAATCCGAATAGTGATAAGAGTGATTTGCATATAAATCAGTAAAGGGAGCGTTATTTTGTGATAAAAGACACACGCGTTAAGGCATTAGCGGATGATATATTCGCCTATATCAATAAAGATTGCTCATTTTTAGACATTATGAATGGCAATTTTAGTCAAGGAACACTGCCGGATTTATCGTTGGAAAAGCTATTGAAAAATGAGGCTTTTGCAAAAAAAATAAGGGACATAATTGATAAGTTGCGTAACGCTAAATTGGATCACTATGATGAAATGATGATGGAGATCATGGATTATTTTGCTTCTTCAAATTTTAGTATGGGCCTCATGCCTCCCCTTTCAAAATACTACTATCTCGATTTTGCCGTTACTCCTTATAGTTGTATATTGCCGTATCTCGATAACTTGAGGTTGATAAAGCTAAAAGATAAAAATGATATAAAAACCTATACAAATACCATTATGCAATATCCTAGACTGGTACGACAGATTAAAGACAAGACAGTAGAGCAGGCTAAACAGGGTATCTTTCTACCGATTGAAGAAGGACAACTTGTGTTAAATATGCTCAAAACAGCAGCCCAACCCTTGGAAAAACATCCACTTCACCTTTCCGATTCCAGAGTATCTCATATCCCTGGAGATCATACGGTTTTCATGGAGAATGTTGCACAGTCAATTACGACTGGGGTTCAAATTCTTAATGAATTGATATCCTTCCTTAACTCAGAAGACTACAAACAAAATCAAAAAATGACCGTTGGGTTGTCTCAATATCCGGAGGGGGTGGATTACTATAATTTTTTAGTCAAATACCATTTGCACTATGACATTGAACCTGAAGAAATTAATAAGTTAGGCTGGGAGCAAATCAACATCATTGAATCTAGAATGGAAGAAATCCGAAAATCATTAGGTTACGATTGTACTCGGGCAGAATTCAAGGAAATTATCAAAAAGATGCCGGACCTTTACGAAAAAACACGCGAGGGCATTGGACAGCGAATGACCGACTACTTAGAGCGCATCAAGCCTGTAATGAATAACTATTTCGACAAGATGTGCAAGACAGACTGTGAAGTGGTACAATTGCCGATTGAGAAAGAACAGGCTATGACTTTTGGATATTATTCCATACCTTCAGCGGCTCAACCTAAGGGACAATATCTTTACAACAGTTCCAATCATGAGGAAAAGAATCAGATTAGTTGCGGTGCTCTTGTTTATCATGAGCTAATACCTGGACATCATTACCAAATCAATTTGTCTTTAGAGAATGAAACACTTCATCCCTTATTTCGAACGATGATATTAACAGCCTATACAGAGGGCTGGGCTGAGTACTCAGCCGCTTTGGCGGGTGAAATGGGGATGTATAAATCCCCATTGGATGAATACGGGCGCTTGGCTATGGATTTGTTCTTGACGACGCGACTGGTCATTGATACCGGAATGAACGCCTTCGGTATGACCCGAGAGGAAGCCGCCAAGCTATTAAAGGAAAACTCAGACTGGCACGACGACATGATATTCTCAGAAACGAACCGTTATGCTAATGATATTCCAGCACAAGCTTTAGGCTACAAATTCGGTAGCGTGATGATGTCCAAAATCAGAGAGAAGGCGAAAAATGCCCTTGGTGATAAATTCGATTTCCGGGAATATCATACCCACGTTTTAGAACTAGGCGCAGTTCCATTGAACATATTGGAAAAACATATTGATTGGTATATAGAACAAAAATTAAATTAGGAATCGGAGGTAGAAAAATGGGTTTTCAAGAAAAACTACAGTCTATCAAGAATCTAATGAGAGATTATAAATACTATGAGGCTTTGTCATCCCTTTTTACGTGGGAACAATGGCAACAGTTACCTACAGAGGGGAATGATTATCGACAAAAAATGCAAGGCTTTTTCACTGGAAAAATGGGGGAAATTTTCCTAAGTGACACTGCGAAACAAGGAGCTATTTACTTTTCGGACTTTGATCCAAGTTTACTAGGGGATGATATGGAAAGGGGACTTGTGAGAAGCTTTCTCTATCTTTATAATAACACCACAAAAGTGCCATTGGAAAAGCAGGTGGAATTAGCATCATTAACAGCCAAAGCCCAGAAAATGTGGCAAGAAGCCTATCAAGCATCTGACTATAGTATTTTTAAACCTGCTTTAGAGGAAATTTTTCGACTTAAGATGGGTATAGCGAAATATATTGACCCGAACAAACATCCATTCTACGTATTAGCTGGGAGTGCTGATGAAGGCATCGAGATAGAAAAGGTTAATCTCCTGTTTAAAGAGCTGAGAAATGGGATTATCAAGATTCTGGAAAAAATAAATAAGAGCTCTGTTAATATAGATGATTCATGCATCTTGCAACAATTTGACAAAGAGGAATTAAAGACCTTTATAAAATACTTAGTGGAAGCCACTGGTTATGATTCTTCAAGGGGTGGATTCGGTGAAGTCCTACATCCGTTTGCAGTTTTAATCGGTCCTCGAGATGTTAGAATCACAACCAATTATGATACTTTCAAATTCGGCGTCTTTGCGGCAATTCATGAAGCCGGCCATGCAATGTACGCTCAGCGTTCCAATGATGCTGTCGTAGATATGCACCTTTGGGGGGGCAATATGGGTGCTTTCCATGAATCTCAATCCCGTTTTTATGAGAATATTATCGGAAAATCCAAAGAGTATTGGTTACACTTCTATCCGGAACTGCAAAAAAGGTTTGCACAATTTGAAAACGTGGACCTAGATACCTTCTATAAAGCTATTAATAAAGTAGAACCATCTTTTAAAAGGGTTGTGGCTGATGAATTAACGTACAGCTTGCATCCAATTTTACGTTTTGAAATTGAAAAAGACTTAGTTGAAGGAAACGCTAATTTTAATATGTTACCTGAACTCTGGAACGATAAATATGAGACCTATTTAGGTATTCGTCCTACCAATGACAGGGAGGGGGTTTTGCAGGATGTCCATTGGTCTATGGGTCTTGTGGGTTATTTCCAAAGCTATGCTCTAGGCAATCTATATGGTGGACAATTCAGACGTGCAATGTTAAAAGCGGTTCCTAATGTCTACAGTGAAATTGCTAAAGGAAATTTTGCACCTCTAAATCAATGGATGACGGAGAATATTCATCAACATGGGAGAGTATATTCTCCAGATGAAATGTTAAGAAGGGTTACAGGCGAAGAATTACAAAGCAAATACTTCTTGGACTATCTTAAAGAAAAGTATTCACAAATCTATCAATTTGACTTGGAATAGAATACATCGTTTAATCCAGTAGGGTTGCGATAGATTCATCTTAATCTTAACCTGAACCTGTAAACAAAGTTCACTGAAAGGTAGATTCAATGAGTAGCATATTTTCGACACTAAAAAAAGAAGGACTTACAACATTGAAGATTAGATATGATTGGAGAACAGATAAAGCAACGCTATACGCAGCGAAAGATTGGGAGGGGAATTTCAACTTTTTAGATTAAAATAAAAAGTTCTATTGGGAAAGGATTCTTGCTAACAATGCAGTATATTTAAATGATTTTGGTCTTCATTTGGTAGATGAAAGTGAAAGGTTGCCTTGGTTAAGGAAATCGGTTGGCGAGGAAATAGCACCGACAACTTTATTAAAAAGCCATGTCTTAATACCTACTGGTTTTCTTACAATAAAAAAGTAGCAGATAAAATCTTCATACCATGATAATCTCAGATCTTATAATAGGAAAGGTTCGAAAGTTGTAGTTGTACAAAATAGTTCCAAGGTTTATTATGACTCCATAATTAATGCTATTATTCGGTTCCTTTACCTTGCTGATGTTATGGAGAAATCCACTTTGGATATACACGCTTAGGCTATTTTATTGGTTATTGTGTTCTTGAACGCTTAGTAGAAACGTATCAAGAGCGGAAGGCTGTAATACTTTGGAAAGAATCGAACTTCTTAGATCAAATGGATAAGGTTCTTTTTGAACTTATTACATAAGAAGAGGCGTAAGCCCCCATTCAAACAACGCATACAAACGTGCAGCATCTCCTGGTACGATCAAGGTATCAATTTAAGGAGATGCTTTTCTTATGCCACGACAAAATTAACAATCGTCCCCGTCAAACTACATTCCGAAAATAAACAAGTATTTCCACCCACTTCTCCAACAACTTCTACCACCAGCATTTGCACAATCAAAACGGCAAATACTGAAATATCCTTCTATAGCGGCGTAGATGAGCATGTGATCCAAACGGTCATGAGGGAGTTGAAACATCTATGAAACACGATTATACCAGTGTGAAAAATATCTACATCATTTGTGGGAAGACAGATATGCGGAAAGGCATTGATGGATTAGCCACTTTGATTCAGGATTCTTTTGAACTCGATCCCTATAGCGATTCAATTTTCTTATTTGCTGGATGGAGTAAGGATCGTTATAAATGTTTGTACTTCGACGGTGATGGTTTCGCCATGCTTTATAAGCGTTTGGATAACGGCAAATTGCAATGGCCAAAAGATGAACAAGCAGTACGGAATCTGTCCCAGAAGGAACTTCGATGGTTACTAGAAGGGTTATCCATTCAGCAGCCAAAGGCGATTCAACCATCGGCAAAAGGAACTTTTTAAATTCGCCATTTTTTCTTTATCTCACTGATCGAACTCGTTATAATAGGAAGAGCGAAATCGAACGGAAAGTGGTGAATGTTGTGGGAAAAGATTCATCTTCAAATGAAAAATTAATTCGACTACTCGAAGAACAACTGGCTCATTCAAATCAACAAAATCAAGAATTGATGAAACAGATTGATTCTTTATCACAACAAGTTCGCCAATTAACAAAGCTTTTATATGGGTCTAAAACAGAGAAATCTAGATACAATGCGCCCGATGGGCAAGGTTCATTATTTGAAGATGACCCGTCTTTTAACGATTCTGAGCATACAGAAGAACAAAGCCAACAGACTATTTCTTATACTGTTGTTCGTAAAATACACAAGAAAAAGAGAAACGATTCATTGCGTGATGATATAGAAGTAGAAGCAGTCCATCATCATCTGGCAAATATAATTTGCGAATGTTGCCAACATCAAATGGTGGAGATCGGTGGTACTGTTGTCCGCGAAGAGGCTAAATTCATTCCTGCAAAAATGATGAAAGTGCAGCATATCGAATATGCCTATGAATGTAAAAATTGTAAAAGTGATACCTCACAACCAGCAAAAATTAAACGTGGAAAAGTTCCGCAACCAGCCATTCAGCGTAGCATCGCAAGTCCTAGCGTACTTGCCAAAGTCATCTATGACAAATTTGCACAATACCTGCCACTTTACCGCCAGATAAATGAATGGAAACGGTAGGGATTGGAGACCAATGATAAGAATCTTTCCAATTGGGTTATTCGCTCATCTCACGATTGGCTATTGCCGATCTACGAACGAATGAAAACGTTGATGATGGCTAAATCTATATTGCATGTCGATGAAACTCATGCACAAATTATCAACCGTTCCGATGGTAAGTCAGGTCAATCTAATGCCTACAACTGGGTATATAGAAGCGTGCCATCTCAAGGGCCGACGATTATTCTATTTGACAGTGCTTTACCACGAGCTCGCTCTATCCTTGAACGTTTCACAGAAGGGTATAAGGGAACCATTATTTGTGATGGCTATTCTGTCTACGGGAAATTAGAAGGCGTAACGTTCGCCCATTGTTGGGCGCATGTTCGACGTTATTGGCTGAAAGCGGATAGTAAAAATGGGCAACTCGGTGTGAGCTATTGTGATAAGTTATACCGACTGGAAAAGAAATTTAAGGATCTGTCTCCAAGTCAGCACAGAAAGAAACGTCAAAAATACTCGAGACCAATTGTAGATCAATTCCTTAATTGGGTTGAAACATCACCTTTCTTCGGAAAAAATGCCCTTGCGAAAGCAGCGGAATATACGTTGAACAGAGCCGTTGGATTAAAGGCATTCTTGTATGATGGTCGCATTGAAATAGATAATAATCTGGCAGAGAACGCTATCCGCCCCAACGTCATTGGAAGGAAAAATTGGCTATTTTCCGTTAGCGAAGCCGGTGCAAAGGCAAACGCCATTTGTTTGAGCATCGCAGAAACTGCCAAAAGCAATGGCATCGATTTCTATGAATACATGAAGAAACTTTTGACGGACTTACCAAATCTCCATATCTATCAAAACTCTGCCATTCTAGATCAATACATGCCCTGGTCCAAAAACATCCAAACAGAATGTTGCAGAAAGTAAATTAGCCGTATTTTCGACGAAAAAAACGCGATATACGGCTATTTGCCATGCGTACCGGAAAGGTACGCTTGTTTTATTAATTCGGGCTTACGAAGAGGCTATAAATATTAGAAAAAATTGATAGGGAAACCACTGTGATAAATCGTTGCCCTATCAACTATTTAGATTAAATTAAAGCAACAAACAATTGAATCATTGTCTTCAAATCAGCCCACAATTTCGTATCTCCTCAAATCCATAATAAGTAATCATTATTTTAGATTTAATATTGTAGGCTCTACAATATCCTTTCTTCGATGGACGTTCAGAATAAGGCCCAAAATGGCCAAGTAAAATAGCAGCATGTTTTCTCCATAACTAATAAACGGTAGGGAGACTTCTATGATTGGAACAATTCCTAAGCCCATCAGGATATTCCAGCAAGCATGAACGGTAAATAATGCAGCACCGTCGATTACTAATAATCTTCCAAATCGATCCTTTATTTTAAACGCATTTATTGAGATTCGTGAAATAAATAGTAACAGAATTAAACAAAGCAGTATTCCGAATATCCAGCCAAGTGAATAGACGAGATAGGGGAAAACAAAATCCGTATGTGCTGCCGGGAGAAATTGTTGGATATTTATATTTTGTAAAGTCTATTGCCAAACCAAACTGCATGTGAAAGGATATCCATAACCAAGGTATACATATAGCCTGCTCCATTCGGATCAGCATCTGGATTTACAAAAGCGAATAGTCTAGTAAAGAAATAGTCACCGCGACGGGAAAGGATTAGTGTAATAATGAAAATTACACTCGCCACCACATTGACTACGACTAACTTAAGGGCAAGTTTTTTATTGACATGGGAAACAGCAAACATTGCTAATGTACAGATAAAGTAAATGATACTATACATAAATTGTGGAAGCATTATGTAGAGTGGGATTGGAGTCCACAATAAGAAAAACAGTAATACTTGTTTTTTCCAATTGTTACACTCATTCATCTTTGTAAAGATACCAACACCATGCAAGAAAAAAATAAAAATAAGCTTAAGGTTGTTACATCTAATCTAACCCCGAAAAATATAATCCCTTTTTTTACTCCATTGATTATATAAAATCCAAATAAATTAGTATATAAAAGCAGAATCAAGCTGATCCGTAAAAAAGCATCCACCAACTCTTTAATTTTCTATAATCAAAGAAGAGAAAACTAATGATTACAAGAACAGCAAGGGTGAACCAGATTACCTGTCTTGTCATAAAAAAGGAACTATACACTGACAAATCTGGAACTCCACCTTAACGGAAGAAAGCTGATAATTGCAAAAATAACAAACAGAACAATTAGAACCCAATCCATTTTCGGTTTATGAAGACGATTTAAATTGTCTCCAAGGATAAAGGGGTTTCCCATTTCTAGTATCGCCTATGCATCTGCCTCTTCTTTAGAAGCTTTCCCTTTTTGGAAGGATTAGCTCAATTCTTCCAGATGATTGGTAAGCTCTTTTTTGATCATGTCATGCGCTTCTTTAGATTTCACTTTAGAGGTTACTTTATTTAAAAATTCCTCGAATTTTAAAGAGCTCAAAAAGACGCCTCCTCAATTATATGTTTAAGTGATATATGGGGCTGAGAGCACCTAGGCTTGTATGCGGCTAAGTATTTTTCTCCTTTTGTTGTTAGGGAGTAATGTTTTTTTCTTTAATCCACTTTGAAGAAAGAACTTTCCAAGATTGAAGCTCTTCCCAATCTTCAATAGCCATCATATCTAACACATAATCATAAACTTCAGTATAAATGTATGGTGTTAAATTACGAACAGCTTGTAAATGTAAGGACGCTACTGCAAATGAAAATTCAAAAGACACATATGCTAAATCTTCTTCAGCTAAATCATCCTAAAGGAATGGTTGAAGTAACCTATAATCTTCATCCCATTCTGTTTTACATGCTTCAATAATCGTACTTACAAGTGTACCACTGGCTTCTTTACAAATTAAAGGGAAGGGAATCAATCGTGAAAAAAATAACGGTGGAACTGGATGTTAAAGAATTTCAAATGCTTCAGGAAATTACAAACCTTTTCATTAAAGTAAAAAATGTAAATGCAATTACTGACAGTGAAATGAATGAAGCAATCAGGGCATTAATTTTAAAAAGCTATATTAGTGAAAGAGTGCCTATCAAATATGGTAAAGATTCTGTAGTTACAGTAGAAAGAAATAAAAAATAATTTACTAAAAACATAATCGCTAGATGTTTTCTTCCTGATAGCGATTTTTTGTGACACAAATTTTTCACTTGAAAATGGTGAATACTTCCTACATAATAGAGTCCGTGGTAGTTAAGAGTGAGACTGGCGAGAACTTCGCAAAAAGACTGGCGAGGAACACGCTAGAAACATTGATATAACACTATTTCACGGGGCTGATTGGGGTGCTGGTGCCCTCCACGGTCTTCAAAACCGCTTGTGACCTGCGTGCCAGGTCAGCTGGGTTCGATTCCCAGGCGGTCCCGCCAAAAACCGCGAAGTGATGGCATTCTTCCGATGATTGAATCGGAGATTGACACGTTGATTGATATGTTCAACCTACACGGTTTTCGTCCGGTTTAAGGAAAGACTGTTGTAGACCGATGAGAAAGACCGTTTTAATAGTCGGCTTAAACCGTTTGAACCGTTCGCCTCTTACGCAAATATATAATTGCGGAAGGGGCTTTTTTATTATGCGAAAAGGTTTAACTAGGAAATACCAGCGCGAGGTACTAGTTATCGTATACGACCTGTACGTCCTCGACGGCATGGATGCGCACGAGGTTCGCGAGCTACGATATGAAACCGTCAAGCAGAGCGCATTTATTCCCAACCTTGGCGTATTCGCGTATCAATTCGAAGGTGGCGTCGAGTGGTATAACGAAGCATGGCTGTTTCCTGCGGTGTATGGAACGGAGACAATCGCCGTTAGACTTCCGTATGTGCCGACGCGAGCGGAGCAGATTGACGCGTTGCTCGATGAATATCGCGATTACAAAGTGTTGGTTGATACGTTTGGCGATGCGGAGTACAGCGAGAGGCTGGCTGAGATTGCTGCAGAATTGCGGAGAATTAGTGAAACAGAATTTGTATTAAGTTTACTAGATTGCAGGGCTGAAATTGAAATATCTAATTCTGATTAGAAAAGAAAACAATCTTAGGGATGTCATTTTTAACAGCATTGGTGAAGCGAAAGATTGGCTTAAGGAAAAAAATGCTGCATTTTTCCTTAAGTTAGGATTAGCAACATTTTTTAAAAGGGAATATCAAATTATTAATCTTATGGTGAGTAGGCATTCCTTAAGGAATGCCTACTCCACCACATCATCATCTTAGTTTAAAGGGTCTTTACTTTCTAGTCAGAAGTATAGAATGTACCTTTTAGGTAACGGGTAAATTAGCTTTTGGGATTTTTAACTCCCCACACATCTTTACCCCATTTAATCGAAATATTTAGGTTACCTTGTTTAATATTGATTTGGATTTTCATATTTATCATCTCCTTGTTTTTATGACACGAGAGATGAAGGGAGAATGTAGGCTCGACCCTTTATATAAATCTATAACATAAATAATTATTAGTAAATAGGATAATCGTAATTAAGCTAATTGATAGGAAACTTATTCGTCTCCCTATCATTAAACTAATTCTTTTGATTTTCTATCTTGTTGTAAAATCGAAACTAATCTTTTTAGGAGAATTTTCTTTCTTTTGTTCTTTTCGAATTTTTTCTTTGATGTAAATAGCATAATTTCACCTCATGAAATAATAAAAAAATTCTATGAATTATGGAACCACATTTAAAATGGGTCTAGTTTAAAGCACTAGAAATTAGTCTATCATAATAAATGATACGAAAGAACTATGATTTGAAAAATTTTTAGTTATTATTACCTATTGGTTACAGAATGAAGTTTTTAGTTGTTAAGAATATGATAATTGGAAACAAAAGGTAGGAGGGGTTAATTTGGAACTTGTAGATCAGGTAGTGACGTTGAGGAAAGAACTTGAATAACAAAATGCAGGTATAGGAACATTAGCCGTGTTTAATTAGTCCTTGTCGCTTTCGGAAAACAGAAACAGAAAATTGAAATGTTGCAATCACTCCTGAGCGATGTTAATAATGACCCTTTTCATGAAGGGTTGGAAAACAATAAATTATTACATCAAGTTGAACTGTATAAAAAGGTTCTTCAAGAAGTACACAGAACCATTTAAGATGAGACATTAAATGAATCTTCGAACGTAAGCACATTGGCGTACACTGTTCTTAACATTGAAAACACGGTTATAGATGTCTGGAACGAGATTGAATTAGTAAATAAGAGATAGCGTTCGACTTTTTTTGTGATATGGAAACGATGGAGCAGTCGTGATCAATCTTACGTGAGTTTGCTAAGACGAATGGAGGTAGTTTGTTCGCAATCAAACGATTATTAGAGGATGAGGTCTTTCGTGAACAACGGGCGGAGGAATTGCGAAGAGACGGGCAAGTGCGGACTGCTTACTTTTTGGATAAATTTGCAACTGAATTCGGAACAGACGCAAATGGGAATCCGAAAATTGTGCGTGACGGTCAAAAGGCGCTTGATGGCAAGGCTGGCGCGATACTAAATCGGCTTGACGAAATGCTAGGTGACGATACCTTATTTCGTATATTTGCGCATTTGATCAACCGGATATGTATTTAGGTTCCCAAAAAAACCCTCTATAGAGGGCAGAATCCTTAATATAATGGTTGTTGGTTTTGGCAGGGTGGAAATCCATTAATATCTTGAATCATATAAAAGTCATATTGCTTTAATGCGAATTGTGACTGGTATAAATATTCAATCACAAGGAGCTTTTCGCCAGATACACCACATAGAACACCTGAAGTTCCTTGTCCATTTGATAATGAAATACCTATAGGTTGACCTATCAAGTATCTAATTTTATTTTGCCATGGCATTTTTTATCACTCCTTTCCTTCAAAAGCATTGTATGTTTTTGAAGAAACTGAGTGCATGTATAGATTAATAAAGGAATTATTGTGTTTAATAGAAAAAAAGAAAGAGTCGTTTACTCTTCCTTTATACCAGGGTTTACATTATCTAATTTAGTTGATATTTCTTTTAGAATCCTGTTCCTCTCTTTTTGTGCGTTTATTAGACTAACACAAAACCAAATCGCGAAACCTATAATAGCTAAATAAATTAATAAAGGAATAATTGCAAAGAATGCCATATTATCCATCATGTTTACATGACCGCCTTTTTGTATGATTTCCTGATTATAACATGTTTATGGTTTTTTATGGATTGAGATTCAAATTATTATGTTTAGTAGAAAGAAGGGATCCGAAATGGCGATACCAAGAATATTGCATTACCTGGGTAGTAAATGGAGTATGGCCAGTTGGATTATCAGCGGTTTTTTATCATAATTCCATCTCCTTTTTAATATTACTAAAGTTCCGTTTATGGACATTATGAAAGTTAGTACTATATAACAACCGCCTCTTAATGAGACGGTTGTTTTTTTGAAGGGGCTTATTTTTATCTTATTCTAAATTATCGATTGCGTATTGCGCTTCTTCCTCAGTAAATTTTTCCCCGTATTCCGAAATCAACTGATCGTAAATAGCTGAATCAGACATGTCCATAGTTTCTGCATATGATTGTGCTTTTTTCAATGCATTTTCTTTCCAATCGAATACAATGTTATCAATAGCGTATTGAGCGGCTTCTGGAGGGAAATTCTCTCCATACTCAGATGTTAATTGATCGTATATGCTAGCCTTTGACATTTGCATAGTTTTTGCGTAGGATTCTGCTTTCTTTAACGCTGATTTATGTTCCCTAGGAATACCGTCTTCTTTTGCCTTGGCTTCAGCTTCTTCTTTA
This sequence comes from Cytobacillus mangrovibacter, assembly GCF_042865275.1. Taxonomy (NCBI): domain Bacteria; kingdom Bacillati; phylum Bacillota; class Bacilli; order Caryophanales; family Bacillaceae; genus Cytobacillus; species Cytobacillus mangrovibacter. The sequence goes on along the minus strand of NZ_JBIACJ010000001.1, from coordinate 316,687 downwards.
GCTTTTGCTTCGGCAGCTGCTTTTTCTTCAGCTTCTTTTGCTTCTCGAGCAGCCTTCTCTTCAGGAGTTTCTTTATTTGCCTCTTCCTCTTCTGGCTGTACGGCTGTTTCAACATCTTCTTGCATAGGTTCTTCTTTTACAGATTCTTCTTCATCTATATTTGCCCCGATTGAACCAATGATTAATACAACAATGACCCAAAACCACCATTTTTTAATGAGTGGCTTCTTCTTCTTTTCTTTCATGTAACTTCCCCCTTACACATTCTAATTCCACATACAAGTTTACAAAAGGTGTGAAAATAATACTAGGAATTCGACAAAACTAGACAATTGTTAATTTTAGTCATAAATCAGCCATCCCGGCCCTACCTTTATATCATCAAGGTAGGAGGGAGGATGGGCGATTGAGTAATAACAAAGTTAAAAAGACCGTTTCCTTAAATAAAACTAATCCCAATGATTTAAAAATTATTCAGAAGGTTAATCAAGATGGTTTCAACTTTAATGAATGGGCAAGGAAGGTCATGATTGAAGCTATAAGAAATGAGGAAAGAATGACCGTTCAAAGGACCGAAGCTTTCCATTAGCCCGATGATTAAGTGAGGGATGAATGTCGGTTGGCGGTAGCCAAAACACTATTATTATGATAGAATAAGAACAAACGTTCTTGATGGTGAGGTGAAATATTTGCTTGTGAACAAATCCTATAAGTTTCGTATCTATCCAAATAAGCAACAGATTGAACTAATTAATAAAACCATTGGCTGTTCAAGATTTGTGTTCAACTTCTTTCTCAGTAAACAAAAAGAAAAAGATGCTTACTGGTATATTTGTGAAGAATTGAAGCAGAATGGTCAACTTTCAACAAATAATTGGAAAGGGAACTACTTAAACAAATACGAAACGATAAAATCCCTGCCTGAATTAAAAAAGTATTACCCTTTCTTGAGAGAAGTAGATAGTATCGCCTTACAAAAATCTATTGAAAACCTAGCTGATTCCTATGATCGCTATTACAAAAAGCAAAATAAGCAGCCACGTTTTAAGTCCAAAAAGAACAAATTGCAGTCTTATACCACAAAGTATACAAATGGAAACATTGCTGTTGTTGAAAATAAGATTAAGTTACCGAAACTAGGAAACGTTCGATTTGCGAAAAGCCGTGAAGTTGAAGGTCGAATGATACGTGCAACCATTAGGCGAAATCCAACTAGCAAATATTTTATATCTTTAACAACCGAAGTAGAAGTAACAGAATGGCAGAAGACAAATTCTGCTGTTGGCATCGATGTCGGCATAAAAGACTTCGTTATCTTCTCCAATGGAACCATCTACTCTAATCCAAAGTTTTTCCGCACCCTAGAAGAAAAGTTAACAAGAGCACAACGAATCATGAGCAGACGGTCAATAGGTGGCTCGAACTGGCATAAAGCGAAAATGAAAGTAGCAGGTATTCATGAAAGAATATCGAATGCAAGAAAAGATTATCTCGACAAAATATCAACCGAAATCGTCAAAAACCACGACATAATCGGAATGGAAAATTTGTCGGTATCTCATATGCTTAAAAATGGGAATCTTTCCAAAGCAATCGTTGAAGTATCTTGGTCACAATTCAAAACGATGATTGAATATAAGGCGAAATGGTACGGAAAACAAGTGGTAACTGTGGCAAAAAACTTCGCTTCTAGTCAATTATGTTCTTGTTGTGGCTATAAAAATAAAGACGTTAAAAATCTTGGACTGCGTGAATGGCAATGCCCAGCGTGCCAAACACATCACAATCGAGATCGTAACGCAAGCTTAAATCTTAAAAATGAAGCCATAAGACTTCTAACTGTCGGAACGACAGGGATCGCCTAATCAATAACTAGTGGATACACTGGTGTTCTTAGGAATCTCCTACTTCAAATTTCGGTAGAAATTAAGTGGGGTAGTTCAAAAGACAATACTTCAAGTTAGATAGCTTCGCGCTATTATTGATACACATAGCAGTGTGGATAGTCTTAGGCAAACTCTGCGTGAACATCCGATTGATCTTTTTAAAGGAAAATTAGACTCCGCCTTTTATGAGAAACTTCTTAGAGTTGAAAAGATTCAATAACGAATTGGGCTTAAACCTGTATGGTATATGGGTGCATTTCAAAATCCGCAAATGCTTTATTTCAAATTATGTAGCGGCTTCTGCTGAAACTTTGAATCAAGCTACAAGGCTATCATAAGCATGAATCAATTTAAGAAGACTATTAAGGGTAAATGATCTTTTTCTTGGCTAAAATAAGAAAAAGAATTATACATAGTTCTACTCATGATGGAGGAATGAATATGAATTGCAAAATTAACCGCAATGCAGCAAAAGTACTAAATAATATGCTTAGCACCGAAGAGGCAAATGGAAAAGCCATTCGTGTATTCATAACGCATATGCATGGCGATCATGCCCATTATGATCTTAAGCTTGATACACCAACAGAACATGATGAAATCGTTAAAACAGATAAAGGTATTGATATTATCTTAGATAAGCGTGAAGAATTTTTAGATGGTGTTTGGATTAAATATTTTTACGTGCCTCAAGAAGGTTTTGAAATCACAAACCCATCTAAAGAATCACATGGGCATCATCACCATTGATGAGATTTAGTCACAAATTAATTTGAAATATTCCTTTTAATCGAATAAAAGATTCAAATGGTAGGGGTTTGTCCAAACAAATTATTTCGAAAAGAATAACATATTGGGAAAGATCTCCTCCTAAAGGTCTGTGGTCTACTTAAAGCCGTTCATCATATCCAGAGATGATGAACGGCTTTTTTTGTGTAAAAACTGGTTGGCCTAATTGTTTAAACAAGTCTTTATGTACGAAGGAATAACCAGTACAGTAGAATTTAACAGCTCGACATTTACCTAATTAGTGTGAGCAGATGCTTCTGAATGTTTTTTGTAGTTAATTCGGTCTAAATTTATGGTAGTATATATTAATAACTCCTATTACAGCATGAAATGAGGAAAAAGAATGAGAGTTACTATACGGAAAAAGTTGATTTTTGGTTTTTTATCTGTCCTTTTGTTATTCGCAATTGTCGCAGGTATTTCTAATGTTCAACTAAAAAGAGTGGATGATCAATATACTAGTCTATTAAATGAGAGGGTAAATCAGCTCATTCTTGTCAAAAACTTCAAAGAGGACCTGATGATTGAATCCAATGGGATTAGAGGGTATTTATTGACAGGTCAATCAACTAATTTAACTGATTATGATATGGCACGAAAAAGATTAATTCAGCAATTAGAAGAGTTGGAGAAGTCAACCAAAAATAAAGAGGCACACCTATTAATAGCTGAATTGAAAGATTTACATACTGAATTTGAAGGAATCACTGAAGCGGCAATAAAATATAAAATTATGGAAAATGAATCAGCTTATATGGAGCTTATTCAAACATCAGCAAAAGAAATTGGTGGTTCATTCAGTGAAAAAGCAGATGAACTTATAAAATATCAAGAAAATGAATTAGATAAAGATAGTCAGCGAACAAAGCAAACTACTTCATCTATACAGCTATTTGTCATCATTCTTAGTATTGTTACTATCGTTGTAGCAATGGCTATTGCGATTTTTATTAGTAGACTAATTACTGAACCTATTAAGATTGCATCTCAATCCATCGATCGAATTGCAAATGGAGAATTAAATGTAGATGAAATAAAAGTGAAAAATCGAGATGAAATTGGTTCCCTCATTCAGTCATTAAATAAAATGGTTAAGGATTTAAGAAATGTGGTGGGCCAAGTAAGGACGAGCTCCACACAGCTTGCTTCAAGCAGTGAAGAGCTGGCAGCTAGTGCTGAGCAAAGTACCCTTGCTTCGGAACAGGTTGCGCAGATTTCAAAAACTAATTCTGCAGGTATTGAAAAGCAGCTATTGAGCTTTAATGAAGTTGCGAATTCAGTAAGTGAAATGGTTGCAAACATACACGAGATTACTAAAAGTAGTGAAGAAATGTACACAGTGACAGAACAAGCAAGTACTTTAACAATAAGCGGGGAACAAACAGTTGAAAATGTAGTGCATCAGATGAACGAGATTAGCTTATCAGTCAAACATGCATCAAGCTCAATCCAGCAGCTGGAAGCTCGTTCGAATGAAATTAGTGATATTATTAGCATCATTACCAATATTACAGAACAAACGAATCTTTTGGCTTTAAATGCAGCAATTGAAGCAGCTAGAGCTGGCGAACATGGAAAAGGCTTCGCAGTTGTTGCTGATGAAGTGCGAAAGCTTGCCGAACAATCTAAAAGATCTGCCGAGCAGATTCATCGCATGATTGGGATGATCCAGAAAGAGACAGATCAAGCAGTCCATGCAATGGAAGTTGGTAATAAGCAAGTAATCATGGGACTTGAAGATACGAAAGAGGCTAGGATTGCCTTTACAAATATCGCTCAGACAATAGGCCGTGTAACAGGGAAAGTTGGAAATGTAACAACTTTACTTGAGAAATTGTCAATCTTATCCGACCAAATCAATGTGGTTATTCAAGAAGTGAAAGACATTTCCGAGAAAAGCGTGACGGCCATTGAAGAATCCTCCGCTGCAACTGAGGAGCAATTGGCAACAATGGAAGAGGTTACAGCCTCATCCACATCACTTGCGAGGCTTGCTGAGGAAATGCAATCAGTAGTTTCAAGGTTTAAGTTATAAGATTAAAAGAGAAATTACAATCCCATAAATAATGACAAAAAAGGACTAGTTTTTTTGCTAGTCCTTTTTTGTTCGAAGATATTGTTTAATCACCATTCTTCTTTTTCTTCCCCTCTTTCCCTAAAAATGTTTGCTTTAGCATTTGATGTCCTAATACAGCTACTCCTGCAGCAACAATTCCGTTAATTACTCCTGTAAAGGAAAGGCCAAATGCGATACTCCCAACAATGACTGAGACAAGAAGAATGATCCAAATGATCATCCAATCAGGAATGATTGGCGTTTGTTTCAATGCGAACCCGAGCACCCATAAAGCTGGAACGAGCATAAGATAATTTTCGTTCAGATAAGCAAGTAAATCCATATTCCACACCTCCTTCGCTTGTCTTCTACTATCATATGAAAAAATTAACTATCGGCTTGTTTTTCTATCCATATAAAAATTAGTAAATCTATTTATTTTTAAATTCAACCATGTCCTTTTCTTTCACTTTTATATATATAGAGGGTGAAGGGAGGTGAGAAAATGGCACAAGCATTAATGATTGATACAAAGATTCGTCTTAGCTTCGAAGCAGGTTTAAATGAGAAAGGAGAACCAATTTACAAATCGAAAACGATTGGAAATGTAAAGAAAACAGCAAGTGCTGATCAAATTTATCAAGTAACTCAAGCACTTGCATCCTTAAGCAATGACCCACTTGCAACTGTAGTAAGGAACGACAGCTTTGATATCGTTGGGTAAAAGTATAGTGTGATTAAGGGGCGAAAATAGTAAAAACTATATTGCAAGGAGGTGAGTTTGATGGCTAAATCTCTAGAATTAGCATTTTTAACTGAAACAGGTAAGATATCTCGTCTGTCTATTGATAATCCGAAGGAACCGGTAGAAGTAGCTACTGTAAAACTGGCAATGGAACAAATTATTTCCGCAAATATCATTCAAACAAATAATGGGGATCTTGTGACGGCAGAAGGGGCAAGGCTAGTTGAACGAAATGTAACCGAATACGAATGGGCGTAATGAAAGAAGGAGCGGTTTGTAAATGTGGACCGCTTCTTTCTTAATAAGTAGACTATGTTAGCGTTTGTTGTTGATTAAAATCCAATTATAAAAGAAAGGGGTTTGGGAGGATGGAAGAATTCATCCCATTAATTAGTGAAGTTGGGTTTCCAGTCGTTGTCACGCTTTTTTTACTGCACCGAATCGAGGCCAAACTAGATGTTGTGGTTACTTCAATTCAAAGTCTTCCAGAACGATTAAAAGAGTAATAGATAGCTTTGTAGAGCTGTTTTGGATTGACTTTATTTTCTAATAGTGTTAAATTTAAATCAGCCATTAAGCATCGAATTATATTTTTGCAAGCTGATTTTTCCAGAGAATACTATTGTTTGGATAAGGAATGGAGTAAAAGCTATAATCGTGGTGAATGGTGAATTAACACATGGCTTCTTATTGCCAATAGGAGGATTTTTCACATGAAAAACGGTAAAGTTAAATGGTTTAATGCTGAAAAAGGTTTTGGATTCATCGAAGCTGAAGATGGTAACGATGTATTCGTACATTACTCTGCAATCCAAACAGAAGGTTTCAAATCATTAGAAGAAGGTCAAGAAGTATCTTTCGAAGTTGTTGAAGGAGCTCGTGGACCACAAGCTGCTAACGTAAATAAACTATAATTGATCAACCAATAATTGAAACAGTCCTGTCATTTTGGCAGGACTGTTTTTTGTACGTTTGCATTTTTTCTTTCTAAGGTTAGAACCACTTCAATCTACTAATTTTGATATAATGATAGATAGCGAAGATATGATAATGAAGCAAGGAGATGTGGAAGAATTGAAATTTATTCATACAGCTGACTGGCACTTAGGAAAGCTTGTTCATGGTCTATATATGACAGAAGATCAACGCTACTTTCTTAATAAATTCGTTGAATTAGTTGAGGAAGAGAAGCCAGATGCGGTTGTCATTGCAGGAGACTTGTATGATCGTTCGGTCCCGCCAACTGATGCGGTCGAACTACTTAATGAAATCCTCTTTAGAATCAATGTAGAATTAAAGATACCTATCGTTGCCATTGGAGGCAACCATGATAGTGCTGAAAGATTATCATTCGGAAGTTCGTGGTATAAGCAAAGCCAATTCTATTTATCTGGGAAGTTAGAGCGAGAAATCCGTCCCATACAAATAAATGGGGTGAACTTCTATCTTGCTCCATATGCTGAGCCAGGAATGGTACGTCACCTTCTAAACAATGAAACCATTCATACACATCAAGAGGCAATGAAAGCGATGATTGGCAGAATAGAAGACACATTGAATCCAAATGAGCCTAATGTGTTTGTTGGACATGCCTTTGTCCTTGGAGGGAAAACGAGTGATTCCGAGCGAACCCTATCTGTTGGAGGCTCAGGCTGTGTAGGGGTGGAACTTTTTGAACCATTCTCGTATACCGCATTAGGCCATTTGCATAGTCCAGATTCCATTAAACATCCTAAAGTCCGCTATTCAGGCTCCCTCTTAAAATACTCCTTTTCAGAAGCCAAGCAAGAGAAATCGATTTCAATTATTGAAATGAAAGACAATGGTCAATTTGATTTACGTATTCGTTCTATTGCTCCAAAGAATGATATGCGGGAGATTGAAGGACATCTGGATGAATTAATGGATCCTAGCTTTTATGAAAAGCAAAATGTAACTGACTACTTGAAAATTATTCTACATGATGAAGGGGCATTAATAGATCCTATTAACAAGCTTCGGCAAATTTATCCGAATGTACTTCACCTCGAACGGAAAATAGCCATTACAGATATGAAGAAAAAGCATTCATTTTCCTCAGCAAAGGAAGACAAGAAGTCCGAGCTTGAGCTGTTTAAGCAATTTTACGAGGAAATGACTACCTCGGAATTTACAGATGAAAAAAAGGCAGTTATGACTGAAGTAATTGAAAAAACATTGAAGGAGGAGGCGAAAAAATGAGACCGTTAAAATTAACCATGCAAGCCTTCGGTCCGTATGCTGGATGTGAAGAGATTGATTTTACGAAGCTGGGCAATCGGACAATGTTTGTGATTTCAGGAAAAACTGGCTCAGGTAAAACGACTATTTTTGACGGAATCAGCTACGCGATTTATGGCAAGGCAAGCGGAGAAGATCGAAACGGACCAGATCTTAGAAGCCAATTTGCCAAAGATGAAACAGGCACAGAAGTATCTCTTGAATTTATTTTAAGGAATAAAACTTATTTCATCACGAGATCTCCTCAGCAAGATAAGAAAAAGGCGCGTGGAGATGGGTTTACAACAATTGGAGCAAAAGCAGAATTATACCTATATGACTTAGATGGCAACAAACAGCTTCTTGCTTCAAATGTCCGTGATGTCGATGAAAAAGTGAAAGAAATTATGATTATTGATAGTAATCAATTTAGACAGATCCTGATGATCCCTCAAGGAGAGTTCAGAAAGCTGCTAACTTCAGAAAGTAAAGACAAGGAAGTCATTCTTCAGCGCCTCTTTCATACACAAGTATACAAACGAATTGAGGAGAAGCTAAAGGAAGATGCAGTGGATCTCAAAAAAACAGTTGAAAAGCAAATAGAGAATCGAAACCAAGCAATTCAGAATATCCATGCTCAATATAATGAGGAGTTAAAAGGTTATTTGGATGTTGGGAGTATGAATGATCATCTTATTATGCCCTTTCTACAATCTGAAATCAGCCAAATGTCAGATGAACTTGCTAAACTTGCAGGCGGCTTAAAGGAAAAACAAGAACAAAGAAATATCCTTCAGCAAAAGCTATATGAAGCAGAAGCCATTATTAAACAGTTGAAAGCAAAGGAAGAATTGCAATTAAAAAAAGCAGCGCTTGAAAAGGAAAAGGAAAGATTTGACCAAATAGAAGGACAAATCAACCTCGCCCAAAAAGCGGCAGTCCTTGCCCAGCAGGAAGAGCTTTGTCATCATCTGAAAAAGGAGTGGGATGCAGCAAATGAGGAGCTTTCCTCTTTAAAAGAAAAAATATCATTCCTTTCTATTCAGCTGAAAGAACAGGAAGAAAGATGGGAGGCTGAAAAGAAGCGTGAACCAGAAAGAATAGCAATTGGTGAGAAAATAGGCTATTTGAATAATATGAAAGAAGACATCCAATCGTTTTCAAGTGTTCAAAAGGAAGTTCAGGAAATAAAAAGTCAGCTTGAGAAGAAGTCTATGCAAAAGGCAGTGATAGAAGAAGCGGAAAAAAAGACAGAAAAAGCTCTCCTTATGTTAAATGAGGAAAAGCAAGAGATCGAACGAAATCAGCTTAATATAATTGAAATTACGCATAGGCTGGAAAAATTGGCTGGAGAGATATCATACTTAAATAAATTCGAGGACCAGCAAGCTCGTTTGGATCAGACAGCTCTTCAATTTGAAAGAAAAAAAGAACTCTTGGCAAATGCAGTCGCTCGATTAGCTGATGCAAAAAGTGTGACTTTAGAGTTAGAAGAAAAGTGGCTGCATGGACAAGCAAGCTTGCTTGCAAACAAGCTTCATGAAGGGGATGCCTGCCCAGTATGCGGTTCTGAACATCATCCAAAGCTTGCTTCTTCTGGAGATGCTATTCCAAATGAACAAGATATTAAAACAGCCAAGCAACAATATGAAGAAATTGATAAGGAAAAAGCAAATGCTGAAAAGGCCTTTTATGAGGCTCAATCAATGATCGCCTCACTAAAGGAGTCAATAAATAATATTATAGGGGATATACAAAAACAACAGCCTAATTTATCTCCAGCCGATTTCCCGGTCTACAAAAATACGATCTTGTCTGAAAGGCAAGAGTTAACAGCAAAACATTCTGTATTAACTAAGAGTGTTGATCGGCTTTCAGGTTGTTTAATTGAATTAAAGCAAGTAGAACAAGAAAAAGAAAGATGTTCCTCTGAGCTTCAAATCATGAATGAGCAGATGAATGAAGCGATGATTCTTTACACGGAAAAAAGAACGAACTTGAAAAGAATGATGGAAAATATCCCTGAGGAGATTAGGTCTATTAAAGTCTTTGAAGAACAAGTGCAACAAGCAATCAAACAACAGGCGGAGCTTCTAAATAGACTAGAAGAAGCACAGCAAATGTATCAAAATAGAAAAGAGATATACCTCGCAGAAATGGCAAAATGTGAAACAATCGAAAAGAGTTCGAAAAAAATCAATCTACAGCTTATTAAAGAAAGAGAAGCATTTGTATTTCGGATGAATGCCCAAGGCTTTGCAACCTATGGGGAGTATAATGGAGCTAAGAAATCCGAACAAGAAATTAAGCGGCTTGAGAAGGCATTTATTGATTATCGTGAAGAAGTTCGATCAGTGAATGATCGCTACAATGAATTGGACAAGCTTCTAGAAAATCTGGAAAAGCCAGATATGGACAAGCTTAATGCCGCATTCACAGAGATAACAGCACAAATTAGCCTGCTTCAGGATGAATATACAAATCTTTTTATTAAAAAAAGAGATAATGAAGAAATAATGACTAAGATTAATCGTATCAATGAAGATGTAAAGTTGCTTGAAGAGAAATACAAAGTCATTGGTCATCTCTATGAGATTGCTAAGGGTCAAAATACGTACCGTGTTACATTTGAAAGATTCGTCTTAGCTGCTTTTCTTGATGATATCTTGAGGGAAGCAAACGGCAGGCTAAATAGAATGACGAGCGGAAGGTATGAGCTTCTTAGAAAAACAGACCGCTCAAAAGGAAATGTTCAGAGCGGATTAGAATTGCTTGTCTTTGATCAATATACGGGTCAAGATAGACATGTAAAAACTTTATCTGGCGGAGAGAGTTTTAAAGCTGCACTAGCACTTGCTTTAGGCTTAGCGGATGTTGTTCAACAATATGCTGGAGGTGTTTCACTTGAGACCATGTTTATTGATGAAGGATTCGGCACACTTGATCCCGAATCGCTAGATCAAGCAGTTGAAGCTTTAATTGACATCCAAAGCAGCGGAAGACTTGTCGGGATTATTTCACATGTTCCTGAATTAAAAGAAAGAATAGACGCACGGCTTGAAGTCATTGCCGATCAAACGGGCAGTAGGACTGAATTTCAATTTTTGGCATAAATATTTGATAAATTGAAAAGGGTAGGATTCTTTTGATTCTATCCTTTTTTTTACAGAAATAAGAAAAATAAAGAAGGGGTTTATAGTATGAACAATTTGTTTGGGCATAAATATGACCTTTTTCCTTTTGAAATTTTCTCTATGCCACATTTCCTGATGATTACGGCTTGTATTAGTGGTGTGCTTCTCCTCTATTATTTTCGAGACCACTTTAGAAAGTATGACAAGGCAACAAGAAGTTTTATGTTTATCATTCTATTTGGTTTAGAAACAATGTACCATCTTTGGCTTTGGAAAGACGGCTATTGGGATGTTTCGTTTACCCTTCCTCTTCAGCTCTGTTCCCTTAGTCTTATTTTATGTTTAATTCTATTAGTGACAAAATCTCAACTTATTTTTCAAATTGTATACTTTATAGGAGTTGTTGGTGCTTTTATGGCGATAATCACTCCTGAATTATTTCTTGGCTTCCCACATTTTCGTTATTTTCAATTTTTCATCACACATATATTTATCATTTGGACTTGTCTTTATTTTGTGTTCATTCATCATTATAAGGCCACAAAAAAAGGGTTATTCGCTTCTTTTTTATTTTTAAATGCAAGTGCTGCCCTTGCATTTATAGCAAATAAGCTGACAGGCGGGAATTATATGTTTCTAGCTCATAAGCCATCAAATGGTTCCTTATTGGATTGTTTTGGTCCATACCCTTATTACATATTAATCTTAGAAGGGGTAGCACTCTTTTTCTTTTTCCTATTGCTTATTCCATTTCTTGTGAAAGACAAAGTAAAAAAGAAATTAAATGATAATTGATTGGTATTCTTGAATAATTCTCGTTTTCACGATAATGTGAGAGATATAAGGAAAAACAAGTATGAAAGTGTACAGGAGTAGGTGGCATCAATGAAAAGATATTTTACAATTGGAATGGCAGGGCATATTGATCACGGAAAAACTTCGCTTACTAAAGCATTAACAAATGTTGATACAGATCGTTTGAAGGAAGAGAAGGAGCGGCAAATTTCGATCGAGCTTGGGTTTGCGCCATTATACGAGGACGCTGAAATTCAAATTTCAGTTGTGGATGTCCCAGGACACGAACGATTTATTAGACAAATGATTGCTGGTGTGGCTGGAATTGATCTAGTTGTACTAGTTGTCGCAGCAGATGAAGGAGTGATGCCACAAACTCGGGAGCACTTGCATATTCTAGGCTTGTTAGGCATCCGCAATGGAATTGTGGCAATCACAAAAGTAGATCGCGTAGAAGAAGAATTTATCGATCTAGTGAAGGAAGATATTTTAGAAGAATTGAAGGGAACGGTATTTGAGAACTCCTCTTTTATGCTTGTAGATAGCCTATCATTAAAAGGGATAGATGATCTGAAAAATCTTATCATAAATACACTGAAGGTACAGGAAACAAGAGATGTAAGGGGTGCTTTTCGACTTCCCATTGATCAGGTTTTTACCATTAAAGGGCAGGGGACCGTTGTTCGAGGAACAGTCTATGAAGGTTCGGTTGAAGAAGGGCAAACTTTAATGGTTATGCCGAAGGGAATAGAGACTCGTGCAAGGCAGCTCCAGGTCCACCATCTTCCAGCGAAAAGTGCATATGCTGGGCAGAGGACAGCAATCAATATATCCGGGATTGCGAAGGAAGATATACAAAGGGGAGATGTCCTAGTATCTTCCGAACATTTTATTGTTACGCGAACAATAGATGTCTCATTAAGAGTGGTTGAAGATTTAGATTATATTGTGAAGCAGAGAATGCCAATTAAATGCCATATCGGAACAGCAGAAGTGATGGGACGAATCGTCTTTTTTGATCGAAATGAATTAAAAGACGAAGATAATGAGATTCTTTGCCAGATTCGATTAGAAGAGGAAGTTGTCACGAAGCGAGGTGACCGTTTTATTTTGAGACGACCTAGTCCCATCGAAACAATTGGCGGCGGATGGGTCATTAATCCAAGTGGAGAAAAATACCGTTTTGGACATCAAACGGTTGAAGAATTGGCGAAGAAAAAAGAGGGTACTCCCAAAGAAAGAGCCATTGCCGCATTATTTGAAGTAAAAAGCTTAACTTTTATAGAATTACTAACGAGAACTTCGCTTGATGAAACAGAATTAAAGGGAGTTTTAAATGAAGACTCTGTGTTCCTTCATTATAATGCGAAGGAGTACACACTTCTATCTTTAACAGCTCTAATTGAAGAGGAAATGTATGATCGCATAAAGGATTTTCATAATGAGAATGAGATGAGACCAGGTATAAATAAAGCAGAGCTCATCCAAATGATGCTAAAGGTTTACCCGAAGCAGCTCCTTGAATTTGTTCTGGAAAATGGGATAGAAACTACGGTTTTTGGAAAAAGAGAGCAATACATACATCTAAAAGATTTCACCCCCCATATCCCTGTCAACTGGCAAAAAAGAATGGAAGGCATGCTTGCAGATTTAAAAAGAGATGGTCTAAAGGTTAAATATTTAAGTGACTACTTTACAAAAGCAGGAATACCAAATCAATTGGTGCCTGATATCATAAGGTTTTTAGAAGATGAAAAAGAAATTGTTCCCCTTGATGATCAATACTTTTGGCATAGTGAGCACTTTAGACATGCCGTCGAGCGTTTGAAAAGCGAAACAGGTACAGAGTTTGAAGTTGGGGATGCAAAAGTAGTTTTAGATCTTTCACGCAAATACATGATTCCGTTTTTGGAACGATTGGATGCGCTGGGTTTAACAAGAAGAGTAGATAATAAAAGGGTTTGGAAGGATAAATAGTAGGTAAATGTAGAAGCTGATTCCGTTATCAGCTTCGTTTTTTTTATTTAAAAAAAGGTGGATCAAATTAGTTGAATAAGCCTCATTAGACAGACAACATTTACATACTAAATTGTGAGAAGATTCGCATCAATTTTTTTATAATATTTTTCTTGCATTCTTTACAATTGAAAGAAAATTAGGTGAAAATACCTATAAAACATTGGAGAATAATTACAAATAATCTAATATTAGTGAATAGATGTTGGAATTACCTCCGACTCCATTTTTTACAGATAGGTATTTAGAACATTCTCTACTAAAATAAGGGTATCAAAGAATTTTAAGGAGTGGACACCATGAAAAAACAACTACTTATGATGACGGCAACTGCAGGGTTACTTTTTACAACATTTCAAGGAAATGCAAGCGCTCACGAAAGTACTTATCAGGTACGGGCAGGAGATTCGTTATGGAAAGTTTCACAAGCTAATAATCTATCAATTAATCAATTGATCGAATGGAATCAATTATCTACTACTGAGATCTATCCCGGTCAAACATTGAGTCTACTAGCACCACATAGTCATGACCAGGTAAGTGAAGATACATATACTGTACAATCAGGCGATATTTTATGGGGAATTGCAAAGAAGTTCAATCTTTCTATTGAGAAGTTGAAAAGTTTAAATGGATTAACAACGGATACTATCTATCCTGGACAAAAATTAGTTGTGAAAAATGGCCAGGTACAAGATGCTGCTAATTCATCAAGTACATATACTGTCCAAAACGGTGATACGCTTTGGATCATTGCAACTCGCCATAATTTATTGATTTCTCAATTAAAAACATTGAATAATTTAAGTTCAGATACTATTTATATTGGACAGGTCTTAAAGATTACTAGTTCTTCTTCTAGTCCTGCTGTTTCAAAGATTGATGCACTTGTTGCAGAAGCAAAAAAATATATTGGTGTACCATATGTATGGGGTGGAAGTACTCCAGCAGCATTTGACTGCAGTGGCTATTTGAATTATGTATACAACAATGTTGGCATTTCTATTCCAAGGACTGTTGCAACGATTTGGGATGCAACAAAACAAGTTTCAACACCAAAAGTGGGGGATATTGTATTCTTTAATACAAGCTCAGGTCCTTCACATGCAGGGATTTATCTAGGAAGCAATCAATTTATTCATTCTGGGTCATCAACAGGTGTAACGATTAGCGATATGAGTCTATCTTATTGGAAGACTCGTTATCTTGGGGCGAGAACAGCTTTATAATATATCAGGATTGTAGGGAAGCTTGAATTTTAAAGAATAAAGGTTGGATAAAAGGGGTATTTGTTAAAATTATAAATTAATATTCTGATAGAATAGTATTCTTGAATTTTAAAAAGGGCTGTCCAATAGTTGGAAAATAGACTTATGGACAGCCTTTTTTACTTATTTATTGTGATTCTTTAACAAGTTTAAGCAATTTGGTGGATAGACCACACGATTCCTTCATCCCCAGTGCCTCCAAGATCTAGGGCTACTGTCAGGCCATCTGCTTCATAGAATAACCCGATTGTATCTCCAGCAGTTAACTCTACGTCCCCTGATAACGTAACTGTGCCATTACCCAGAATTGCTCTTAAAGTTAGAACTAATGCAACGTTTACATTTAAAATTGGGAATAACCCTGTGATTAAATCTGTAGTAGTTGGCGTTATTCGGCGAACGACAAATGCTGGATTAATACCAGCCCCCAGGGCTATAGTAATTGCCGCTGTTGTTTGGTAGTTGATGGTAGCAGAAATCGTATATCTTCCTGTTGTAGGAACAGTGAAAGTTCCAGAAGCTTCATCAAAAGTTGGACTATCGTAATACGGATCTGTTACTGTCCAAGTACCAATCTGCGTAGAAGCATCTACTCCAGGTGCAGAGGTAAAGGCTGAGAAACCTTCAGCGGCAAAAGGTGCTCCCGTAGGACCAGCCGCGCCAGTCGGACCAGCCGCGCCAGTCGGACCAGCCGCGCCAGTCGGACCAGCCGCGCCAGTCGGACCAGCTGCGCCAGTCGGACCAGCCGCGCCAGTCGGACCAGCCGCGCCAGTCGGACCAGCTGCGCCAGTCGGACCAGCTGCGCCAGTCGGACCAGCTGCGCCAGTCGGACCAGCTGCGCCAGTCGGACCAGCTGCGCCAGTCGGACCAGCTGCGCCAGTCGGACCAGCTGCGCCAGTCGGACCAGCCGCGCCAGTCGGACCAGCTGCGCCAGTCGGACCAGCTGCGCCAGTCGGACCAGCTGCGCCAGTCGGACCAGCTGCGCCAGTCGGACCAGCCGCGCCAGTCGGACCAGCTGCGCCAGTCGGACCAGCCGCGCCAGTCGGACCAGCTGCGCCTGTAGCCCCAGCTGGCCCAGTAGCTCCAGCTGGCCCAGTAGCTCCAGCTGGCCCAGTAGCTCCAGCTGGCCCAGTAGCTCCAGCCGGTCCTGTAGCTCCAGCTGGTCCAGTAGGTCCGGGCGGTCCAGTAGGTCCAGGGATGGTATTCACTACATAGGAATAACCACTTCTAGTAACTCCCCTAGATGGGCAAAGGGAATTTCCATTTGGATAGCAGACTACCTCCGGGTAACACCCCTTTGGTCGATGATAATTATTAATTCTTCTCATTTATTATTAACCTCCTTTCTACTTACAAATTATGCAACTTGTCCTTAAAGGCAACGGCATCTGTTTACATTGTAATAAAATGATGAATTCGTATAATGTTTGCTTACTGCTCATAAGCAAGACGCCTAATATGACTCATCGAATACTTTCTATTACTATAAAAACAGCGAAGAAGAACGGGGTGGGATGGTTGGTATTCTTGCTGAGCTATTAGATGTGTATAAGAAATCTATGCAATAATTAAAAGGTTTTCCTTACCTTTGATCACTAATTAAAGCATCACTATTGTTTGAAGCTAAATCAACTAATGGATCATAAGGGGGTCCTGATTGCGTTCCTACCAATAATGCAATGTCAACAGCATTTTCTGGACTACCCCACGAGTTACCTGAAAGAGTAAATATTCCTCCATCAATAACAAATCCCCTCGTATTATAAACAACGTTATTTACGATAAATCCTGTAGTGTTCGGATTTATATAAGCGGGTTGGCGGAGAGAATAAAAAATATTATCCTGCACTAATAAATTGTCCATATTTCCCGCCTGAGTTACAAAACCACGATTTACTACCCAGTCTGTTGAGGGTCCAGCTTGTGGCGGTCCAAAAATGACATTATCAATAATTTTGTGGTTTGTTCCGCCTATCTGTATAAACTCTGTTGGATATGGGGTATCACTAGTCATTGTTAATCCTTCAACCGTTACTCCATTTCCAAGGACAAGAAGAGGAATTACTGAAGCTTGTAATTCAATAACAGTACCTGGGTAGCCTCTTAAAGTAACTCCCATCTTATTAATAGTTATGGTTGATGTAATTGGGTAATTTCCTGCCAAAATATGAACAGTTCCTGTTGGAGATACAGCTGTTACTCCTTCTTGTATAGTTCCAAACGGATTTGCTTGTGAACCATCACCGCCTACTGCACCTCCTTGAACATATACATTAAATGGATTTGGTTCAACTGTACCAGTTGGCCCTGTAGCACCCACCGGTCCAGTAGCACCCACCGGCCCTGTAGCACCCGCCGGCCCTGTAACTCCCGCCGGTCCCGTAGCACCCGGTGGCCCTGTTGGCCCGACTGGTCCACCCGCTGGTCCTGTAGCACCCGCTGGTCCTGTAGCACCCGCTGGTCCTGTAGCACCCGCTGGTCCTGTAGCACCCGCTGGTCCTGTAGCACCCGCTGGTCCTGTAGCACCCGCTGGTCCTGTAGCACCCGCTGGTCCTGTAGCACCCGCTGGTCCTGTAGCACCCGCTGGTCCTGTAGCACCCGCTGGTCCTGTAGCACCCGCTGGTCCTGTAGCACCCGCTGGTCCTGTAGCACCCGCTGGTCCTGTAGCACCCGCTGGTCCTGTAGCACCCGCTGGTCCTGTAGCACCCGCTGGTCCTGTAGCACCCGCTGATCCTGTAGCACCCGGTGGCCCTGTGGCACCCGCTGGTCCCGTAGCACCTGTTGGTCCCGTAACACCTGTTGGTCCCGTAGCACCCGCTGATCCCGTGGCACCCGCTGGTCCCGTAGCACCTGCTGGTCCCGTAGCACCCGTTGGTCCCGTAACACCTGTTGGTCCCGTAACACCCGCTGATCCCGTGGCACCCGCTGGTCCCGTAGCACCCGTTGGTCCCGTAACACCTGTTGGTCCCGTAACACCCGCCGGTCCTGTAGCACCCGTCGGCCCTGTAGCACCCGCTGGTCCTGTAGCACCCGCTGATCCCGTAACACCTGCTGGTCCTGTGGCACCCGCTGGTCCCGTAGCACCTGTTGGTCCCGTAACACCTATTGGTCCCGTAACACCTGTTGGTCCTGTAGCACCCGCTGGTCCCGTAGCACCCGCCGGTCCCGTAGCACCCGCTGGTCCCGTAGCACCCGCCGGCCCCGTGGCACCAGTTGGTCCAGTTGGCCCAGGAATAGTGTTTACCACGTAAGAGTACCCATTTCTAGTAACGCCTCTATTTGGACAAAGGGAATTTCCATTAGGATAGCAAACTACTTCTGGGAAACATCCACGTGGACGTTGATAATTATTAATTCTTTTCATTAATTATTAACCTCCTTTCTATTTCCATATATATTCAACTTGTCCTTTTAAGTAACGGCTTCTATATATATCAGAAATAAATAATATATATATGCTTATTAAGAGGCTAAGGACAACATGAAAAAGCTCTCTGAAGATTAAATTTCAGAGAGCATTGAAAAAGGTCATATTTATGACTATTTAAAATTTATGTTTGACATAGGGTACGAGTTATTTTTTGTCGGTCTCTTTTGATTCGAAATTATCCTTGAAGGGCTGCCGCTTGAATATATTTTAGAACCGCATCCGCATCCACTTTTTTTTAATGGTATCATTGGAGTATACTGAATTCTATTCTTGTTCATTCTATTCACCTCACATTAAGATATGCAATTATTTTATGAAAATGAGGGAAAAAGGATTGTACATTTATGGATATATTTAAGACACAAATCCAGCACAAGCCGCCTATCCTACAGACTACCTCTGTCCAAGAGGTGAGTCATGGATTTCTGATTAACTTTTGAGTTTATTAACAAGATCTACTATTTCTTTATGAGATTCCCTATTTTTCGCTAGTGTTTCTTCAATAATTGAGATAACCTCTGCCAAATCTCCATGAGAAGTGTGTGATTCCAAATCTTTTTGATTAGGCTTCAATAACATCAATAACAATGTATAAATAATAAAATTGTTATTTTCAATATTAATTATAGTATTTCCATTATCCGTTTCTATCAGTTCTTTTTTACTAGCTAGATTTTCCTCTATCTTTTTCTTCACAAATGATTCAATCCAATTTTTGATCTCTCCTTTTTCTGAATCTAACATTGGCAATCATCTCCTTTTCACCAACTAACATTTATTGAATTATGAGAAGGGAGTCCTTCCTTTATCTCTTGAAAGTAAATAAAACCTTCTATTAAAATATGTTTTCCTTGATTAGACGAAAAATTCAGTTGAAACTGATTGAACTCAAGGGTTTCCCCAGGCTGTAGTTGTTTAGTGGAAATTGGCTTTAGCCAATATTCTCTCATAGGATCTCCATCCTCCTGATCCACTCGTTCCCAAGCAAAGTGAATATTTTTTTCTTTTGATTTTGGATGCTTAAATTTACCAGAAAAATCAAATGATTCATCAGTAAAGATTTTTATAAGAATAATAGGGGAAGAAAGCGGATTATTAGAATAATTACATATTGTGAAACTACCTAATATAAAATGTTTGTCCTTTTCACTTTTAGCTAGAGCGATTGAATGATTAAAATAAGAAAAGATGCTGTCATTGTATTTTCTTTGGACATTTTCTAAAGATCGTTTTAACGTTTTATAAAATGTTGATTGCTCATTTGCTAACAGTTGTATTTTGGTTTTTAAATCATTTAATTGGTTCTCTGACATATAAATGTCACCTACCTTATTAATGGGCTATATTCAACACACAATGAACATCTTGGATTAATAAAACATAATAAAAGAGAGGATAGGATTATCCTCTCTTTAACTATATGCTCCATTATTCGTTATTATTAGCAATCGTTTCCTGGAAATAGCACTGGGCATTGTGGAGGAATTGTTGGGCTGCCACATTGATCAGCTGCTAAGAGATCCCTTGGCTGACAGAAATCTGCAGTAAGCTCTAAAGTTACATCTGCAACTGCTTGAACACTTTGGCAAATATTTAGAGAAAGATCAACACTTGTTAGTACTCCTGCCGTACAGTTTACTCGATTACTGCATTCTACATTTGAAATTCTAACAATAAGTCTTGTTCCATCTGGTGCACATAGGAATACGGATTCAGGGATATCGATTGTGATAGGCACTGAAGTACCGAAAAATGGAGTTGTTCCTGCGATTCCACTGAATTCTACAACTACATTTATTGTCTTAATGAATGTTACTCTTTGAAGCGTTACTAATGCTCCATGAATAATAAATTGACGATCTTCTCTTTCGCCAATTTCAACTGCGGCAATTTCAGCATTTGGTGGTAGTGGATCTCCAGCTGCATCTACTAAATAACATCTTGTTATTAAATTAGTTACAGATGGATCACATGGATTAAAGCCTGGAGGTAAGCCAAGACTTGCTGCAAGTACGTTTTGATTAATTGCATTTTGTAGCATGACCCAATCGTATACCTTCTCCGCATTAATACAAAGCAGTTCTTGACTCCCTTGTGGATCTAGATGATTCATAAAAAATCTCTCCCTTTATTAAATTTATTACTCAATTACAAAATATGTAATAAAGGTAGTACTGCTATAGGACAATCAACTATTTAGTGGTTTCTTTATTCAAAAAAGGCACTAGTCTAATAATCTAGTTCACTTCAATAGTTATTCGTCTATTAACTGATGAAAATAGACTATATAAGTAGTTATGTGTGGAACATCCAATAAAATCATGACATACAATATCCTATATTTATTGAGAATGGGGTGAAATATGTGCTGTATCGAGCAAATAATCGATATATACAGGAATTACTAGAGAAAATTGAGAATTATAAAAAGGCTATACAAAGTTATAAAGAGAATGACTTAAGTAAAGAGTATTTAGAACTAAAGCAAAAATTAGCAGATGTAGAAAATGCATTTAAGAATAAACAGGAAATTTGTGAGGAAATAAAAAGAAAAAATAATGCACTAGAAAAGGAATTAATAAAGATAAACACACAACATGGCAAAATACAGGAAGAAAAAAACTCATATAAATTACAACTTGCTAGTGATAGAAAGGAACTAGCACGAGTAGAGAATATCCAAAAGAACAACCAAATAAAGTATGCTGAGTTAATGGAAAAATATAATACATTGCAAAAGGAAATATTTAATAAAGCAGAGAAGCTTAATCAGCTATCAGAAGAAAATAATTTAATAAAAGCTTACAGTAATAAGCAAAGAGAAGATTTGAACGAGTTGGAAAACAAACAGAAAACAATACAAGTTCAGTTTGAAAAACTATCTGAGAAATACACATCCCTTCAAAAAGAATTAATGATGAAGAATGATGAACTCCATCAATCAAAAATAGAAATGAATGCACTTAAAACAAAAAGTGAAAGGCAAAGTACAGAGCTTGCTGAAGCCATTCAGGAAGCAAATAAATCCAAAAAAGCTAAATTAGTAATTGAAGAGAATGTTAATCAATTAACGAGTAAACTGAATGATCGGATGGAACAAAACCACCAACTTAAAGATGCGTTGAAAAAGGCAGAAAAGGAAAATGAAAGAGCTGTTGTAACTATACAGGGTCTAGGAGAAGAAAATAATTCAATAAAAGCTTACAGTAATAAGCAAAGAGAAGAATTGAACGAGTTGGACAACAAACAGAAAATAATGCACATTCAGTTTGAAAAGCTATCTGAGAAATACACATCTCTTCAAAATGAAGTAATGAAGAAGAATGATGAACTTCATCAATCAAAAATGGAAATGAATGCACTTAAAACAAAAAGTGAAAGGCAAAGTACAGAGCTTGCTGAAGCCATTCAGGAGGCAAAAAAATCCCAAAAGGCAAAATCATTAATTGAAGAGAAAGTTAATCAATTAACGAGAAAACTGAATGATCGGAATGAACAAAACAACCAACTAAAAGATGCGCTAAAAAAAGCGGAAAAGGAAAATGAAAGAGCTGTTATAACTGTACAGGATTTAACATCCTATATAAAAGAAAATAGTCAGTTTTTTCAACAACAATTGAAAGAAAAGGAAAATGAAACAGCTAAGTTAAAAAGTATATATCAAACAAGACAAAATGAAATTGAAAAAAGTTTGAATGATTCCCGGAAAAAAATAAAAGAACTTGAGAGTGAATTAAGTCTTGTGAAGAAAGTGAAAGAAGAAATAACTGATCAGCCAAATATAGTTAAATCAGATGTTGTTCATCCACTATCTTCTATAAAGTCTAATGATAATGAAACTTCAAATGATAATAGTGCAGCAGATTTAGTTAAGAATCATTCAACAAGGGAACCGTCTGTTTTTGCTAAGCTAAGGAAACATAGTGAAGGGAAGGGAAGTAATCAAAACCCCACTAAACATCTTCCAGCCGGTAATAACTCGATAGTAACACCAAATAGTTTCATTGGACCAAACCAACAAAACTCTAAGCCAATTAACTTCAAAGATCTTCAAGGTGCGCCGTTAGTACTTCCTATCCCACCTAAAAAGAAAATGAATTATGGAAGAGGGCCAAAATTCCAGGGATATTTACCATTGGATTCTATAAATCTAGGGTTTCCTAATATGGATGAAATGCGTGAAAGAGAATTAGATCAATCAAAGACAAATAATCATAATAAGGAATCCAAGTTAATTTCTGACCAAAGCAGTACAAATGAACTTAAATTCTCAATGGATGAAAAAATAGAAAAAGTTAATCCTGTGAAAAATACGACTACCAGTTTAGAAAAGGAAACTCATCAAGTGGAGAAATCTGAACTGCCTGTGCCAGAAAAAAAGGAGGATTTGACTTCAACAGATAAGGAGCAGAAATTAAATATGATTCAATCATTTTTCGGGAAGAAAAAATGATTAAATACTATTCATCTTTATATAAAAAACATCTCTTAGTAAAAAGAGATGTTTTTTATAATTTCCAAATTTGAACATCCTTTGAAATTTTTTTTGATGAAAGGATGTTCTTTAAATCCATAATAACTCCAGACTGATTTTTGAGTAAATGATTGTATTCCTTTTCTGACATATCTCGAAATTCTTTATGAGCTACAGCTAAAATGACAATATCTGCTTTCTCTAATGAGTTTATAGGAGTAAGATGAATTCCAAGGGCTTCAGCTAAATCTGTATTATTCACATAAGGGTCACAAATTTGAGGATTAAGACCATATTCTTGCAATATTTGAACTAATTCTAATGCTTTTGAGTTTCGAATATCTGGAATATTTTCCTTAAAGCTAATACCAAGTATCGATATGTTTACATTTGCTAAGTCGAACTTGTTTGTTATAACCAGCTTTAAGAGTGAATGAGCAATATATTCTGGCATATAATCATTGATTTTTCGAGCAGTGGAAAGAAGTTCTGGGTTATAGCCGAAAGTTTTGGATTTATGAATGAGATAATAAGGATCGACACCAATACAGTGACCACCAACAAGTCCAGGTGAAAAAGGCAAGAAGTTCCACTTAGTACCGGCAGCCTTGATGACTTCATACGTGTCGATATTCATTTGCTCAAAGATGATAGCTAATTCATTCATAAATGCAATATTAACATCTCTTTGTGTATTCTCGACTACTTTTGCAGCTTCCGCGACTTTAATTGAAGGTGCAAGATAAATATCTGCATCAATCACATTTTGATAGATTTCCTGTATTTTTTTGAGAGAATCTTTATCTTGAGCTGATACAATCTTATTAATGGACTTGAAAAAATGCTCTTTATCCCCTGGATTTATTCGTTCAGGTGAATAGCCAACATGAAACTCCTTCCCCGACTTTAATTGTGAATGGGCTTCCAATAACGGAATGCAGATCTCTTCTGTTGCTCCAGGGTAGACAGTTGATTCATAAACAATAATGCTTCCCTTTGAAAGATTTCTCCCTATTGTCCTTGAGGCATGTTCAAGAGAGGTAAGATCAGGCATATTACTACTTGTTATCGGTGTGGGAACAGCAACAATAAAAAAGTTACATTCCTTTAGTTTTATTTCTTTGGATGTAAATTCTATCTGGACATTTTGTAAGACATTACTTGGAATTTCCCCGGTTTCATCTATATTATTCTCTAAAGATGAAATTCTCTTTTTATTCACATCAAAGCCTATGACTCGATACTTCTCGGCGAATGCAACTGCAACAGGCAATCCTACATAACCTAAACCAATAACACCTATGACAGTCTCTTCAATTGGTGTGTCAATCAATTGTTTTTGAGGGTTGAAATCACTGGTATCCTTTTTCCTTTCCATATGCATGTTCCTTTCTCTTTAGCCAAGCTATTACTTTATATGAAACATTCACTTAAGTTGTTATAGGTTATTTAAGAAACAGGCTGACTAATTAGGGGGTTCAAATAAATTGCATTTGAAAATTGATAAAAATGGAATTAAGAAGGTATATGCCGTTCCCAAAAAATAACGCTAAAAATAGGTTAGTAAAGAGATCACGAAAAGTGGTTAATTTATAATGATAGGTGATTGTTGATGATTCCATTAATCGATTTACGAAAACAATTTCAGTCTATTAAAGAAGAAATACTAAAGGAAACCAATAAAATTATTGATAGTGGGACTTTTATCCTCGGCCCAAAAGTAGATCAACTTGAAAGAGAAATAGAAAAACGATTAGGGGTCGAACATGCAATTACCGTTGCAAACGGTACTGATGCCTTGGTATTAACATTAACTGCTTATGGGATTGGTGAAGGTGATGAAGTGATTACTACTCCATTCACATTCTTTGCCACTGCAGAAGCCATTACAAGAGTAGGAGCAACCCCCGTGTTTGTGGATGTAGACCGAACATCATTTACTATTGATCCTAATAAAGTGGCAGAAAAGATATCATCCACAACAAAAGCAATTATTCCAGTGCACTTATTCGGTCAGCCCTCTGATATGACGGAAATAATGTTATTGGCAAAAGAGAATAAACTACTTGTCATTGAGGATGCCTGCCAAGCATTTGGCGCAACATACAATGGAAAGAACATAGGAAGTATAGGCGATGCAGCGTGTTTTTCCTTTTTCCCAACTAAAAACCTAGGAACAATGGGGGATGGGGGGATCATAACGACTTCCAATCACCTGGTAGCTGAAAAAATAAGGATGTTAAGAGTTCATGGAAGTGAGCGGAAATACTTTCATAAGGAAATTGGGTACAATAGTCGTCTAGATGAATGGCATGCAGCGATATTGTTACTGTGTCTGAAGCATATAGATAAATGGAATAATCAGCGGGGGGTTCTTGCTGAACGGTATAGAACAAAATTAAAGCATTGTACATCAATTAAACTTCCAGAAGCACGAAAAGATAGAAGTCATACGTATCATTTATTTTGTTTAGAATCACCAAATCGTGAAAAGATAATCAAACATTTAGCAGACCATGATATTCATACAGGGATCTATTATCCATGTTGTTTACATTTACAAGAAGTGTACAAGTATTTGAGGTATCAAGAAGGGGATCTTCCAATTGCGGAATTCCTGTCAAAACAGCTATTTGCCATCCCGCTTCATCCATTCTTAAGTACGGAGGATCAAGAAAAGGTCATTGCCGCACTCTTGGACATAGAGGTGACAGAGAAGTGCTGAATGCTGGATTAATAGGCTGTGGATTCATTTCAAAAAAACATCTTCTGACATTAAGTAAGCTTAATAATATGAAGTTAATAGCAGTAAGCGACATACTGGAAAGCAAAATGAAGGAAGCAGTAGATTTCTATCGGGAAATTACCAGGACAGATGAGGCAGTTAGCTGGATAAAAGATTACAAGAGAATACTCAAAGATACTAGTATAGATGTGGTCATCATTGCAGTAATCTCAGGATTGCATGCACAGATTGCTAAGGAAGCACTGCATTATGGAAAACATGTGATTTTAGAAAAACCTATGGCCTTATCGATTAAAGATGCAGATGAGATGATTTTATTAAGCGAGCAACAAAATAAACAAATCCTCGTTTGCCACCAAATGAGATATCGACCGGTAATGCAGAAGCTGAAGTCACTAGTTATGACAGGAGAACTTGGCAGGCCTTATTTCGGAGTTGCATCCATCCGAATCAGCCGTCCCACCAAATATTATGAATCCGCAAGCTGGAGAGGGAGCTGGGCATTGGATGGAGGGATGCTCGTTAATCAAGGAATTCACCTCATCGACTTATTAGTATGGCTGCTCGGTGATGTGGAATCAGTATATGGACAGGTGGGGACGACCAATAATTCGAAAGAAACAGAAGATATTGCGGCTGGCATTGTCACATTTAGAAATAAAGCAAAAGGAATTATTGAGGCAAATACGATTACAATGCCAAATAATATTGGCTATACCCTATCTCTATTTTGTGAAAAGGGGACGATTTGCTTAAATGGTCCATCGTTGAACCGAATAGAACGATGCTATATAGTCGGGCAATCAAAGGTGGAAGAGGAGTTAAGAGAACTGTGTACAGATATGAATGAGCATGAATATATGTATAAGAATTTTATTGATTCTATCGAAACTTGTACGGTCCCCCTCATAATGACTGCAAAAGAGGGAAGAGAAGCGTTGGAGACTATATTTGGTTTATATAAATCTGCTAAAACTGGTCATCCGACCATTTTACCATTATCCTCTTTCGATTCGAAAGAGATGTCAGAATAAATAAAGGGGGATTAGGTTGATTCATTCAACAGTAAAAATCGGAGATAAAACTGTTATTGGTGAAAATGTTGTTATAGAGGAAGATGTAATAATAGGGAGCTACACATCGATTGGACATAATGTCGTTATAAAAAAAGGGACTGTCATCGGTAATAATGTAAGGATTGGGGATTTAACTTCTTTAGGAAAATATCCTTCTTCTAATAAAAAAATGGCAAGAAAGCCATTAAGTGAGCTGCCTCCATTAGTCATTATGGATGATGTAACTATTGGCAATAACAGTGTTTTATATAGAGGTTCAATCATTTATGATGGAGTTTTAATAGGGGATTTAGCTAGCATTAGAGAAAAAGTTGAAGTGAATTTAAATAGTATTGTTGGAAGAAATGTAATAGTTGAAACGAATACAAAAGTTGGAAAAGAAGTAACCATCCAAACAGGTTCATATATTACTGCAGACATGATCATTGAGGATCAAGTTTTTATTGGACCATGCTTTTCTTCTTCTAATGATAAGTATATGGGAATGGGAAATTATACTCATCAAGGGCCGATCTTGAGGAGTGGAGCAAGAATTGGCAATAATGCTACCCTTCTGCCTGGTGTTGAAATTGGCAAGAATGCAATCGTTGGGGCAGGAGCGGTAGTAACCAAAGATGTAAAAAGTAATCAAATAGTTGTTGGCAATCCTTCAAAAGAATTAAAAAGTAGTAGTTTAAAAGATAAACCGAAGGAGTAGTATTTCCATCGGTTTTTATTTTTTTAAACTAGGTTTTGGTACAAACACTAAACCCACGTGAAAATATACTAATGGAGAAATGTCTATTTATCCGTAAATTTACAATAGTAAGGAGAGAGGGTATTGGTTTCTATTAGTTTATGTATGATTGTAAAAAATGAGGAAGAAGTTTTAGGGAGATGTCTAGATACGGTTAAAGACCTAGTTGATGAAATAAATATTGTGGATACGGGTTCTACAGATCGTACTGTCGAAATTGCTAATGAGTATACAAATCGTGTGTATTTTTTTGAATGGACAGGTAACTTTTCGGAAGCAAGAAATGAATCATTTAAATATGCAACAATGGATTATATTCTATATTTAGATGCAGATGATGTCCTTTTAGAAGAGGACAGGGAAAAATTGAAAAAGTTAAAGGATAGTCTTAATCCAGCAGTTGATTCAGTTTCTATGTACTATAATGCAGGAATTGATGAATTTGGCAATATTACTTTACAATATCGCAGAAATCGATTGGTCAAAAGAAGCCGAAATTATAAATGGAAAGGGGACTCTCATAATTATCTAGATGTCTATGGCCATATTATTAATTCGGATATCGCAATAACACATAAGAAGGTCCGTCATTCTGTTGGAAGAACTCTTTCTATTTATGAAAAAAAGATTGAAAACTGTGAATCCTTTACTGCAAGAGAATACTTTTATTACGGAAATGAACTAAGGGAAAATGGGCACTATGAAAAAGCGATTGAGAGTTATAACAATAATATAGAAATGGAAGAAGGATGGATTGAGGATAAGGTTTATGCCTGTATTAATAAAGGGGATTGCTATCGATTTATCGGTGACTATGAAAACGAACTAGCCTCTCTGTTTGAATCATTCAGATTTTCAAAAATACCTCGGCCAGAATCGTGCAGCAGAATTGGCTTTAACCTTCAAAGTAAGCAAGACTATTTAAATGCTGTATATTGGTATGAACTCGCTACCACATTAAAGACAGATCCAGCAAAATGGAGCTTTACTTATCCAGCCTATTCAACTTGGTATCCACATTTACAACTGTGCGTCTGTTATTACCAACTTCAGAATTTCCAAAAATCGTATGATCATAATGAGAAAGCAAGAAAGTTCCGTCCGAAAGATGAGCGTATCTTATTTAATAAGAAGCTTTTGGAAGATAAGCTAGGAATTTCACCCATGAATATGGAGCCAATCAATCCTGTTGATTAATAGTTGGAAATGACAGGAGGCGCTTTAGGGAATATTTAAAAAGGAAGGTGATGTAATTGAATCCAAAGTTAAAGACTTTGATTTTAATAAAACCATTTTGGAGAAACATGGCTAAGCATAAACCGAAATTTGGTGTTCTAAAGCAATTTGAAGAATATTCGGATGTCGTTTATTGGCATCAAAATGGAGAGATAAAAACTATTTTAAAAATGTTAGAGGAGAAGAATGGATTCATTCCAGATTTTATCCTCTATTATGATCTTAACCTAGCTCCGAAAATCAAAGGGCTCGGGGAGATTACTATTCCCAAAGGGTTGTATATTATTGATTTAAATGAATCAAGAATTACGCTGCTGAAGCATTTTATTAATAATAATAAAATCGATCTCTTATTTTCAGTAACGAAACAGAGGTTTCATGCAGTTTTTCCTGATTTCAAGGAGAAGTTCAGGTGGCTGCCATGGTCTGTAGACCAAGAGGTATTTAAAGATTGGAAAAAGGAAAAGGATATAAAATTTTTATTAATGGGACTGTTGCACTATGGGCCGGAAAGTAGAGTTGCTAAGGGGATTTATTCGTTTAGGGAAGAAGTGTTGAGGAAAATGGGAAATGTAGATGGTTTTGTCTTCCATACCCATCCTGGCCACTTTGTTGGATACAGACATAATGCAATGGTCAATGAAAAATACGCACAAGAAATAAACCGAGCAGAGATTTTTTTCACTTGTGGGAGCAGGTATAAATACCCGGTTATTAAATTCTTTGAAGTTCTGGCATGCAAGACATTGCTACTTGCGGAATCTAATCAAGATATCGTTGATTTAGGTTTCAAAGATAAAGATAACTTTATAGCGTGTACGAAGGAAGATTTCATGGATTTAGCGGCATATTACAGCGAAAATCAGTTTGAACGGGAAAAAATTGCAAACGAAGGCTTAAACTTAATTCATAATTTCCATACAGATGAAATCCGTGCAAAGGAACTATTTGAGTATATACTTGATTTCTTAGGGAGTAATAGAATAGTTAATTAGATATGTCAATGGGATCGATATCCCATTGACATATGTCTTATAAAACCATGTCGGATTGTATATAATGATAAAGTAATTTTGCTGTATTTTCGATCGATTTTTCATGTGTTCTTTCAAAAGCATGTGAAGAATCAATACCCGGTCCAATTAACCCATGAACAATATCATGTCCTGCTCGAATGGCAGCAGAGGCATCTGAACCATAAAATGGATAAATATCTAACTTATAGTCAATTTGATGTTCCTTAGCAAGTTGCACCAATTTTTTTCTTAATTCGTAATGGTACGGTCCGCTTGAATCCTTCACACAGATTGATACCGTATATTCATCTGTTGATTGACCATCACCCATTGCGCCCATATCTACTGCTAAGTACTCAATCGTCTCAGGTGTAATATTCGAGTTACCTCCATAGCCGATTTCTTCATTATTAGAAATAAGAAAATGAGTCGTATATGGAAGTTCGATATTTTCTGCTTTTAGTTGTTTTATTAGTTGCAATAGAATGGCTACACTTGCTTTATCATCAAGATGACGGGACTTTATGAAGCCTGATGGAGTTATTTGTACACGTGGGTCAAATGAAACAAAGTCACCCACTTCAATTCCTAATTCTCTAACTTCATCCGCATTATGTACAACCTCATCTATGCGAACTTCTATATTCTCTTGGTTTCTTTCCGCTTTTCCAGCATCTTTATACACATGAACAGATGTTTGATGCATTAATATCGTTCCAGTAAGTTTCTTTCCTTCAGCCGTTTCTATCGTACAATACTCACCTTCAATTGAGTTATACTTAAACCCGCCAATAAGGTCCAGCTTCAGTCTGCCACTTGGTTTTATTTCTTTAACAATCGCCCCTAGGGTATCCACATGTGCTGTAAGCAGCCGATGTTTTTTATCATTTTTGCCTCGAATTGTGGCAATTAATCCACCTTTCCGATTTCTAGCGGTTTCTATATTCAACTCTTTAAGATAAGTTTCTACAAATGAAATGACTTCATTTGTATTTCCGGAAGGACTTGGAATCGAAACGAGTGCTGTTAAAAGTTGAAGTGTCTCTTTCGTGTTTACATTTGTCATATGTATCTCCTTTCTAGAAATAACTCTTACTTTTATTATTATACTGTTTTACAGTTGCTCTAGAAATAGAAATGAAAAAAGACCCTAATCGGGTCTTAATTTCAAGCTATTTGCCAATCAAAGCTTTTACACCTAAATATAACAATGCAATTGCGAAAACAATGACAGCGATTCCACCTACAATGTCGAAGAAACTAGCAACACCTGCTGTGATTAGTGCTGATGTAGGGATATTAATTAAAGCAAACCCAGCCAACATACAGGCAACATAAAGTAGAGGTAATAAATACATTTTCTCACCCCCCTTATCCATTTACTTTACTTTATGAAGAAGGGGAGGTTCGTGATTTACCATCTGTCCATTAAATTATCTATTTAATGAAGGAAATTGCCTTTTTTTTGAAAGTTAGTTAGGAATATTTTGTTTTCAACAAGTTGGGAATCGTCATTCTACCATCTCCAACTCAGATACAACCTTAAATTCCCCATCTCCTTCAGTAGATACAAACTCCTGCTTTATCTTCCCATATCCAGGTGCCAAGTAGTTCGTTATGACTGTATGATTTTCCTCGTCTTTTTGCTCTACAACAATGACATTATTTACTTCGCCAATTGGAAGAACCATTCTCTCATCAATTTTTATGATTTCCCAGCCATCAAAAGTCGCTCCCACTGATAATGGATTTGTCAGTAGTGGGGTTCGATCAAATTGACTTTTCACTGAGTCAATCGGTGGGGGAGTTTCTTCATAGTACTCACCTTGCTCAAATACAACAAAAATTCCATCTTCGGCCAGTTCATACACTTTAAATATTCTTGTGCCACCATTTTCTATGATTGCAGGAAGGTAATTATCGACTTTAGTAAAAAAGGATTCTTTATAAGCAGCGAATTCATTGCCTTCTCCTTTGAAGGTATATGTTTTATTTTCAAGAGGGTAATAATCTTCAATGGTTACTGTTTTTTCATTAGGTGGTTGTTGAGATACGGGAGGGTTCGAATTTTGTGATTCTTTTGCGGTACATCCAGCTAGAAGTATACATCCAATGGTAAAAAGGAACCATTTCTTCATTGAATTGACCACCTTTCTTATCGTTAATTATTTGACGAATTTAATTAGTATATGGTTACATCCCTGCACAAATGAAAGAAACCGCTTACGATTTTTTATTCAGATTAGATAATGAAGAAATTTGTAAAATTCTGTTGAAGTATAGAGAAAAATTACGGAATTCAAGCAGGGGATTTTGGTTTTCAATCCACAAATTCTGTGGTATAGTAGTCTACATCGTTCAGCTTGCCATGAAATTAGAATGACATATAGAAATATAATATAAACTTAGCAGCTGCTAAGTTTTTTACAATTTTATTATTATGTGAGGTGTAAATATGAAAAAACTTTTTTTATCTATGAAAGAATTGATAAAAGGAAATCTTGCGCTTTTCTTTATATTTGTGATTCTTTTTTGGTTTAAAACCTATGCTGTGTACCAAATTGAATTTAATCTAGGAATAGATAATAAGATGCAGGAATTCTTATTATTTATCAATCCGCTAAGTTCGGCACTGCTTTTCTTTGGACTTGCTTTGTTTTTTAAAGGAAAAGTGCAATCAACCGTATTAATATTTATGAACTTCTTGCTTTCGTTTGTTTTGTATGCAAATGTGGCCTATTACCGTTTCTTTAATGACTTTATTACCGTCCCAGTTGTCATGCAGACGAAAGTAAATGGAGCACAGCTAGGAGGAAGCGCTCTTTCCCTAATGTCTCCTATGGATATTTTTTATTTTACAGATACCATTCTACTTATCCTTTTTGTCGCTAAGAAATGGTATAACCCAGGGAAATCGATCAGCAGAAAGCCTGGTACGGTTGTTATTCTTGCTGCAGTAGCAACTTTCATGATCAATCTAGGACTTGCCGAAAAAGATCGTCCAGAACTTTTGACTCGTTCATTTGATCGGAATTATTTGGTGAAATACCTTGGAACGTATAATTTCTCTGTATACGATGTGATCCAAAATGCTCGTTCTGCTAGTCAAAGAGCGCTAGCTGACTCTAATGACATTACAGAAGTAGAGAACTATATTAAAGCAAATAATGCAACTCCAAATCCGGAATTCTTTGGTAAAGCTAAGGATATGAATGTTATTTATGTATCAATGGAGTCACTGCAAACCTTTATTATTGATTACCAGTTGAATGGTCAAGAGGTTACCCCATTCTTGAATTCATTAGCACATAATGGATCGACTTTCTATTTCAATAATATTATTAACCAAACGGGTCAAGGGAAGACATCTGATGCGGAATTCATCATGGATAACTCTCTATATCCAATGTCCCAAGGGGCAGTATATGTAAATAAAGCTCAGAACACTTATCAATCATCACCAGCAATCCTTAAGTCACGTGGATATACTTCTGCTGCATTCCATGGTAACTACAAAACTTTCTGGAACCGCAATGAAATGTATCGTTCATTAGGATATGATGAGTTTTTTGATGCAGAATATTATCAAATGACTGATGAAAACACTAAGAATTATGGATTAAAAGATAAGCCATTTTTCGCTGAATCTATGCCTATGTTGGAAAGCCTTCCAGAGCCTTTCTATACAAAGTTTATTACACTGTCTAATCATTTCCCATTCAAAATGGATGAGGGAGACACTGATTTTCCAGCTGCAGAAACAGAGGATAATGTCGTCAATCAATATTTCCAATCTGCCAACTATATGGACCAGGCATTAGAACAGTTCTTTAATGATCTTAAAGAGTCTGGATTGTATGATCATACCGTTGTTGTTCTATATGGTGATCATTATGGAATTTCAGAAAATCATAATAAAGCAATGGAAGAAATAATTGGCAAAGAAATTACACCTTTTGATAATGCGATGCTTCAACGTGTACCAGTATTTATTCACGTTCCTGGAGTAGATGGCGGTCTCGTTAATAAAATTGGCGGCCAAGTTGATGTCCAACCTACTTTAATGCATCTTCTAGGTATCGATACGAAGGATTATTTGACAATTGGATCTGATCTTTTATCAGAAAAGCATCGTGAGGTTGTTCCATTCCGTAATGGAGATTTTGTTTCACCTGAATTCACTCAGTTAGAAGAGAAATGCTATTCTACAGAAACAGGGGAATTAATTGAAGGAGCGGGATGTGAGCCATTAGCTGAAAAAGCAAGAACGGAGCTGCAAATGTCTGATGAAATTGTCTACAAAGACTTGCTGCGCTTCTACGAGCCTGATGGATATGAGCCAATTGACCGTAATGATTATCAGTATATAAAGAAAGAAATGCCGCCTACTATGGAAGAACGAAATGGATTAGGTGAGCAAGAATAATGGGAGAGGAGTGGAGAGTATTCTTCGCTCCTTTTTTGTTTTGTCGCACAAATTACTGAATTAGTATTTTGAGCTATGCTAACATGGGTTTAATCTTAGATCTAGGATAGTTCGCGTTCATTGATTTAAAAATGGTATAATAAAGATAATAAAGAATTATGGGGGTAACGACATGTCATTACCTAAGGTGAATCAAGTCTATACGTATGCTGATTATTTATCGTGGTCAGAGGATGAAAGAGTAGAAATTATCGATGGAGTTCCATATTTGCAGGCTGCCCCACTGAGGATACATCAAGAGACTTTATCTGAACTGCATCGGCAAATTGCTAATTTTCTAGTCGGTAAAGAGTGTAAAGTGTATCCGGCACCATTTCATGTCTTATTAGATTTGGATGAGGCGCCTATTAATGAAAAGGATAGAAAAAATGTATTTGAACCTGATTTGACCATTGTTTGTGATAAATCAAAACTTGATGAGCGTGGTTGTAAAGGTACTCCAGATTTGGTAGTTGAAATTATTTCACCATCAACGGCTAGAAAAGATAAGGTAGATAAATTTAATAAATATGAACAAGCGGGTGTAAGAGAATATTGGATTGTTGAACCTACTGAAAAAATTGTCAGCGTTTTTACATTGCAAGAGAATAAAAGATATGGTCGACCAGATATGTATACGGAAGATGATCAGGTGAATGTAACAGTCCTCGAAAATTTAACGATTGATTTGAGAATGGTGTTTAACTTTTAGCTTTTCAATAATTAGAATGGTGTAAACGAGCACATTATTCCAGCAGAATATTTAAATAAAATACCCCTAAAAAGCGGCATCGATTCGAAATAATGTTGTATTTTTATTCTAATCTTATATATTTCTTGTCTAATTAATTTAAATAAACAGAGGAGGAAAGTAAATGAGCGAATGTAAATTAGATCATTCACATGAAGATGTACAGAAAAAGTACGAGCAGCAGAAAGCGTATTTACCAACTGAAACAGTTCCACTATTTCAAGTTTTTTTTCAAAAGAAACATACACAAGACATTTTAAATGAAGTATTTCACCTGTTGAAAAAATTTGATCTTTCTTCAGAGCAGGAAAAAGTTGAACGCGTAAACCGTTTGAACTTAGTTTTGAAAAATGTGTAAACCAAGTATGCCATAGCTAAAATGCTATGGCTTTTTTCATGAGTTACAATTTTTTTGTAACTACTAAAATATTATTTTAACTATCTATATTTTATGGTATGATTAAGCTATAAAATGTTATTAACTTAGTTATATAGATAACTGAAAGTAAGGGAAGTGTCTGAATTGAAGAAATCTCATCAGCCGATTTTCGATTTAGCCATTCGTACAGCCGATATGCTGGTTAAAATGTTCGGTTCCCGCTGTGAAGTAGCCGTTCATGATTTTGCTGATTTAAAGAAATCATTGATTCATATTGCAGGTAATGTGACAGGAAGAGAAATTGGCTCACCGATCACTGATCTTGTTCTCAATGAACTGGCTAAGCAGAAAATGGATGTTGAAGATATTCCAAATTATAAAACACAATCAAAAAAAGGGAATATCATGAAATCGGCTACCATTTTTCTAAGAGATAGTGATGGAAAGGTAATTGGTGCGTTATGTATCAATTATGATATTAGCCTGCTCATGCAATTTGGCGGTGAGATTGAAGAATTTATTAATTTTGACGAAAATCAGGTGAAGTCAGAAAGCTTTTTCACTTCTGTTCAAGATGTCACACATGAAATGGTTGAACAAGTGCTCCATGGATTCAAAAAAGCTCCTTCTTTAATGAGTTTGGATGAGAAGGTGGAATGTGTTCGCCAGCTTGATGAGAAAGGAACTTTTCTCATTAAAGGAGCGACTGAATATGTAGCTACTGTACTTGGAGTTTCCAAGTTTACAATATACAACTATTTGCAAAAAATAAGAACGATGAATGAGTTTCAGACAGAAGTGCTGGCTGAACATAAATAAATTTCATTAAATACGTTGACTAAAGGAGCTTTTGAAATGAAGTATAGATCAGCATTTGATATCATCGGACCTGTAATGATTGGTCCTTCTAGCTCTCATACCGCAGGTGCAGCAAGAATTGGCCGTGTTGCCAGGACTTTATTTAATCGAATACCAAAAAAAGCAGTCATTTCTTTGTATGGTTCATTTGCGAAAACATATAAAGGTCATGGTACAGATGTGGCAATAGTCGGTGGACTATTAGATTTTGATACGTTTGATGAACGCATTCCTACATCATTAAAGCTAGCAGAGGAAGCGGGAATGGAAGTTATTTTTCAGATAGAAGATGCAGTAACTGAACACCCAAATACGGTTCGAATCAATTTGTATGATGATAAAAATGATCTGGAACTTGTTGGGATCTCTATCGGTGGAGGCACAATTGAAATTATTGAGCTTAATACGTTTCAACTGAAATTATCTGGCGAACATCCTGCTATATTGGTTGTGCATAATGATCAGTTTGGCGTGATTTCAGCTGTGACAAATATTTTGGCTAATCATGAGATTAACATTGGCCATATGGAAGTATCCCGTAAAGAAAAAGGTAAGATGGCCTTAATGGTTATTGAGGTTGATCAAAAAATTGAACAAGATGTGATGGCAGAGATTGAAAAGCTACCGAATGTAACTCAAACCATTCGAATGGTCGAATAGATAAGCATTAATGCAAGGATAGAATGGAAAGCAGCCAAGAATAGGGGTGGAAACGATGTTATTTAGAAATGTAGCTGAAGTTGTCGAGCTTGCAGAAGCCAAACAAGTAAAAATAGCAGAAATCATGATTCAGCAGGAAATTGAAGTGACAGGTCGAACAAGAGAAGAAATCATCGCACAAATGGACCGGAATTTAACGGTGATGGAACAAGCAGTTGAACGTGGGCTAAATGGAGTCACATCCGTGTCCGGTTTAACTGGCGGCGATGCTGTACTTTTGCAAAAATATATTCAAAGTGGAAAAGCATTGTCGGGTAATATCCTTCTAGATGCAGTCAGTAAGGCTGTTGCAACGAATGAAGTAAATGCGGCAATGGGTACGATTTGTGCAACACCAACAGCTGGGTCAGCTGGTGTTGTACCAGGAACACTATTTGCAGTTAAAGAAGTATTAAATCCAACACGGATGGAAATGATTGAATTCTTGTTCACATCCGCAGCTTTTGGCTTTGTTGTTGCAAACAATGCTTCGATTTCAGGTGCTGCAGGTGGATGCCAAGCTGAGGTAGGGTCAGCAAGTGGAATGGCAGCGGCGGCGATTGTTGAACTTGCTGGGGGAACACCAAGCCAGGCAGCAGAAGCAATGGCGATCACATTGAAAAACATGCTTGGACTTGTTTGTGACCCTGTTGCTGGATTAGTTGAAGTACCATGTGTCAAACGAAATGCAATGGGTGCTTCGAATGCGATGACTGCTGCAGATATGGCACTAGCTGGAATCACAAGCCGGATTCCATGTGATGAGGTCATCCATGCCATGTTCTTAATTGGGCAATCAATGCCATCAGCACTAAGAGAGACTGCAGAAGGCGGACTTGCGGCAACACCAACAGGAAGAAGACTAGAAGCGAAAATCTTTGGGAAAAATGGGATGTAATTCTTAGGGAGAAAAAAATCTGGACTCTTCAATAGAATCCAGATTTTTTATTTGATTGTGATCACCGTTTTGTTCCATAAATTTCATATTATAAAAAGTGTAAAAAAATATCCACAGATTCCTTTAAGATAAAAATGATAGAATAAAGATACAAACAAACGGGGAGCGATTATTGTGGAGGAGATATTAAAGCAAATATTAGCGGGTATGAATGACATGAAGCAGGAAATTAGCGAAATTGGAAAGAATATGAAAACACTTGAACTTAGACTGGACCGATTGGGAAAAATGGACAGTATTGAACATAGAGTAGAAGTAAATCAAATTGATTTAACAGACATTAAAGAGATTCTTGAAAAAATGGACTCTTTTCAGACTGATGTATTAAAGGATTTTTTCCAAATGTTTAAAGGGAGTACATTAAACAAAGTATTTCAAGAAGAAATAAGCCAAATCAATCATCGATTAGATGCTCAATTAACAAAAATTGCTAAGAATGAAGAAGCCATTTTGATGATTGAAGGCAAAAATAATAAAGTAAGCTAATAACTATTATTATGGTATACACTGGCGCCAACTTAGGCGTCTTTTTGTTTGGCTGTTTTCTAAAAAATTTTTGTTTTTAGAGAAATTTTCCGTTTACAAAAAAGAATAGTTGATTGGAGCGGAAAGCGAGCATCCTGGAGCGCAAATCAACTTCTACCCAATTATGTTAAAAGCAATATGGAAGGAACTTATTCGCGTTTGGTAAAAAAGGATTGAAAAGCACTGAATAAATGTGTAAAATTACACTAAATGTAAACAATAAGATATTGGTGTGATTAAGGGGTGAAATGATGGATTCTCTTTCGAAAGAGGAATTGAAGCAAATTTTTCGAAATGAATTACATTTACTGAAGGAGAAGGAGTATATTTCAGCAGAGCAATATGAAAAAACAATGATTGCTTATTATAGGTATCACGCTGATCTAGAAGCAGGGAAATTTGAACAACCTAAACAATCCGAACAAATGATTGAAGCTGTCCAGATTAAAACTGTCGACAAGCCTGTTCCACAAGTCAAAAAAGTGGAAAAGAAGAAATTATCAGCAGAAGAAGTTCGTGAAAAAAATATATCTTGGCTTCTACATTTAGGCGTCATTTTTCTGTTAATTGGAGGACTCTATGTTGCTACAAGTAATTGGGATGTGATGTCAAATTGGATGAAGAGTGGATCCATTGCCTTTGTTTCCTTTCTATTTTATGGAATTGCCTATATTTCTAAGAAGATACTTAAGATTGAGCGAACATCTTTTGCATTTATCGTGCTTGGAAGCTTGTTTCTTCCTATCTTTATTTTATCGATTGGCTGGTTTGAACTATTAGGGCCATATTTGTCTTTTACAGGGGAAGGCCGATTTATACTTGGTGCAATCGGAAGCTTTTTATTATTTCCAATCTACACGGTATTTGCAAATAAATTAAAATCTAG
The DNA here is from genome assembly GCF_042865275.1 of Cytobacillus mangrovibacter. Taxonomy (NCBI): domain Bacteria; kingdom Bacillati; phylum Bacillota; class Bacilli; order Caryophanales; family Bacillaceae; genus Cytobacillus; species Cytobacillus mangrovibacter. Next base: position 277,525 of record NZ_JBIACJ010000001.1, on the reverse strand, counting down.
GCTATTTGTGTGGTTTGCTTATCTTTTTTTAACAGCTGGAGTTGGCTTTCTCCTTGCTTCCTTCAAGCTTGATAAAGATGGTTTTTATTTCGGGATGATGCTTTATAATGCATTACTCGCTGCAAGCTATCACTGGTTAAAGAATAAAGACAGTCTAAAGCTTTTTACAAAGGAACTTGTTTATTTCGCTCAAATTAATTTAATTCTGTCGACCTTATTGATGCTTTCTTTCTTCAATAGCCATGTGTTCTACAGCTTTAATATCCTTCTAACAGCAGCTGTTTATTTATCAATGGTTTTTGTGTCGGGAAGGAAAGAGTTTCATTTTGTTTTCAGTGTTATGGTTGTTTATGGTGCTTATCAACTGATTGAATATTCAATATTGGAGGCATTTGGTCCAATGCTATACGTGTTAGTAGGGGCAGGGTTTTTAGCTGTTCCTAAAGTTCTAGATGGCAATGGTCAGTGGGAAAAGGTTTTTCGGCTTACAAGTGCAATCGTTTCGAGCCTAGCCTTTATATATATCAGTGTGGAAGGCATTTTATTAAGAATGAATGAGCCTTCAATTGTCCTGTTTCTTGCCTATTTGATTATTGCTGCGCAGTTTACTTATCTTGCCAATATGATGAAAAATAGGCTGTTTGCCTATTTAAGTCCTGTCTTTTTAGCGACTGCATTATTTGAAATTGTTGTAATGCTTGATAATGCTCTTGATTTTGAACACATCATGCTGCTTATCTTCTTTATTGGTTTTGTCCTATTTATGATTCTTGGCGTTGCTGTCAAATATACCTTCGTACAGATTATCGTTCGAAGTTCTAGAGATGTTGGCCTAGTTATTATGCTTCTTTCTATAGTGGGTAGCTTTTTAATGTTTGATTGGTTGATCGTTGGTATAATGCTGTTGATCTTTAGTTTTGTGAATGTTATCACGGCTCGTGTTGATGATAGAAGCCTATATACAATCGCCAGTCCATGGGCCATACCCATTTCTCTAGGATTTGCTTTTCTGTTCTTTGGAGAGGAGATGCGTAGCGCTTTCCTTTTCTATAAAGACAATCTTGGGGTAGCAATGAATTATGTTTTATCAAGTGCTTCACTATTACTACTTAGCTTTTTTTGGAAATTCAAGAAGCATCCATTATTTTCAAGAAATGCATTTTACATTGCACAAGGGTTTTATACAATGGCAATCAGTACGTCAATACTTTCCCCGATAAATGATTTTTGGATGCGTCCAATGGTTCTATTAGCTGGGATTGGAATGTATCTTTCATTTTATTTCTTTACAAAATTTAAGTGGATTCCCTTTCCAATTGCTGTCGTTGCATTGTTCTCGTATTATGCTATTTTGAATGCGATCCATTCTAATGATGTCAATTTAGAAATCCTAAAATGGATTCAATTACCATTAGGTGCGGTTCTTTTGCTTGCTATTTCCTGGTATCTTCTAAAAAGGGATCCACAGCTATCAAAAGGCTTTTCGTGGATTGGACATGTGAACTTACCGTTTTCGCTCGTATTTACCTTATTTTTATTTTGGGAAAAGTCCATTTGGGGTTTTCTTGCTTCAGTGGCGGCATACTGGATTAGCTCCAGGATATGCCGTAAGGAGTGGAAGATAAAGCTATTCCTCTATAGTGCATTTCTAGCTTTATTTATGATTGTTTTGACGAGTTTCTGGGAGCTGCTTCCTAGTGGTAATAGTGATTTTGTCTTTTTAGTGATAAGCGGAATCATATTTGTTTTTTGGATTTTTGCTAAGCCAGCAGATAAACAGAGAACCATTTATTTCTTTATTCCTTTTTCACTGATAGGCATTCTAGCTTTTATTGCTTCGTATCCGTTTGGAGGGACCTCCTTCTCAGCAATGGTCGTGTATACGGCAGGATTAATCATCTTCCTCCATCTAATTCGCAAGGATTTCCTTGTTGGCATTCCATTGCTGCTTTTATTTATTGGGGCAATCTGGTTCCTTCTTCTAAGTGGGATGGCTACAATTAGCAAGTTCATAATTATTGGAGGATTTGGTATTGGATTGGCTTTGTGTGGTCAACTTCTGTATAAGAATTTATTGACCATCAATGGAAGATTGAGAAATATGGATAGTTACTCCTTTATTGCTTTTCTATTTTTCGCAACTATGTATCCATTTCAAACTGAAGCCTTGTGGACACTCCTTATTCCAGGACTTCTAATAAGTACTGTATTGTTTTTACAAAGAAAACGGATCAAATCTGAAAATGCATGGATTCCGATCCTTTTATCAGGCCTATTTTTCCTCGAGCCTTATTACGCGCTTATTGGTCGAATAAACATACCTGAGTTGATAGAGGTGGAGCTAAATACCCTTCCTTTTGTTGCGGTTACTATCTTTGCTCGTAGTTGTTTAAAAGGAAAATTCCAGAAAGAAACAGGTTTGCTGCAATGGGCAGTGTTAACCATCGTTTCCTTTATCCTTATTGCTGATGGCATGGCCAGCTCAACTATTTATGATGCGCTTATTTTAGGAACGCTTTCGCTTGCTGCCATGTTAGCAGGGATGTTCCTTCGCATTAAATCGTATTTCTTTGTTGGTTCAGGTGTGTTACTCCTAAACGTTCTATTACAGACTCGGCCGTACTGGGGCAACCTTCCATGGTGGGCCTATCTACTTATTGCAGGTTCTATCCTCATTGCTGTGGCCAGTTATAATGAATGGCATAAACAGAAAACAGCTAAGGGAGAGAAGACCTTCATTTCTGAATGGAAAAAGAAGATTATTAGTAAACTGAAAGAATGGAAATAGACCAAATACCTGCTGATTCTTTGTAGAATTAGTGGGTATTTTTTTATTTTCAAGGCCTAGTTAAATAATATTGTTAGAGCACGAAAATGCTTTTGCTGTACCCGCTCATCAAGTTATTCATTCGAATAAAACGCATTCGCGTGCACACCATAGGCATTTTCAAAAATAAATTGCCGGTCATCTTTCCTGAACATATTTGTGTAAAATTAAATTATTAAATTTTCTGAAAACTAATTGACTTTTACCTGTTTACACGGTATCTTTGTGTTAAATATATGACATATAAAAAGTATAACGTCTAATAAACGTTATATATAAATAAAATGAATTAAGCAAATCAAATTAGGAGGTGAGGGCATTGTCAGAAGTCTTTTTTTCAAGTCAGTTAACCGAGAAGGAAAAGCACGCGCATTTTTTGAAGAGGATTGAAGCAGGGGAGAAAATTGAAGCTGACGATTGGATGCCAGACGAGTATCGGTTTACACTAATTAAATTAATTTCAATGCACGGTATTAGTGAAATCATGGGGGCACTCCCTGAAAAAGAATGGGTGCCTAAAGCACCTTCATTAAAAAGAAAGCTTGGCATCATGGCTAAGGTACAGGATGAAATGGGACATGGCCAGCTCTTGCTTCGTGTGGCTGAGGATTTAATGAAGCCTCTTGGCAAAACACGAGAGGATATAATGGAAGATTTATTTAGCGGCCGGCTGAAATTTCATAATGTGTTTCATATGGAGGCACCAACATGGGGTGATGCTGGATTAATTGGCTGGCTTGTTGATGGGGCTGCGATTATTTCACAGACGAATATGCTTCATGCTTCCTATGGTCCTTATGCAAGGGCATTAAAAAGAATCTGTGCGGAGGAAGTGTTTCATGCTCAGCACGGGGAGGCCATTATTATGGCATTGGCGGAAGGCACTAAGGAACAGCGGGAAATGGTTCAAGACGCTGTCAACCGATGGTGGGAAGCGCTTCTCATGTTCTTCGGACCTGCGGACGCATCCACAACTGGAACTTCAAAGCAAGACATCACGATTAAATACAAGATTCGGACAAAGACAAATGAAGAGCTAAGACAGGACTTTTTCTCAAAATATATTCCAAGAGTGTTATCTCTAGGACTAACACTTCCAGATGAAACCATGCATTTTGATGAGGATCAGAATGTTTGGGTATATAAACAGCCTGATTGGAATCGCTTTAAAGACATCATAAAGAATAATGGCCCGAAATCAAAAGATCGTTTGGAGCTTCGCAAGACGGCGTATAGTGAAAATCAGTGGGTGCGTGAGGCTTTGAATATAGCAAAATAAAGATCGATATGAAAGGAGAGAACCTTTTGAAGAGTGAGGGGTTTTATCAGGAATTCGAGGTTTTTAGCAAACGATCGGATACCTCCCCTCTCCAATATCAATTTTCCATGCTTGCACCGAATAGTGAGCTTGCCTTAATTATGGCACAGGAGAATTTTATGAGGAGAGAGCCGGTCGCTGACATTTGGGTTGTGAAGCGCTCTGATATCCGCAAAATGAGCCTAGAGGAAAAGCAATCGTTGCAAAGACTTGATAATAAGGACTACCGCAATACGAAAGGATATGGCTATTTAAAGAAAAAATGGCGTCAATACGAACAGGGAATGCTTGATGAGAAAGAAATTCTGTCATGGGGAGAGGAGAAGAAAAGTGAAAATGGATGAAGCTTATCAATCTGCCTTACTTTCACTCTTGTATCAGCTAGCTGATGATGATTTCATTCTCGCCTACCGGGGCTCTGAATGGCTTGGCCTTGCTCCTCATATTGAGGAGGATGTTGCTTTCTCTTCAATTAGCCAGGATATGATGGGCCATGCAGCGATGTTTTATCAGCTTCTAAGTGATCTTGGTGAGGGAAATATGGATCATCTTGCACATGCTCGTCCAGCGACAGAACGGAAGAATGCTATTTTGCTAGAAATGGTGAATGGGCCTGGTCATTATTTAATAAAACCGCGCTATGACTGGGCATTCGCTGTAGTCAGAAATTATTTCTATGTTCAAGCGAAAAAGATCCGGATGGAATCCTTGAAAAATTCATCCTACGAGCCGCTTGCAAACGTGGCACTTAAAGTGAATATGGAGCTTTACTATCATCTATTACATTGGAAAACGTGGTTTGTACAATTGATGCAAGCTGGAGATGAGGCTAGAAGAAGGATGGAAGCTGCCGTCCAGCGAGTATGTGCTGACTTTGATGGGCTGCTAACACTTGGCCCTTTGAGTAAAGAGATGGCTGCGTTCAATTTAATTGAATCTGAGGAAATTCTAAAGCAGAAGTGGAAGGGATCTATGCAGCCTGTCTTCGATTCTGTGAATCTGGCAATGCCAGACCAGTTTAGTATGCAAAGCGGTGACGGACGAATAGGAGAGCACTCTAAGGATTTGGAGGATGCCTTACTCGTTCTTAGTGAAGTATATCAAGTTGATCCAGCCGCTAACTGGTAGAGAATAAGAGGAGGAATGACTCTGTAAAAATTGTAAAGGATTGATGCGGAATGCCTCATCAAAATGTAAATATTGTGATGGAAGCACTTCAGAAAGTGAAGGACCCTGAAATTGATTCAATTTCAATTGTTGATTTAGGAATGGTAGAAAAAGTGGAAGTAAGTATGGAAAAGGTAACAATTGAGCTTCTTCCTACTTTTATGGGCTGTCCTGCACTGGATATTATTCGTAAGAATGTAGTTGAGACAATTGCTGAATTAAATTGTTTTAAGGAAATCAATGTGCAATTTATCTATCATCCGCCATGGACATCAGACAGAGTTTCAGCAGAAGGAAGATTGCGGTTAAAGGAGTTTGGGATTGCTCCACCTCCAAAGCATATCACTGAAACTGGCGAATGGCATGTCGATTGTCCTTATTGCGGGTCGACTTATACGACGATAGAAAATCTCTTTGGTCCGACCGCATGCCGCAGCATCCTTTACTGTAAAGCGTGTAAGAATCCCTTTGAGGCGATGAAGCCTGTCTCAACGATGATGTAGTTTAGGTAAAATCAGATTTTGCAAAAATAAATGATTTTTTGCAAAATAATACCAGAATATTGCAAAAATAATGGAAATTACTCAAACAAAATAAATTTTTTTAAAATAAATCATCAAAATTTGAGAGGAAGTTGTCCAAATGGTAAAACTAATCGCTCTTTACAAGCATCCTGAAAATAAAGAGGCTTTTGATAAGCATTATTTTGAAACGCATGGTCCGTTAACAGCAAAAATCCCTGGACTACGAAAAATGGAGGTTACTAGAATTGTAGGCAGTCCGATGGGCGGAGAAGGGAAATATTATTTGATGTGTGAAATGTTTTATGATAGTCATGAGGCATTGCAAACAGCGATGAGAACAGATGAGGGCAAAGCTTCTGGAAAAGATGCGATGAAATTTGCTGGGGATCTCATCACCCTTATGATTGGCGAGGAAGTGAATGACTAACTCCTACGAATATATTGAAGCGTCCATTAATGGAAATCTCGGTCAAATTACATTAAATCGTCCAAAAGTATTAAATGCTATCAACCGGCCGATGGTGTCCGAGATTCTTTCTGCAATGGAAGGCTTTGAAGAGAATGAACAGGTTCGTGTCATTGTGTTAAGCGGCAATGGCAGGGCATTTGCTGCTGGAGCTGATATCGACGAAATGGCCAATGATAATGCAATTGATTTTGAGCTGCGCAACCAATTCAAGGATTGGGATCGCCTTGCCATGATCAAGAAGCCAATAATTGGTGCGGTCCAAGGGTTTGCCCTTGGGGGTGGTTTTGAACTTGCTCTTTGCTGTGATCTGCTGATTGCTGCTGATGATGCTGAATTCGGATTCCCAGAAGTGAATCTCGGCGTTATGCCGGGCGCGGGTGGAACGCAGCGCTTAACGAAGCTCGTCGGAAAAACAAAAGCAATGGAATGGCTTTTTACCGGTAAAAGAATTAGCGCTCAAGAAGCTATTCAATTTGGCATCATTAATCGCATGACCGCAAAGGAAGTCCTTCTAGAGGAAACGCTAAAGTTTGCTGAAGGAATTGCGAATCAAGCGCCACTCTCAATACGGCTTATTAAGGAATCTGTACTTAAAGCAGTGGATGCACCATTAGATGAAGGCATGCATTTCGAGCGTAAGAATTTCTATCTATTATTCTCTACTGAGGATCAAAAAGAAGGAATGAAGGCTTTTCAGGAGAAACGCCGGCCAAATTTTAGGGGGAAATAGAGGGGGTGTACATACAAGCGATGTATGAAACAGTCAAATATGAAGTCATTAATCAAGTTGCTTGGATTAGATTAAACAGACCCGAGAAATTGAATGCTTTTACAGAGCAATTGAATAAAGAAATTCAGCAAGCAGTGAAACAGGCAAACAATGATTCAGCGGTTCGATGTTTAGTCATTTCAGGTGAAGGACGTGCATTTTGCTCTGGTGAAGATCTCGGAGGAGTAAATGACGATATGGATCACGGGGAAGTCCTTAGACGTCGATACAATCCGATGGTAATGGAGCTGCACAAATGTGAGAAGCCAATTGTCGCCGCTGTAAATGGAGTAGCAGCTGGTGCAGGTATGAGTCTTGCTTTAGCTTGTGATTTCCGCCTTCTATCGGAAAAGGCCAGCTTTGTCGAAGCGTTCATCCATGTTGGCCTCGTACCTGATGCAGGAAATCTCTATTATTTGCCAAAGCTGATCGGACACGCAAAAGCATTAGAATTAGCTATTTTAGGTGAAAAGATCACAGCACTCAGTGCGAAGGAATTAGGGCTTGCAACGAAGGTAATTCCGCTTGAACAATGGAATGAGGAAGTTGCGGCTTTTGCAGAGAAACTAGCATCCATGCCTACGATTGCCATTGGCTTGATTAAGAAAAATTTAAAAGCCAGCTGGGAAACATCGCTTGAAGATAGCTTGGAAAGGGATGCGCAGGCACAGCGGATTGCAGGATTAACAGCTGATCATAAAGAGGGTGTGCAAGCCTTTATAGAAAAAAGAAAACCTATTTTTCACGGAGAATAATTTAGGCGTGTTACTTTCTTTTCACTCACTACTTAAACGAGCACTTTAAAATGAGGTGCTCGTCTCTTTTATTTATTTATTAATCTAAAAGAATGTAATCTTAAAATAAGACTTGTGAATGGAAAGTGTAAAAAAAGTTGGTTGATTGGAGCGGAAGGTGCGAGACTCCTGCGGGATGAGTGGGACAGGTGAGACCCCGCAGACGCTTTAGCGTCGAGGAGGCTCACCGCCCACCCCGCGGAAAGGGAGCAGCCTGAAGCGGAAATCAACCTCTACCCACTACGTTTTCATTAGCAAAAAATACTTGCATTTATTATCTTTTTTGAAAAATGCTTTTAAGAAGAGCCATTTTTTTAGTAGAATAGTGGTATGACGTATTTTTTACGAGTGATTATAGAAACGAAATGAGGATAGAAGCAACTTGAATACAAGATCAATGATATTCACATTATACGGAGATTATATTTCTCATTATGGAAGTAAAATTTGGATTGGCAGTTTAATTAAGCTGTTAAGTGAATTTGGTCATAACGACCAGTCAGTTCGAGCAGCTATTTCAAGAATGAATAAGCAAGGATGGGTTCAGTCTGAGAAAATCAGCAATAAAAGCTATTATTCATTGACTGAACGGGGACAAAAGAGAATTGATGAAGCGGCGAAACGGATTTTTAAGCTAATGCCTGAAACATGGGATGGAAAGTGGCGAATTCTTATGTACAACATACCCGAAGAAATTCGCAATGTAAGGGATGAACTTAGGAAAGAACTTGTTTGGAGCGGATTCGGTACGCTTTCGAACAGTTGTTGGATATCAGCCAATAATCTTGAAAAACAAGTATTTGATCTGATTGAAAAATATGAGATTAGCGATTATGTTGACTTTTTTGTTTCGAAATATGCTGGTCCGCAAGAGAATATCCGTTTAGTCGAAAAAAGCTGGAATTTAGATGAAATTAATGAGAAGTATCTAGAATTTATTTCTGTTTATAGCCAAAGGTATATTATTGATAAAAATGAAATCCAAAAAGGGAATAAAACAGATGCTGATTGTTTTGTGGAGCGAACAAAACTCGTACACGAATATCGAAAATTCCTTTTCATTGATCCAGGACTTCCGGAAGAACTGTTGCCAGAGAAATGGCTGGGCAGCCATGCAGCCTCATTATTCAGTGATTATTATCGAGTGCTAGCTGAACCTGCCTCCCGCTTTTTTGAAGTTGTTTTTCAAGAAGGCAATGAATTACGCCATAAGGATGAAGACTATAATGTATTAACTCATCCGTTTATTGCAGATTAATGGGCTGTAAGACCCCTACTGATTGAAGTATCACTTTTATTTTTTTGACAGTACATGGAGGGAGATCGCTCTGAACAGTTTAACAAGTTTGTTAAAAATCAAATATCCTATTATTCAAGGTGGAATGGGGAATATCAGCAATGCCATCCTAACGGCTGCTGTTTCTGAAGCTGGCGGGCTAGGGACAATAGGGACAGGAACGATGACTCCAATTGAAGTGGAAGAAATAATTAAGGAAACGAAAAAAAGAACAGAGAAGCCCTTTGCTGTCAATGTGGCTCTTACCGTATCACCATTTGTTCAAGAAATTCTTTCTCTTGTTATGAAATATAATGTACCAGTAGTATCTCTGTCTGCCGGTAACCCTGCCCCGTATATCGCTAAGCTCCATGATCAGGGGGTGAAAGTGATAACTGTTTGTGCTACCGTGCATCAGGCAAAAAAGGCAGAAACTGCTGGGTCTGATGTAGTCGTTGCAGAGGGGTATGAGGCTGCAGGTATTAACTCCGCTCACGAAACGACTACACTTGTATTAATTCCCCAGATTATTGAAGCTATTAACATACCAGTCATTGCTGCTGGAGGAATTGGCGATGGAAGAGGATTGGCTTCAATGCTTGCTCTTGGTGCAAGTGGAGTTCAGATGGGAACTAGATTCATTGCAACAAAGGAAGCCCCATTTCATAACGCCTACAAACAGCAAATCATTCATGCTTCTGATCACGATACAATGATTATTGGCCGCTCTGTTGGGCGAATTCGCAGAGTATTAGCTACCGACTATGCTCAAAAACTATTACTATATGAACAAAATGGCATTACCTTAGAGGAGTTTAATCAACTAACTTCAGAATCTTTTCATATAATAGGTGCCCTTGAAGGGAAAGGGAATGAAGGATTTATGAACGGCGGACAAATTGCAGGCTTGATCAGAGATATCCCTACGGTTCAAGAATTATTAGAAAAAATGGTAGAGGAAGCAAATAAAGCTCTCGAGCGCTCCTTACATTATTTATCGCAAATGAAGGGGCAGTAAAGTTTGGCTGCTAGTAGAAATTCAACTTTATAAGATCTTAATTCAACGCATACAGGAAGATTTTCTGTATGCTTTTCTTGTTGATTTCATATAATTTAAATAGTAATCTAAATATATTAAATTTTTAGAATATTATTGACGATTCCTTCTTTAGAGTGATAATATAACGTTATAATTACGTTATTCACAGTACTTATCATATAAACTGAATGTAAGTAAGTGAAGAGCACCATTCAACAAGGATCATCTACATAGGGAATTCACACTATCATCATTTGGTAGTGTTTTATTTTAAAAATTAGAGGGGGTTTTGAAAAGTGAAAAAATCTTTAAAGGCATTTTCTTTCATTCTTGCCGCAGGATTACTTGTATTAAGTGGCTGTGGGAAAGAAGCTGCTAACGAACCGGCAAAGGAACCAACGGCTGATTCAGGAGAAAAGGAAACATTCAAAATTGGTATTACCCAGTTTGTTGAACATCCATCTTTGGATGCAGCAACAGAAGGATTTAAAAAAGCAATGGAGGAAGCTGGATTTAAAGAAGGAGACAATGTTGAGTATAATTTTCAGAACGCTCAGGCGGATATGAATAACACTCAAACCATTGCCAATAACTTTGTTGGTGATAAGGTTGATCTTATTTTCGCAAATGCCACCCCTAGTGCTGTTAGTGCGTTAAATGCAACAAAGGATATTCCCATTGTGTTTACATCAGTTACAGACCCTGTTGGCGCAGGACTTGTGGAAGCTCTTGATAAGCCAGGGGAAAATATAACAGGTACAACAGATAACCATCCAGATGGAACAGCAAAAACAATTAATTTTATCGTTGAAGAAGCTGGAGCAAAAACAATCGGTATTATTTATAATGCAGGCGAGCAAAATTCGGAAGTGCAGGTTGCTCAAGTAAAAGAGCTAGCTGAAAAAGCAGGGGCAACAGTCGTTGAAGCATCCATTTCAACGTCTGCTGAAGTAAGACAAGGAACGGAATCATTAGTAGGCCGTGTGGATGCAATTTATGTACCAACAGATAATACTGTAGTCTCTGCTTTAGAATCGGTAATTGCTGTAGCAAACAGTGAAAAGATTCCTCTTTTCGTTGGTGAGCTTGATTCAATGAAGCGTGGTGCGATTGCAGCAAGTGGCTTTGACTATTTTGATCTTGGCTATCAAACAGGAAAAATGGCTGCAGATATTCTAAAAGGAAATAAAAAAGCATCTGAAATTCCAGTAGAGCTTCCAAGCAGCTTAACATTAATGATTAATAAAAAAGCCGCAGAAGCACAAGGACTTGAAGTGAAACAGGAGTGGGAAAAAATTGCTGAATTCTTTGATGGCGAATAATAGAGGATGTGATTCATAATGTTTGCAATTTTTGGAGCGTTCGAATCGGGCATCATCTACGCCATTATGGCTCTTGGTGTGTATTTATCCTTTCGTGTACTCGACTTTCCTGATCTAACAGTGGATGGAAGCTTTGTAACAGGAGCAGCCGTTTCGGCAACGCTAATCGTTAGTGGAGTAAATCCATTTATCGCGACAATAGTAGCGCTGATCGCAGGTTTTTTTGCAGGCTGTATAACAGGAATTCTTCACACGCTTGGAAAAATAAATGCACTTCTATCCGGGATTTTAATGATGATTGCCTTGTATTCAATCAATCTTCGGATCATGGGGAAATCGAATGTTCCTTTGCTGAACACAGATACAGCAATGACAAGTGTAAGTAATGTATCAGAAAAAATGGGGATAGACTCTTTCTTTAATCAAATCTTTACAAGCATTGGTCTTGGTGACAGCTTGCCAAGAACATGGGGAATTCTCATTTTCATGATATTTGTTACGTTTGCAATTAAATTTTTGACAGATAAGTTTCTTCAAACAGAAATTGGTTTAGCTATTAGAGCAACAGGTGACAATAAACGAATGATTCGAAGCCTTTCTGCGAATACGAATTTAACCGTTATTCTTGGCCTTGGTATCTCTAATGCGATGGTTGCGTTTTCTGGTGCATTAATTGCCCAGCAAGGTGGATTTGCCGATGTTGGAATGGGAATTGGGATGATTATCATCGGGCTTGCATCTGTTATTATCGGGGAAGCCATATTTGGGACCAAAACCATTGCACGGACGACTTTAGCAGTGATCGGTGGGGCGATTATTTACCGAATCGTTGTCACATTAGCTCTTCGTGTTGATTTTCTTGAGCCAGGAGATATGAAGTTGATTACGGCAACGATTGTTATTCTAGCCCTTATTATGCCGAAAATAATTGATGCATCTAAAGAAAAGAAACGAAAAGCAAGAAAACGTGCTGAAAATCTAGCAATCAGCCAGATCACCTCAGAAAGAAAGGGGGAGGCAGATGCTGGAATTAAAACAGATTCATAAGGTATTCAATGAAGGGACGCCTGATGAGAAAATTGCACTTGACCGCATTCATTTAACGTTAAAAGAAGGCGATTTTGTCACCGTTATTGGCAGCAATGGGGCTGGAAAGTCAACGTTAATGAACATGATTTCTGGTGTTATGGCTCCGGATGTTGGAAGCGTCTCAATAGATGGTCAAAATGTTACCGCCATTTCAGAATATAAACGAGCAAAATTAATTGGGCGGGTTTTTCAGGACCCAATGGCTGGAACGGCGCCAAGTATGACAATTGAAGAGAATTTAGCGATGGCTTATTCAAGAAATAAGTCACGAACATTGAGAAAAGGGGTAACAAAGAAACGGAAAGAGTATTTTCAAGAAGTACTTGCAACCCTCCATCTTGGGCTGGAAAATCGGTTAACTGCAAAAGTAGGTTTATTATCAGGCGGTGAAAGGCAGGCGCTCTCATTATTAATGGCGACCTTTACCGAGCCGGCCATTCTTTTATTAGATGAGCATACGGCAGCACTTGATCCTGCACGTGCTGAGCTAATCACTAATTTAACGAAGGAAATTGTTGAAAAATACAATTTAACGACACTGATGGTTACCCATAATATGCAGCAGGCACTGGATCTTGGCAATCGTTTGATCATGATGGATAAGGGCCAAATTATTTTAGAAGTAAATGAGGAAGAGAAAGGCGGTTTAACGATTGAACAATTATTAAATGAGTTTCAACGCATCAGAGGTACGAAAATGGCAAGCGATCGAACACTTTTATCTTGAAGGAAAAGTAAATGAGAGGATTAATTAGATGTTTTTAGCTAGTTAATCCTTTTTATTATTGTGTTTAAAAGAAAAAAAGTAATTTTTATAATTTTTACAATTTATTGACTACTAATTAAACGAAATGTTATTATATCGTTAATTAAACGTCATACATATATAGAGTGATGCATTTTATCTTGTGATTCTTGAAAATAGCTTTCAAGATTTGAATTTGGGAGTGAATGAAATGAAGCAAGGCATGAAGGTGGGGGATACAGAAGTAATCGAAATAGAAGTTACTTCAGATATGTTTGCGCAGTTTGAAGGTGAGATCGTTCATCGAGCCTATTCAACAGTATTTATGGTCTACCATATGGAATGGGTATCGCGGAAGATAATTCTGCCTTACTTAGAAGAGCATGAGGAAGGAATGGGAGGAGCAGTCTGCGTGAAGCATCTAGCCGCATCACCAGAAGGAGCCAAACTAACGATAACAGCCATTGTATCTGAAATAGCAGAAAATGTTGTGATAACCGAAGTTTCAGTATGTAATGGGAAGAAGCTAATTGGGACAGGAGAAGTCAAACAGGTGATACTTTCAAAAAGAAAGATTGCCAGTTTGCTTGAATAGCAAACAATTAGAAGTTTAGTTAAAAGAGTTTTCTGCCCATGGAATGTAAGCGTTAACAAATAGATTAGGAGGAAGTTCAAGATGAATATGTTCGCAAAAATTAAAGAGCATGAGCAAGTTGTCTTCTGCAATGATGAATCTACTGGCTTAAAAGCAATAATTGCCATTCACAGTACAAGACTTGGGCCTGCATTAGGAGGATGTAGAATGCTTCCCTATGCAAGTGAGGAGGAAGCACTTGAAGATGTGCTTCGGCTATCCAAAGGAATGACTTATAAATGTGCTGCAGCTGATGTTGATTTCGGTGGAGGAAAAGCTGTGATTATTGGTGATCCGCGAAAGGATAAAACACCAGAATTGTTTCGGGCCTTTGGTCAATTTGTAGAATCGTTGAACGGCCGTTTTTATACGGGAACAGATATGGGAACAAGCCCAGAGGACTTTGTCCATGCATTAAGAGAAACAAATTGCATCGTTGGAGTTGACGAGGTGTATGGGGGGAGTGGAGATTCATCTATTCCAACGGCACAAGGTGTCATTTACGGGCTTCAGGCAACTAATAAAGCATTGACAGGATCAGATGATTTAGCAGGCAAAAGCTATTCCATCCAAGGACTCGGTAAGGTCGGATTAAAGGTAGCAGAACGATTGTTGGAAGAAGGAGCTGATTTATATGTTACAGATATTAATCAGCAAGCGATAGATCAGCTTCTAACAAAAGCTAAAATGATTGGTGCAGGTGTTAAGGTATTAAATAAGGAAGAAATATATCATGCGAATGCAGATATCTTTATCCCTTGTGCAATGGGGGGGATTATTAATGATGAAACAATTGACCAGTTCAACGTAAAGGCGATTGTCGGCTCAGCAAATAATCAGCTTTTGGAACTTCGCCACGGTCAAAAACTTCAAGAAAAGGGCATTTTATATGCTCCAGATTATATCGTCAACTCGGGTGGCCTTATCCAAGTAGCGGATGAGCTTTATACACCGAACAAGGAAAGAGTGCTCCAAAAAACAAAGGCCATTTATAATTCACTTCTTAATATTTATGAATACGCAGATGCGAAAGGGATTACTACCATTGAAGCTGCCAATCAGTTTTGTGAGAATCGAATTGAAGCAAGATCAAGGAGAAATAGCTTCTTTTCGCATATGAAACGACCAAAATGGGCAGTTAGAACGTAATTTTTTTTGAACGAAAAACAATATTGTTACTATATTTATGTGTAAATCAAACAAAGTGCAAAGGGTGAGAAAATGGAAAATCAGTTTCCGATCCAGCAAATAATGGATCCAAACGGTAGGATTGTTTCACCTGAATATGAAGAGAAGGTGACGGCAGAGCTTGCAAAAGGCTTCTACAGACAGCTCGTAAGAATCCGTTTGTTTGACCGTAAGGCAATCAGCTTGCAGCGGCAGGGGCGAATCGGCACGTATGCGCCATTCGAAGGGCAAGAGGCATCACAGGTTGGCAGCGCACTCGCATTAAACCCATCGGATTGGATGTTTCCCACTTATCGTGAACATGGAGCGGCATTTGTCTTTGGCCATTCTCTAAGAAACATCCTTTTGTTTTGGAATGGAAGAAATGAAGGCTGCATACCTCCAGATGGCAAACGGATTTTCCCACCTGGTATTCCAATTGCCACACAAATTCCGCATGCAGCTGGTGCTGCTCTTGCAGAAAAAATGCGGGGGTCAAAAAACGCGGCCATTGCTTATTTTGGTGATGGTGCTACATCTGAGGGGGATTTCCATGAAGGGCTAAATTTTGCAAGTGTATTTAAAGCACCAGTTGTCTTTTTTAATCAGAATAACCAATTTGCCATTTCAGTTCCGATAGAAAAACAAATGAATTCAAAAACGATCGCTCAAAAAGCATTAGCCTATGATATGCCTAGTGTAAGAATTGATGGCAATGATGTATTTGTTGTTTATTTTGAAACATTAAAAGCATTGGAAAGAGCAAGAAATGGTGCTGGACCAACTTTAATTGAGGCTGTCACTTGGCGGTATGGTGCCCATACAACAGCAGATGATCCAACGAAATATCGCGATCAATCGGAGAGCATTAGCCGAAGAAAAGAAACCGATCCGATTCTTCGATTGGAAAGATGGTTAAAAAACAACGGGGATTTTGATGAGGACTGGGTTCATGCGATCGAGCGGGAGGCTTCTCTGGAAATAGAAGAAGCAGTTGAACAAATGGAGGCTTTTCCACCAGCTAATCCAGCAGCAATCTTCGATCATGTTTTTGCTAAACCGACTTGGCAGATTAAGCAGCAAAAAGAGGAGTATCTGAGATTGATAGGGAGGTGAATCAATGAGTATTGCATTAAGAACGAAAACGATGACGCTAATTCAAGCAATTACCGATGGACTTGATACGATGTTGGCTGAACGGAAAGAGGTAGTGCTGCTAGGAGAAGATATTGGGGTAAACGGCGGTGTATTCCGAGCAACCGATGGACTTCTGAAAAAGTATGGAGAGGGACGCGTTATGGATACTCCGTTAAGTGAAGCGGGATTTGTAGGAGCTGGGATTGGGCTTGCGGTCAATGGTTTTTTGCCTGTTATTGAAATCCAGTTTTTAGGATTTATTTATCCTGCTTATGAGCAAATTATGACCCATGCAACAAGACTTAGAATGAGAACAATGGGCCATTATACGGTTCCGATGGTGATTCGAGCCCCGTACGGAGCAGGAGTAAGGGCACCGGAAATACATTGTGATAGTACGGAAGCGATTTTTACCCATATGCCAGGAATTAAAGTTGTTTGCCCATCAAGTCCATATGATGCGAAAGGCTTGCTAATTGCAGCGATTGAAGATCCGGATCCAGTTTTGTTTCTAGAGCCGATGCGCTGTTATCGGTCTGCGAAGGAAGAAGTACCCGAAGGAAAATATACAGTAGAAATCGGTAAAGGGAAGAAACTTGTTGAAGGGGAGGATGTCACAGTCATTTCTTGGGGAGCGATGGTTCCGGTTGCATTGAAAGCAGCTAATGAACTAAAAGAAAAAGGAATTCAATGTGAAGTTATTGATTTAAGGACACTTTTCCCAATTGATAAAGACATTATTGCCGAATCAGTGCAAAAAACTGGCCGCACGGTCATTGTCCATGAGGCCCATGCGACTGGTGGGGTAGGAAATGACGTATTAGCTATTATTAATGATACTTCTTTTCTATATCAGAAAGCGCCGACAGAACGTGTAACCGGATTTGATACACCTGTTCCTTACTTTGGATTTGAGGATCATTATTTACCAACCGAAGTAAGGATTATCCATGCAATTGAAAAAGTCATGGCGTTTTAGGAGGGGAACAATGGAAGTAAAACTGCATGATATTGGTGAGGGGATGACAGAAGCAGAGATTACCTGTTTTCTTATTAAACCTGGTGATTATGTTCAAGCAGATGATCCACTGATCGAGGTGCAAACAGATAAAATGACTGCCGAAATTCCATCACCAAAAGCTGGATTCATTCGAGAGATTAAGGTAAAGCCAGGGGAGACTGTTACCGTCGGGACAACATTATTAATCTTAGATGCATCAAATTCGAAAGAACATAGAAAACAGATCATACCAGAAAGAGAAAAGAAGATAGCTGAAAGATCGCCTATGGAAAAAATAAATCAACGGATAGTAGTCACTAGACAAAATCATGATAAGCGAATACTAGCTTCCCCGTTTACGAGAAAAATTGCCCGAGATAATGGGATTGATATTGAAAAAGTTTCAGGTTCAGGGCCAGCAGGACGGATTATCGATGAAGATGTTTATCAATTTATGACTGCTTCACAACAAACGAAAACCGCAATCAGACAAGAAGAAATAGTTGCATCCTCTGAACAAACCTCATATGCAAATGACACAATCCCATTTAGGGGCAGACGAAAGCAAATCGCGAAAAAAATGATCCATTCATTATTTACAATTCCACATTGCACGCATTTTGAAGAGGTTGATGTGACCGATCTCATTCAATTTCGCAATGAATTAAAGAAAAGAAATGAAAATATTTCTGCAACGGCGTTTTTCTTAAAAGCATTATCGATCTGCCTAAAAGAATTTCCGATTTTCAATGCCCGACTTGATGAGGAAAATGAAGTGATCCATCTAAAGCATGAACATCATTTAGGAATTGCTGTTGATACAGAAGATGGCTTGATCGTTCCTGTCATGCGAAATGTTGAAAAGAAATCCATCCGGTCGATTCATGCAGAAATGAAACAGCTAACGGAAAAGGCATTAGAAAATCAATTAACGTTGAAAGATATTTCAGGTGGGACATTTACAATTAGTAATGTCGGCCCGCTAGGTGGAAGCATTGGAGCTACCCCAATTATTCAGCACCCAGAGGTTGCACTTGTCTCCTTCCATAAAACAAAAAAAATGCCTGTTGTAACAGATGATGATCAAATTATCATCCGATCGATTATGAATCTTTCAATGTCTTTTGATCACCGAGTGGCTGATGGGGCAACTGCTGTCCGATTTACAAGTCGTTTCGCTGAATTAATTCATGATCCAAAATTGCTTTTGCTGGAGTTGGTATAGATGGTTGTTGGTGAACTTGCACATGAACGGGATCTCATTATTATTGGCGGAGGTCCAGGGGGCTACCATGCAGCCATCCGTGCAGCACAGCTCGGTCAATCGGTCACACTTATTGAAAAGGAACAGCTTGGAGGGGTGTGCTTAAATAAGGGCTGTATTCCGTCAAAAGTATTAACGAACAGTGCAGAAACATTCATTTCAATGAAAAAAACTGAAGAAATTGGCATTGAAAGTGATTCCGTTCAGTTCAATTTACGAAAGCTTCAAGCTTATAAAATGAGAACAATCAATCAGCTCCGTGAAGGGATTAAAGCTTTATGTGCCGCAAACAAAGTTGAACTGCTTGCAGGCTCTGCATTCTTTTTATCAGAAGATAAAATAGGGGTAGAAAATGGGGAGCAATATGATGTATTTCGTTTTAAACATGCGATTATCGCGACAGGAAGTTCACCAAATGCACCAGCAGGAATCAAGCCTGATCATCATCGAATTTTAGATTCTTGGTCGATAACGAGCCTAGAAATCCTTCCCGAAAAGCTGCTCGTTTATGGAAATGATTATATTGCGCTTGAGATGGCATTTGCCTTCAATGCTTACGGTTCTGAAGTGACAATGGTTATGGATCAGAATGATTTCTCTTTTGATTTATCGATAAATCGAGAGCTGAAGCGAATATTGAAAAAGAATCAAATAAAAGTAATTAAAAGTACTAATATTTCTTCTGCTTATACTGATGGGGAAGCGGTTATCGTTTCGTTAGAAAATAAGGAAGATTCATTAATAGGCACGCATTTATTCGTTTCTTCCATCCCTACGCCAAATACAGCAAACATCGGAATCGAACGAATTGGAATTGAGAAAACAGAAAGTGGTTTTATAAAAGTGAATGAGCAATGCCAAACATCTAAACCGAATATTTTTGCGATTGGGGATGTGACAGAAGGCCCGCCATTAGCTGTAAAGGCGATTAAGCAAGGAAAAACAGCGGCGGAAGCAATTGCGGGAATTTTCTCAGAAGCTGATTTTCGCTTTTTGCCGATCGTTGCTCACACAAGACCACCGATTGCAAGTGCTGGTCTCAGCGAACAAGAAGCGATTGATCAAGGATATGAGATTTCAATGGGACAATTTCCACTCTCGAGTAATGGCTATGCAGCTATTTTAGGGAAAAAGGAAGGGTTTATTAAAGTAATATTTGATAAAGAAAATCATGCTTTGCTTGGTATGCATATGATTGGCTCTGGGGCCATTGAGTTAATTTCTAGTGGAGTGCTGTCATTAGAAATGGTTGCTCGTGATGAAGATCTGCTGTTTCCACTGTACCCGCATCCAAGTATAAATGAAGGTTTACTAGAAGCTGCTGAGGCATTAAAAAATCAAGCAATACATCTGCCGCTTGTTACAAAAAAAGAAAGACTCAAAGTTTAGGATTCATGCCAAATACACTTTAGTGCAGATGTGTAGCATAGCTTTAACTTGTACTCTTGAGAACATTAACACGATTCATATATTATTTAATTAATTCAGAATATTTGTATTTTTATAAAAACAGGAGGGGTTAAAATGCAAGAAAAAACAGTTTCTAAAGTACAAAAGCAAGAGGATTTTTTTCCAGTTAAAGAGGTCGATTATTTAGAAATTTATTCGGGTAATGCGAGACAATCCTGTCACTTCTTTTGCTCTGCTTTCGGATTTAAACCTGTTGCCTATTCTGGTCTTGAAACAGGAAATCGAGAAACAGTTTCATATGTATTGCAACAAAGGAAAATTCGTCTTGTAATCACAGGTACATTAAATGAAAGCAGCAGAGTGGCTACATTTGTTAAAAAGCATGGTGATGGAGTAAAGGATATTGCATTGGCTGTTGATGATGTCGAGAAGGCATATGAGGCAGCTGTATCAAGAGGGGCGATTGCGATTACTCCGCCATTTGAATTAAAAGATGAGCATGGAACTGTGAAAAAGGCAGTCATTGGAACGTATGGTGACACGATTCATACATTAGTTGAAAGATCGGATTATAAAGGCATCTTTATGCCTGGCTATGAAAAGCTAGAAATGAATGTGCCATTCGAAGATGCTGGTTTTATTGGCATTGACCATGTGGTTGGGAATGTAGAAAGAATGGAAGAATGGGTTAATTATTATGCAAATGTCATGGGTTTTAAAGAAATGACCCACTTCACAGACAAGGATATTACGACAGAATACTCCGCGCTTATGTCGAAGGTAATGCATAATGGCGGGAGAATTAAATTCCCGATTAATGAGCCAGCTGAAGGAAAACGCAAATCACAAATTGAAGAATATCTTGATTATTACAACGGTCCTGGTGTTCAGCATTTAGCTATCCTTACAGAGGATATTGTAAACACAGTCAGCATCCTTCGCAGAAATGGCGTGGAATTCCTGAGCACACCAGCTTCTTATTATGACGCGCTGGCTGAACGTGTCGGAGAGATCGATGAGGAAATTGACAAAATTAAAGAGTTAAGTATTTTAGTAGACCGTGATGATGAAGGCTACCTGCTGCAAATCTTTACAAAGCCAATCGTCGACCGCCCAACCTTATTTATTGAAATCATTCAGCGCAAAGGCGCAAGAGGCTTTGGAGAAGGAAACTTTAAAGCATTATTCGAATCAATCGAACGTGAACAAGAAAGACGAGGAAATCTATAATTATCATTGACTCCCTTTACTTATAAGGGAGTTTTGCAAATAAAATTGATTTTTTGTTAAGGTCCATTTATCTAAAAGATAGCTTTTATTGATTAAGTTGTTTGAATGAAAACGTCTGACAATTAGTTCGTTGATTGGAGCGGAAGGTTGCGAGACTCCTGCGGGAAGTGTGGGACAGCTGAGACCCCACAGGCGCTAGCGCCGAGGAGGCTCAGCGCCCACCCCGCGGAAAGCGAGTAACCTGGAGCGCAAATCAACCTTTACAAACTACATTTATTTTAGTAACTTCGCTAAAAATATGAGGTGTTTTTTCATTATGAAAATACAGACGAGAAGCGTAATAGAAAGTATCTTTTCCTATCCACTTGGTGATTCACCAGAAGAAATAAAAGAAAAGTATCAACTAAAAAAGGTTAGAAAAATGTCTGATAACGAGAATGTATATGGCAGTTCTGCTGAAGTAAAGAAAGCGATCAGCCAATGCATAGATCAGCTTTACCTTTACCCTGATGGGACTACAGCAAAACTTATCAAAAATCTAGCATCATTTTATCAGATAGAGGAAGATCGATTTTTAATTGGTAATGGCTCGGAGGAAATTATCCGGCTTTTGACTAGAGCCTACTTAAATCATGGGGACGAAGCTGTGATGGCAGCAACGACATTCCCTCGTTATGAATCGAATGTCATTATTGAAGGCGGGCAGGCCATCACTGTCCCATTATTAAATGGAGTCCATGATTTAGAAAGTATGTATGAAAAAATTACAGAGAAAACAAAAATGGTGTTCATTTGTAACCCGAATAACCCGACAGGTACAATTGTCGGAAAAGCTGAGCTTTTGCACTTTATTGAAAGCGTTCCAGCCAATGTTTTGATTATATTAGATGAAGCTTATTATGAATATGTCACAACCGATGATTATCTCGAGTCCTTGCCATTACTGAAAAAGCATGCGAATTTGATCATTCTCCGCACTTTTTCAAAAATATATGGTCTTGCTGGACTGCGAGTTGGGTATGGAATGATGGATTCCTCGATAGTAAAAGAGCTTCATAAAGTGAAGGAAGTTTTCAATGTGAATCAAATTGCTCAAGCAGCTGCAGTAACGGCACTTAATGATCAAAGCTTTATTGAGGCATGTGCGGAAAAAAATGCGATCGAAAGAGCGTTTGTCTGTGAGCAGCTACTCGAAATGGGCGTCGGCTTTTTTCCATCACAAACAAATTTCATCTATGTTTATAGCCAATATCCCGTGTCTGCAAAGTTAATTACAAAGGGATTTATTATTCGGCAAATGAAGCTGCAAGGCTTTGAAGATGCATTTCGGATGACACTCGGTACAAGAGAAGATAATGAAGCATTCTTGTATGTATTAAAAGAGGCATTAATTGAAAGGGCGGTGTAGCCAGTGGAGATTACGCCCGGAAATCTTGAGTGGAAGGATGCTTACAAATTATTAGTTGGTTCAATTTTGCCTCGACCGATTGCTTTGATCACAACAATTGACGAGAACGGAGTAGGTAATGCTGCACCTTTCAGTTTTTTTACAGCGGTTTGTGCGGATCCTATGCTAATTTGCTTCTCGCCTATGAGAAGAGGGACAGATGGGAAGAAAAAAGATACACTTGCAAATATTGAAGCAACGAAGGAATTTGTTATTAATATCGTTAGTGAAGAGTGGACAGAGAAAATGAATAGATGTGCGACTGAGTATTCAGCGGATATTGATGAATTAGAAAGAGCTGGTCTGACAAAGGAACTCAGCCAAACAGTGAAGCCGCCTCGTGTGAAAGAGTCAAAAGTTCACCTGGAATGCTCTCTTTATCAAGTGCTTCATTTTGGAGAGCAGGCTGGAGCTGGAAGCTTAGTTATTGGAAAAGTAGAGCATGTTCATGTGGCAGATGAGCTATATGAAAATGGCAGAATCGATTCTATGAATCTGAAACCAGTGGGACGCATGGCTGGACAAATGTATACGAAGCCACTAGCAGATATGTTTGAATTAGTCAGAAAAACGGAGTGATGCTATGAAATTTGTAACCTTTCAAAAAAAGGACGGAGCATTAAGGGCGGGCTGGATCAAAAATGATCGCTATGTTGTTGATATGTATGAATCATCAAATGGGATTTTGCCAAAAGATATGCTGTCATTTCTAGAAAACCATAAATTTTTTATGAAATATATCTCTACTGAACAGCAACTTCTTACAACCAGCAAGGGCGTTTATTTGCTTGAAGAAATTGAACTAAAAGCACCACTGCCAAATCCGAAAAGTTTTCGTGACTTTTATGCTTTTGAAGAGCATGTGAAGACAGCAAGAGAAAATCGAGGTTTAGAAATGATTCCTGAGTGGTACGACATTCCAGTGTTTTACTTTTCGAATCATTTGGCAATGAAAGGGCCAGATGAAATCATTTCGCGCCCCATAAATTGTGAATGGCTTGACTATGAATTGGAAATTGCTTGTGTGATAGGGAAAGAAGGCAAAGATATTAAAGCAGAAAATGCGGATGAATATATTTTTGGCTATTGCATTCTGAATGATTGGAGTGCAAGAGATATCCAGAGAAAAGAAATGAAGGTGGGACTTGGACCAGCAAAAGGGAAGGATTTCGCTACATCGATCGGCCCCTTTCTATTAACAAAGGATGAATTGGAAGAATACCGTGTAGAGAATAGTTTTGATTTAACCATGCGAGCAAAGATAAATGGAGTTCTCTTATCAGAGGGAAATCTGAAGGAAATCTATTATTCATTTGAAGAAATGATTGAACGGGCTTCACAAGGGGTTACTTTATATCCAGGGGAGATTATTGGATCTGGAACCGTTGGAAGCGGCTGTATTTTGGAGCTTGGAACAGATGTGCATCGCTGGCTAGAGCCGGGGGATGAGGTTGAATTAGAAATTACTGCCTTAGGACAGTTGAGGAATAGGATAAGTTGAAGAGCGTTGTTAGGATTTAATTAAGATTAAAAGTGAGTAGGTGGGGAAATGTTTTATCGCCAAATGGGAAGAATTCCGCATAAACGCCATACGGTATTTAAGAAGGCAGATGGCAGTCTATTCCGGGAGCAAGTTATGGGCACGAAGGGCTTCTCTGGATCACAATCAATTTTATACCATCATTATATGCCAACAGAGGTCATACGGACGGAATTAATTGGTAAGTACTTACCAGAATATGAAGAACTAGGGCCATTAAAGCACCGTCACTTGATGACAAATAATGTGGAGAAAAAGGGGGATGCACTGAAGGCACGGGAATATTTATTAGGAAATGAAGATTTATTGATTGGAACGGCTTCGATAAATGAACCAATGCAAAGCTTCTATCGTAATGGGGATGGTGATGAACTTATCTTTATCCATTACGGTACTGGACGGATAGAGACAATGTTTGGAACAATTACCTATCGACCTGGTGATTACGTTGTGATCCCAATCGGAACGATTTACCGGCTGATTCCCAATAATAGTGAATTGACGAAAGTATTATTCGTTGAATCTTTTAGCCAGTTAACGACTCCAAAGAGATATCGAAATGAATACGGGCAGCTTTTGGAGCATAGTCCATTTTGTGAGCGAGATATTCGGGGACCAGAGAAATTAGAAACCTTTGATGAAAAAGGGGAATTTGAGGTCATTACAAAAACAAGAGGCTATCTCCATTCCCATGTGTTAAACCACCATCCCTTTGATGTAGAAGGATGGGATGGGTATTTATATCCATGGGTATTTAATATAGAAGATTTTGAACCAATTACAGGGAGAGTTCATCAACCTCCACCTGTTCATCAAACATTTGAAGGGCATAATTTTGTCATTTGTTCCTTTGTTCCTAGGTTGTTTGATTATCATCCAGAGGCAATTCCAGCACCATATACACATAGTAATGTGAACAGTGATGAGCTCCTTTATTATGTGGAAGGCAACTTCATGAGCAGAAAAGGAATTAATCTTGAATCAATTACCTTGCATCCGAGCGGAATTCCTCATGGGCCACACCCTGGAACAACTGAAGCAAGTATTGGCAAGAAAGAAACGCTGGAGCTTGCTGTTATGATAGATACGTTCAGGCCATTAAAAATTGCTAAGCAGGCAAAAAAGATCGAGGATGAAAAGTATATGTATACATGGGTATAATAACTAGCAAAAAGAGCCTATTTGAAATAGGCTCTTTTGTTCATTTTAAATCATCATCATTACTCATTATGCCATATTGTAGCAAGTGTTCCTTCACCTGAATGTGCGGCAATTGTAGAGCTTATTTCACCAATAAAAATATCTAGTTTAGGGAAAAGAGCTTTAATTTCTACTCCTAGTTCCTTCGCTTTATCATACACATTTCCATGTAAAATTTGCACTTGAGAAATCGAGTGTTTTTTATATGATTCACCTAATAGTTCTAACATGCGCTTGATTGCCTTTTTCTCAGAACGTACTTTATCAAAAAGCTCAAACTCACCACTATTATTAATTCTAATAATCGGTTTTATTTTTAAGAGACTGCCAAGTAAATAGGCGGTTCCTGACATTCTTCCACCTTTGTAAAATTGATCAAGGCTTCCTAGTAATATATAGTTCTCAGATTTAGCAGCATCTTCCTGAAGGAATTTAGCAATCTCTTGACCAGACATTCCTTTCTCACTTAGGTCCATGCCTTTCATGATTAATGTTGTTATGGCATAAGACATTGATTTGGAATCAACAGCTTCAACTGGAAAATCAGCCAGTTCAGCTCCGGAAAGACAGCTATTAATTGTCCCACTTAACTTTCCAGAAATATGCACAGCAACAGCAGAATCATATTCACCCTTTAACCGTTCAAAGAGCTCAGCAAAACGCCCTGCAGATGGCTGTGAGGTTTTGGGAATTTCTTTTGATGCACCAATGCGGCTATATAATTGTTCTGTATTTAAATCGATCCCGTCTTCAAACGTTTCGTCCCCAAATGTAATGGATAATGGGATAACATAAACATCAGGATGCTTTTTCAATTCATCTGTAATATAGGCAGTACTGTCAGTAATCCAGGCAATCTTCTTTACAGTCATAAAATAGTTAGTCCTTTATAAATATTTACCCGCTAAAAGGTTTGCCAATAAAAGAAAGATACATAAGTTCTTTTATTAATAATCGCGTATTGCATATTTGTCCGGGCTTTTTTTATTATACACCATTGTAATCGTTTGCACGAGTCTTATTCAATGTTCATTCATTCGTCACATTTATAAGGGAATTTATGAAATTAATAAAGTAATCCATTTTTACTTTTTACAAGATTTTTTCTCATAAAAAAACAAATGCGCAAGCGCCTTGATCACCCCCGACAAGCACAAGACGAGCCTCACGGAAAGGTGTCCTTTACCTTTCTGGGAGGATTGGCTTGTGACCTCGAGGGGGTAGGCGCTGGAGCTGGATGCAGACAAACTTGTCGCAAAGTTATCCACAACATTCAAATTTATAATTTCCTAGATAACGAAAAAAGAAGAGATCCATTGTAATTTCAACGGATCCCTTCCTTATATACTATCAATCTATTACTTTACTTCCTGCGTTACTTTCAATCCAAGTCCCTCAGCAATACGAGTACCAAACTCAGGATCAGCCTTATAGAAGTGCTGGATTTGGCGGAGTTTAATATCTTCTCTTTCCACCGGCTTCATTGCTCCCACAATATTTGCAACCGTGCGAGCACGTTCTTCTTCAGACATTAAGCGGTATAAGTCACCAGGTTGTGTGTAATGATCGTTGTGATCATACGCTACACTTTCAGCTACACCTGATACTGCATATGCAGCTTGTTTATGTTCTGGCACTTCAGTTGGACCACCAAAGCTGTTTGGCTCGTAATAGACAGAACCCCCGCCATTGTTATCAAAGCGCATTTGACCATCACGCTGATAGTTTTTCACTTCATTCTTCGGACGGTTGATAGGAAGTGCCTGATGGTTCGCGCCAACACGATAGCGATGTGCATCATGATAGGCAAATAAGCGGCCTTGCAGCATTTTATCAGGTGATACATCAATTCCTGGTACAAGTGTCCCAGGGGAGAAGGTTGCTTGTTCAACCTCAGCGAAATAATTCTCAGGATTTCTATTTAAGACCATTTTCCCTACTTCAATTAATGGGTAGTCTTTATGTGACCAAATTTTTGTTACATCGAATGGATCGAAACGATAAGTGTTTGCATCCTCTAAAGGCATGATTTGAACTTTTAAAGTCCAAGATGGGTGGTTACCTTCTTCAATTGCATTGAATAAATCTTCTGTATGATAATCAGGATTTTCACCAGCAAGCTTAGCCGCTAGACTAACATCCATATTTTTCACACCTTGATCAGCGATAAAGTGATATTTCACCCATACGCCATCGCCATCTTTGTTTGTCCATTTAAAGGTATGGCTGCCATAACCGTTCATATGTCTTAAAGTTGCAGGGATGCCGCGATCACCCATTAAATATGTGACTTGGTGTAAAGATTCAGGCGATAAGCTCCAGAAATCCCAAATAGCAGTAGGATTTTTTAAGTGTGTTTTTGGATCTCTTTTTTGTGTATGAATAAAGTCAGGGAATTTAATGGCATCACGAATGAAGAAAATTGGTGTGTTGTTTCCTACTAAATCGTAATTTCCTTCTTCAGTATAAAATTTTACCGCAAATCCGCGTGGGTCACGGACCGTATCAGCAGAACCAAGCTCACCAGCAACAGTAGAGAAGCGGATAAACATTGGTGTGCGTTTGCCTATTTCAGATAAAAAGTCTGCTTTCGTATATTTTGTAAGGTCGTTTGTTACTTCAAAATACCCATGTGCACCAGCACCTTTTGCATGAACAACACGCTCAGGAACACGCTCGCGGTTGAAGTGAGCTAATTTCTCTAGTAAATGTACATCTTGAATTAATGAAGGACCGCGAGAACCGGCAGTCATTGAGTTCTGGTTGTCCCCAACAGGAGCTCCCCAGCTTGTTGTAAGATTATTATTAGTAGTCATTAAACATTCACCCCATATAATTAAATTTATTTGCTTCCTGAATAAAATGATAACACTTCTCAACAAAAAATCAATACTTATTTATAATTAATATAAATAAAAAATTAATATAATAAAATAATAAATAGAAATTGAGGAAATACCATAGTAAGTGAGAAAAATATGTAATGAAGAAACTTAAAACAAAGGGATGTCCTAAAAAGTGACAGTAGTATATTTGTATGAAAAGGATTTAAAAAAAGAACAATTTTTAATAAAGACCTTTCAGTACTAATTCAAGCTTAAGACTTTATATTCCTGCATGATATTGGATAGAATTTTACAATTTAGTGTCCTTTAATTTTTTTTGGCAAATTGGTACTTTTTAAATAAAGTGAGCAAACTAGAACAAGGATGAAATGATTTAGAAAAAGATCTCAAATATGTCCTCGCAGTATGTACAAAGAATAAAAATATGTTAAAGTAATATGTAAGAATCCTTTACATAACAAGGTTATTAATGTCTTTCTGAGGAATACAAGTGTATTTCGTAAGGTGACAAGAAGTGAGAATATATCAAACTGGGGGATTTAATTATGTCAAGTAAAATGTTAGATGCATTTTTAAAAGAAAACCTAGAAGATTTAAAGGACAAGGGTTTATACAATGTGATTGACCCGTTAGAAAGTCCAAATGGTCCAGTTATCAAAATCAATGGAAGGGAACTAATTAATCTTTCTTCCAATAACTATTTAGGGCTGGCAACAAATGAGCGGTTAAAAAAAGCGGCAGCTGAAGCAATTAGCAAGTATGGCGTTGGAGCTGGTGCTGTTCGTACAATCAATGGAACATTAGATATTCACATTAAGCTTGAAGAAAAATTAGCGGAGTTCAAACATACGGAGGCAGCGATTGCCTATCAATCAGGCTTTAATTGTAATATGGCAGCAATTTCGGCTGTTATGGATAAAAATGATGCGATCCTTTCAGATGAATTAAATCATGCATCGATCATCGATGGCTGCCGTCTGTCTAAAGCGAAGATTATCCGTGTGAAACATGCTGATATGGAAGATTTGCGCACAAGGGCAAGGGAAGCAAAGGAATCAGGACTTTATAATAAAATTATGGTCATAACTGATGGTGTTTTCTCAATGGATGGAGATATTGCAAAACTTCCAGAAATTGTTGAAATTGCTGAAGAATTTGACCTTATCACGTATGTAGATGATGCACATGGTTCTGGCGTATTAGGTGATGGAGCTGGAACGGTTAAGCATTTCGGATTATCTGACAAAATTGATTTTCAAATTGGTACACTTTCTAAGGCAATCGGTGTAGTTGGCGGTTATGTAGCCGGGAAGAAAGAGCTAATTGATTGGCTGAAAGTTCGCAGCAGACCATTCCTTTTCTCTACGGCATTAACACCAGCAGATGTGGTTGCTAGTACGAAAGCCATTGAATTATTAATGGAAAGCACGGAGCTAAATGAGAAGCTTTGGGAAAATGCCAATTATTTAAAAGCCGGCCTAGAGAAATTAGGATTTGATATCGGTAATAGTGAAACACCAATTACTCCTTGTATTATTGGGGATGAAGTGAAGACACAAGAATTTAGCAAAAAGCTAAATGAAGAAGGCGTCTATGCAAAATCAATCGTTTTTCCAACGGTTTCAAAAGGAACAGGTCGAGTAAGAAATATGCCATCTGCAGCACATACAAAAGAAATGCTTGATAATGCTCTCGCCATTTATGAAAAAGTCGGGAAGGAAATGGGTATCATTTAAGATCCCATTTTTGAGACAGAGAGTTTTTTGAATAGGGAAGAGATGGAGGAATAGTATGAAAAAGATTTTTATTACAGGTGCTCTAGGGCAAATTGGTTCCGAGTTAACGATGAAGCTAAGAAATATATATGGAAATGATAATGTTATTGCGACAGATATTCGAAAAAATGATTCAGAAGCTGCTGAATCAGGCCCATTTGAAGTTGTTGATGTGACTGACTCGAAAACAATGATTGAAACAGCTAGAAAATATAATGTCGATACAGTTATTCATATGGCAGCATTACTCTCTGCAACAGCGGAAGCCAATCCTGTATTTGCCTGGAATTTAAATATGGGCGGACTGATGAATGCATTAGAAACAGCTCGTGAGTTAAATTGCCAATTCTTCACTCCTAGCTCAATTGGGGCATTTGGACCTTCTACACCAAAGGATAATACACCCCAGGATACGATTCAACGTCCAACGACAATGTATGGGGTGAATAAAGTTGCTGGCGAATTACTAGCGGATTATTATTACCATAAATTTGGTGTTGATACGAGAGGATTAAGATTCCCTGGGTTAATTTCTTATGTTACTCCTCCTGGTGGGGGAACAACTGATTATGCGGTGGAAATTTACTATGAAGCAATTAAGAATCAACGTTATACTTCATATATTGGTAAAGGAACCTATATGGACATGATGTATATGCCTGATGCGTTAAATGCAATTGTGGAATTAATGGAAGCTGATGCCTCTCAATTATTACACAGAAATTCATTTAATGTGACGGCAATGAGCTTTGACCCAGAGGGGATTGCGGCAGAAATCCGCAAACATATTCCAACCTTTGAAATGAGCTATGAAGTAGATCCAGTCCGTCAGAAGATTGCTGACAGTTGGCCGAATTCGATTGATGCCACAGCTGCGAAGGAAGAATGGGGCTTTAAGGCTGAATACGATTTGGCAAAAATGACTGCTGATATGTTAGCAAAGTTAGGTAAGTAAAGACAAAGCAAAAAGGAAAATACACGACATTTCACTTCGGAAATCTCGTGTATTTTTTTATTGGTAATACCCATGCTTTTCACTTTGCTATTTTTCGGATTGACTGATAATATATTCTGCTATCTCAGTGAATTTTTTACCACCATTGCTCTGATCACAAGCTGACCAACGAAATTCACGCTTTCCTCCGTTAATGTGTACTATTAGAAAATAATTCATCGATTCTTTAGAATCACATGTAGTCTCAAAATCCTTATCAGCTAAGTAATTTGCAAACACTAATCTTTTATACACTTCTTGCTTCACATTTGCTGCCAGGATAAAATCACTTATTACTTTTGTTTCATCTGCACTGATTACTTTTTTTGTCGTGTTTGTTTTTGTATTAACTTCGTTTTCTAGGTTCACTCCGTACTTTAGCTCAAACTCAAATAGATCCTGTTGACTCATGTTGTAGCTAATATTTAAGATTTCTTCATTCCCGGAAGCTCCACCGTTACAGCCGACAGCAATATAGGAGGTGTTAGTAGGCGTTACTTCCTCAATCATATTACTACAGCTATTAGTTCTTATTTCCCCACTTCCAAATGCATCTCGGGTGGTATCATCCTTCACCTCAAGTGATTCTCCGTTATAGGTTAAATCTGTAACAATTGGATCTCCTTCAATTGTGTAATGAACAATTCGTAAATTAGAAGGAATACCATTTTTCAAGTTGTCATAGAAGCTTTGCATTCTTTCTAACCCTTCAATGCTTCCATGAGTATTTAGGACATCTACATTTTTTACCCCCTTTACATAAGGTTTGGTGCTATCTTTAACCGCTGACAGTGGTTCACCGTTGGAACTGGTGCCATTACTATCGCTATCATTTGTACTACAGGCAGCAATTGCGAAAATTAACGTGAATAAGAGTATGTATATGATTTTCTTCATCAGTTTCTCACATCCATTCTTAAGATTTGCACATAAATTAGGTAAAAAGAATAATCCATTCGCTTCTTTCTTTATTATTTTTAAATTTGGAAATGGGGATCCTTACTAAATAGACGTTTGTATGAAAAAAAGGTTGCGATGTTAGAAATTATTTGAGAGGACTAAGTGTATATACACCAGAAGGATATTTAGAATATACAGTTTTTCTTTTAATAGGAGTCAAGTTGTTACGAAAAAAATAAGCTTGAGGACAGATTCCTCAAGCTTACATGGATCATTCATATGGTAATTCCTTTTTCTATGTGCTAAATGGCAGTGATTAGCTTCCATTTATATATGAATGTGAAAATACTTTTCAAGCAACTTGATTTTTTCATCTTCCGTTACATCCCATTTTACCTTTTGCCCATTTTTCGTTTGAGTAACGTTTAAGCCAGATAAGGTTATACGTCCATCCTCAGTCGCAATTGTGACAATATCACCATGGGTGAAAGTAGAATCTGGTGAAGTTTGATTATATAGACATCCTTCATCAAAATCCTTAATACTCTTAACATCGTTTGTAAAACGATAGAGAGTCTTCCAATGATTTTCATCATCAAATCGCTGTAAATCATAGGATTCTTGCTCAGTTTGAGCCACCCGATACGTCCCGCTCACATCAATCCGTTCCTCTCCAGTTAAGGGAACTGGCTGGCGAACAGAGTCACCGAAGCCAACGTCGACAAGATAGGGCTGATCTAAGTTTACGATAATTGCAGCATGTGTATCGGCTTTTGCCCAACCTTCAAGCTTTTTCACGGTGCAAGCTATTAGGTGAGAACGATAACCTAGTTTTGTTAAGAGCTGTTGGAATAGCCCGTTAAGCTCGTAACAAAATCCTCCACGCCCATTTCCCATGACTTTTTCATAAAAGCGATCGGTAATTAATTTAATTTCGACTTTACGTGTGACATCTAAATTTTCAAATGGAATGTTTTCCATATGATTTTTCTGGAGTTTTGCTAAGTATTCTAATGTTAATTGCTCTTCCTTTTCAACTGAAATGCGTTTTAAGTATGCCTGCACATCCATAAAAACACCTTCACTTTCTCGCAGATTAACGGGCTGTAAGATCCCTACTTCAGGAATGGATAGAACTGAAAATTCTAAGTGGGGGATCAACAGCCCGTAAATGCCCGACGACGGACAGGATGTCCTAGTCAGGCGAAAGCCACAGGACGTGGCGTTTCTGAGCGTGATTAGTTCAACTAACAATCAGTGGGGGAAAGGAACTCCCCCACTGATTGAAGTTTCACTTTATCAAATAAATGAGTTTTTCCTGCTTCTCGATTACTCGCCCAATAATTGTTGATCTTTTCAGCCCGGCATTATGCAATTGCTGTACATATTGAGCCGCTTCCTCTTCTTCCATAGAAACTAGCAATCCTCCTGAAGTAATGGCATCGCATAGAATATATTGTTCATCGAGAGAAACTGATCCATAGTCTACTTCGTCCTCAAGCCATTTATGGTTTGCTTTTGAACCTCCTGGTATAACACCTTTCACAGCTAGTTCGTATGTACCATCAAGTACCGGGACATGATTATAGTTAATCTCGAAGCTTATGTTACTTCCGCGCGCCATTTCACTTCCATGACCAAGTAGTCCAAAGCCAGTCACATCGGTTACTGCATGGGGTGTGAAGGAGGTCAAAATTTCAGCAGCCGTTTTATTAAGTGAAGCCATTGTTTCGGTTACTTCTGTTTCTTGTTCTGTGGTAACGGCTCCACGCTTAATACCGGTTGTCATAATTCCAACACCAATTGGCTTTGTTAGGACAAGTACATCCCCCGGTTTGGCGCCAACATTTTTCCAAACATGGTTTGGATGAACAATACCAGTGACAGAAAGACCAAATTTAGGCTCCTGATCATCAACTGAATGTCCTCCTACCGTGATTGCACCAGCTTCTTTCACTTTATCTCCTGCACCTCTTAGTATTTCTGCTAACATATCAGGTCCTAGTTTTTTAACAGGATACCCTACAATATTTAGTACTGTTTTTGGTTGTCCTCCCATCGCATAAACATCACTTAGTGCATTGGCAGCTGCAATTTGGCCAAACATATATGGATCATCGACAATAGGTGTGAAATAGTCGATCGTTTGTATTAAGGCGATTGAATCAGTTAATTGGTATACACCAGCATCATCGCTTGTTTCGTGTCCAACAAGTAATTCTGGCACAGGCTCTTGTTTCGGCAATAGTCGCAAAACTTGCGACAAGTCCTCAGGACCAATTTTGCAGCCTCAGCCAGCTTTTGTTGACAATGAAGTCAAGCGGATTTTTTCTTGTTCGCTCATCATACCACCTCCATTCAACAGTATACATCTATTGAATAA
Source organism: Cytobacillus mangrovibacter (assembly GCF_042865275.1). Lineage (NCBI taxonomy): Bacteria > Bacillati > Bacillota > Bacilli > Caryophanales > Bacillaceae > Cytobacillus > Cytobacillus mangrovibacter. Next base: position 243,259 of record NZ_JBIACJ010000001.1, on the reverse strand, counting down.
TAAAATCACTTGATTGGAATCTATCATTTGTGGAAAACTAACATTTGTACTACAATGGTGTAAAATTATGAATATTACACGTGGAGGTCAAAATAAATGAAAACCTACGAAGTGAAAATTGAATTCTGCATGCAATGCAACTATGCGCCAAAAGCTGCGAGTTTTGCGGAAGAGCTATTTACTCATTTTCGTTCCAATATAACTAAAATGGAGTTAATCCCAGGCTCAAGTGGAGAATTCGAAGTGACTGTGAACGGAGAGAAGATTTACTCCAAGGATGAAATAGGTTTATTTCCAAAGTCACAGGACATAATTGAAAAGATGCAAGAATAGAAGTTCAATTCCTCTTTATGAGAAGATTTTAACTGGCTTAAATATAGGTGTTTTTTAAAAATAACCCTCCATAAGAGCTCATTTATGGAGGGTTAACTACATTAATCATTCTTGTTCACGGCATTTCTAATTTTTTTATCTTTAGCAGCGGCATTGCTTCCATCCTAATTCACCACGCAGACAGGATTAGTTCCTCGGTTTCACCTCATGAAAATAAGGAGAAAGATAGCTTTTTAATACATTCACACTATTTTGAAACAATTGCTGTTCATCTTTATTTAATTTCAGCTCAATAATTTCGCGGATTCCATTTCGATTTAATACTGCTGGAACACCGATATAGACATGATCTTCGCCATATTGCCCATCCAAATGAGCAGATACAGTTAAGATGGAGTTTTCATTGCTGAAGATGGCCTTTGTTATTCGAGCCAATCCCATGGCAATGCCATAATAGGTTGCTCCTTTGCTTTTTATAATCTGATAGGCAGCATCCCGTACATTGATAAAAATATTATCTAAATCTTCTTTTTTGTATTTATCATATCTTTCGATAAATGTCATAATCGGCAGAGAGCCGATATAGGCAGAGCTATAAACGGGCAGCTCGCTATCACCATGTTCACCAATGATATAAGCATGCACATTGCTCGGTGCAATATTAAAGTACTCACCTAACGAAAAACGAAAACGAGCAGTATCTAAGATGGTTCCTGAACCAATTACACGTTCCTTTGGAAGACCGCAATATCTCCAAGTTGCATAGGTTAAGATATCCACGGGGTTCGTTGCAACAAGGAAAATTCCATCAAAACCGCTAGCCATTACGTGTTCAACAATTTCTTTGAAAATTTTTAAGTTTTTATCCACTAAATCAAGGCGTGTTTCGCCAGGTTTCTGATTCGCTCCGGCACAGATAACAACTAAGTCTGCATTTTTGCAATCATTGTAAGTACCAAATCTGATATGTGTTGGATTATTGGTAAATGCCTTTCCGTGATTTAAATCGATAACATCTCCTTTTGCTTTGTCTTCATTTAAATCAATCATGATTAATTCATTGACAATGCCTTGATTCATTAGTGCAAAAGCATAGCTTGATCCTACAAATCCGGTACCAATAAGCGCGACACGACTAACACGATCGCCAATTTCAATATACATACTTATCAACTCCTATAATTTTCGTGAAAAAGTGGTTTTCGAAAATACTTCAATTTATGATGACTCCTTTAAAATGTAATATGCCACTAATGGACTTTTTTTAATGTTTTAAAAGGATTGATTGGAGATGAATGATAAATGGTATAATTAATTGGGAAAATTGGAGGGAGATAAATTGAAGCATTTATTAAGAAATATCCCACCCGTTCATGAACTGCAAAAGGATGAGCGTTTTGCTTTTTTAATGGAAAATAACGGGCTTGATTTTATACATATGACAAAAGAAATGAAACAAATGCTTGAAAAAGTTCGGTTGGAAATAATGAATGAAAATTGGCAAGGACCTGAGCCAGGAAGTGATGATTTTGTTGATTTATTCTTCGTGGAATTAGCAGATGTCGTTTCTAAGAACTATAGCTATACGTTAAAACGAGTAATTAATGCGACTGGGACCATTCTTCATACGAATTTAGGGCGTGCAAGGCTTAGTGAACGTGCGGTTAACCATGTGGTCGACACTGCTCTTCATTATTCTAATTTAGAATATAAGTTGGAGGAAGGGGAGCGAGGTTCGAGACACAGTCATGTTGAGGGATTGCTAAAGGAATTGACAGGTGCCGAGGCTGTAATGGTTGTTAATAATAATGCAGCTGCTGTGTATCTGGTTCTTAAGGCCTTGGCGAGTAATAAGGAAGTGATTGTATCACGAGGACAGCTCGTCGAAATCGGTGGTTCTTTTCGAATTTCTTCAATTATGAAGGAAAGTGGCGCACAGCTTGTTGAAGTCGGAACAACAAATAAAACACATCTTTCTGACTATGAAGAGGTTATTTCAGAGCAAACAGCGATGATTATGAAGGTGCATACGAGTAATTTTAAAGTGATTGGTTTCACGAAAACAGTGGAAACAGAAGAAATAGCAGTACTTTCAAAGGAAAGGAAGCTAGTGTTCTATGAGGATCTCGGCAGTGGGGCGCTTTATGATTATGAACGGCACGGAATTGGAAATGAACCGGTTGTAAAAGATGTGTTAAAGATGGGGGCAGACATTATCTCATTTAGTGGTGATAAGTTACTCGGCGGGCCGCAGGCGGGCATTATTGCTGGCAAAAAAAAGCTTATTGATCAATTAAAAAAACACCAGCTTGCTCGAGTGCTGCGTGTTGATAAGATGACATTGGCTGCTTTGGAAGGGACCTTACTCGATTACTTAAAAGGTGATTCAGCCATTCGCTCGATTCCTGTCATTAGAGATTTATTGGTGACAAAGGAAGAGCTAGAGATGCGGACAAAAGCATTTGTTAGTGTAATATTAAGCAATTCTGATCAATATGAAGTTGCTTTAAAGGAAAGTGTGGGCCAGATTGGCGGCGGCACAATGCCAGATGTAGAGCTTTCTTCCTATACAGCTATTATTCGACATAAAAAATGGACGGCAGACCAACTATCAAAAAAATTAAGATCACAACATAAGCCAGCGATCATTGTACGAATTCATAGAGATGAAATCTTGATTGATCTGCGCACAGTAACTGTTGAAGAAGAAGAGATCCTTTTACAAGCTTTATTAACTATTTGAAAAATGCTGCGGCCAAGTAGGGGCTGCAGCATTTTTTCTTGTAAATATTGAAAATTACATATCATGATTTGAGTTATGTTTTTGTCTCGAATGGTTGCGGTTTTTCACTTTCTTTGAGCCGCTAAGCGGTTCTGGCTGACCGGAATTTGGTTCTTTAGGTGCATTTCTGCGCATATCCTTGCCATCATTCTTATTCATTTTATTCATCCCTCCTACCAATAGGATGGAATGTAAATGAGAATTTATGCGGAATATTTTTAGATTGGACTGCACAATTTAATTGTACAAAATAAAAGGAGTGAAAAGGTCATGCCATACCATAAAAATAAACAGCAAGCTTTCCAAGCCGCCCAGCAGGGTGTAGAGGATGCGGAAGAACTTTACTATGAAATTGTAAGAGATACGGCAAATTATGGCCATCAGCTGAAGCATTTAAAACAAGAAGTGAATGAGGCATATGAACAAATTGAAAACGCACTTGAAGTAGCGTCTGAAACACAACGTTTACAACTTGAAAGATTTCAGCAGGATTTAAGTTCAATGGTACAAGAGGTCAATGAGATTCAATAACATACATTGTTGCTCGAATAGAAAAAATAAGTAGGACTCGACAAATATTTTGTAGGGTCCTACTTATATTTACTTCCAACTTTTATTGATTTTTCTTTCTTTTTTTGTTGTTTTGTTTTTCTGTTTCTGTTAATGGTTCATTCGCAAATTCTTCACTATAGCCAGCTCCCATTCCTTGCCCTTGTGCTGCATTCATACCAGGAATAATGTGATTTGCTTTTCTCTTTTTTGCCATTTCCAATCACCTCCATGTATAAGTTTGTCTTATATTGGAGGAATTATGTGTGTTCTTCAGGATAATTACTAGCCCCATATAATGTTTTTCTAATATAATTTGATAATGATTTTCAATGAAAATCATTATCAATAAACCCCATTAAAATTCACCTTTTTAATAAAAAAAGATATAAAAACTTTTTTAACATAAGTAATACTTATCGAAACCAATAACTTTCTTGTTATTTACATATAGAGAAGGTTGTATTAAGATAAGAATTGTGAGAAAAGTTAGGATAGAAGAAAATTTCAACTTTTCGACAATTATCTAAATTCATTCACATGTAAAATTGTAAAAGGGGGACATACCCATGGCAAAAAATGATGTTTTTAAATCCCGTAAATCATTTGAACTAGACGGGAAACGTTATCACTATTATCATTTAGGCGCTCTTGAAGAGGCTGGTGTAGGTAACGTATCGAAATTACCTTATTCAATTAAAGTATTATTAGAATCTGTTCTTCGTCAATATGATGGACGTGTCATTACACAAGAACATGTTGAAAACTTAGCAAAATGGGGAACTAGCGAAGTGAAGGAAGTTGATGTACCATTCAAGCCTTCTCGCGTTATCCTGCAAGACTTTACAGGCGTGCCTGCAGTAGTTGATCTTGCATCCCTTCGTAAGGCAATGGCAGATATGGGTGGAGATCCAGACAAAATCAATCCACTTAAGCCAGTTGACCTTGTTATTGACCACTCTGTTCAGGTGGATAAGTTTGGTACTGCCGAAGCATTAGGATTGAATATGGAGCTTGAATTCGAACGTAATGCGGAACGTTACCAATTCCTAAGCTGGGCGCAAAAAGCATTTGATAACTATCGTGCTGTTCCGCCTGCAACAGGGATCGTTCACCAAGTAAACTTAGAGTTCTTAGCTAATGTTGTTCATGCAATTGAAAATGAAGATGGGGAATTCGAAGCTTTCCCTGATACATTAGTTGGTACTGACTCCCACACAACAATGATTAACGGTATTGGTGTACTTGGATGGGGTGTAGGTGGAATTGAGGCAGAAGCTGGTATGCTTGGACAGCCTTCATACTTCCCAGTGCCTGAAGTTGTTGGGGTTAAATTAACGGGCGAGCTTCCAGATGGTGCAACTGCAACTGACCTTGCGTTAAAAGTTACACAAGTACTTCGTTCTCACGGTGTAGTTGGCAAATTTGTCGAGTTCTATGGTCCTGGTGTTCCGGCATTGCCGCTTGCAGACCGAGCAACTATTGCGAACATGGCACCTGAATACGGAGCAACTTGCGGATTCTTCCCAGTAGACGCTGAATCTCTTGAATATATGCGCCTGACAGGACGTTCTGAAGAACAAATTAAAGTGGTTGAAACATATAGCAAGGAAAATGGATTATTCTTTGATCCTGCACTTGAGCCAGTTTATACAAATGTTGTTGAAATCGATCTTTCTGAAATTGAAGCTAATCTTTCTGGTCCAAAGCGTCCACAAGATTTAATTCCACTTTCAGCAATGCAGAAAGAATTCAATGCAGCTCTTACAGCACCTCAAGGAAACCAAGGCTTTGGTCTAGATGAGAAGGAAATCGACAAAGAAGTAACAGTGAACTTCAATAATGGCGATACTACTCAAATGAAAACAGGAGCAGTTGCTATCGCAGCGATTACAAGCTGTACAAACACATCTAATCCTTATGTACTTGTAGGTGCTGGTTTAGTTGCGAAAAAAGCAGTTGAACTTGGCATGGAAGTTCCTAAGTTTGTGAAAACTTCTTTAGCACCAGGATCAAAAGTAGTAACAGGATATCTTCGTGATTCAGGGCTGCTTCCATATCTTGATCAGCTTGGCTTTAACCTTGTAGGTTACGGCTGTACAACATGTATCGGTAACTCTGGTCCTTTAAAAGAAGAAATTGAAAAAGCAGTAGCAGAAAATGATCTTCTTGTTACTTCTGTTCTTTCTGGTAACCGTAACTTTGAAGGACGTATCCATCCGCTTGTGAAAGCGAACTATCTGGCTTCTCCGCCGTTAGTTGTTGCTTATGCGCTAGCTGGAACTGTTGATATTGACCTTCAGAATGAAGCAATTGGTAAAGATAAAGACGGAAACGATGTATTCTTCAAAGATATTTGGCCAACTACTGCTGAAATCAATGAAGTTGTAAAGCGTACCGTAACACCTGATTTATTCCGTACTGAGTATGCAAATGTATTTGGTGATAATGATCTTTGGAATAAAATTCAGACAAGCAATGAACCGCTTTACACTTTTGATGATACGTCCACCTATATCCAGAATCCACCATTCTTCGAAGGCTTGAAGCCTGATCCAGAAGAAGTTAAGCCATTAAATGGTTTACGCGTGGTTGGAAAATTCGGTGATTCTGTGACGACTGACCATATTTCTCCTGCTGGTGCAATCGGAAAAGATACACCTGCTGGAAAATATCTGCGTGAAAACGGTGTAGAAGTACGTGACTTTAACTCTTACGGATCTCGTCGTGGAAACCATGAAGTCATGATGCGTGGAACATTCGCAAACATCCGTATCCGCAACCAAATTGCACCAGGTACAGAAGGTGGATTCACAACTTACTGGCCAACTGGTGAAGTTACATCTATCTTTGATGCTTGCATGAAGTACAAAGAAGATGGCACTGGTCTTGTTGTTCTAGCTGGTAAAGATTATGGAATGGGTTCTTCACGTGACTGGGCTGCTAAAGGTACAAACCTTTTAGGCATCAAAACAGTTATCGCTGAAAGCTATGAGCGTATTCACCGTTCAAACCTTGTATTAATGGGTGTTCTTCCACTTCAATTCAAGGATGGCGAAAGTGCTGAAACACTCGGTCTAACTGGCAAAGAAACAATCGATGTTCAAGTAGATGAAAATGTTAAACCACGTGATCTACTGCAAGTAACAGCTACGGATGAAGATGGAAACAAGAAAACTTTTGAAGTTCTTGTACGTTTTGATTCAGAAGTAGAAATTGATTACTACCGTCACGGCGGAATCCTGCAAATGGTTCTTCGTGAAAAATTAGCCAACTAAATTAGCCAACTCTAATTGTAAAAGCATGTGATTTCTTTTTAGAAGTCACATGCTTTTTTTATTACACTTTTGTTTACAAGATTGTCACATGTTTAAATTGCTTTTTATTGTATTAAGCCTTATTTTTTCTTTTTGGCTAGGTTACAATACGGTTAAATAGGATGATAAAGGTGATGAACAGCATGATAAAGAAAATTATAGCTGCAGTTTTTTTATTTGGTTTAATGACGGTCGTAATTGTACAAGCGATGGAAAAAGACGACAAACAAGTGTTAAATAGTACATCTATTCAGACAGAAGATCTGCCAGGGCTAGGAGTGGGGTTAAAGGCACCAGACTTTGAACTGAAAAATTTAGCCGGGGAAACGGTGAAGCTATCCGATTATGCAGGACAAAAAGTCATGTTAAATTTCTGGGCAACCTGGTGTCCGCCATGTAAGAAAGAAATACCCGACATGCAAAAGTTCTATACTGAACAAGGAGATAAAGTGGTTATTCTTGCAGTGAATATTGATCCCGAAAATGATGTAGCAGGTTTTGCAAAGGAAATGAATGCTAGTTTTCCAATTCTTCTAGACGAAAAGGATCGAGTTAGTAAGCTATATAAAATTCTTACCATTCCAACGACTTTTTTCATTGATGAAAAAGGAGTTATTACGTATAAGCATTTAAGTGCTATGTCAATAGAATTGATGGAGAAGCAATCAGGCTTGTAATCCCTTTAAAGCATTAGCAAAAAAGCTAATGCTTTTTTGCTGTAACAGAGATAAATCACTATAATCAAATAAATTTTCAAAAAGTTGTAATAATTACAAAGGTTTTTGTTAATAATAACTGTTAATATAGGATTAAAGGAAGGTGAAATAACTAATGAGAAAGCCAAGAAAACGTTCATTCGCCGATCTAGTTTCAGAAAATAAACGTCAAATATTAAAAGATCAAGCTGCTATGGAGAAAATTGAAGCAAGACTAGAACAGAAGCGGCTGAATAAAGCAGAATAACAATATTTTCAATAAATGAATCCCCCCTCGAATGGCAATACTTAAATGGAGGAGGGATATTTTATGAGTAATCCAAAAAGGGATTCAAGAAAATTCAATCCAAACCATATTGGTACACAGCCCCGTGGCTCTGGAGGCAACAAAGGTAAGAAAATGCAGAGTAACACAGCAGGAGTGCCGCAAGTGATGCAAACAAAAGGTGAATAAGAATTCTATGATTTTACCCACCGTTAGAGTATCTACGGTGGTTTTTTGTTTGCAAAAACACCATTCTTTTCTATTGATATTTTTCCTCTGAATTCACAAACTAATTTCGTATTACTAAAACGAATCTCAGGAGGAATATGAAAATGGCTTATCCTAACAAACCAAATCCAGATGACCGCAGTGATAATGTTGAAAAATTACAAACAATGGTTCAAAATACAATGGAAAATATGCAAGAAGCAGAAGAGACACTAGAATTCTCCAATGCTGAAGAACGTGCAAAAATTGAAGCGAAGAACGAAAGACGGAAAGAAAGCCTAAATTCACTTCGTTCTGAAATTGAAGACGAGAGCCAAGCTCGTCAAAATGGATTTCAAGAATAACAATTAAAAAGATAAATATAAATAAGGCCTGATCCATTTGGACAGGTCTTTTGCTATAAGGGATGAAGATAAATATGATATGATAAGTATGGAAATTGAAAAGAAGAAGTGTGAGAACATGGATAAACAACGACAGCATCAATCAATTATTGAAAAATGGCAGATATGGGAAAAGGAATTAAGTCAGAATAAGTACATAAATAATGAAGCAGAATTATTATCTACGATCAAGTCTTTAGATGAGAATGTAGATCATAAGCTCGTTTCTGAGCTGTTAACCATTGCCTCGCTATCTAGAATGAATAAATTAAAGCAGGATTCATTAAGCTTAGCATGGCTAAAGAAGTCTCATCAATTAAATCCAAATAATGAAAGAGCTTCTGAGTTACTGGCACAATTTGAATGGAAGAAAAAGGTTGGGGTTTTTGAGGGATTAACTTTCCCGCCATTAAGGGAAACAGATAACAGGCAGGCAAAGAAAAAAACATCGGAGCAATTTCTGCTAATTTGTCAGCAATTCCTTGATCATGCTGATGTAGAAAGAGATCAATTACAAAAAGGAAAAGAGAGTGCCCGAAAAAGAAACGATCTTAGCTTGCAGCAAGTGCATGAAAAGATGATTCTGCTATTAGAAGAGGTTATAGAAGAAACAGCATTGCTCTTAAAAGCATCGGAAGAATATGATCAATCGATTGCAGGTGTATTCTATACTTCAACTTATTACAGTGATATGAAGAAGCACTTAGATCGAATAGATGCTTTGAAAAAAGAATGGGCGCAATTATTTCTTGATGAGAAAGAGGAAACAGAATTAGATTTGAATCCACTTGAAGAGTTAGAGAACATGATTGGGCTTGAACATGTTAAGAAGAGAGTAAATGATTATTATCGATTTCTTACCTATCAAAAGGAACGAAAAAACCTCGGATTTCAAGTAAAGGATGAAATGAGTCTAAACATGGTTTTAACTGGTAATCCAGGGACTGGGAAAACAACAATTGCGCGTTTACTGGCTAAAATTTACCATAAGCTCGGAGTTCTTCCGCGCGAGGAAGTGGTTGAAGCAGATCGCTCCCAGCTTGTTGGTGCATTTGTAGGTCAAACAGAGGAAAACGTGCGCTTAATGGTGGAGAAAGCTCTTGGAGGAGTACTCTTTATTGATGAAGCCTACAGTCTCAAAAGAGAAGGGCAAACAGGAAATGATTATGGGCAAACGGCGATCGATACTCTTGTTTCATTAATGACTGGTCCAGAATATAGCGGGAAATTCGCGGTAATATTAGCAGGTTATCCAGATGAGATGAGGCAGTTTCTGGATGCCAATCCTGGATTAAGAAGTCGCTTTCCACACTCGAATCATATCCAGCTTCCAAATTATTCGAATGCGGAACTGATCCAAATTGCAGAGAAACTTGCGACGGATAATGATTATGTTATGACTGAAGATGCAAAGCAGGAGCTCGAAAAAAGGCTTGAAAAGGAACGAGTGGATGATACGTTTGGCAATGCACGAACAGTCCATGATTTAATCTTAGATGCCATTTTTAAAAAAGGGGCACAATTTTCAAAGGAAAAACCTATTTTGACATATACCTTGCTTGATAAAGAGGATTTTGAGGAAGATGTGCAAGAGAAGGCATTGAATCCACGAGAACAATTAGAGCAGTTAATTGGACTGGAATCAATTAAAAGTGAAGTAAATATCCTGATTTCTTTTGTGAAAATACAGCAAATAAGGAGAGAGAAAGGATTGCCAGTCGTTCCAATTCAGCTTCATTCAGTCTTTACTGGCAATCCTGGAACCGGAAAGACTACGGTCGCCAAAATTTATGCAGAGCTCCTGAAGGAATGTGGCATGCTGAAAAGAGGACATTTAGTCGTTACTAGCAGGGCAGACTTTGTTGCTGGGTATGTGGGGCAAACGGCTATCAAAACAAAAAAGATGATTCGGGAAGCGCTTGGCGGAGTTCTCTTTATTGATGAAGCTTATTCATTGCTTTCTGCTACTCAAGGTGATTTTGGCAAGGAAGTGGTTAATACGCTTGTCGATGAAATGACGAAGCATAATGAAAATCTAGTTGTCATTTTGGCTGGTTATCCGAAAGAAATGAATGAATTACTTATGAGCAATCCAGGTTTAAAATCAAGATTTAAGAAGTTCTTTCAATTTAATGATTATTCAAATGAAGAATTGCTTCAAATTATCATGAATTATGCAACACTTTATCAATATAAATTGACTTCAGAAGCACTGACTTTCCTCAAAGAGTCATTAGCTAAACTCACTATAAATGGGAATGGCCGATTTGCAACGAATGTCACAGATGAAGCGATTCAGTTTCAAGCGACTCGATTAATGCGCGAAGAAAATGAAGTGAATCGATTGGAAAAAGTGAATTACTTAGAAAAAGCAGATTTTGAAGCTGCTATTTTTAGAATAGGAAAAGGGGAATAAAGAATGTTTGTTTCAACAAGGGAAATTGAAGTCAGATATGCTGAGACAGATCAAATGGGTGTTGTATACCATGCTAATTACCTGGTTTGGATGGAATTAGGGCGCACCCAGATAATTAAAGATTTAGGCTTTAATTATGCTGACTTGGAGAAGGATGGGATCTTATCTCCTGTATTGGATATTCAAGCATCGTATAAAAAACCGCTTCTTTATGGACAAACGGCAATTGTGAAAACATGGATTGATGAGTATGACGGCTTACGTGTCAATTATGGGTATGAAATTTTTAATGATGAAGGGGACTTAGCTGTTACTGGGCTTTCAAAGCATGTGTGTGTGAAAAAGGACTCCTTCCGTCCACTTTCAATTAGGAAAAAATATCCTGATTTGCATAATGCTTATGAAAAAGCAAAGAAATAACCAGCAGAAGTATGCCTACATTGCTAGGATTGGGGGTGTAAGCTGTGGCATTCGGTTTGAAGAAAAAAGATATCCAAGAATGGAAGTCGAAAATTGATCAGGGCGAGCTGGCCTTCTTAACACATTATTGGATAGATGACCGCTTTCCCGGGTATAAAACGGTGACGAAGGTAGGCTGTAACGATTTGAATCACCTCATCAAATGGGGAAAGAAGCATGGTTTACGACCCGAATGGATACATAGTCGAAAAGACGGCTATACTCATTTTGACCTTATTGGAGAACATCAAATAAAGATATTGCAAGAGGAAGGGCTAGAAGAGCATATTTGGGAACGAAAAAAGAGTTAGCAGATCATGTCTGGTAACTCTTTTTTTGTTACTTTTCATATATAAATACGGGCTCCTGTGCTTTTTCATTAAATTCAACATAGAGATTATGGTTATCAAAATACCACATATCTTTCTGCTCAATATAATAGGTGATTCCATCTTGAGTGGTTGTTGTGCCAGCATCAAGTGGCTCTTCATTCGAAATACCTAACGAAAATCCCTGCTGGACAGTACTATGACCGCCATATCGGGCAAAAAACCGTACATGATCGCCTGTACTTAGCCCCAGTTCATTTTTATACCAATTAGCTGCTTGCTCATTAATAAATATTTTCAACGGAAAATCCTCCTTTAAGCAATTCAAGTTCATTTTTTCATAAATAAATCATTGCACTCTAATATACCCTTATTCAATAAAAGGTATCATTCCACTCATGATCATAAGGCAATTAAATACAATATGCCAGATTATTGCGGGAAGAAGACTTCCTGAACGAATCGTGATGCCCGCATAGAAGAAACCGCCAATGGCAAAACCAAGACAAGCTGGAATGGAGTATCCGAGTATTAAGTGTGATAGACCAAAGGCCATGCCTGAAAAAAGCAAAGCTGCTTTTTCACCAGCTAGATTGACCATGCTAGTTAGTATGATCCCTCTCCATAATATCTCTTCCAATAGTCCATTAATTATCGAAAAGAATAGTAGGAAGAGGAGGAGATGGAAACTAATACTAAGATTTGATTTTAAGATAAAGGGCATAAAGATAGCGATATTTATACTTATCGCTATGAGTAAAAATCGCTTAATCGAAATGGAGTGAAAACCACTCCAAATAAAAGGAAATGCTATTTTTGCATGCCAATGTGGAAATGCCCAATACAGCATTGGCTTCTCACTAAATTTTCTCGAAACATAAAACATGAATGTAATAGGAAATAACAATAAACAGCGGCTAAGAATCATCAATATATTTACATGGTAAGGGAGGGTGTCAATGAGACGATCCCCAATAAGGTAACATATGTAGCCGATGATATAGGCTGCTAAACTCCATTGAAACACTCGTTTTTGTTTCGCAAAGATCGCTAAATAAAGGATAAATCCAAAAAGAAGGATAAAAGCAGCAGTGAACAGTTTGTATTGAACAATGACAATAATGATAATAAATAATAAAAGCTGTAAATAGGATAGAATCTTGTTTTGCTTTACTGAAGTCACGATTATGTTCACTCCTTCAAATAGCTATCAAGTTATTTTACCACTTTTACCCTGCTTTTTCTCCCTTCAACACTTTCATTCTATTAGGAATATATGCGGAAAGAAAAATAGCCTAATTTCTCGTTAGTGAGAAATTAGGCTACTTCATTCCTATTCAGCTGTTTTAAAATGCTTAATTAATTCTCTCAGTTCAAAGGTTAGCTTATGCAGGTTCTCGGAAATGACCTTAACCTCATGAACAGAGTGCTGTTGTTCTTCGGTCATACTTGTTACTTCCTCTACACCCGCAGATGTTTGTTCGGAAATAGCAATAACACTATCTACTGAGGTAGAAATAGATTGGCTGCTAGTTGAAAGAGTGTCGCTTGCTCCTGCAATTTCTTCAATATCCTTAGCTAAGCTTTCAATAAAACCAAACATATTAGTATAACTGCTAGCTGTACCTTTCACCATCTCAGCCCCTTGTACGGCTGAGAGTCTTCCTAGGTCAATATTGTTTAAGGCCTTTGAAGAATCCTCTTGTATTTCAGAAATTAGTCTGGAGATTTTGCCGACAGAGTCACTGCTTTGTTCAGCAAGCTTTTTTACTTCCTGTGCAACAACTGCAAATCCTCGCCCTTGCTCACCAGCTCTTGCAGCTTCAATCGAAGCGTTAAGTGAGAGGAGGTTTGTTTGTTCAGCAATATCCTGAATTAAAGTTGTAATATTATTAATGGCTTGAAGCTTGTGATCAAGCTCTTTCATAATGGAAGTAGAATCAACTGATTGGGAAACGATGCTATTCATTTTATTGCTCATATTTTCCATTGCTGTTTGACCTTCAGCTGTCACTGATTTTGTTTCATGAGCCTGTTTGACAATTTTGCTGATTCTTTCTGACATTGCTTGTACAGCACGATCATTATTTTCGACATGACTTGATATATTAATCATGTCTTCAGCAAGCTGTTCAGAGCCACTAGCTACTTCATCCATTGCAGAGCTTACGGTATTGGCCACATGTGTTGTTACACTTGCTTGGTCCTTTAGAACCTCCGAATCCTTTTCCACCTCTTGTATCAATTGGTTCATTTTATTAGCCATATTTCTTAAACTGTCAACCATATGATTCACAGAAATAAATAAAGTGCTAATTTCATCTTTTGACTTTACATCCATTTTCTGTGTTAAGTTTCCATCAGCAACTTCCTTTAAGAAGTCTGATAACTTCTTAATTGGACCGATAAAATACTTAGCAAAAAAGAGGCTAATAATAACCGAGATAATAAGTAAAATAATGATAACTACAACCTGAATCGATAATAACTTTGTGAAAATAGATTGTAAATTTTCATCTGCCTCTTCAATTCGATGGCTCATATTTTGAGAGATTTGATTTGAGAAGGACTTAATTTCCTCCTGAGTAATGACAGAAAAGATCTCCCAGCCAGTTTCTTCATCTTTATCACTAACATATGTCACTTGGTCAATATCTAAATAAGTGTTCCCATTATTTTTCTCTTTAAAAATAGGCAAGGAAGAAATATTTTCATTTTTAATGACAAGTTCTTTATCCTTGTAGGCAAGAAGAGAGCCATCTTTATCAGTTAAAATAACGTAGCCCGTGCTACCGACCTTTGCACCAGCAATGTATGTGGTTAGTTTCTCAAGGGAAAGATCGATCCCAAGTACGCCATAGAATTGACCGTTTCTATACAGAGGCATGCTAACGGTTACTAAGTAATTATCCGTTCCTGCATCAAGATAAGCATCTGTAATATAGAATGGCTCCTTATCCTTTTCACCCTCTTTAGCAAGGGTGTACCATGGTCTAGTTGTGGGATCATAATCGGCCGGTAACGGGTAATCCGTAGGGTAAATGGTAAAATCCTTTTCTTCTGTTCCAAGGTATATACTCGTATTTAATTCATTTTGACCTGCAATTTTTTCAAATAATAAGGCTAGATCATCAGGTTGTTCGGAATACACCTCATTAAATCTTGAAATAGTTGCTAAATCACTTTTTGCTCGAGAAATAACTTCATTGATCGAGCTTTTTACATTTTTAGTCTCATGGTAGGTCAAAGTACCCGCATAATGATCTGCAAACCCACTTACATCCTGCATGGCATCAGCTGATAGCCCAGTTGTTAATTCCTTCCCATTTTTGGAGAAGAGTGAAACAGAAATATAGGTAAAGCCTGAGCTAACTGCCAAAATAAGCACCATTGTCGATAAAACTCCGACAATTAACTTCGTTTTTAGTGACATTGAACATCCCCCCTAAAACACCTATCAAACTTTTCTATCATACTTTTATTATAATATATAGGAAAGATAGACTATTAGGAAATTTCGAAAGTTATATAACTTTTTCTAAAATGTTACTTGTATAACTGTCCTAACATATGCTGTTGAATTTCTTCATATTTCTTTTGTGCATTTTCCAATTCAAACTTGCTAGCATCTTGTAAAGGAACGACACGATAATTACGTATTCGATTTATTTTATATACATAGGTTGGATGGAAATCTGGGTTAGCTAAACTAATTTTGATTCCGTCCTTGTCAATCGTTTTTGTAACCTGAATGGTTGCCATTCCACCGATGTCTTTGTAATTTTTATTTTGACCTGAAATGAAGTTCCCTAAAGAATAGACGACAAGAGATTGGCTCCCATCTGCCGCATTCCGCCATTCCATCGGCTGCAGTACGTGAGGGTGATGTCCGAAAATGATATCCACTCCTTCGTCAACAAGGAACTGTGCTATTTCTTTCTGTTCAGCGGTAGGGAAACGCTGATATTCATTTCCCCAATGAATGCTCATGACAATAACATCTGCTTGTTTCTTTGCACGAGAAATTTCCTCTTTCATTGCTTCCTTATCTATCAAATTAACAAGATATTCTTTCCCTTTAGGGACTGGAATTCCATTCGTTCCATATGTGTAAGATAAATAAGCAATTTTAATCCCATTTTTATTCAATACTTGCAATTGTTGCTTATCAGTTATATTTCGATAGGTCCCAACATTTGGGAGGCCAATTTTATCCATATATTTAAGGGAAGCAATCAATCCTTTTTCGCCTTTATCAAGGGAATGGTTATTTGCGGTGGAGACGATGTCGACTCCAGCATCTATTAAAGCATCACCAACCTCTTGGGGACTATTGAATGTTGGGTAACTAGAAATTCCAATCTCATTACCACCAAGAATTGTTTCCTGATTGGCAAGTAAGAGGTCGGGCTTTTGAAGAGTTGGCTTTATGTGCTGGAACATGGGGATAAAGTTATAGCCGGTTTCTGTTTTCGCATCATTATATACCCAATCATGAATGAGAATATCACCAATTGCACCAAGTGTGATTGTTTCACTGAAGGATTTTGCTTCAACAAGTGTTTGCTTTGATTTATGTGCTTGAAAAGGCAATAGGACAAACTCTTTTACTTTCATTTCTTTATACATATGAATCATAAGATAGGAAGATAGGAAGACTAATGCTGTACATAGAAATAAAGAGAATAGGAGTGATTTCTTTCGTTTCATAGCTTGCTCCTTATTAGTTGGTTTTAATTTACTATAATATAAAAATAGGAATTTATCTCTATGATTTTCAAATTCCAATATTTTCTCATAGAAAAAGCGGCCACCCTTGGGCGCCGCTAAACGTATATTCTTGTTAATCAGCAATGTGTAGGGGGAGAAGAATCTTAAATGTGGACCCTTTTCCTTGGATACTGCTGATTAATATTTGACCCGAATGTTCTTCAATGATTTTCTTGCAAATGGGTAGTCCAATACCTGTACCAGTCTTTTTGGTTGTATAAAATGGCATAAACAAGTTTTTTAATGTTTCTTCTGTCATTCCACAGCCATTATCATTCATGATTATACATACAGAATGATCTTCTTCTTTTACGAGGAGATTAATTTGACCAGAAATTGGATCGCTGTTTGCTATAATTGCATCAATAGAATTTTTCAAGATATTGATGAATACTTGTTTCAATTGCAATCCTCCTGCTAAAACGGCAGGATTGCTGTCTGCTAGTGTAATATTTAAGACAATATTATGAAGCAAGGCTTCGCTTTCATATAATCGACCAATATCTTTGATCAATTTGTTTATAGAAACGATTTCCTTTTTATTCATTTGGGGTTTCGTTGCATTTAAGAATTCGAAGATGAGATCATTTGCCCTGTTTAATTCGTCTATGGCAATATCTGCATATTGTTCTTTTCCAATTTCGTATAAATGAGGTCTTAATAGTTGAAGAAATCCCTTTACGGTTGTTAATGGGTTTCTAATCTCATGGGCAATTCCAGCAGCAAGTGTGTTGATATGTTCTAAATATTGAAGGCTGTTAGCCTCTTTCCCCATTTCGATTGACTCTTTTTCAACTTCCATTCCCTTTTCCATTAATTGTGGATTTGGCTGGCTCATAATTAATCATCCTTACTATCCTAATTTCTTAAAAAGTGAAGTGAACAAGTGACAAGAAAAATTTCTTTTCTGTCTAATCTATGACGAAAAAAATCATTTAATGTTCAGTTATGTAATATTTTCACTGTAAGGAATAGAAAAAGGAAAAAATAAGACTTTCTTACTATAAGTATACAAGATTATTAATTGGTTATCAATAACGAACAATAATAACTTTAATTCGAACGTGAGAAAAGTCATATTTTAGTGAAATGAGGAGAACCCCTAAAAGCATTCATTTGCATCTGCTCACAACCGAGTATGTAAATGTCGGTCTGCTTCATTTCACTGCGCTGGTTATTACTTCGTACATAAAGGCTTATTCAATAAATCAGACCGACCATTTATTTTTCACATAGAGAAGACAAAAAAAAGCACAGCAGTAATGTCCGCTGTGCTTATATGTAATAATCTAACTAAAATTGAATTACAGCCATTTAATTTTTGGTTCATTTTTATTAATGATCCGCTGAATATTGGCTCGATGCCGGTAAATAACAAAAAAGGCTAGGATGGCACAGACAATGATGAGTGGAATATCCCAGACAATGAGTGAATAAATAACTGAAACTACTGCTGCAAGCATAGATGCAAGGGATACATATTTCGTAATGTATAAGCAAACAAAAAAGACAAGAACCATAATGAGAAACATAGGAAAGGCATAACCCAAAAGAATGCCTCCAGATGTAGCTACAGCTTTTCCACCTTTAAATCCTGCAAAAATGGGGTACATATGACCGATAACAGCAAAAACACCTGCAATGAGCGGATGCATATCAGGGCAGAAAATGATTGGAAGTAAAACTGCAATGGTTCCCTTTAAAATATCAGCAATTGTTACAGCCATCCCTGACTTTATACCTAAAGTTCGAAATGAATTTGTTCCACCTAAATTTCCGCTTCCATGTTCACGAATATCAATTCCATGGAAAACCTTCCCGACAATTAAC
The DNA here is from genome assembly GCF_042865275.1 of Cytobacillus mangrovibacter. Classification (NCBI taxonomy): domain Bacteria; kingdom Bacillati; phylum Bacillota; class Bacilli; order Caryophanales; family Bacillaceae; genus Cytobacillus; species Cytobacillus mangrovibacter. The sequence continues at coordinate 224,882 of NZ_JBIACJ010000001.1, read as the reverse complement.
CCAGATGGAATAGAGCCAATTAAATATGCTAGTACAATGATTATCCCGTATGTTACCATAAAAACTCTCCTTCTAACTTTGAATACCGTTATTATATTGTACCATGATGAAAACGAAAAACACCATGTCCAATCGTAATTAGTTGCCCAGAATGTGCAAATGCCGAATGGAATTATCTTGCTTTAAATTGAAACAATGAAACTTTCTATGCCCTATTTTCGTTTGTTAAGGGGGAAGCGGAAAATAGATTGCTAAATTACTTTTCATTTATCGCTTTTTTCGCTACGATAGTTTTAAGGAGGGAATGAAGAATGGCTCGTGTTGAATATCATAAATCAAATTCCCTTGCAAAAGGTTGGATCATTGCTGGACTTTTGATTGCTTGTTTATTAATTATTTCAAGTGTTTTTCTATTATTATATCCATTTGCATCTTCTGAGAAAGAATCTTATTTTAAAGGAGATAACCCCATTTTAATCGAAGGCAAACAGGCAGGAAATGCAATGATTGAAGGGGAGAGCATTTATATGCCCTACACCTTCTTGAAGGAGTATATAGATGATGCGATTACTTTTGACGAAAAATCCAATTCCATTATCATAACCACGAAAAATAAGGTTGTGCAAATGCCGTCAGAGTCTCTCACCTATTATGTGAATGAAGAGCCTGTTCAATTACATTTTTCTGTTTTTAAGGTGAAAGAAGGGGAAAAGTATGTAGCCATCGAACCAATATTGGCTTATTATCCAATTGAATATACGATTTTACCAGAAACAAATGCGATATCTATAAAAAAAGATGCTCAGGAAATCGTTCATGGAGTAGTGACGAATAAAAAAGTACACGAGGAAAAGCTTCGCTTACGAACGGACGCTGATTTACAATCTCCTTATACAGATCAAGCTTTGCAAGAAGAGAAATTGACGATCGAAGGGGAAAAGGGAGATTACTATTTTGTTAGAAAAGAAAATGGGAATGCTGGCTATTTAAAAAAGGATTTTGTTTCTGAGAACAGGAAGGAAACAATTACTATTACTCATAAAAAAGAAGAGGTTCATGTACCAAAAATCGAAGGTCCCATTCAACTGACTTGGGAGGCTGTTTACTCTAAAAATCCAGATACGGCCAAAATTCCTCAAATGCCTGGTGTTAATGTCATATCACCAACATGGTTTGAATTAGGGGATGAGACAGGAGCGATAAAGAATCTTGGTTCCCTAGATTTTGTAACTTGGGCGCAAAAGCAGGGCTATCAGGTTTGGGGATTGTTCTCTAATGCCTTTGATCCAGGGTTAACACATGAAGCTTTCAAAAACTTTGAAACTAGGCAGAAGATGATTCGTCAGCTCCTGCATTTTAGTCAAATATATCAATTGAATGGAATTAATCTTGATATTGAAAACGTGAATCAAGACGACGGTCCACTAATTACTCAATTTGTCCGCGAAGCAGTTCCTTATTTCCATGAGGCTGGTCTAACTGTTTCCATGGACATCACATTTATTGCTGGAGGCAATTGGTCTGCCTTTTATGAAAGAGATAAGCTTGCAAGTTTGGTAGATTATCTGATTGTTATGGCTTATGACGAGCATTGGGGATCGTCTCCGAATGCTGGAAGTGTCGCAAGCTTGCCATGGGTAGAAACAAACTTACAAAAGCTATTGGAAATTGTCCCGAATGACCATCTAATTTTAGGCGTTCCTTTATATGCTAGGCTATGGGAAGTGAAGGACACTGGTGAGGTTTCATCCCAAGCGCTATCGATGAGTAAAGTCCAGGAATGGCTGCAGAAAAATGGGTTAACACCTGTTTATGATGAAACAAGTGGACAAAATTATGCAGAGCTTTATTCAGCAGAAGAACAAGCAACATATAAAATCTGGCTAGAAGATGAATTGTCTCTAAGCAAACGGGCAGATATGGCCGTGAAATATGACTTAGCGGGTGTTGCTAGCTGGTCAAGATATTTTGCTAATGAATCTGCTTGGACGGCACTTTCTTTAGGTGAAGGACAGATAACAAAGAAGTAAGCTGGAATGTGATTAAATATATGAAATGAAAAAAGTGGTTTCCTATTAATGAGGAACCACTTTTTTTCATTTCATTCGTTCACTTTCTTACAGTCCAACCTCGATATGTTTAAACTCTTTTACATCAAATAGGCCAATATCAGTTAGCTTAAGTTCTGGAATAACAGGAAGGGCTAAGAATGATAAGGTAACAAAGGGATTAAATTCCATTGAGCAGCCAATTTTAATTAACGCTTGATTTAATTCTTTTAAGCGTTCATGTATGTTAGTTGCTGACTGATCTGACATTAGACCGGCAATTGGCAGTGGAAGGGAGGCAACTAGTTCACCATTTTGAACAACGACTAAACCGCCTTTCATTTCATTCGTTAAAGTAATGGCGTACACAATGTCTTCGTCAGATGTCCCAGCAGCAACAATATTATGAGAATCATGGGCAACGGTCGAAGCGATTGCTCCATTATTAATTCCAAGCCCCTTAATAATACCAAGTCCTATATTACCAGTCATTTTGTGTCGCTCAAGCACTGCAATTTTCAATAAATCCTTCTCTAGATTATATTGGAATCGCCCATTTAATGAATCAACTTTTTCAATTAGATGCTTCGTCACGATCATATTGGGGATGATTTTGATAATATTTGCTTTGCTTTCATTTGCTATTTTTATTTGTAATTGCTCCATTGAAATCGGGCGTAATTTAACACTGTCAGTGATGGCAGGGGATGGTGTTAATTTTGAAATAGAAGTGTTTGTGACCTTGCCGTTTTCAGCGACTAGCTTTCCGGATTTAAATACTTGGTCAATCTTGATTGTATGGAGATCATCTATGATTAAGAAATCCGCTTCATAGCCAGGAGCAATCGCCCCTTTTGTTCGTAAGCCGAAGCATTCTGCTGCATTCAATGTGGCGATTTGTATTGCTAGAAGTGGATCAAGTCCATCATTAATTGCTAGTTTAATATTATAGTCAATACTACCATCCTCAATTAACTCATCCAAATGCTTGTCATCTGTAACGAATAAACATCTTCTTGCATTATTTTCATTCACAGCTTGCAATAGAGCGAGTAAATCTTTTGCGGCTGAACCCTCGCGCAGCATGACATACATCCCTTTGCGCAGGCGTTCCAAAGCCTCATCAGCAGTTACACATTCATGATCTGTTCGGATCCCGGCAGCCATATAGACATTAATCCCATCAGCATCCACCCCAGCGGCATGTCCATCAATATGTTTTTCCTTGAAAAGTGCAGTAGTAAGTTTATGCAGCATCTTGTCGTCATTACGAAGGACAGAAGGGTAATCCATCACCTCGCCAAGCCCGATAACTCTTGGATGATTATACAGTGGCTCTAGCTGTGTATGATCAAGTATAGCTCCTGCATTTTCAAATGGAGTAGCCGGGACACAGGATGGCAGCATCATTAGGACATCAAGGGGAATTCCTTCTGAAGCATTCAGCATAAATTCAATGCCTTCCACTCCATTTACATTAGCAATCTCATGAGGGTCGGCAATGACAGTTGTTACGCCATGTGGCAGGACTACATTCGCAAACTCGGAAGGAGTCACCATTGCTGATTCAATATGGACATGGCCATCAATAAAGCCTGGTACAATATATTTCCTATTCGCATCAATCGTTTCGAAACCTTCGAAATCACCGATTCCTGCGAAAAAGCCATCGACAATGGCTATATCATCTACTAAAATCTCTCTAGTAAAAACATTGACAATTTGGGCATTTTTGATAACCAGATCAGCGGGCGTTCTTTTAGCTGCCACATCAATCCTTTTCTTTAATATTTCCATGGTTTGCTCCAATGAATATCCCTCTTTCATATAATTGGTTCTATAAAGATTTCCATTATCCCGCCGCAAATTCCTCCATCTTCATAAAAAAGACCTTTAGTTAGATCGACCAATTGTTTGGCAGGCTTGTTTGTTTGAATCACTTCAAAGGCTTTTTCAATGACTTCTGCCTCGCCGCAGCCTCCACCGATTGTCCCCTCAATTTCTCCAGTTGAGAAAATAATCATTTTGCTGCCCGTTTTTCGAGGTGTTGAACCTTTTGTGCGTATAATGGTTGCTATTGCGGCTTGACTACACCCGTTTTTTATTTCCATGGTCCGTTTCATCAAGAATAGCTGTTCCATTTGTTTGTCCCTTCACGAAACCCCATTTTCGCATATTTTCGAACTCCATTACTTAACGAGGCACCGGATTTTTGATTTTTTACTTTTAAAATTTCTGCCATAATACTTACAGCAATTTCGGCAGGAGTCTGTGCACCAATATCCAGTCCGACAGGGGTATACAGGTGATCAAAGCTTTCATTAGGAAAATCCCGTTTTAACTCCTCAAAAACGCCAGATATGCGTCTTCTGCTCCCAATCATGCCAATATAAGCTGCTTTTTCTTTCCGCATTAAAAGTGCTTGTAAACTGATAACGTCATATTTATGTCCTCTTGTTAGAAGAAGAATATATGTGTGATCTGTTAGTTCAGCTGTTTTAAAAAAATGCAGATAGGATTCACAGATGACTTCATCAACTTCAGGGAATCGGCTTCTATTGGCAAATTCCTTTCGATCGTCAATAACAGTGACATGAAATCCTAGCATTTTTCCCATTGAAGCAACTGGCTCACAAACATGACCAGCACCTGCTATGATAAGATGAATAGGGGCTGGAAAATATTCAGCGAAGCATTCCAATTCGTATTCGCTCCATGAAAATGTAAAGGTACCTGATCGTTTTCTTCTTCTTAATTTTTCACTGTTATTAATCAATTCTTGCTGTAAGGAAGAAGGGATGGGAGAATCGGAATAAAAATCTCCCTTAGGTGACAGTAGTGCTTTTTGTCCGATCCATTCAAGGTTGACACAGTCTGTAATGGTAAGCAGGAAGATTTCTTTCCGCTGGTTAGTTGCTTCCGTTAGTTTCAGAAATAAGCTGTGATTGATCATTTTATCACCTTGACGGCTCATTTTTTAAGTCTTTTAAGGCATTGAAGATTCTTTCTGGTGTTGCTGGGAGTTGGAAGATTCTGGCGCTAGTTGCGTCATAAATAGCGGACATGATCGCTGGAATAATCGGGATCATTACCACTTCACCAATTCCTTTTGCACCAAAAGGTCCTGATTGCTCCTCATCCTCGACTGGAAAAGTTTCGATGAAAGGTGTTTCGCGGATAGTAGGAATAATATAGTCAGTAAAATTTCTTGTTTTATGATAACCATCTTCAATGACTACGTCTTCATAAAGGGTATAGCCAATTCCCATGACAGCCCCGCCCTCAGCTTGACCTTCGAGCCCTTGAGGATTAATGACCTTTCCGGCATCAGGGATGGAGACAACTCGAAGGACATCGGTTTCCCCAGTTAATGTATCAACCTCTACCATGACAACATGTGTTAAATAGCCGTATAAATGATGCGGGGCACCACCAGAACCTTTAATTTCGCCCTTTTCCTTTGGTAAAAGGAAATGACCTTCCACTCGAGTTTTTTTATGGTGAAGGTAAAGATGATCATATATAGCTTGATAGGTTACAATTTTTTCATTTGCAGATAAGTAGCCTTGCTGTATTTTTACTTCTGCTAAAGGAACTTTCAAAATGTCGGCAGCCGCATTAGTAAGCAATTTGATCATGTGGGGAGCAGCAGTTGCCACGGCTCGGCCCCCTGTATAGGTTGAGCGGGATGCAGTTACAGTACCACTATCAAGTGTTTTGGCGGTATCTCCCTGAACGACTCTAATATTACTAATATCACAACAAAGCATTTCCGCTGCGACCTGTGCATAAGCAGTGCTGTTGCCCCCGCCAATTTCTTCACATCCGACAGCTACGAGAAATTGACCATTCGCCAAAAGCTCAATAGAGGCTGCTCCATAATCAGGCAAACCAATTCCCATTCCAATTCCATGGAAAGAGGTTGCTAAGGCAACACCTCTTTTTTTCCAAGGTTCACTAACTTCAGCTTTGTATTGCTCACGATTTTTCCAAAGATCGCAGTTTTCTGCGGTTTCAAGTGTTTTGTAAGTGCCCACACTTGTTTTAACGACATGGCCAATACTTGATATTTCTCCTTGGTGATAAACGTTTTTCTTGCGAATCTCAATGGGATCCATTCCAAGCTTCTCAGCAATCATATCGAGATGGGTTTCGATTCCAATACAGACTTGGTTGACACCAAAGCCTCGGAAAGCACCAGAAATGCCATTGTTTGTGTACACGCAAAATCCTTCAAGGTTTACGTTGGGGATTTTGTACGGACCACAGGAATGTTCAATGGCAAGGGCAATGACCGCTCCTCCAAGGGAGGCATAGGCACCAGTATCAGCAACAGCTCTTACTTCATTCGCGAGCAAGGTGCCGTCTTTATTTGCGGCAGTTCTCATTTGTACTTTGAAAGGATGTCTTTTTATTCCAGCAATTACTGATTCTTCACGGCTAAGATGAATTTTCACTGGACGTCCGTTCGTGTGCATGGCAAGGAGAGCAAGGTATATCTGAACAGTAATTTCATCTTTGCCCCCAAATGCACCTCCAATTGGGCTGGAGATCACTCTTATTCGTTCAGGATTGTAGGCGAGGGCACGAGCAATTTGCATTCGGTCACGATGGGCATATTGACCAGGGCAGCGGATTGTAATAAATTCATCCTTATCCATTATTCCCCAACCACCTTCTGTTTCAATGAAGGCATGCATTTGTCGTGGAGAATAAAAAGTGTTTTCAACTATAATTTCTGCTTCTTTAAATGCTTTCTCGGTATCGCCATTGATAATTTTCACATGGCTGTGAATATTGCCATTAGGGTGGAGTTTTGGTGCTGACGGGTTCATTGCTTGTTCCGCATCTGTGACAACCTCAAGTGGCTCATAATCAACTTCGATTAAATGAAGTGCTTGCTCGGCCACTTCCTGTGTTTCTGCTGCAACTAATGCAACAGCATCTCCTGTGCAGCGAACGATATCAGCGGCTAAAACAGGCTGATCGGGAATTTCGATCCCAAAGCCATTAAAGCCAGGGATATCTTCATGAGTAAGAACACAAATGACACCTGGCAGCAGCTTTGCTTTTTCGGTATTAATTCTGTTGATTTTTGCATAAGGGTACTTTGCACGAAGGACCTTCCCCCAAACCATATTATCAAAATGGTAGTCAGTCATGTATTTTAACTCACCGGTTACTTTCTCTGGTCCGTCAATTCGTTTGACTCTTTTGCCAACCCAGTTAAAGGCTTGTTTCATTTGCTTTCCCACCTCCTCATTAGTCGATAAAGACCACGCTCCAGTAGAGCACTAGACATATCGCGGCGATATCTCGCTGTTGCTCTCACATCGGTGATCGGCATGACTTCCTTCCATGCGACTTTAGCAATATTTTCGATGATGTCATCTGTTAATGGCTGTATTGTTAAGAGTGCTTCACATTTCTTGGCACGGATAATGGTAGGAGCAACAGATCCAAAGGCAATTTTCCCTTCTAGGCATTGGCGGTCCTTACCCATCTTCAATGAAATAGCTACATTAACAATTGAAATAGATTGGGCTTTTCGCGGACCAAGCTTTTGGAAGATTCCGATTTCATTATCAGCTTGTGGCTGAATAATAATATTTGTAATCATCTCATTCTGTTTAAGGATGGTTCTGCCTGGTCCAGTGAAGAACTGATTAATAGGGATAATTCTTGTTCCATTAACTGACTGGAGTTCAACAGCTGCATTAAGAACATATAAGGCTGGAATCGTGTCTCCAGCAGGGGAGGCCGTTCCAATATTTCCGCCAATGGTGCCCATATTTTGCATTTGAACTGCTCCAACCTCACGGGCTGCTTCAACGAGTACATCCGCTTTTTTTTGCAGTAGGGTAGAGCGACAAATATCAGAATGGGTGGTTAGTGGCCCAATATGGATTGCACCATCCTTTTCTGTTATATGGCGCAATTCTTTTATCCGATTAATATTAATCCAAGCCTCTGGAAGCCATTTTCCTTCCTTCATGCGAACAACTGCATCGGTTCCGCCTGCGATTAACCGAAGTTCGGTTCCTTCTGTTGAAAGAATTAAAAGGCACTCTTCTAAAGTGGAGGGGGAGATCATTTCAATCTCTGAAATTAGCATAATTAAACTCCTTTTATCATTTATATTGGTAGTGTTTCAATGCTTTTTGATAGTCTTCTGGTGTATTGATATTTAGATGGATGAGGGAATTGCTGATAGGAACCTCGATCACTTGGTTATCGTATTTTTGAAACAAATGACGTAGCCCTTTTGTCTCTTCTTTAATAGCAAGTAAATCATCCATTATTGTTGTAGATAATAGAAGGGGATGTCCTCTTTTTCCATCATATAAAGGAACAGCAATGACAGCAGTTCCCTTCTGAAGAGCTTCAATTAGTTGGAGAATGATTCTTGCATCAGTTGGCTGATCAACAGCAACAATTAGGACCATTTCTGTTTGTTTATCAACCGATAGAAGTCCTGCAACAATTGAAGAACATTTTCCTTCAAGATAATTATGATTATAAATGGATATAATTGGAAAGTGTTTAGCCATTCTAGAATAGATAATGGCGTCATGTCCAGTTACTACAATGATTTCCGATAGATTCGCATTTTTTAATTCTTGTATTTGGTGCTCGAATAATGTTTTTCCATGCCATGGGAGAAGTCCCTTTTGGCATCCCATTCGGGAGGATCTTCCGGCTGCAAGGAGAATAGCAGATACTCTCATTAAACTGAAAAAGTCTCCTTTTCACTTTGTTCTTTTTTTGCAGCGGTTTGAATCGCTTGAATAATTTTTGTATAGCCAGTGCAACGGCAGAGGTTTCCGCCGAGAGCTGTTTTTATCTCATTTACAGATGGGACATCATCCACTTCATTTAGAAATGCTTTAGCTGCTACGATAATTCCTGGTGTACAATAGCCGCATTGTGCCGCACCTTCAGCAACAAAAGATTCCTGAATAGCATCCATGCTAGCTGTCAGGCCGACACCTTCGCACGTAGTAATTTGCTGATTTTCTACCTGTCCAATGAGAATAAGACATGAGCATACGGCCTTTCCGTTTAGCAGAATTGTGCATGAACCACACTCACCTTTCCCACAGCACTCTTTACTGCCAGTCAATTTCAAGTCTTCTCTTAATACTTGAAGTAAAGTTTTCGTAGGGGGGCATGAAACAGAATATTGAGTGCCATTTACCTTAAGTTGAAGTTCTTTCATTTTTATTCCTCCTAAATCTGGAATGATGGATTCGGAAATTGTAAGAACGAGTCGAATAGAATAAAGATGCCATTGACATCTTTTGACGTTTTTCACGTAAATCATTGTTTAAAATAGATTTAAGATCGTTAGGAACAAAGGAGTTGATTTTTGAAGACATTCATTTTTTCTCTATTTAGTAGGTTTGATACTTGTTTTATTTAATATAGTGATAAGCAGGAGGCAAATATGTCTACTATTTCAACTCAATCCCATCATTCATTAAAAAAAGATCTAGCCAACTTATATAATCGTGTGAATCAAGATATTTATGGTGTCGGTGTGAAGAAGCAGCGGATTGAAACGTTGGATGATCGAGTCATTATCTTTGCACAGCATAAACGTGTACAGGCATTGAGAATGCTTAGTAAGAATTTTCAACACTTGACCATTTCAGTAGATTCGGCTTTAATAACGGAATTTAAATCATTATTTAAAGGTCAAATTGAAAGTACATTACAATTAAAAGTAAAAACGATTTTAAAAGATTATGATCCTTTTACAGAAGAAGCGTGTACTATTATTTATTTTGGTGAATATCTTAATAAAAAACATTCATGATCTCATAACTAAGTATGTAAATGTCGGTCTGCTTCATTTCAACTGCACGGGTTTTACTTCGTACATAAAGGCTTGTTCAATAAATCAGACCGACCATTTATTTTTTCACAAAAGAGTAATTTAGAGACGGATGTGCAGTGCGCATTTATCTTTAATCCAATATTGAAAGCGGTTGCGCTAGCTTTTGTTCATCGAAAGTTACTTGAAACTGCAGTAATAGACCATTCTAATGACTGGATGTTCTATTACTGCGGTTTTTTTATATATAAATTTATACAACGATTGGGGGTGAGTGGAAATTATAGCTGTATTCTTTGAAGAGCATAACCAAGAAAAAACCAGGGGGGTTGTCTTTGGAAAAGCTAAATTCTTGGAAAATAGGCACATTGGGGTTTCAGCATGTATTAGCGATGTATGCAGGTGCTGTAATCGTACCGTTAATTGTTGGACCTGCAATCGGGTTAAACGCACAGCAGCTTGCCTATTTAATATCTATTGACTTATTTACTTGTGGGATTGCAACCTTATTGCAAGTTATTGGTGGAAAGCACTTCGGTATTAAGTTGCCAGTCATACTAGGCTGCACCTTTACCGCAGTTGGCCCAATGATTGCGATTGGAAACATGCAAGGGATCACGGCTATTTACGGGGCAATTATTGCTTCTGGAATCATCGTTATGATTTTATCACAGTTTATGAGTAAGATAATGCGGTTCTTTCCTCCTATTGTAACAGGTTCGGTTGTAGCGATTATCGGAGTATCCTTAATCCCTGTTGCCATGAATAATGCGGCCGGTGGTCAAGGAGACCCTAGCTTTGGAAGTTTGGAAAATCTCTTTTTGGCCGTATTTACACTTGTATTAATTATTCTCATGAACCGCTTTTTCAAGGGATATATGAGGGCGATTTCTGTATTGCTCTCATTAATAATAGGGACGATCGTTGCCTATTTTATGGGCCTCGTCAGTTTTGCGGATGTATTCGATGCTTCGTGGTTCCATATGATTCAGCCTTTCTACTTCGGGTTTCCAACTTTTAATCTTTCTGCCATTTTAACAATGACCCTTGTAGCAATCGTTAGCATGATTGAATCAACGGGAGTGTTTCTAGCATTGGGAGATGTATGTGAGAGAAAGATAGATTCTAAGGATATTAAAAAGGGATTAAGAGCAGAGGGATTAGCAGTCGTGATTGGAGGAATATTCAATTCATTTCCATACACTTCTTTCTCACAGAATGTAGGGCTTGTTGCTCTAACAAAGGTGAAAACTAGAAATGTGGTCATTGCTGCTGGAGTGATTCTAATTATCCTAGGCTTATTGCCTAAAGTAGCGGCATTAACAACTATTATACCGATGGCTGTATTGGGTGGAGCGATGATTCCGATGTTCGGAATGGTTATCTCTTCAGGAATAAGAATGCTGTCAGCCGTAGATTTCTCTAAAAATGAAAATCTACTAATTGTTGCTTGCTCGATTGGAATTGGGCTTGGATCAGCAGTGGTGCCAGCTATTTTTGGAAGTCTACCAGATAGTATTCGTTTACTTGTTGAAAATGGGATTGTTATAGGAAGTTTAACAGCAATTTTATTAAATTTGGTATTTAATTATAAAGAAATTAATAGTAGTAATAGTGAGCAGCTTGAACAACTAAAAAGTGATCACTCTGTTGATGTGATCTGATAAATGTAGAAGCAAAACTAAATTAGTAGATGGAGGTTTTTATATGGATTTAATTTTGAAAAATGCAAATATCCCACAAGGGGATCGTCAGGTGTTAACAAACATTCTTGTCAATGATGGGAAGATCGTGGGCTATTCCAATGACATTAGCTTTTTAAACCCGGCAAAGGTGATTGATATAGGAGGAAAACTGGTTGTCCCAGGTTGTATTGATCCTCATACTCATTTCATGGATCCAGGATTTACTCATCGGGAAACATTTGCTACTGGAAGCCGTTCAGCCATTGCTGGTGGTTTAACAACAATTATTGATATGCCTTGCTGCAGTAAGCCTTCTGTTCGGGATGGCGATAGTTTTCAGAAGAAAATTGGTCCTATCCGCGACCAGGCTTATGTTGATTATTGCTTCTGGGGTGGGATGACTGGAGAAGATGCCAGAGAAGGCTGGCTTGACAACATTTATCCGCAGATTGATGAGGGTGTTGTCGCATTTAAAGTATATATGACACCTTCAGTTCCTACATTCCCACGTGTTTCTGATGCAGAAATGCTGGAAATTTTCAAAAATGTGGCAAAAACTGGCTTGCCAATTGGGGTTCATGCTGAAAACTATGATATTTGTACGTTTAACTCTAAGAAGCTAGAAAAAGAGGGACGCTTTGATGGACCTGCGTGGGCAGAAGCACGTTCTACTCTAGCAGAAAAAGTCGCCATTGAACTCATCATTAGTTTTGCCGAAGCAACAGATGCTCGTGTGCATGTTGTGCATATGACGACTAAGGAAGGTGCCGAACTTGTTAAGGCAGCGAAAAAACGCGGGGTTAAAGTAACTGCTGAGACTTGCCCGCACTATCTAGTACTTAATGCGAAGGATTCTATGTCTGAAAGAGGCTCTTTTGCCAAAATTGCACCGCCTTTACGTGGAAAAGAAGATAATGAGGCGCATTGGCAAGCTTTAGCAGATGGAACGATTGACTTTGTAGGCACTGATCACGCTCCATACGAAATTGCAACAGAAAAGGATTTTCCAGGGGCAACGATTTGGAATACGTTCCCAGGTATTCCTGGTGTAGAAACAATGGTACCGATTCTTGTTAGTGAAGGGCTGAATAAAGGACGTTTATCTCTTTCCCGTTTTGTAGAGGTGACAAGTCGAAATGCAGCAATCCATTATGGAATCTATCCGAAAAAAGGTTCGATGGAAATTGGCAGTGATGCTGACTTTACTGTAATTGACCTTCATAAGGAATATGTTGTTGACGAGCAGAAGACCGAGTCCATGGCCAAATATAATCCACTCCATGGAATGAAGTTAAAAGGAAAGCCAGTTCAAACAATTATTCGTGGAAATGTTGTTTATGAAGATGAAAAAGGGGTTGTCGGAACAGCGGGTTATGGACAATATGTACCTCGCCAAAGCATTCAGCGACTTGATAGGTCGTTTAAATATGAAAAATATGAAGCTGTAAAGGTAGAAACGAAAGAGACTGTTAAGCAAAATTAATTCCAGAAAGGATGATTCATTAGTGGAACTAAGAGGAAATAAGCATTGTATTGTGATTATTGATATGCTGAATGATTTTATCGATGAAAAAGGGGCGTTATGCTGTAAAAATGGGGTGAAAATTGTCCCGAAAATTAAAGAGCTAATTGATTTTGCACATGACAATCAAATTCAAGTCGTTCATGTCCAAGAGGCTCATCGGAAAAATGACCGTGATTTCCGGGTAAGACCAGTACATGCAATCAAGGGTACTTGGGGCTCTGAATTTATCCCGGAATTACAGCCTAATGAGGAAAAAGGAGATTATGTCGTTCAAAAAAGAAGACATAGTGCATTCAGCTTTACGGATTTTGATTTGTTTTTACGAGAAGAAGAGATTGATACAGTTGTATTAACTGGGGTTTGGACAAATGTTTGTGTGCGAAGCACGGCATCAGATGCCCTCTATCATGGCTATAATGTCATCTGTATTTCTGATGGAACAGCTTCTCAGGATGAGGATATGCATGTGTCTGGTCTTAGGGATATTAATATCTTCGGAGACATTTTCTCTACAGAAGAATATAAAGAAGCGGTCAAAAATAAATTCTCCCAAGATGAGAAGGTTGGCTGATTTCACGCAAGCAAGTGAAAGAAGGAAACGGATATTAGTGGGAATTACTGGAGCAAGCGGATCATTGTATGGGTATACATTGATCCGCGCTCTTCATCAATTAGGTGTTGAGACGCATGTAATTGCAACTGAGATGGGAGAAAAGGTGATGCAATTTGAATGCGGCGTAAAGATGGAGGAGCTTAAGGAGTTTGCCACGATTCACAGCAACGAAAACTTGTTTGCTTCAGTCGCAAGTGGTTCCTATTTAACAGACGGAATGGTGATTGTTCCTTGTTCAATGAATACGCTTGGAGCGATTGCGAATGGGGTTGGAGACACCCTATTAAGCAGGTCAGCAAGCGTTATTTTAAAAGAAAAGCGAAATTTCATCATTGTACCGAGAGAGGCACCCTTCAACTTAATCCATTTACGGAATATGACGAGTCTAGCAGAAACAGGTGCATGTATTATGCCAGCTTCCCCAGGCTTCTATCACAAACCAACAGAGATTTGGGAGCTTGCGAATTTCATGGTGGCTCGTATTCTCGATATGCTCGGTATCGATCACCGGCTGCTTGAAAGATGGGGTGAAAAAGCTTGAATCCAGTAACAATGAGAGCTTTATTAGATGATTGGGAAAATCGAGGATTATTATATCGCATTAAGAAGGAAGTAGACCCTTGCTTTGAGCTCGGAGCGGTTATTAACACGAAAAATGGGCAACAGCCCTTTCTATTTGAAAAAATAAAAGGGTATCAATCATCATTGGCCGCAGGGCTTGGTGGAGATAGGGAGCTGCTTGCAGACAGTATCGGTATTCCTTCTTCAGAACTGATTCCAAAAATTATCGAATCGATCGTTAATCCGATTCCGACTACTTTACGAGAAACGGGTCCTGTACAAGAAAATCTAGTAACTGGAGATTTTGATTTAGCTGATCTTTTTCCGATCCCAACTTATCATACTGAGGATTCTGGTGCCTATTATGTATCAGGAATTCTCGTTGTTAAGGATTTAACGGGAACGAAACGGTATACATCGATTAGAAGAATGCAATATTTAGGCGGGAATCGGACAAATATATTAATTACTTCACCAGAATTAATGGAGCAATATGCTCATTTTGAAAAAAAGGGAGAGTCAATGGAAATCGCTGTTATGTTTGGTGTTGTTCCAGCTGTAGTGCTAAGTTCACAAATAAGCACACATCTCTACCATACTGACAAACTGAATGTAGCAGGTGCTTTACTCGGACAATCCCTAGATGTTGTTCGTTGTAAAACGGTTGATCTAGATGTCCTTGCTGAAGCTGAAATTGTGTTCGAGGGTCATATGCTTCCTTTTGAAAGAGAAATGGAAGGTCCATTCGGTGAATTAGCAGGCTACTATGGTACACGTACTCCTCAGCCAATCGTAGAAATTTCAGCCGTTACTTACCGGAATCAAGCGATTAACCAGACGATTTTCCCCTCAAGCTATGAGGAGAGGCTTCCGATGGCACTCGTTCGTGAGGCAACGCTATTAAGTACTGTTCGGCAGGTTGTTCCGAATATTACTGGTGTACATATCCCTATGGGAGGTGTTGCCCGTTATCATGCAGTCATCCAAATAAACAAGAAAACAGAGGGGGATGGCAAGCAAGCTGCCCTTGCTGCCTTCGCCAGTGACAAAGACCTGAAGCATGTTGTTGTAGTAAATGATGATGTTGATATTTTCAATTCGGATGATGTTGAATGGGCAATTGCAACGAGAGTACAAGCATCAGAAGACATCTTCATTGTCCCCGGTGCAAAAGGATCACCACTTGAATCCTCGCATCATCTAAGAGGTGTCACCGATAAAATGGGGATTGACGCTACTTACCCGCTAGGCAAGGAAGAATTATTCAAAAGAACTTCCATCCCGATAGATATCAATCTAGAAGACTACTTATAGTGTCCACAAATAGTGTCAGGCACCGTTCGTGGACAAAATGCTTGATTTTGCACGTTCTTGGCGGACACTAATGGAGGGAGTTGGCAAAAAAAGTGAAAGCAATCGGTATGATTGAAACACGAGGATTGATTGCAGCGATTGAAGCACTGGATTCAATGGCAAAGGCTGCAAATGTTAATTTAGTAGATTTAAAAAGAGTTGGATCCGGACTAGTAACTGTCATTGTAGAAGGGGATGTAGCTGCAGTAACTTCAGCAGTTGAAGTTGGAAAAACTGCTCATATTAAAACGGGTGGGGAGCTTGTATCATCCAATGTTATTCCTCGGCCACATTCCGAATTGAGTAAGATTCTATAAAGGAGGTGAATAGCCAATGTCTGATTTTATGAAAAGTATTGTCCAGGAAGTAATGAAGCCTAGCCAGAAATCGAAAGTGAATCCTCTTTTTGGTAGGGAAACTAATTCTATTTATTCGAGATCAACAGTTCATACAACGAATGATAGTAAAGATATACAGACTATTCCAGGTGTTGACCGGCCCAATTATCAGCAGAAAAACAGGAAGAAGAGACTTGCAGTCATCGAAGAACAATCTCCTGCTCCAAAGCAAATAGAAAAAGCAATTCACCCAGCAAAAAATGTGTATTCACCGCCATCAAAAGGCTTCGACAAAAGCCCGCTAGCAAAGCTTCAAACCATGTCACTTGTTCAGGGGAATCATTCTAATAGCAATCAACAAGTCCATTCAGCAATTGGACAGGGTAAATTCAATCAAGAGAGTCAATGTATTGGCCAAACAAAGGATGGGGTCAAGGCATGGTTGTTTTCATACCTCCATCCTCATCTTCAATCCGCCTTTTCACGTTCACTAAAATCAAATGCGATCGGTGTGATTACTGCAGAAAAATGTACGGCTGGACAACTCTTTTTATTAAATGAAATGTTAAGAGAGTTTTCCACATTGAAATATTTCCTGACATGGGATAAGGAAAATACCCAAGGCTTCGTTCTAGAATTATATGAAGATAATCCAGACAGACTCACGAAATCGTTGAAAGCACTCTTCCAAAAATTATCCCAGAATGTATATAAACAAATACAAGTATTTAAGACTCAAGCGCCAAGTCCATGGCTGACTAAACAATTAGATTTAAAGACACATGTTGATGGTGTTGCAGTAATTGAGGGTATTGACTACTACTCAGCTATCTTATATTTAGATCGTTTCTTAAAAAAGTCCAATGAAGCAAACTTTAGCTATGTCTTGGAAAAAAACTATTTGCTTCTACATGGAAATTACGACATCGTTTCAAAAGTCTCTGAAGAATTACAGAGACAAGTGAAGAAGTAAATTTTCCGTTCGTAAAAGCCTAACTGTCGATAAAATTTGTGAAAAGTTTTAGTGAAAGGTGGGAAACGGATTGTATGCACTAGGATTAATTGAAACGGTTGGCTATTTAACAGCTGTTTCAGCTGCAGATGCCGCAGTAAAAGCGGCAGATGTGGAAATTGTCGGGATTGAAAAGGTGATCGGTGTGAATGGCTCACTCGGTGTAACCATCCATTTCAGCGGGGATGTTGCTGCTGTTAAATCAGCTGTCGACTCCGGAAAAGAAGCGGCTGAACGAGTGGGAAAAGTCATTTCCGCTCATGTTATTCCAAGAGCGCATAGTGAGGTAGCTGGAAAACTTCTGCCTATTTTTAAGCTAGAAAAGAAGCCTGCTGCACAAGAAGAAATAAATGAATAATTGACTAAGAATCATATATAGATGACCACTACAAGGAGGAAGAAAAATGGGTGAAGCATTAGGATTGATTGAAACAAAAGGGTTAGTCGGTGCTGTTGAGGCGGCAGATGCAATGGTTAAAGCAGCTAACGTGGAAATTTGCGGATATGAGAAGGTAGGCTTCGGTCTTGTGACAGTAATGGTACGGGGAGATGTCGGTGCGGTAAAGGCCGCAACAGATGCAGGAGCAGAAGCGGCAAGCCGAGTAGGTGAGCTTATTTCTGTACACGTTATTCCTAGACCCCATAGTGAAGTGGAAAGAGCTTTATTATCGAAAAAAGGTGAATAATAATGGCTATAGGAAAGCAGAGTGCAATGATGGATCACACTCTGCTGGAGCTTAGTCGCCGCAATGGCCACAGGAGCCAGCAAAAGCCTACTGTTCTCGCTCTAATTACTACTCATTTACTTGGATTGGAGTCAGGACTTTCTTATTTAAGAAGACTGAATGATGAAGAGGTAATCATTCGATTCTCTGCAGAGGAAGAGGTCCTAACCCAGTTCCCAATTTCAAACCTGATAAAGACCATTGGAAATGATGATTGGATTCCCCATCATTCGTTATCTGAGAGAATCCTTAATCAAGTGGATATTATTTTTATTCCTATTTTATCTTTTTCAATCGTATCAGATATTCTCTCATTTAATGAACAGAGGCCATTTGTACGGCTTATATTAAAGGCCTTATTAACAGGAAAGAAAGTGCTTGCTTTAAAAGCTGGAGCTGACCCTTATCATCCGCTTTGGCGGATAAATGGGTTAGATAAAAGCACAACTGAACTGAAAAGAAGTTTAAATAAACAAATGCTCCAGCTTAAATCCTTTGGGATCATTTTAATCGAAGAATCAGAACAGGTTCCTGTTCATCTAGATAATAAGAGAAAGAACACCATTATTACCGAAGCTACTATTCAATCAATCTATCAACTCAATCAATCCCAATTTATAATTTCGAATGAAACGATTATTACACCTCTTGCCAGGGATAAAGCGAAGGAACTGAATATCGAATTGATTTTTGAATAAGGGGACGATTTTTATGCAAATGGGTGTAGTCATTGGCCGGGTGACAGCAACGAAAAAAGATGAGAATCTAGTAGGATCCAAATTATTAATCACCCAACCAATCGGAATAGATGGAAATGTAATATCGAACCCGATCATTACCGTTGATACAGTAGGTGCTGGAATGGGAGAGAAAGTAATATTTGTTTCAGGGAGTATGGCTTCTAGAGCGATCAGAAACAAAGAGGCGCCCATAGATGCAGCAATTATTGGAATTATCGATAGTTTAGAAGGAACGACGTTAGGAGGGTAAACTTGTGGACGCACTGAAAGTAAAAGAAGCATTGCAGCATCGAAAATTAATTGATGTTTTATTGAATCCCAATCTACATGCAGACCTCGTACTAAAAGGAGGCTACTTCATCAATGTTGTGACTCGTGAAATTTATGAAGCGGATGTGGCCATTAAAGGAGAATATATTCTAATGGTCGGGGATGTCAAAGATTTGATTGGACCGCGAACAACGGTTGAGGATATACGCGGGAAATTCATCAGTCCTGGGTTTATTGATTCACATATGCATTTTGAAAGCGCGATGCTCACATGCACGGAGTTTTCGAAATTATCGATTCCAACTGGAACAACTACACTAATTGGGGATCCGCATGAAATTGGAAATGTGCTAGGTGTAGCTGGTATGAAGGCAATGATTGAGGAAGCAAAAACACTGCCGAACCGGATTCTTTTTACCGTTCCTTGTGCTGTGCCAGATGCACCTGGTCTTGAAACATCAGGGTTTGATGTGACTGCTAAAGATATGAAGGATTTACTCGCTGATCCTTATGTTCAAGGAATTGGAGAAATTCAGAGTTTTAGTAATATCAAACCTGTTTATGAACATGCACCTGAGCTCATCGATGATCTTGTTGCTGCAGTTTCTTATGCTAAAGCAATCGGAAAAACAGTCGAAGGAAATGCACCTGGCCTGTTTGGCAGTGAGCTGGCAGCACATATCATTAGTGGAGGAACACATGTATCTTGCCATGAAACGACTACGAAAGAAGAAACAGTGGAAAAACTCCGCTATGGTGTGAGTGTATTTATGAGAGAAGGGTCTTCACAGCGTAATATGGCGGAATGTATTCGCGCGATTACAGAAGAGGGATTGGATTCAAGACGGGCCATTGTTGTATCAGATGATATGGTGCCAGCGGATCTTCTGAAATACGGCCATATGAATGACATTATTCGTCGGACAATTGCAGAAGGCATTGATCCCGTTGAAGCGATCCAGATGGCAACGATAAATCCTGCCACTCACTTTGGATTTAAAGATGTCGGTTTGCTCGCCCCTGGAAAAAGAGCGGATATTGCTGTAATCAGTGATCTAATGAAGATGACGATTGACCAAGTATATCTAGCAGGAAAAAAGGCGGCAGATAAAGGTGAATTAACACTGGAAATTGCCTCTTATATTTATCCGGAAAGTGTAAAAAAATCGGTGAAGCGAAAGCCAGTAACGAAGGATGATCTTACGCTAAAAGCAGTAGGAAGCCGTGCAAGAGTTCGTGCGATAGAAGCTATCCCATTTCAAAACCTTACTGGAGGCAGCGAATTCACTTTGAATGTAAAGGATGGCTTCATCCAACCTTGCCTGAAGCAGGATGTATTGCCGTTACTTGTTATTGAACGTCATGGCAGAACAGGGAAAATCGGCAAGACATTTCTCCATGGATTTGACTTAAAGAGCGGAGCGATTGCCGAAAGTGTGGCCCATGATACACATAATATTATTGTCACAGGGACGAATTACGAGGATATGGTGACTGCTGTCAATCGTGTCATTGCTATGGACGGCGGCATCGCAATGATTAAAGATAGCAAGGTTGTAGGCGACTTGCCACTACGTATTGGCGGATTAATGACAGATGAATTAACAGGTAAAGAAATGAGCGAGAAAGTGGAAGAATTATCAAGGCTTGCGAAAGTGGAGCTTGGCTGTGGAATGGAAGTACCCTTCATGCATCTTTCGTTCTGGTCGCTTGTCACTAGTCCGAAGTGGAAAATTACTGATATGGGATTGATTGATGTCGATAAATTTGAGGTCATTTCAACAATTGTGTAAACGGAACGATGACTATTTGCCGTTATCAAGCAATATCATTGAGTGATCGAGCACTCTTTACTACTTATCGAGCAACTTTCTGTTTATATCGAGCACTTTTTGTCTTTCAAAAAAAGTGAATGAGAGGAGAATTTCATGGGATTCAAACTAGTAGACTTAACACAGGAAATCTATCATGGGATGCCTGTATTTCCCCTTCATCCAACAACAATGATTTTCCCCAACATTACCCATGAGGAAACAGAGAAAAAAATTGGTTTTCCCTTTGCAACAAATAATCTAATCATCAATGAACATGGTCCAACCCATAGTGATGCTACATATGAATATGACCCAAATGGGAAATACATCGATGAAATGCCGCTTGAGTATTTTTATGGGCCAGCTGTTTGCTTGGATCTTTCACATGTCTCTCCAGATCGGTCAATCACGATCCAAGATCTTGAAGCAGCTTTAGATCACTCGAGACAATTTTTAGAAAAGGGAGATATTGTTCTTCTTTATACAGGACACTATAACCGCTCATATGGCACGGATGAATGGCTAACAACCTACACTGGCCTAGATTATTTAGCCGCAAAATGGCTAGCAAATAAAGGGGTAGTTAATATCGGGATTGACGCACCGGCGATTGATCACCCGGATGACCCAAATTATTCAGGACATCTTGTGTGCAGAGAATACGGGATCACTAACACAGAGAATCTATGTAATCTTGATCAGGTTGCAGGCATGCGTTTTCTTTATTTTGGTCTGCCCCTACGGATCCGTAAAGGAACAGGCTCACCTATTAGAGCTGTTGCTGTATTTATTGAATAGGTTTAACGATATGTATAGAATATGGCGATTTGCAAATAAAATGGGATTTTTGCAAAAAAACAGAACTTATTGCAAATATAACGTTATTTTCGCATAAATATTTAGTTTTTCACAAATTAAATAAAAATCAGGTGATTAAATGTTCAATAGAGATCTAATTCGAGAAGAAATCATTATTCCGCCATATGAAGGTAGAAGTACTTTTTTACGAAAAGGCGAAGAACTTCTTATCATTGATATGGAAGGAAAACAGGTGGGTGACTTTGTCTGCTTTAATCATTCTGATCCTAGTGAATATGTCTCTCCTGTGCATATGAGGGCATCGTTAAGCAGCATCCGGCTAAAAATTGGTGATTTTCTTTATAGCAACAGAAGGCGGCCGCTTATGAAGCTTGTTGAAGATACAGTAGGAAAGCATGATTTCTTCTTTCCAGCCTGTGATTATTATCGCTATAAAATAGATTTTGATCAAGAGGATCATCCGAATTGCCATGATAATCTGCAAGCTGCTTTGAAGAAATACCATATTAATCCCCCTGTCATGCCGGATCCTATTAACCTATTTATGAATAATGTTGTAGATGATCTTGGTGATTATGTAATAACAGAACCCCTCTCAAAACCTGGTGATTATGTCAGACTGAAGGCGTTGGACGATGTTGTGATTGCGTGTTCAACCTGTTCACAAGATCTTGCTCCTGTAAATGGATGGAAGGTCACTTCATTAAAAATGCAAATTGTCGAGTCAACATAAATCAATAGTATGCTTATCTGTTAAATAATCTGTAATCAAAAGCGGTCCAATGCTAGGAGGGGGCTAATGAACAGCATCTTAATTAAAAATGCAGAGATCATTACGATGAATGATCAGGAAGAGATTCTTAATGGGGATATTTATATTGTTGATGACCGGATCGTCGAAATTGGAAAAAATCTTCCCCATACCGCATCAAAAATAATTGATGCAACTGGCCGTACAGTGATCCCAGGTTTCATCCAGACACATATCCATCTTTGTCAAACGTTATTCCGCGGACAAGCAGATGATCTTGAACTCATGGATTGGCTGAAGAAAAAAATATGGCCCCTTGAAGCCTCACATGACGAAGAGTCGATTTATTATTCAGCTATGCTTGGAATTGGCGAGCTATTGCAAAGCGGAACGACAACAGTTGTAGATATGGAAACGGTCCATCACACAGATTTTGCATTTAAAGCTCTTTCAGAAAGTGGAATTCGTGCACTAGCTGGGAAGGTGATGATGGATAAAGGTGATGAGGTTCCTTTCCTTTTAAGAGAAAAAACAAAAGATTCACTTCAAGAAAGTGTTGATTTGCTAGAGAAATGGCATAATCATGATAGTGGCCGTATCCATTATGCCTTTTGTCCCCGATTTGTCGTTTCGTGTACGGAGGAGCTATTAACAAATGTAAGGGATCTTTCTGCTAAATATCATGTAAGAGTCCATACGCATGCATCAGAAAATGCTAGTGAGATTTTGCTTGTTGAAAAAGAACATGGTATGCGCAATGTTGTCTATTTAGATAGCATAGGTTTAGCAAACGAACGCTTGATTCTTGCCCATTGTGTATGGCTTGATGAAGAAGAGAAGAGAATTATTAAGGAGCGGGGTGTGAAGGTGAGCCACTGCCCTGGCTCCAATCTAAAGCTTGCTTCAGGTGTTGCTGAAGTTCCATCTCTTTTAGATCAGCATGCACATGTAAGTCTTGGGGCGGATGGTGCCCCATGCAATAATAATTTGGATATGTTTAATGAGATGAGGCTTGCTGCTATTATCCAGAAGCCAGTCCATGGACCGACAGCGATGAATGCGCGAACCATCTTCCGAATGGCAACGATTGGCGGAGCTAAGGCGGTTGGACTGGAGAGTGAGATTGGCAGTATTGAACCAGGCAAAAAAGCAGATCTCGCCATTTTAAATTTAAATGATTTCCATGTATACCCTTCGTATGACATCGATCCGATTTCCCGAATTGTTTATTCTGCCACCCGAGCCGATGTGGAAACAACGATCGTAAATGGCAAGATTTTGATGGAAAATAGAAGCATGAAGACGATGGATAAATCCATCATTCTAAAAGAATCCAATCATGCCATTAAACGTCTAGTGAAAAGACTTGAAAAGTTGGTTTATTAATCATTTCAAAACCTCTTCTTAAATTTTTTGCCTAAAGATTAGAAAGTATGCCATTCTTTCGGTAAAATATAGTTAGGGTTGAAAAATATGAGGAGGTTTTGTATAAATGACTATTGAAATTCCAAGCCGTGAAGAGCTCGGTGTCATCTTAAAAAAGGCAAAACGTATCGCAGTCGTTGGACTTAGCGGCAATCCTGAAAGAACATCGTATATGGTTTCAAAAGCAATGCAGGATGCGGGCTATGAGATTATCCCTGTGAATCCAACCATTGATGAAGTGCTGGGTGTTAAAGCTGTGAAGTCTTTAAAAGACATTGAGGGGAAAATTGACATTGTCAATGTATTCCGCCGTTCAGAACATCTGTACGCAGTGGCTGAAGAGTTTGCAGAAATAGACGCTGAGATCTTTTGGGCACAATTAGGATGCATTGATGAAGAAGCGTATCATTTCTTAAAAGAAAAAGGTTATACAGTCGTCATGGATCGCTGCATAAAGGTAGAACACGCATTAACAAAATAATAAAAAAGTGCATGAGATCCGCAGGCGATCTCATGTTTTTTTATTATCTTTCAAAAACGTTGTGGGCAAAGGCCTTGGCAGCTCCATTCATTTTGCCAAATGATCAATAAAAAGGGGAACTCATTTGCCAAAAACGAATAAATAGATACAATAAAGCATAGACGACTTTATGAAGTATGATAAAATAATCGAAGGAACATCTGTTCTAGTGTTTGTTTTTCCTTCTAAAAATAAAGGATATTATTCTTTTTTAGACGAATAGATTAATCAAATGGTTAATTATAAACATGGAATGAAATTTGTGTTTCTTACAAAACTATTTTCAAATACTAAATAGGTGTTATATGCTTGTGCAATAGTTGAAAGGGGTATGTTTGTGGCAAGAAATCAAGAAGTTTTTGATTATAATGATGATGCCATACAGGTACTTGAAGGGCTTGAGGCAGTTAGAAAACGTCCGGGAATGTACATTGGAAGCACAGATGCAAGAGGTCTTCACCATCTTGTTTATGAAATTGTCGACAATGCGGTTGATGAAGCATTGGCGGGTTTCGGGGATCATATCATTGTCAAAATACATAAAGATAATTCAATAAGTGTAGTAGATAAGGGCAGAGGAATGCCAACTGGAATGCATCGAATGGGTAAACCAACTCCCGAAGTTATCTTAACCGTGCTTCATGCTGGTGGAAAATTCGGTCAAGGCGGGTATAAAACAAGTGGAGGTCTTCATGGAGTAGGTGCCTCTGTTGTAAATGCCCTTTCAGAATGGCTAGTCGTTAAGATTAAGCGGGATGGATATATATATGAGCAGCGGTTTGAAAATGGAGGAAAGCCGGTTACAACACTTGAGAAGATCGGAAAGACCAATCAATCAGGAACAACAGTCCATTTCAAACCAGACTCTTCTATTTTTTCCACAACTATATATAACTATGAAACATTATGTGAACGTTTGCGTGAATCAGCGTTTCTCTTAAAAGGAATGAAAATTGAAATCTTGGATGACCGAAATGGGAGCCAAGAGATTTTTCATTATGAAAATGGAATTGAAGCATTTGTTGAATATTTAAATGAAGAAAAAGATGTCCTTCACCCTGTAGTTAGTTTCGAAGGTCAGCATAATGAAATTGAAGTGGACTTTGCTTTCCAATTCAATGATGGCTATTCAGAAAATGTCCTATCCTTTGTGAATAATGTCCGAACAAAAGATGGCGGTACTCATGAAGCAGGCTCGAAAACGGCAATGACACGTATTTTTAATGAGTATGCCAGAAAGATTAATCTTTTGAAGGAAAAAGATAAAAACCTTGATGGATCCGATATTCGTGAAGGATTTACTGCTATTGTTTCAGTAAGGGTTCCGGAAGATCAGCTTCAATTTGAAGGGCAGACAAAAGGAAAGCTTGGAACGAGTGAAGCCCGCTCAGCAGTGGATTCGGTTGTTTCTGAGCACTTATCCTATTTCCTTGAAGAAAACCCTAATACGGGTGCCTTATTGATCAAAAAGGCTATCAAAGCATATCAAGCAAGGGAAGCAGCTCGTAAAGCACGCGAGGATGCTAGAAGTGGGAAAAAGAGAAAGCGTTCAGATGCGGTCCTTTCTGGTAAATTAACACCTGCTCAGTCTCGTAATCCTCAGAAAAATGAACTGTATTTAGTAGAGGGAGACTCTGCTGGCGGGTCAGCCAAACAAGGTAGAGATCGCCGATTCCAAGCTGTTCTTCCACTGCGAGGAAAAGTAATTAATACGGAGAAGGCAAAGCTTGCTGATATTTTCAAGAATGAAGAGATCAATACGATTATCCATGCTGTCGGGGGTGGAGTCGGAACAGATTTTAATCTTGAAGATATTAATTATGATAAGGTCATCATCATGACAGATGCTGATACAGACGGAGCACATATACAAGTTCTCCTTCTGACCTTCTTCTATCGTTATATGAAGCCTCTGCTTGATGCGGGAAAAGTTTTCATTGCACTTCCTCCTCTATATAAAGTAAGCAGAGGAACTGGAAAAAAAGAAGTGATCGAATATGCCTGGAGTGATGATGATCTTCAGGATACAATCAAAAAAGTCGGCAAAGGCTATATTTTGCAGCGTTATAAAGGTCTTGGTGAAATGAATGCAGACCAACTCTGGGATACAACGATGGATCCGGATACAAGAACCCTAATTAGAGTGCGCATTGATGATGCTGCAAGAGCAGAACGCCGTGTGACAACCCTTATGGGTGATAAGGTAGAGCCGCGTCGAAAGTGGATTGAAAGCAATGTAGCATTTGGACTTGAAGAAGCTGGAAGCATTCTTGAAAATGAAAATATTTCCGTGTTAGAGGAGGAGATTGAATAATGAGTGCAACAGAAAAATTTCGTGATCTCCCTCTTGAAGACGTACTAGGCGATAGATTTGGCCGATATAGCAAATACATTATACAAGAACGAGCATTACCAGATGCTCGTGATGGATTAAAACCCGTGCAGCGCCGAATTCTTTATGCGATGCATGTTGAAGGAAATACGCATGATAAAGGATTTAGGAAATCAGCAAAAACAGTCGGAAATGTAATAGGTAACTATCATCCACATGGAGATACTTCTGTCTACGATGCGATGGTGCGTATGAGCCAGGACTGGAAGGTTCGGAACCTCCTTGTTCAAATGCATGGTAATAACGGAAGCATCGACGGGGATCCGCCCGCTGCGATGCGTTATACAGAAGCAAGACTTTCTGCCATTTCTTCTGAATTGCTGAAGGATATCGAGAAAAGAACAGTTGATTTGGTTCCTAACTTTGATGATACTTCTGAAGAGCCAACTGTCCTGCCAGCCATGTATCCGAACCTTTTAGTTAACGGTTCAACGGGTATATCTGCGGGATATGCTACGGAAATCCCTCCCCATCATTTGACTGAAGTAATAGATGGGGCTATTTATCGAATGGACAATCCGAATTGTTCGGTAGATGATCTGATGCAGTATGTGAAAGGACCTGACTTTCCAACTGGTGGGATTATTCAAGGTGTAGAGGGGATAAAGAAGGCATATGAAACGGGCAAAGGAAAGATTATTGTCCGCGGAAAAGCAGAGTTCGAAGATATTCGTGGTGGAAAAAAGCAAATTGCTATTACAGAAATTCCATATGAAGTGAATAAAGCTAATCTTGTGAAGAAAATAGATGAATTCCGCTTTGACCGGAAAGTGGAAGGGATTGCTGAAGTTCGTGATGAAACAGATCGCACGGGCTTACGCATTGTTATTGAATTGAAAAAAGATGCAGATCCAGAAGGCATTCTACATTATCTTTATAAAAATAGTGATTTACAAGTTACTTATAATTTTAATATGGTTGCTATTTATAATAGACATCCGAAACTAATGGGGCTAAGGGAACTGCTGGATGCTTATATTGGGCATCGGAAAGAAGTTGTGACAAGAAGATCTGAATTTGAACTTGAAAAGGCAAAGGCAAGGCAGCATATCGTTGAAGGCTTAATGAAGGCCCTCTCTATTCTTGATGAAGTAATTGCTACCATTCGAGCATCCAAGGATAAGCGGGATGCTAAGGACAATTTAATTGCCAAATTTGCTTTCACAGAACCACAGGCAGAGGCTATTGTGTCATTGCAGCTTTACCGTTTAACGAATACGGATATTACCGCTTTACGTGCGGAAGCAGAAGAATTAGCTAAAAAAATTGCCGAACTGATGGCAATTCTAGAAAGTGAAAAGAAGCTTCATTCTGTTATCCAAAAAGAACTGAAAGATGTGAAGAAGCGGTATGTGGATGAGCGTAGAACAAGGATTGAAGAAGAGATTGAAGAAATAAAAATCAATCTAGAAGTGCTTGTTGCTAGTGAGGACGTAATTGTAACTGTGACAAAGGAAGGCTATGTGAAACGGACAAGTCCCCGCTCATATGCTGCTTCAAATGGTCAGGATTTCGGTATGAAGGATTCAGATCGTTTGCTTGCACAGTTAGAAATGAATACGACAGATGTTCTACTCGTATTCACGAACAAAGGAAATTATTTATATTGTCCTGTTCACACTCTTCCAGATATTCGCTGGAAGGATCTTGGCCAGCACATTGCCAATATTATTCCTATCGATCAGGAAGAGACAATCATCAAGGCAATTCCAATTAAAGAATTTAATTCAGAGTCATTTCTCGTATTTATCACAAAGTACGGAATGGTTAAGAAAACAGAGCTGCAATTTTATCAAGCTCAACGATATTCTAAACCGTTAGTTGCCATCAATGTAAAAGGCGATGACGAAGTAGTCGATGTTCATGTGACAGACGGATCTAAGGAACTGTTTTTATCGACATATAATGGTTATGCCCTTTGGTTCCATGAAGAAGAGGTAAATATCGTTGGTACAAGAGCGGCTGGGGTTAAGGGAATTAATTTAAAAGATGGCGACTTTGTTGTAGGGGGTCAACTGATCGATCAATCACAACAGCAATCTGTTGTTATCATTACCCAACGTGGTTCAATTAAAAAAATGAAATTGACTGAGTTTGAACGAACCTCAAGAGCAAAGCGCGGTGTTGTGATGCTGAGGGAATTGAAATCCAATCCTCATCGTGTCATTGGATCAGTTATTGTATCGGGTAAGGATAATGTTTTTATTGAAACGGATAAAGGCCATATTGAATCAACGAAAGCAGCTGCTATTAGATTTAACGATCGGTATTCAAATGGTTCATTCATTATTGATGAATCAGAATATGGTCAAGTGGCAGATGTTTGGAAAGTTAATGTATTAGACGAAGAGAATTCTTCAGATGAATAAATGTAATCCCCTACTTCATGGTGGGGGATTTTATTTTTTATATAAAAAAAATTCAACTTGTCTATTAATTATTATTTTGATAGATTAGACAAAGTAATATTATTTTGAAATAGAAAAATACCTATCTAGATTAACACCAAGGGAGGAAAAGCATGGAATTGTTAGAAACAGTTATTGGCTTTTTGAATGACATGATCTGGACTTATATTTTAATTGCTGGATTAATTATTTTTGGTCTTTACTTTAGTTTTAGAAGTAAGTTTGTTCAATTGCGCTATTTTGGGGAAATGTTCCGTATATTGGGTGACAAGTCAATGGTCTCCGCTGATGGAAAAAGAGGAATATCCTCTTTCCAGGCTTTTTGTATAAGTGCAGCCTCAAGAGTAGGAACAGGAAATATTGCTGGGGTTGCAACAGCGATCGCAACGGGTGGCCCAGGGGCTGTATTTTGGATGTGGCTAATTGCCTTTTTAGGCGCTGCATCAAGCTTTGTTGAAAGCACCCTTGCACAAATTTATAAAGTAAAGGATAAGGATGGTTTCCGCGGCGGTCCTGCTTATTATATGGAAAAAGGGCTAAAAAAGCGTTGGATGGGGATTGTTTTTGCAATTATTATTACATTCTGTTTTGGTCTTGTGTTTAACTCGGTCCAATCAAATACAATTTCTTTAGCCTTTAATGAAGCATTTGGGACAAGTCGTTTAACGATGGGAATCATTCTTGCTGTATTAACGGCAATTATCATTTTTGGCGGCGTTAAACGTATTGCCAATGTCTCACAAGTGGTTGTGCCAATCATGGCTGTTATTTACTTATTTGTAGCTATCGCAGTAGTTATCATGAATATCTCTGAAATTCCAGATCTAATTGTTATGATTGTTAAAGGTGCATTTGGATTGGACGAGGTTTTAGGCGGTACGATTGGTGCTGCAATTATGATGGGTGTTAAACGTGGCCTGTTCTCGAATGAAGCCGGAATGGGGAGTGCACCGAATGCAGCTGCAACTGCTGCTGTTAGTCACCCGGTCAAACAAGGTTTAATTCAAACACTTGGTGTATTCGTTGATACGATTCTTATTTGTTCAGCAACAGCCTTTATTATTCTTCTATATGGAGACTTTTCAACGTCAGATTTAACAGGAATTCAATTAACACAAGCTGCGTTGAGTTCTCATATTGGTTCATGGGCACCAATTTTTGTTGCTGTAGCTATTTTCTTATTCGCATTTACGTCAGTAATAGGGAACTATTATTATGGGGAAACGAATATTGAATTTATAAAAAACAGCCCTACAGCACTATTTTTATATCGTATTGCTGTAGTTGGAATGGTAATTTTCGGTGCGGTTGTTGATTTAGCAATTGTTTGGAATCTTGCCGATTTATTTATGGGAATTATGGCATTAATCAATCTAGTTGCCATTGTTATGCTGGGAAAAGTCGCCTTTGCTGCATTAAAAGATTACAAAGCTCAGCGTAAAGAAGGAAAGGATCCTGTTTTCTATGCTGACTCCATACCTGGATTAGATGGAATTGAATGCTGGAAAAAAAAGGAAGAAGCCTTGAAAGATAAAGCATAATAGTTAATGAAAAGCCTCCTGGTTCTTGAGAAGCAGGGGGCTTTTTCCGTTTAATGCCCTTATATTCCTACATTATTTTTCCAAAAGTGGACATAATAAAATAAGAATGCAAGGGAGGTATATTGATTGAAAAAAGAAATGATTTTTGCATTAGCAGCGCTGTTCTTTATGTCACTTTCAATTACTGGTGTTTATGCAGGAGAAGATAAAACGAAATGGATAACCGTTTCTAAGGAAAATTGGGATATAACCGGGGATGGGAAAGACGATGTTATCGAAATTAAAGGTATTCCATACGAGGAAGGACAGCAATTTTTAAAAGAAATTAAACTTCATATTGCTGCCTCTAATGGAAAAGCATATGAAACTGAATTTGAAGGCGGTTTAAATCCACATGTTCAATTTGTAGATTTAAACCATGATGGTGTGAAGGACGTGTATGTAAGCGTAGAAACAGGCGGCAGTGGTGGAATTACGAATCATTATTTGTATACTTTAAAGGGTTTTCAGTTTACAGATTTAACCGTTCCTGATCCGCTTGTTATTAATGGGCAATTTCATAATGGTTATAAAGCTTCGATCACGATACAGGAAACAGGGAGATCAGTTACCTTTGATTTAAGGAATAGAGGCGAGGACTATGAAAAAAGTGGGCTTTTTATAAATGGGAAACTAAGCGAACCTACAGAGCTAATGGTAGATGCCTATTCCGTTTTAAAGCCTGTAATTCTAGATGGAAAAAAGAATGGATTAGTGGGGATTCAAGCAATTAGTGGTGCTTTTCATGCTGATTGGATTGCAAATGTGGAATCAACATGGATCTATGAAAACGGGAAATGGATCTTAAAGGATACAAAAATTATGGATGGAAAAAGAAAGAAAAATAGGCATTAATCACGTTTTTGATGTGATCTTCATAAACTATTGAAAATGAAGTTAGAAAAAGGGGGTCACATTGAATGAGTAATTGGGATCCGATGAGAATCACTGTCCTGTATTTGCCTCCAGCAACTGAATTTCGACCAGTAGATCGAAGAAAATATACTTGGACTCAATCGAAAACAACAGGCGAATCATTTTTATCCATTGGTTATGATTATGACTTCAATGCCATACAAGTGGAATACCGTGATGAGGTACTTGCTGAATGGATACCGCAAATGGGCCAATACGTACTTAGTGGAAAAATCTTTATTAGTGATGAATCATTTGACGAGAAATATGCTAAAATTCGCTTCATGATATTCCAACGTGAGGCAAGACAGGCTTTAGCAGCAATGATCTATGGCGATCGAACATTTTTCTCTAATTATCCTTGGCTTTTAGACTCACCGATTTATATTCATTTTCAATCGAATTATCATGAATTTAATAAAATTATTTATTATGAAACCCCTCGGCAATACTTGAATGAGGCCATTCAGCCCATTGTATTATAAGTCCTTAAGTTAAACACAGGAATAAACACCTGTGTTTTTTTGAAGGAGAAAAATAATAGTATAAAGTAAGTAATTAAAAACAAGCTAATAACAAAGGGAGTGATTAACTATTGCATAAGAAAAATAATAAAACATTTAAACTGAGCTATGAGTCTGATGGGAAAATGGGTAAGAGTAAGAAAGAAACAAATTTGAAAAAGGCTTCTGAAGAAATCTTTTTCAATAACACACAAAATAGCGAATGAAGCAGGCACAATCTGTGTCTGTTTTTTTGTAAGGAAATATTTTAATGTTGAGTTGGCTTTACTTATTTACGATAATAATATTATGTAAACAAAATGCATACTGTTTCTTGCAACTAATTGATGTATGTTTATTAATTTGTATATAATTGCACTATGAATTAAGTAGTTGAAATTACTATTGAATATATTACCTTATATATATTTGGAGTTAAGGTGATTATTATAGCTTGGGAGTGTAATGAAAATGGCGCGTGTTTTATTTATTAATCCTGGATCAGAAGGACATATCAATCCAACGATTGGAGTTGTGCAAGAGCTTATATCACGTGGTGAAGAGGTAGTGTACTTTACGATTGAAGCTTTTCGAGAGCGAATAGAGGAGACCGGAGCTACTGTACGAACAGTGGACAGCCAAAAGTTTATAAAAGCCTTTATCTCAGGTGGAAGAAATTATTTACTTGAAAGAATTAACGGTCTTTTACTTACAACAGATATTGTCATACCTAGCGTGCTTGAACAGATTGAAGGAGAAGATTTCGATTACATCATCCATGATTCTATGTTTGGTTGCGGACATTTACTTGCTCAAATCCTTAAGCTTCCGGCAATCAATTCTTGTACTACCTTTGCAGAGACAAAGGAATCATTTGATAATATGCTAGAACAGCTTTCTAAAAACATTCCTACAGAAGTAGTTAAAGAATTAAATGATGAATATCAAAGGCTGACTGCAATGGTGAAGGAAAAGTATAATGTTGAGATCTATTCCCCTTACGAAATTTTTTGCAACCCTGCACCACTGACAATCATTTATACGACTAGGGAATTTCAGCCGCATGGAGAAGAATTTGACGCAGCTTATAAATTTGTAGGTCCATCTATCACTTCACGATTTACGGATGAAAGCTTCGATCTTACAGCAATCAAGGGAAAAAGTCTAATTTACATTTCACTAGGAACAGTCGTGAATCAAGCACTTGATTTTTATAAGCTTTGTATTAAGGCATTTGGGAACACTGATCATACTGTTGTCATGTCGATTGGGGGAAAAACGCAAATATCTGATTTGGGGGAGATTCCTAAAAACTTTATAGTGAAAAATTATGTTCCACAAACCGAAGTGCTGAAGTACACGAAATTATTTATTACACATGGAGGAATGAACAGTACGAATGAAGGTCTCTATTACGGGGTCCCACTCATTGTAATCCCACAAAGCGCGGATCAGCCGGTCATAGCTGAACAAGTTGCTAACATTGGGGCAGGTATTAAATTACATATGCAAAACTTAACAGCCGATCAACTACTTGAAACTGCTGAACAAGTGTTAAATCGCCCAGTTTTCCATACCGCTGTTAATAATATTAAGGAATCCTTTCGGGAATCGGGAGGATATCACAAAGCTGTTGATGAGATATTTAACTTTAAAAGTAAACGTGATTTTTAAATAAAAAATTTTTCAGCTGCTGTTTTTTGGGGAAAACCAAGAGGGTTCATAGATTAATAGCTGAAAAAAACGATTGAGGAGATGTTTAATTGGATAGAAATAAATTTTCGGCGATTGCCCATCGTAATCATGCTTTTAGTAACCCGATTAGTGAGTCAAAAATGATGAAAATGATTGAAATGGTGTCATTGAATTCACAAGATAAGGTTATTGATATTGGTTCTGGAACATGTGAATTAATCATTCGTCTTATAGAAAAATATCATGTATCTGCAACAGGAATAGAGTTGTATGAAGGAGCAATTAAAGAAGCAAAGAGAAATGCTGACTGCCGAATTCCTAATGACAATATAGAATTTATCGTAGATGATGCTAGTACCGCAGTCGGTAAATGTAAAAAAGAAGAATATGAACTTGGTATGTGTATTGGTTCAACACATGCATTAGGTGGGTTGGAATCAACATTACAGACTCTGAAACGGTTAGTTAAGAAAAATGGATATATTCTCATTGGTGAAGGTTATTGGAAACAGCCACCTAGTAAGGAGTATTTAATGGCTCTTGGAGGAGCCAATGAGTCGGATTTAAAAACCCATGCTGAGAATGTAAAGATTGGCGAGGACTTGGGGTTAATTCCTCTGTGGTCGTATGTTTCCAGTGATGATGACTGGGATGATTATGAATGGCTTTATTCCTCTTCAATTGAAAATTATTGTCATGACAATCCTAATGATCCAGATCGGGAGGCAATGCTTAAACGAATTCGGTCATGGAGAACAACTTACTTGAAGTGGGGGAGAGATACATTAGGGTTTGGATTGTATTTGTTTAGGGCTTAAAATACATATTCAGATAGTCCAATTAAGTAATAAGAATAGTACAAAAAAGCGCTATAGGTTTTTTAATCCTATTGCGTTTTTTTTGTGTGAATTAATGTTCAAAATGGACATCAATTATTAAAATAAAAATGTTCTAAACAACTGTTAAGTTTATTTAGTGTGGGGGAATATTAATTATGAAAACGGAAAATACTTTTATTGCTAATAAATAGTAATAACAGATTATATTGGAGGGGGAAATCTAAAATATGCGGGAGCATTTGATCCTAATTGCCATGTGGCTATTCGGTTTTATTGGCTTAATTCTGTTTATTCCACGTAAAGATCGCCGCAAGGGGCTCTTAGCATTTTTGATGTTTCAAGCAATCGTTTGGCTATGCGATATGCCTTCTTTTCGATATGGTTTGTTAAGCGCACCAGTACGGCTAATGCCTAATGCTACAGAGCTTCCCCTTACAATTAATTATTTTTTCTATCCAGTATTATTTTCCATATTTTACGTCAACAAGAGAGTAAAGGACAGTCTATGGTCTAAAATTATATACTTTTTTGTTTGGGTCTCTGTCATCACATTGTATGATATTGTTATCGAGAGATATACAGATTTATTAGAATATGGATCCCTGACGTGGTGGGGGATGTGGGTTTACATTGTTTTTCTCTTTTACGTAAGTCAAGTCT
This sequence comes from Cytobacillus mangrovibacter, assembly GCF_042865275.1. Taxonomy (NCBI): domain Bacteria; kingdom Bacillati; phylum Bacillota; class Bacilli; order Caryophanales; family Bacillaceae; genus Cytobacillus; species Cytobacillus mangrovibacter. The sequence continues at coordinate 189,854 of NZ_JBIACJ010000001.1, read as the reverse complement.
GCTGTAATTGGTTTTTTAAGGACAAAGCCGTGTTTCAAGCAGAGCTATGGAGGACAAAATGAGAATTGAATGGTGGATCTTGTTATGGGTGTATGCAGTAGCAACAGGAATTCTTTTCTTCATACCAAAAAATAAACTTCGACTTGCTGTATTCGCATTTTTGTGCCAACAGATGATTACTTTTCTGATAGGTTTGGTAGTTGTAGAGTTAGGGCTGCTTGAATATCCAATTCGTTTATTTGCATCTATCAATCGGACTAGCTTCACGTTTGAGTATTATGCTTTCCCAGTCATATGTGCGGCATTTAATGTATGGTATCCCAATGGCAGAAGTACACTTATTCAATTGGGGTATTATGCTGGATTTAGTACTGTGTTGACTATAGTGGAAGTCATTATCGAAAAATATACCGATCTCATCGAATATATACACTGGGAGTGGTATATTTCTTGGATTACAATATGTCTTGCGTTAGTAATTGCACGTTTCTTTTGTGTCTGGTTTTTTGCGAAGGGGAAAGTTTAAAACTGTGAAATTGGATGGAAATACTAACTTAACATTAGGAAATAGTTTTTTTCATATACATTTAACATTTAAACTATAAAAATTTCCACATTTACAGATTTTTCAAAAAAGCGTAAACTAATAGTTGCATATTGCAAATTTCAATTGTATATTTTATGTAAGCAATAGAAATTGATATTAGTTAGGGGGATTGGATGGCTATAATCAGGGAGGCTCTTGCAAAGGATATAGGTTCTATTCTAAGCATTTATAACGAAGGTATTGAAGACAGAGTAGCTACTTTAGAAACGGAAACAAAAGGATTACCCTACATGCAAGAATGGTTTGACAACCATAAAGGTCGATTTAAAGTAATTGTAGCAGAGCACGAGGGGAATATTGTCGGTTGGTCATCGCTAAACCCATATAATAACAGATGTGCCTATGCAGGAGTGGCAGATTTATCCGTCTATATTTCTAGAAAGTACAGAGGAAAAGGCATTGGAAATTTACTACTTACAGCAATTGAGGACTATGCTAAAGAAAATGATTTTCATAAAATAGTACTCTTTACATTCCCATTTAACCATCTGGGGCAAAGTTTGTATCGTAAAAAAGGGTATCGTGAAGTAGGTATATTTAAAAACCAAGGAATACTTGATGGGGACTATGTAGATGTAATGGCCATGGAAAAGTTAGTGCTTTAATCAATAGTTGCAATTTACAATTATTGAATATAAAAAGTAGAAGTCCTTACTTAAATAAAAGCGATTAATATAATTTAGATAAAATTTATTAAAGGGTGGGTTTATTATGAGTGAAGTGCAAAACGATCAGATTCGTAATAATGTTCGTCAAAATTATAAAGAGATAGCGTTAAGAGTAGTTAGTAGTGATAACTGTTGTGCACCCCCGAGTTGCTGCACAACAATAGACAATCAGAACATTTCTATTGAAGAAATTTCTAAAAAAATGGGCTACACAGCAGAAGAATTAAAAAATATTCCAGATGGTGCTAACATGGGATTAGGTTGTGGTAACCCTCAAGCGATTGCAGATTTAAAAGAAGGAGAAACTGTTTTAGACCTTGGTAGTGGTGGAGGATTTGACTGCTTCCTGGCTTCACCAAAAGTTGGGAGTAAAGGGAAGGTTATTGGTGTCGATATGACTCCAGAAATGATTACTAAGGCTAGAAACAATGCGGAGAAAAATCAATTTAGTAATGTGGAATTTCGTTTAGGTGAAATAGAAAACTTACCAGTTGCTGACTCCTCCGTTGATGTGATTATTTCTAACTGTGTTATAAATTTATCACCGAACAAAAGAAGAGTTTTTACTGAAGCATATCGTGTATTAAAGGAAGGCGGCCGATTAGCAATTTCTGATGTTGTTATGACCACTGACTTACCTGAAGAATTACAAGATGATATTCAATTGTATTCAGGGTGCATCTCAGGAGCATCTACCATTGATAATCTGACTGAATTAATGAAACTTGCTGGCTTCAAAAATATATCAATTACACCAAAAGATGAATCAAAAGAGCTCATTAAAGTATGGGCACCAGAACATAATGTGGAAGAGTATGTTGTGTCTGCAATAATAACCGCAGTTAAATAAGAATAGATGATTAGTATTAGTTTACCCTGACACGAGTGGAGATGGGGTAACTTACCTGAATTTACTCGTGTTTTTCTTTTCAGTAGAAATTGAAATCCTAAATGGTTAAAAACAGTAGAGGTGAAGCAATAGTGGAAAATCTCCGAGAAATGTTTCAAATCATGACACGACGGTTTGGATTGTTAGATAAAAATTGTTGCAGCGTTGGGGGCTTTGATATTTCGATCATTCATAGCCATATTCTTTATGAGATCGATAATCAGCATAATCCGTCAATGCAGCAAATTGCAGAAGTCTTAGGGACTGATATTACGACGTTCAGTCGCCAAGTCCAATCGTTAGTTAAAATGAATTTGGTAAAAAAGACACCACTCCCAGAAGATAAAAGAGTATATATCTTATCACTTACAACTGAAGGGAAATTTGTCGTGACAACGATAGACCAGCAAATGAAGACGTACTTGAATGATGTTTTTTCTCAAATGAATGAGTTTGAGAAAGAGACAGTCATTCGTTCCATTAAGTTATTAAATGATGCAATGGCAAAAACAAGCAATTGTTGCACCATTCCTTTGAGGTGAAAACCTCAAAATGAATACTTGCAATTTGCAAATAAATTAAAAGGAGAACCAAATGAATAAAATTTGGGATGCTATAGTAATTGGTGGAGGTCAGGCTGGTCTTGCTACGGGGTATCATTTACAAAAAAGTGGATTAAAATTTTTGATTTTAGAATCAGGGGAAAGGGCTGCTGGTTCATGACCAAAGTATTATGACAGTCTCCAATTGTTTTCTCCAGCACGTTTTTCATCTTTACCTGGTATGAAAATTCCCGGAAATCCCGATCGTTACCCGACTAAGTTAGAAGTTATTAGTTATCTTGAAGATTATCAAAAATATTTTAATTTACCAATAGTAATGAATTCGAAAGTTATATCTGTAGTAAAAGATAATCAGGTATTTACGATTTAGTAATTTTCCATATTTATTTGAAGTGGATGCTTTTGATGCTGAAGGAAACCTAAGGCATGCAGGAGGTGTAAGTACCTCTACTCCTGGCCTTTATTTTGTGGGTATAGAAGGTCAACGATCGTTTGCTTCTGCAACATTAAGAGGAGTCGATTCCGATTCACGCTATGTTGTTAGAAAACTTTTAGCCTATATAGAAACTCATAAATAAAAATCACTTTGGAAAAGAGGAGAAGGAAAATGACAAATACAAATAATCTATTAGTAAATGCAAAAGGATGTTGTGCTCCGCAAGAAAGAACCCTTAACACTAAGTCAGTAAGTAATAACTTGCAAGGTCAACTACCAGTAGCTATTATTGGTGCCGGTCCAATTGGTTTGGCTGCTGCTGCTCATTTAGCAAGCCGGGGACAGAAGTTTATTTTAATAGATTGTGGTAGTGGGGTAGGTGCAAACGTATTAACTTGGGGCCATATCCGTTTATTTTCACCATGGCGTTATAACGTTGATAAAGTTGCAAGGAGTCTACTGGAACAGAGTAACTGGACACATCCTGATTTTGAAAGATTACCAACAGGAAAAGAACTTGTAGAACAATACTTAGAACCACTTTCAAATCTTAGTAAAATTCGGCCTTATATTCAATTAAATACTAAGGTAGTATCTATTGGTAAAAAAGATACGGATAAAATGAAAACGCTGAATCGAGAGAGTCTCCCTTTTATTATTCATACAGAATCTAATGGATCATATAAAACCCTTGAGGCAAGATCTGTCATTGATGCAACAGGTACCTGGGGGAATCCTAACCCAGCTACTTCAAGTGGAATATGGCTTAAAGAGGAGAAATCACTCCATGAACAAGTATTTTACGGAATTCCTAATATATTAGAAAAGGAAAAGGAACGTTATGCTAATAATCGCGTTGCAGTTGTTGGAGGAGGACATTCAGCAATTAATACGTTGTTAGATTTAGCAAAACTTAAGGAGACGTATAATAAGACAGAAATTATATGGATAATGAGAAGGCAACGCGTTGAAGATGCGTATGGTGGAGAAGAAAAGGATGCACTAGTAGCACGAGGTAAGTTAGGAAGTCGTATCCACAGCTTAATAGATGAACAGAAGATAAAGGTAGTTACTCCTTTTAGAATCCTAGAGGTGAGAAAAACTCAAGAAGGAATAATGATTAAAGGCAATAAGAACAATGAGGAAAGCACTCTTAATGGGATTGATGAAGTAATTGTCAATACAGGAAGCCGGCCAGATTTAACCATTTTAAGTGAAGTTAGAATAGAAATTGACTCAACAACAGAAAGTGTTAAAGCATTAGCTCCACTTATCGACCCGAATATCCACAGTTGCGGAACGGTTCGTCCACATGGAGAAAGGGAGTTGCGTCAGCCCGAAAAAGATCTTTATATAGTTGGAGCGAAAAGCTATGGACGTGCTCCAACATTTTTAATGGCGACAGGATACGAACAGGTAAGATCAATTGTAGCTTATCTTAGTGGGGATGTTGAATCCTCGGAAAAAGTGGAATTGGATTTACCTGAAACTGGTGTGTGTAGCGTCAACTATAATACGAAAAAATCTGGTTGTGACGATTCAACTTCGTGTAACTAAATAACAGTAGGGAAACTCTATGTTTCCCTATTAAAATAAAGTGGAAAATTATCGAGTGATGGGGGAAATAAAATGACTATTAATCATGCTGGTACTCTTGGTAAAGAATATTTTATTTCATATATAAAATTAATTATGAATGCTTGTGGTTGTTCTGTGGATGAAGCGAAAGAGCAAAAATTTAAGCGATTGTTTAATAATCAAGAAGAAAGTATGGGACGAGAAACGTACAAACAATTTTTGATTGCCTATAGGGAATTACATGGGTGGCAGTCATAAAAATCCCAATGTCGCTTCCAAGGAACATTGCATTATGAAATAAATAATTGCAAGATATATATATAAGTGGTTTATTATATAAGCAAATTATTATGTGTTTATAAAATAAGAATAGGAGGTGCCTTTTATGCATCAAACACTTATCGATATTACTAATGCTTCGACAATCCTAAAACTTTTGGGCGATAAAACTCGGCTAACAATGGTAAAAATTTTAGACTCTCATGATTGTTGTGTTTGTGAATTTGTTGAAATATTTAAAACGAGTCAGCCGGCAATTAGCCAACATTTACGAAAGTTAAAAGACTTAGGAATCGTGAAAGAAACGAGAAGAGGACAATGGATTATATATTCTTTAAATAAAGAAAGTGAGTATTATCCATTGGTGCAAAATATTCTTCAACATCTTCCTAATCAAGATTTTAAATTAATAGAACTAGAGGAACAGGGTTTACGTATCTCGTGTGAGTAATAGGGGGTTTACACAATGACATCAGTCATTTTAGCATCAGTGATTTTTTTGATAACACTTATTTTAGTGATATGGCAACCAAGAGGTTTATCCATTGGTTGGTCCGCTTGTGGGGGAGCGATCCTCGCTTTAATTATCGGGGTTGTTGACTTAAAAGATGTAATAGATGTGACATCCATTGTATGGAATGCAACTTTAGCATTTATAGCTATCATCATTATTTCATTAATTCTTGATGAAATTGGTTTCTTTGAGTGGGCAGCTCTTCACATGGCAAGGGCAGCTAAAGGTAATGGAAAACGAATGTTTGTTTATGTTTCCATTCTAGGAGCATTGGTGGCAGCATTATTTGCAAATGATGGGGCAGCACTAATTTTGACTCCTATAGTTTTAGCAATGGTAAGAAATCTAAAGTTTAATGAAAAAATGGTTTTTCCATTTATTATAGCGAGTGGATTTATTGCTGATACAACATCTTTGCCATTAGTAGTAAGTAACTTAGTTAATATTGTGTCAGCTGACTTCTTTGGCATTGGATTTGCAGAGTTTGCTTCAAGGATGATAATCCCGAACTTCTTTTCATTAGCAGCAAGTATCTTGGTCTTATATCTATTTTTCCGAAAAAGTATTCCGAGGAATTATGATCTTTCTGAATTAAAGAAGCCAGTTGAAGCGATTCGAGACGAAAAAATGTTTCGATTATCTTGGATTGTGTTAGGAATCTTGCTAATCGGTTATTTCGCTAGTGAATTTACAGGTATTCCAGTATCGATTATTGCAAGCATCATCGCAATCTTTTTCCTTATAATGGCAAGAAAGAGCTCTGCGGTTAATACGCGTTCAGTTATAAAAGGTGCACCTTGGGCGATCGTCTTTTTCTCAATAGGTATGTATGTTGTTGTGTATGGCTTAAGAAACGTAGGGTTAACTAACATCTTAGCCGACCTGATTCAAGTAACTGCTGACCAAGGCTTATTTGCTGCAACAGTAGGAATGGGATTTATTGCGGCAATTCTTTCTTCGATTATGAACAATATGCCAACTGTAATGATTGATGCGTTGGCTATTGCTGATACAAGTACAACCGGAGTCATTCGTGAAGCACTTATTTATGCGAATGTGATTGGTTCTGATTTAGGTCCTAAAATTACACCGATTGGCTCACTAGCAACCTTATTATGGCTACATGTTTTATCCCAAAAAGGGGTTAAGATATCCTGGGGAACGTACTTTAAAACAGGTATTATTCTAACTATTCCAACACTGTTTATTACTTTAGTTGGCCTATATATATGGCTGTTAATTATTCACTAAATAACAAAGGAGAAATACTATATGTCTAATAAAACAATCTACTTTTTGTGTACAGGAAACTCCTGCAGAAGCCAAATGGCAGAAGGCTGGGCGAAGAAATATTTAGGTGAGGATTGGAATGTATACAGTGCAGGTATTGAAGCACACGGTTTAAATCCGAATGCAGTTAAAGCAATGAAAGAAGCAGGTATTGATATTTCCAACCAAACGTCTGATATCATTGATCCTGAAATTCTTAATAGTGCAGATCTAGTGGTTACCTTATGTGGAGATGCAGCTGATAAATGTCCTGTTACACCATCTCATGTTAAACGTGAACACTGGGGCTTTGATGACCCAGCAAAAGCAGAAGGCACAGAAGAGGGTAAATGGGCATTTTTCCAACGTGTCCGTGATGAAGTTGGCGAAAGAATTAAGCATTTTGCTGAAACAGGAAAATGAGGCTGGGACAAAAGGTTTTTAGCAACTAAAAAAGCCGAACTATTATTAGAAATGCTAACACAGCATTTTGCGATAGTTCGGTTTTCTGTATTAAAAATACAAGAATTTATTAAAAAATGACTAATGTATACACTTTGGATTCCCATATGAATAAAACTTTGGTTCAATATACAAAAGTTTTATTCCGTCTCATTATCTTAAGTATACTTATTGAATGAGACGGAATTCTCACTTCAAAAATTAACTTCCTATAATATATATTATGTTCGGGGCGTTCTTATAATAATAGAAAATTTAAGTGCTACTGCTCTATTCTGTTTTTATGGCTGCTATTTTTAATAATATCGAAATTTATATATTGGACACTATACTCAATGACATCGTTGATAAATAATTGATGATTTTTTGCAAACTCTTTGACTTGCTCTAATAATTCTTTGTCATATGTAGTTTTGTATTGAATTCTATCTTTCGGTCTAGTTTCTTTGTTAAAATGAATAACGCCTTGAAATAATACTGTTTGTAAGCCGCTTTCAATAAGATAATTTACATGAGTATCGTATTCTAAGGCCAAATTATTTAAATTCTCTAATGTAGCTTTACTTATATTTGTTCTAAATTTTACTCTAGACATATCAGTAGTTTGAATTAAATGTCCATTTACTAATTTCCACATTATCACAAACACTCCATTTCAATAAAAACAATTATTCAATATTTAAATGTTTTTCCATACGGTCTTTTTTATTTGATAAATATACATTATTTAAAATATCAGCAAACTATTGCTATCCATTATTAAATTATACGAACAATCGTTCTTAATTTCAAGGATTGATTTTCTTATATGTGTTTAATATTATGTAAACTAGATAAAAAAGCAAAAAGTCAGACTAATTTACTCCACTTCCTCTTAATAACGAGTGACACAAAAGTACTAATAAGTTTAAGTGCTTTTGTGTCATTAATTTAAGAAACGAAAATAGATCCTTTTTACTTTACTAATTGTATAACTTATTCCAGATTTATAGGTCGATTAACTTTTCATTTACTTTATAGCTCCCAAATAAAATCACCCTTAAATACTCTATTCCCTTTTATCTCTACGAGACCAAATTACAACAGGTATGAGAGCTAAGGATAATAGCCCCCCCCCAAAGATAATGTAGCATAACTTGAATTAGCTACTATCATTCCTGAAAGAGCACCGCCAGAAGCTCCTGCTAATGCAATAAAGACATCAAGTGTTCCTTGAGTTTTTGCTCGTGTTGAAGGCTCTGTAGAATCAACTATTTGAGCCGTCCCACTAATTAAGCCAAAGTTCCATCCTAATCCCAGTAAAGTAAGAGCAAAGACTAATAGAATCATTGAATCACTAGGTGCGAATGCTGCTAATAAACCAGCAAATAATAATGTAATGCCCGACGCTATGCTCATAGTTGTCCTCCCAACTTTATCTACAAGTATGCCTGTGATAAGTGAGGGAAGATACCCTAATATTGCCCTAGTTGTGACATCGTCAATTGAAAATTACTCTTAAACGAAACCAACTTAGAGTATGAATATTATTTACTCACCAGCAAACAACAAAATTGGCAACACGAACATCTACCCTTGCCCATGTTGCCGAATATATTGGATTCAAGAATGTTTATTAGCAAATTGTTTTTAAAGCTATTGTCCAGTTAATGACTTAAGAATACATTTGGTTTACTGATTCAGATTGTAATAATAAAATTGATTCTATTCTTTGATGAATTCCTCTGTGCTTCTCACTGTATCAATTGGGCGTACTAACTTTTCTATTTGTGCACGTTTAGGCTCTAGGAATGGTGGTAAAGATAATTTTTCCCCTAGGGTTTCGTAAGGTTCATCTCCCATAAAGCCAGGACCATCTGTAGCAAACTCAAATAAAATTTGTGGAGCAACTCTTGCGTATAAAGACTCAAAAAAGTGACGGTTGACATAACCGGATGTCGAGAATCCAAAACTACTCAATCTCTCAGTCCATTCATCTAACACTGAGCGATCCTCTACACGGAATGCTGCATGGTGTACCGTGCCAAAACCTTGTCGAGCTTGAGGAAGAGTCGTATTGTATTCTACAATAACTGAAGCACCATTTCCGCCTTCCCCTACTTCAAATAAATGGAATGCTCCATCAGCTGCCGTTTCTTTAAATAATAGCACCTTTTCCAGTACTTCTTTAAAGTAATCAAAGTTCGCCATACGGACAAAAACAGGACCTAGACCAGTAATGGCATATTCCAATGGGATAGGACCCTTTTGCCATGGTGTACCTGATTTCACGCCTTTATTGAATTCATCTGAAATTAGTTGATAGTGTTGATCATCAAAATCAACGAAAGAGAGAGTTTTCTTGCCAAATTGTTCTTTAATTCCAGTATGCTTGACTTCTAAACGATCAAAACGTTTTACCCAATACGCTAATGCTGCATCACTTGGTACACGGAAAGAAGTCTTAGATATCTCGTTTGTACCATGTATACCTTTCGTAATGCCTGGGAAGTCGAAGAATGTCATATCTGTGCCTGCGCTCCCTTTATCATCAGCAAAGAATAAATGATAGGTTTGAATATCATCTTGATTGACTGTTTTTTTAACTAAACGCATCCCTAAAACAAAGGTGAAAAATTCATAATTCTTTTCTGCACTGCTTGTAATAGCTGTTACGTGGTGAATTCCTTTTAGTTGGTTCATTTTATTTTCCTCCTGGAAAGTTCAGATTTAATAGTAAGTTTAGTTTGATTGATATGATTCGTTTTGTTATTCTTCAATCGGTTTTAGATTTTCTTCAATTTCAATTCTACGGTCTTCTAAAAATGGTGGTAAATCTAATTTTTCACCCAATGTTTCGATGTCTCCATCGATGGTAAAGCCTGGCCCGTCGGTTGCAATTTCAAATAAAATTCCGTTTGATTCACGGAAATATAGACTCTTAAAGTAGAAGCGATCAACGACCCCAGATGATTGAAAGCCACGTGTTCGTACTTTTTCTTCCCAAAAGGCTAGCTCTGCATCGTTTTTTACACGAATGGCTAAATGATGAATACTGCCACGGCCTGGTTTTTCAGACGGACCGTCCAAATATTTCACGACGATTTCTCCAAAGACCTCTTCTTTAATCGATTGAAAAATCGCTTCGTCTTCTGTACGGCTTATTTCTGTATAGCCAAACATGTCTGTAAGTGTACTTGCTAGTTTATCAAGTCTTCTCACCGTCATTTCTACAGAGCCCATTCCTTGAATTTGATGTTCAACAGGCACCTCGGATTTCTCCCATGTTTCCCAGTGCTTAACCTTTTCTCCGTCTGAAACAAGCAGTACCAAACGAAGGCCTTCAGGGTCTTCAAATTTTAAGGCAGGGTGATTAGCATATGAGGTGATCTCACCATGATGTACACCATACTCCCCAAATCGTGATTTCCAATAATGCAGACTTTCCACTGAGGGAACCAGTAATCCGATTCTAGTAATAGCGTTTGTACCACGATAAGTCTTTCCTGCTGGTGGAATTTCAAAAAAGGATAGTTCAGTTCCTGGGCTTCCTGTTTTATCTCCGTAAAATAAGTGATACATCGATGGATCATCTTGGTTCACAGTTACCTTCACACGACGTAAACCGAGCACATTTCGGTAGAAGTGATTATTTTGACTTGCATTTTTTGTAATCATTGAAATATGATGATGTCCTGGAATTTTATACATAAATGAATCCTCCATTTTCAATTTACTAGTCAAGTGATAGTTAAAAAAATAATAAAACTTAATTTCCTAATTTATTTTCAGTGTTTTTCTGTAATTTAGACATAAGTATATATAGTGTTTTTTGCTCTTCCTCTGTCAAGCAATCATTAACTATGGACGTTTGAAAAGTAAGTTGGTGTTCAAAAACTTCAAGCATTTTATCTTTACCTTTTGAAGTTAGGCTAATCCATTTTGTTTTCCAGTCCTGCTTACGCTGTATATATCCCTCTTGCTCCAGTCGGGTGAGCATGCGTGAAATTCCACCCTCCGACACCGTTACCTTTACAGCAAGCTGACTTTGCGTGATTGGCTGATAAGTCGCAACCTGATTTAATACATCAAACTGTGCAGCCGTAATACCAAACTGACTTAAGAATTCATTCGATAGCAAATTACTTTGATGTGTAAAGCGAGCAATACGCAACCAAATTAGTGAAGCAAGAGTATTTTTTCTCAATATGACCTACTTCCCTTCGTGACTAGCACTTTATACCACAAGGCGATATTTAATAAATTTCTCTAAACGATCGTAACAAATTCACTTAAGGGTTTGCGATATCCTCTTGGTTTTCTGCTTTCAACTTTTTCTTTTGCTGAAAGCAGGAACAACATGGATGATTATGACCTATTTAGCATAAGTACTGAGCACATCTATCAATTTTGCTTAATCATGATCTGCTCAACCTTCATACACCTTTAAATTGTTGTAAATATGTACATGGGCATAAAAAATACTCATGTACATATTTAAACTTAAGTTTGGTTTCGCAGTAAATTATCGGATTGTGAATAATGCTTTTGACCAAGGAATTAATTGATCTAACATTTGATTAACAGAATCCTCTTGAACTGCCTTTGGTTTAAAGTCAGTTCCATTTTCAAAATCAGTGAATAATGACAGTGCTGGATGTACTCGAACGTCAGCCACTAATAATTCACCTAAAATGCCTCGTAAATGTTCAGCTGCACGAGCCCCACCTACTGAACCATAAGATACGATACCCGCTGCCTTGTTGTTCCATTCATCACGTAAATAATCTAAGGCATTTTTAAGTGCTCCTGTAATTGAATGGTTATATTCTTGAACAATAAATACAAATCCATCTTGAGCAGCTACAATTTCTGACCAAGCAGCAGCTCCTGAAGCGTCAGTACCTGCTTCACCAAGTAATGGTAATTTATAATCTGCAATATCAATGATTGTATAGTTAGCATCACCACGTTTGTCAGCTATTTCTTTTACCCATGCAGCTACTTGTGGACTTACGCGTCCTTCACGTGTAGAACCTAAAATAATCCCAATGTTTAATTTTGTCATTGTTTCTTCCTCCTCTTGTTTGATTCCAAATAATTTATTGAAAAATCCCATTTTCTACTCTCACCTCCTTACAAGTTCTGAAATAATTGCAGTAATTTGATGTTGTCCTTGTAATGAGTATATGAATTATCTCTCTATTTCAGTTATCTCGAATTCGAGGTTTATGTGTAAAAAAATCAACTGCTTTTTGCTCTATAACCGACTCGTTTTAATAATGCGATTGTTTGATTTAGCTCATCAGCATTTAAATCTTCAAATACTTGTCTTATTTGCATGACATGCTGCGGGAAAATGTCATCCATTAATGCTTTGCCTTCACTTGTTAAAACTGCATATACAACTCGTCGATCTTCTGGACATCCTTGACGTCTTACATACTTTTTTTGCTCTAGTTTATCAATTACATAGGTGATACTGCCGCTTGAAATAAGAACCTTCTTACCAATCATTTGAATAGGTTGGTCACCTTTATGATATAGCAGTTCTAGACATGCCAATTCTGTAGGATTTAACCCATAGTTGGCTGCATCTTTCCGAATGACTTCTTGTACGGCTTGGGAGGCACGAAGTATGACAATTACCGCTTTTAATTCATCACTAGCTTGTTTCATTCGTATCACTCCTTAAAACGGGTAGATAGTGATGGACTTTTATTATATAAATTCAGCAACATCCCTCAAGCTTTGTCATTTTATTTCCTCCAATTTTTTTGTTTTTATCTTGAATTCGAGACATATAATCAAAAAAATAAAAGTTATTATTTTCGTTTGAATTAAAGTATCTTTAACTCGAGATAAATTTATCACATAATCTTATTTCCTGTCAACTATTTATTAGTAATTATTTTTTTATATCCAAATTAAACATGATATTTTAGCTTTACTAAGCAGATTCGTGCGAATCTGCTTAAAAATTCCCTTTTCTAATGATTCATAAATAGATCATACCATTTCAGAAATATTGCACTCACTTAACATATCAGCTTCGTTATTTTTAATACCCCTTAACAAAATCAACTTTATTAGACAATTCCTCGTTATTCTCAATTTTCTTTAATGTGTCAATAAAACATGATATAGCTTCATTCAGATCTGTCACTGCTGAAATATGAGGTGTGATAACAATATCATCTCTTTCCCAAAGTGGTGAATTCTTTGGGAGCGGTTCAGTTGAAACCACATCTAACACTGCGTATCTTATTTTTTCTGTATTTAATCCTTCGATGAGAGCTGTTTCATCTACTGTCGATCCTCTGCCAACATTAATAAAAGCAGTACTCTTAAAATGGCTAAATAATTCGTAGTTAAAAAGTTGATCTGTTTCTTTTGTTAATGGCAATGTGCTTATTACCCAATCTGCACGTTCGATTAAAGGACTAGCAGCAGTCGTTTTTGTGACTTCTTTGAAATATGCTTTTTGCTTTCCACTCTGAGATACACCATAAACAGTTGCTCCCAATTGATCAAATGCTTCTGCAACTGCTTGTCCAATTTCACCCGTCCCAAATATAACAATTGTTTGGTTCTTCACCATTTTAGGTGTTATTTGTGCCCATTTTTTTTCTCTTTGATTGGCTTCAAAGTATGTATGATATTGAAGATCTTTTAAAACATAGCTTAAGCAATACTCACTTATTCTTTCACCAAAAGAACAAATCGTACGAGTGAGAAGGACATCATTTTCCTCCCAGCCATCTAATTCAAGATAGTTGTTTACGCCCGCATTGAAGGAGTGTACCCATTTAATATCGGTCAGATTAAAGCCAGGACAAGGCTTAGATCCAACGTATACATCTGCCCATGTTAAATCCTCAGCAGAGATTTCATCAATAGGTATAAAGCGGAAATTATGAAAATCATCTATTGGTAAATGTTTTTGAAAAAGTTCTTCATTAATTCCTGCTACAAGTATATTTTTTAAGTTCATTAGAATGCCTCCAGATTAATCGATTCCGCAATGGACGATCTCTTCTACTATGTTAATACAATAACATTTAACACGAATCAAAATGAAGGATTTCGCCTTTATTTTCAAATGTTTGTAAATGAACGACTCAACTGCTGTAAAGTATAAAGTCTTGGGGTGAAGATAAATAAATCATTATAGTTATTTTCTACATATTCACCAATAATGTGGAGTGCCTTCCTGATCCGCTCAACTAATATAGAGGTGGTCTTCTCGTCATAAAAGAACCGGTTAATTCTAAGTAATTCTTCTGCAAGGATTTGAAATTGAAATTCCTCAACAAGAAGTTTTAATCGATATAGTTTTTCCTGGTTTGATAGATAAATATTATAAGCTTCATGACTTTTTTGAACATAGTTTTTAAATCCCTTTAAGTTTTCTGCCAGCATATTTGCTTTTTCTCTCTCAAAATTCAATTTTTACTCACCTCTTTAAGATATAATTATGCATCATTAAAGAAGTGTATGATGTAACTCCCCGCTATCTTTTCTGAAAAAAATAGAATGCTAACCTCAGAGAAATAATGGAAATAAAAAAGAAGCCAGATTCAAATATTGAATCAAGCTCCTTATCTTTGCAAGTTATACCCCTAAAACGACTGAACTCAAAACCGAACGCATCACGTCATTATTTCCAAAATGGATAGTTAACGCGCGAGCATCTCGGTAAAGTCTTTCCAATGTAAATTCTTTTGAATACCCATACATCCCATGTAATTGCATGGCTGTATCAATAATTTTCAATGCTTTTTCTGTTGTATTAATCTTCGCTTGGAAAACGGCAGGAATTGGACCTGGTTTGCTATTTTCCCGATCGTAGGCAGCTTTATAAAGAAGGCTGCGTGCTGCTTCTAGCTCAATTAGCATATCAGCAAATCGAAGCTGAACAGCTCCAATTTCGCTTAACTTTTTGTCAGCTACCGTTCTTTCTCTCAGGTAACTACGAGTTTCATCTAAAGCAGATTGTGCTAGTCCGAGGGCGATTGCTCCAGCTCCAAGTGCAGCCAATCCACCAACGGCTCCCATCACCAGTTGGCCGCCGCCAATTGGTCCAAGTAGAGCATCAGCAGGAATTTGGCAATTATCAAATATCAAATCTCCTGTCGGAAGTGCACGCAACCCCAACTTATCCTCGAGTTTTCCAAAAGTAAATCCTGGCGTATCTTTTTCCACTAAAAACATACTTAAACCAGCTTGCCCTGATTCATTTTCTGTTTTAGCCAATACCAAGTATAGATTGGCAAACCCTGCCCCGCTGATAAATGTTTTTGTTCCATTTAGTAAGTATGAATCTCCATTAAGTTTTGCAGTCGTTTGAATTGCTAAAGGATTACTGCCCCCTCCGGACTCTGTTCCTGCCAAGCCAATAATTGACTCGCCTTTTGCCAACGTCTTCAAGTATTTTTCTTTTTGTGAAGGGCTGCCGAAAGCTAGAATGGCTAGAGAAGCAGCCAGATGGGTATTGTATAGAAAAGATGTGGACGGACATGCTCTTCCAACTGACTCCATTGTGATTAGGAAGCTATATGTATCAGCTCCAGCACCTTCAAATACAGGGGGAAGCATCAAACCCATTAAACCTTGTTGAGATAATAAGTTGAAAACCTCTTTTTGAATAGCGCCATCTTGATCTAGGCTCGAAGAAATTGGCGCAATTTTTTCTACAGAAAGATCTTGCACCATTTTCCGCAGTTGTTCGTGTTCATCGGAAAAAAATAAAGTCATATAATAAGCCTCCCATCATTTTAAAAACAAAGAAAATTCAGTATAACATTATCAAACATTAATCATTTGTTCCGTGATATTTGTCATCTCATCCGTTTTTCTCTATTTTTTAAATAATCTTAAAATCTCGCCATTCAACAGGGAAAAGTCCTTGATATTTCTGTGTTAGAAACCGATCATCTACCAGTACAATTGTCCCAGAATCTGTTTCCGTTCTTATTAATCTTCCTCCTGCTTGAATGACCTTGTTAATTCCAGGGAAGGTATAGGCGTAATCATATCCATTATTTTTTGTTGTTTGAAAATAATCTTTTATTATATTGCGTTCTAAACAAAGCTGAGGCAAGCCGACTCCAACCACAATGACCCCATTAAGCCTATTTCCTTTTAAATCGACACCTTCAGAAAAAATCCCTCCTAATACAGCAAAGCCAATTAGTGGTTCTGAGCTCTCTACTTTAAACTCTTCTAAGAAAAGGTCCCGTTCCTCTTCTGTCATCCTTTTCATTTGGATGATTGTACGAATGTTGGGATACGTCGTTGAGAATTCTTCATATCCATTTTTCATATATTGATAGGAAGGAAAGAATATCAAGTAGTTTCCACTTCGCACTTCAACTAGTTTTGAAAGCATTTCTGTTATTTGTTTTTTCGTATGGTCTCTATCATGATATCGAGTAGATAATGGTTGAATGAATACGTCAGATTGTTCCTTTGCAAATGGTGAAGGGATTTTTATAAAATAATCCTCTGGTAAGCCACCAAGCATATCCATAAAATATGGAAGTGGCAATAGTGTGGCAGAAAAATAGATTGTCGATCGAAATTTTTTGCGAATCTGTTGCAACAAATGAGAAGGATCCAAACAGAACATTTTTAAATGGACGTCATTTTTCTCCGCTTGTACATAGGTCACATATCGTTCATCATATAGTTTTGAAATTCGTACAAATCCTATTGCTTCAAAATATGTATCCATCAGCAATGGCCCGTCTGATTTTGCTTGTTGAAACAATTCAATCTCCGCGTGATGAACAAATTCTTCAAGCAATTCAATCAGGTCCACTTGTAAATCCTTTAACACAAGATGGCCTTTCTCTGAACATTTTTTCTTTATTTCAATAAAATATTTGTTCAGTTTTGTGACAGAATTGTACAAGTCGGTATCTTTATATTCACGTTTCAGTGTAAGGAAGTTTGACTTCAATACTTCTGCTGAAAACATCTCACGAGCACGATCCACTAGATTATGTGCTTCGTCTATTAACAAGGCAGATTGTCGTTTATGCTTATCAAAAAAACGCTTTAATGATACTTTCGGGTCAAAAATATAGTTATAATCGCAAATAATCGCATCCGCCACAAATGCTAGGTCCAAAGAAAACTCAAATGGACAAAGCGTATGTTTTCTCGCATATTTCTCAATGGTCTCTCGATTAATAAATGTTTCATGAGAAAATATATCTAAAATGGCTTCATTAACTCGATCATAATATCCATTCGCAAATTCACAGTATTCCTTTTGACAAATGGTTTCTTCTTTAAAACAGACTTTATCTTTTGCCGTAATCGTTACAGCACTAAAAACGAGCCCTTTATTTTTCAAATGGGAAAAAGCATCCTCTGCGCTCTGTCTTGTGATCGTTTTGGCAGTTAAATAAAACAGTCGATCAAGTTTACCTTCTCCAATCGTCTTCACGGTTGGAAAAATGGTAGAAATCGTTTTACCGATTCCTGTTGGTGCATTTGCAAAAATATTTTTTTCCTCAGATATTGTTTTATAAACAGCACCTGCCAGCTTCCGTTGCCCCTCTCTGTATTTTTCAAAGGGAAAAGGTAATTCCGTTATGCTTTGATTTCTACGTAATCGATGCTCGTTCATAAGTGAGGCATAAGGCGAATAGTGCTGTACGAGTTCATTTGCGAATTTTTCCAGTTCCTGAAGGGTAAATCGTTTTTGGAATTTCTTCTGCTCGTCTGTCACGATATGTATGTAAGTTAATTGAACATTCATTTCTTGGAGTTCATGATCTTTTGCATAAATATAGGCATACACCTTCGCTTGAGCCCAGTGTACTGGATAAGATTCCTCTTCTATCGTGCTCAAGTCTTTTGACGTTGATTTAATTTCGTCAATCATGATTTCATTATTGCGGAAAATCAGCCCGTCACAGCGGCCCTCAATCAAAAAAATCATTGTTTCATGTTCAATCTCAGTCTTAAGATAAACTTCTTTTTGATCCGTTTCAAGATACGTATTTTGAATTGCCTTATGCGCTTTTGTCCCATCTGACATGGTGTTTGCGGTTCGAAATCTATTGTCAATACTTCCACTAAGATAAACATATTCAACTAATGTGCGTACAGAGAGATTTATTTTGGGTTGCATCCGATCACCTAATTAGTCCTTTACATACTCATATTTGAGTTCATCTTCTTTTTTATCATACATGATTGATAATTTTAAGTAAAAACGTATTGGAGGGGGTGCAATGAGAACCAACAAAAAAAGGTTCGATCACATCCATGACTGAAATTCACGAATGTGATCAAACCGTTGAAAAAAATTTTAGTTTGTTAATGGTTTTGTCGAAGCATTGTTTTGTTTTTCTAATGTGCTAACTGCTTCCGTACTTGTATCAACACGCTTTACAAAGAAAGATAATACGAGAACAGCAATATTAATTGCTAGAGCTACATAGAATGAATATTGAATTCCAGCTAGTAATGCTTGTTGTGTTAATGAGGCTGTTGAAGCTTCAGTTAATGTTGTTGGATCAACGCCAGTCATTAAGCTTTCCGCTTCTGATTTCGTAACTGAGTTCATAATCGTTACGAGAATAGCTGTACCAATTGAACCAGATACTTGCTGGGCTGTATTGTTAATTGCAGTACCATGCGGATTTAAACGAGTTGGTAACTGGTTTAAGCCATTTGTCATAATCGGCATCATAACCATGGACATCCCGAACATACGCAATGTGTAAATGATGATAATGTAGGTGACACTAGAATCTATTTGCAAGTTTGCTAGCATGTAAGTAGAAATAGCAGTGATGACAAGCCCGACTACTCCTAATAAACGTGGACCGAATTTATCGAATAGCTTTCCTGTAATTGGTGACATTATTCCCATAATAATCGCACCAGGTAATATCATTAATCCTGAATCAAGTGGTGAAATCCCGCGTACATCCTGCACATATGCTGGAGTTAAAATCATTCCAGAGAACATTGCTACTGCATTTACAACTGCAATCACTAATGCAAGTGTAAACATAGGATACTTGAAAACTCGTAAATCTAATAACGGTTCATCCATTTTTAATTGGCGGACAATGAAAGTAACTAATGCAATCACACCAACAATTATTGTAGTTAATACGATTGAATCAGACCACCCTCTTGAGCTTGCGGAACTGACTCCATATAATACCCCACCAAAACCGATACAAGATACGACAACTGAGATATAATCTAGCTTTGCCTTTTTGTTTTGATCCATTACATTTTCAAGCTTCCAAATAGCAAGTAATAAACTAATGATAGCTAATGGCAGGATCATTTTGAAAAGAACGCTCCAATCGTAGTACTCTACGATATAACCTGATAATGTAGGACCAATTGCAGGAGCAGTAATCATAACTAAACCCAACACACCCATTGCTGCACCACGTTTTTCACGAGGAAAGCTTACTAACATAACATTCATTAATAAAGGTCCCATTACCGAAGAACCCGCTGCTTGAACCATTGTGTTTCTAGAGTAAGAAAATTATACTATTTGTATAGAGAAGACTGGAGGATGGCATGAACAATCGAAAAAGGAAAGTTGCAGATATTGCATTTCAGTTGTTTGTTGAAAAAGGCATTCAGCAAACTTCTATTCAGGAAATTATTGAAAAAGCGAATATATCTAAAGGCACCTTCTACAATTATTTCTCCTCAAAAAATGATTGTATTGCAGAAATATTAGAATCACTCCGTTATGATGCAACCCAACAGCGTGCGGCGATGCAAATCGGTAAAGACCCACAAGATCGCAAAGTTTTTATTGAACAAATTACAATATTAATTCGGTTGAATGAGGAAAAAAATTTACATGCACTTTTTGAGGCGATTTTGCATTCTAATGAAACAGAACTGAAGAAATTAGTGCTGCAGCATCGAGTTTTCGAAATGGAATGGCTCTCCAATCGGTTTATCGAGGTCATGGGAGAAGAAATTCGAGAATTTGCTTTTGAGGGAACTATATTGTTTTATGGGATGCTGCAGCATATGTTATTTACAATACGAATCACGAATAGCCCGTATTCATTAAATCATTTAGTAGAGGTAATTTTGTCGTATATCGAAATCATTATGCCAACCATGATGAAGAATGGTAGCTTTATGCAAAATTATTCCGCCATTGATTTATTACGCACAAATGTTGATAAAAATGTAGTAACGAAAAAAGAATTAATGGAATTAGCCGATCGACTTTTGGAGCAATATGACTTTAATGAGGAACAACAAGATTTATATGATGTGATAATAAGCGAATTACAACGTGAACGCATAAGAAAGATCGTACTTCAAAAATTATTAAAACCGTTTAAACAATTATTTGATGAAACAACAATTGAACCGCAAGTAAATAGATTTACAAATATGGTTTGGTATTATTTGAAGGCCATATAAGGTTTTATTTGCATATTTAAAAAGTTTCGGGAGCCATGATCCATTCATGGCTCCCGTTTTAATATCGATTTTTCTCCTTACAGTTTTCAATTTTAGTATTAAAAAATAGCTAGATATTCTTCTAAAGACGGTTCACAGTTATATTCAGTAACTGACACACCCTTTTCTGAAGTTTTTAATTTTAATGGTTCTATATCTGCATTTCTCCAAGCCTTATAGAGTGCTTCTCTATGTTTATCTCCTTTCATGAAGACAATTCCGCAATCTCCGCCTCCAGCACCTGATGATTTACAACTGCCATATTTTTCAGCAGCAGACAATAAATCTTTAAGCTTTATGGTTTCAATTTTGATGCCTGCCTGTTCACCTAATGCCTTAAGGGCAAGGTGGTTTTCTGAGAGACTTGAGAGAGCTCCTATACAATCATTTTCTATAAAACTCTTCCGCAGCTTTTCAACAGCGTGTGAGCTTTCTATTAGAAATCGCTCATAATCCTCCGGGCGCTTACTTTGAAAGCTGATAATCTTCTTAAGAAGTGATCCGGTAGATGCTTCTTCTTTCGTCCAGCCGACACATAATGTAAGACATGAGGGTGCAATCAATGGGGAAATAGTTAAATTTGGCCAAGGCTTTTCAATTAGGTCGGTAAGTTTTGTCCTCTTCTTCAATTCATTTAATACCCATTTCGGTTGAAAAGAAGAATACATCAGCCATCCGCCATATGTGGAGGCTGCAATATCAATCCCCGATCCGCTCTTTTGTCCTTTTAAATGGGCAATCGCTGAGAGTTTAAAGACTTGTTCAAGAGGAGGGTTCTTATGACAATGCAGTTTTAATATGGCTGATACAACGGCTACAACAACTGCTGCACTTGAGCCAAGCCCATACTTCCTCCCGCTTATAGGATCATTAAGTTCACTAGTAATCGTTAAATGAAAAGGCTGCAGGTCAATAGAACGTTCCTGCAAAAATTGCTTTGTGACTTCAATCGAATGTTGAATAAACTTTAATCGCGGATCCGATAGGTTAAATTGAATCGTATTTCCTCTATTTTCCCATGTTAAACGATCGTAACCTAACATTGGAAGTAAAAGCATGTTTTCACTTCTTGGCTCGATCGTAGCTGTAATATAACGGTTAACTGCAATAACTACTGCTTTCTGCTTTGGTTCGAGAACAGCGTATTCACCGGCAATAAGAAGTTTCCCCGGGACTTTTACACGATAACCTGAATAGGTCATAAATGATCCCTCCACAAGTTGGTTGTTGTGTTAGTATTTAGAATTTGAAAGATAGGTGACACCAGGCCCTGGATGGCAAAGATGCACATCCTGAACAAATGGCAAATCCAACATTTCCTTACGTATATACTGCTCATCCTCTGGCTGACAGAGAATCTTTACATTCGGGCCAGCATCAATTGTAAAATAGGCTTGAATACCCGATTGCCGCAGTTCTTGAACTTTTTGCATGACATGATAAGTTGTACCCTGCCAATACATAAACGGCGGATCAGCTCCAAGTGTAGTAGCATGCATTTTTAATGCATTAGCTTCCACAACCTTTCCAAGCATCTCGAAGTCACGCTTACTAATAGCATTTTTTGCTGTTTGAAGGTCTTTTTCCGCCTCAGCAACCCAGTTCGAGTAAAATGGTGAAGACTCTACAGTCCGTTTCATACCATCTCTGCTTGATACTTTTTTAGGTTCAGAAGATAAAATTACTGAAAGAATGCTAAGATTCCAGTCTTGTCCGTCCATAATCGGTGAAGCATATGAATCCGTTCCGTCCTCCATTTCCCCTCTTTGCCACTCAACATATCCACCATAAATAGATCGGCAGGCTGATCCAGAACCTTGACGTGCAAGCTGTGATAATCCTTTTTTATCTAAATTAAGATTCATTGCTTTTGCAGCAGCGGCAGCTAACGCGGCAAAGCCAGAGGCAGATGAAGCAAGTCCAGCTGAGATTGGCACTTTATTCATTGTATTAACAATGGCATTTACTCTTTTTCCTGAGATTTCTCTCAATCGATCAAGAAAGCTAGTAATCTTTCTTGTCTCTTTTTCATCCATAAGTGAATGGTTAAGAAAAACTACATCTTTCGTAAGACATTCGCAAAACTGAACACTTGTTGTGGTGTAAAACTTATCTAGAGTTATAGATAAACTACTGTTCATTGGCAAAAAAAGCGATTCATTCCGTTTTCCCCAATACTTAATCAATGCGATATTTGTAAATGCTCTTGCGGTTGCTTTCATCACGATCCCTCTTTCATCTTGTAAAAAAATTCTTATCTCTTTTCAATTTAAAATACCAAGCATTTCGTGCCCCTTCTTTCATTAGGGCATTCGCCATCTCCTTGGCCTGAGAGAGATTTTGAGCTAGTGCGATCATGCAGCCCCCCTTGCCTCCACCAGTCAATTTGGCACCAAGTGCTCCTTCTTTTCGTGCTACATCCACAAGTTTATCAATCCCCTTGTCACTAACACCGAGCTGTGACAATTCGGTATGAGCTAAATCTATTAAACTTCCAAGTACATCCACATTACCTGTTATTAAAGCCTTTTTGGCTTCAAGAGAAATGGAGCCAAGCTGTCTTATCGATTTTTTTGTCATTACAGGTTTCAATTGATAATTTTCTTTTACAATGGATACTGCCCGACGGGTATCTCCTATCCTGCCAGTATCTGCGACAACTATAAAAAGCGTTCTGCCAATTTGTAATGGTTTAACTCTTTCCCCTTTTTGAAACCATATTGGAAAATGGCTTGAAGCTGCCTCCATATCAATTCCACTAGGGTTGCCGTGAGCAAAGGTTTCTGCTATATGAACAAGTGACATTAATACTTTATGACTCAGTGTTTGTCTATAAAAAGAAAACAAGCTTTTTACTACAGCTATTGCAATTGCGGCACTTGAGCCCAATCCTCTTCCGATTGGAATAGATGTATTCAGTCGAATCCATAAACCCTTTTGGGGCTTGTTTAAGACTTTTAAAGTTTCATATATACAAGCTCTGATTCCTTTTAATTTATCTGGAACCTGATCAAGAGATCCATCATAATACTCACAGGAAATCATCAATTCATCAGGGATTTTCTCAACGGTTGATACAGCCTTGACCAATGGAAAAGGAATGGCAATTGCAGGCATACCGTACACAGCCGCATGCTCTCCTGTTAAAATTAATTTCCCATGTGCACTGCCAATGGCTATCTTTTGCGGAAGTTGAATCATCTTACACTCACCTGCCTTTACTTGTTTGAAAATTGTTTAACCAACGATTTTTGATAGAATCCAAGGGGCTGAATAGAGCACCATAAACTGAACACCATAATTAATCCCCCAGCGGTGAAGAATCCCAGCAACTAATCCTATTAATAAAACACCACCAACATTAATCCAGCCAGCGTCCATAAATGATAGCAATATCACTAGGCTGAAAAACAATCCTAGCATCGCTTCATGTGGAATTCTTCTAAAGACAAAAGCACAAATTTGCTGGGAAAATCTTATTGTAATAAAGAATGTGATTCCGATAGCGATAGCCGCTCCAATGATTGTTGCCCAGACAAAATCCCCTTTAGATAAAATATGGTGCATATTATGTTCTAAGGAAAAAACAGGAGGTGCATTAAATAATGCACTAGCTGGTCCGAGCGCCATAGGTGATAATGGTACCCCTAATGCGATTAATGGAATTAATGTTCCAGCGATATAAGTTGCATTTGTTAGTGCTTCCATACATGCAATTGCAAGAGCTGCTTTTTTCTTCGGATCTTTTGTACGACTAGAAAATATTTCTCCTAAAAAAATCGTAATTCCAACAGGACTCATAATAAAAGTAATGGATCCTATCAATGAGGCTAATGCTCCCATACCAAGCTCTTTTTTCGTTAAAATTTTGAATGGGTTCGGAAATCCTTTTGATTGCTTTGTTTTATTTATAAAGATAGTCTTTTTATCAAATCGTTCGAGACTGTCCCTTTTTTCTTTATTTAACAGCTCAAATAAAGTTAGAATTACTGGACCAATTGTTATTCCTAAGAAGAATGAGACAAAAACATTTGTCCCCTCCGGAACGGCACCCACTCCCCAATATAAATAGCGCAGACCTTGAATCAATAATGCAAATGGAATGATCGAAGCAAGGGCAAGCCATCTATTTTTACACATGAGTGCTAAAAAGACCGCACCAATAAAAAATAATGGGTTGGCATATTCCTTAATCACATCTGCAATAGGGATTAATGCGTTAGCCAGCAGTAAACTGACAGGAACGGCTACAAGTGTACCAATCACTGAGCCTGAAGCCATTTTTCGAATGCTGACATCAGACAAGCCAAACTTTTTAAGAATGACAGCGTGTTCGACCATTGGGGTTGCCATCACACCTCCGGGAATTCCTGCGACGGCAACCGGAATCGAATCTGTTAATTTACAAGCAACAATGGCAGAAATAAAGAAGGTTAGTACAATGATAGGCTCTAAGCCAGAAAGCACTAATACTAAAATGACAGGTGCTATGGTTGCTGTTTCATCGGTACCTGGTGCAACACCTACAACGGTGTAAATAGCTGCAGCCAAAACTGCTGCTGCGATCATTTGAAAAATTAAAACATAATCCAATCCTTACTCCCCACTTTCCGACTCATGGAAAATCCTTTTTGGTTTAATTAAAATACTGCAAATAATAAAACCTATCACTGCCCCTAGTAATCCAAAAAATAATGGCTTGGGAGGTTCATTGGGTGCAATAAAATATCCTCCTAGTGTCATAAAGCTGCATATTATTAATGAAAGAACCAAGCTTTTTATGTTTACAAGATCCTCCCATACTTCAACATTCTCTTTTAGAGGTTCCTCATTTATAGGCGTGGTTCCATTGAGTTCGAATTTTTCCATCAAATAGACTCCTTTCATTAGCGCGGAATAGCCCAATGATAAATAGATTTTCTCATTATTCCGCTCAAGGCAATTATACTGAAAATGATTATCATTAATAATTGATCCAGGTCAAATTTTTGAAGTTTTTTCTAACAGCTGAATAAATTCAATCCCAGCAAAACTATTCAGCAACTAAAATAAAAAAGGCCAAGGAATAAACATCCCTTGACCAATATTACTTATACGCTTATTAAGCATCCCAATCAAACTGTTCGCTGCAAAATGGAACAAACATTAATTTGGTTTTCCCTAGTTCAATTACGTCATATAGCTTTAACTCGTCTACTGTGATGACTTCTTCATCATTTAAGTAGACTAAACCTCTTGAATCGCCTGGATAAATGCGGAAGAGTCTTTTCTTCGGACTGTAGCTAACAATGGCATGGTTCTCCCTAGATATAGCTTCATCCCCTGAAATGCAGATGTCCATTTTATCAGATCGCCCAATGAAATTTCGTTCATTCCGGATTCTGAAGTCTTTTCCTTTATCAGGACCTTCAATACAAACGAACCAACCAACAACGGGATCGATTCCCATTTGCTTACGGATCATTGCGACCGTTTTTCCATCACTTTGATGGCTTCTTTTCTCTTCTGGTCTTTTTGCAATAGTTTTCCCTAGTTCTGAATTGGGATTGGGATATATCCCTTGTGTTTTGACAGGGTCATCCCCTTGAGTTGATCGTTTTGGCATTGTCACATCAAGGTTTAAATCTATATTCACACCACAATGTGGGCAAAGGCTATGTTTTGTTTCGTCATAGTAGTGTCCGTTTGTACAGCGCTTCATAGCCTAACTCCCTTCTGTTTCAGTTGTAGAAATTAACCATTTGTAAGTTCCTTCACCTTGAACAAGATTGTGGATCATTATTGATTTAGCCTGATAACTTTGTGAACCATCTGAATAGGTTAGCACTTGAGAAACCTTTGCTCTTGCTGTATTTGCATTTACCTCAAGAATCTCAATACTCTCAATGACTAATTTAAAATTGTTGTATGCATAAAATAAATCTTTGATTGCTTTTTCTGTGACTGGATAACTACCTGATTTAGGATCAATTGTACTCATATAACCAGCAACATCCTCTTGCTCAATCGCAATTCCGTTGTCATAGATTGTCTTTTGAATCTCTTCTTCATCAGAGTATACTTCATCCGTATTTGCATAAATGGTTTCAATTTTCTCCATATCTGGGTGAGTAATGTTGAACTTTCTAAAATAATTGAAGTCTCCCAGCACAAATTCTTTAAATGATTGTTGTTCATTCACTTTTTCATCAATATTCTTTGTATATACATCAACAGCTGCATCGAATTGATCTGAGAATAAATAGGCATGGGCAAGATTTACTTTATAAATAAGGGTGTTTGGATTCAGCTCAATTGCCTTTTCAGCTGATGTAACGGCTTCCTCTGGCATTTGATTTAAAAATTGAATAAAAGATAAATCTGCGTATGAATTGGCTAATTCAACATGATCCTTTTGAAAAAGTGGGTCCTTGGTAAGCAGATCCTCGAGAATATCCACGCTACTCTCAATATCGATTAAAGCAAATTCAAAATAGCCTAAAGATCGCTTGGCAAGTGTGATATTCCTATCAAGCACACCCATGGAATATTGAGCATCAAAGTTTCCGTCTGCTTTATATATGATCTCTGCCATATCTCTAGCTTGTAGATAGTACTTTAATGCATTGAAATAATCCTTTTGCTTGTTTAATTCATACCCTTTATCCCAATATTCATAAACGAGTTTAAGATGCTGTGACTTTATTGCTTCTTCATCAAGCGGGAGTTCGATTCCTTTACTTACCTCCAGATTAATGACATCATTTTCAGTGGCTTGTTGATCTGCCGCCATTGATTGGGTTGTCACAATACCTTTTTTTACATATAGACTTTCCACATATGTGATCTCGCCAAGCTTTAATCCTTCATTTTGTAATAATGTTTTTGCATGATCTTCATAATGATTGACTAAATTGGGGACCGTGAGTTGTTTAATTGTCTCCTCAGCAATCTCTTCTTTTTCTTCACTATTCTGTTCGGTTTCGACTCGTGTTGTATTTTCTACAGGTTTTTCAGATTTATTTTCTGTGAGTGACTTAAACAGAAATAAAGAGCCAACGATGCCGAAAATTAATAGAAGGACGATTGTAGCACCTCCACCAATCCAAACCCATTTGGAAACTGTCTTTTTCTTTTGGGGGGTGGCTTGATCCTTTTTCTGAATCTCTTTTTTTCTCTCATGATTCATTACATTTGAGATTGGCTGGTCACTTAAATTCTGATCATCGAATAAATCTTGTTGGAAATCTGCAATGGATTGATATCTGTCGGTGGCTTTAACAGATAACGCCTTCATTAGAGCGGCCTCGGCCTTTTCTGGAATGTCAATACCTAATGAAGAGGGGGATTTAATTGTATCTTCCTCTAATCGATCAAGGGATTCAGGCGGCACATGCCCGACAATTGCTCGATAAAAAGTGGCAGCTGTTGAATATACATCAGTCCATGGCCCTTGTTTTCCTTTGCTTCGATATTGTTCTTCCGGTGCAAACCCAGGCTTTAAGATTACTGAAATACTTTTGCTAAACGCTGTCATTGCGTAGCGAGCTGCGCCGAAATCCAATATCTTTACTTGCCCTTCAGCTGTTATATAAATGTTATCTGGACTAATGTCGCGATGTAGTGTTCCCGTTCGGTGAACCTCCCTTAAGGCATCCATTACAGGAATCATGATCATGAGGGTGGTTTGAAATGGAATTTTCCCACCTTGGGATTCTAAATATTGTTTAAAATCAATCCCTTTAAGATAATACATCACTAAATATGCGGTTTCATTTTCTCTAAAAAAGTCTCGAACGCCAACAATACCCGGATGATTATTAAATTGTGCCAATGTTTTTGCTTCATCTAAAAAGTTGATTAATCCATTTTCAAAATGGGTTGTTAATTCTCCTGAAAAGACAGAAACCATTGTTTGTTCGGGGGCTCTTGTTGCAAAGTCACGTGGCATATATTCCTTTATAGCAAGCTTTGTATCTAAATTCACATCATAGGCCAAATACGTAATTCCGAAACCGCCATGACCAAGCACCCTACCAAGAAGGTACTTTTCTTGTAATATTGTGCCAGGCGGCAAATGCTGTGGTGATTCGATGGGGGAATTGACTTCCCAGCCGCAGTGGGGACAAACAGGTTCTGATCCTTTATCTTCCATACAACCAAAACAAAGATGGTCATAATCCGCCATTATTTCACCTCATTGCTATATGTTTATTCTTGTTGATTAGTATGGTAATCGCACTATAATTGTCATGTTTTTTTGTCATACGCTTAATTACTACCGCTTCCATCATTTGCAGCCATTCCTGAGCAGAAGAGGCTAGTAATCTTGTACTCTGCATTTCTTCTTCCGAGACTACTTCCCAAAAACCATCCGAGCATAACAAGAAAGCATCTCCATGTTGAAGTGGCAATCCTTCTTTGTTAACAGTTGGCTTTGCCGCTCCCTCAGCACCTAATACACGATAAAGCCGATTCCGGTCTTCATGACTGCGAATTTGATCTGCGGTGATTTCGCCTGCGTTCACAAGTGCCTGGCATACACTATGATCCTTTGTTTGTACAAGCAGTTGTCCATCTCTAAAGTGATACAAGCGTGAATCTCCGACATGAGCCCAATACGCACAATCATTCAAACAAGTTAATACAACAATCGTTGTTCTCATCGACTTTCTTGCAGCAGAGAGTCTTTGCTGCTCATGAATAGCCTTTTGTGCATTTTCAATACCTTGTTCTATTGATGGATGATCGTCATGATGGTTATATACTTTTATAATGCTTTCTGCAGCTATCTTTGCAGCAATCTCTCCAGCATTGTGTCCGCCTAATCCATCGGCAACAACCCAGCAGCCGCTATTGTTTAATTCAGAATATGCAGCGTAATCTTGATTGACTGCCCTTCCCGCTTTTTTAGATAGAATTGCTGTTTGAAATTGCATATACTCAACGCTCCCAACAGACTTCAAACATATTTTCCCTTGAGCTTAAATAGAAACGATCACCTGGACGTAATTGCGTCACCTTTCCTTCTGGGATTCTTTCGCCAGATTGCAAGTACGTTCCATTTGTAGAATGATCTTCAATAACAAAGGACTGGCTATGCTTGTCGAAGTAAATCGTACAATGCTGTCTGCTGATTTCTTCCATTGAGAGTGGATAAACAAGCTGACACTGCTTTGCGTCACGGCCAATTTTTAAATCACTCTGATTTAATTCAATCACCTGTCCTGCGAAATATCCTGACAGGCCCTTTATGATTGGTTTTTGTGAAAGCGCAGCTGAATGATCTGGTTTCTTTCTTTTATTTCTGAGTAATAAAACAAAAAGCATAACAGCTGCTGCTAAAATAAGAATGCCAAAACAAGCAATACCTAGAATTAACCAAAGTAAATTTGAATTCGTTTTTTTCTCTCCTTCATTTGCTTTCAAGTATTCAATTCCACGTGATTCCAATATCGGAATTAACTCCTCAATCTTAACTGCTCCATTAATTCCGGAAGCAGTAGTGACGACGAATGTATTAATTCCGATTACTTGGCCATGCTCATTCAATAAAGGGCCACCGGAGTTTCCAGAATTTATGCTAACATCTACCTGAAAAATCCCTCTTCCACCTTGCGTAGAAATTTTGCTGATGATTCCCCTCGTGATTGTGACGTCATCAGGATCACCCGAAGGAGTATCATCAATTAAATCAGCATCTCCAGGGAATCCAAGTGCATACACATCTTGACTCGCTATTGTCTCTTCGCTGTTCCCAAGCTCCATTGGCGGTCTTTTATATAAATCCTGTGCTAATTCAAGTACAGCAATATCCTTGACTTTGTCATATGCAATGACAACGGCATTTATTTGGTCTTCCTTTGAGAGAAGGATGGTAACGCCCTTGAGATTTGGCTCGACAACATGGTAATTCGTTACAATATGACGGACGGGCTCATTTGATCCAACGGCAAATCCGCTACCGGTATACATCCCGCCATCTAATCCGTAGCAAATAATTCGAACAACACTATGACGAAGCTCATCTATTGATCTTGTTTCTGCCATTGCTGGTTTTGTAAAGAAGAAAACAAGGATAACTGAAAATAATATAAGTGTCGATTTTAAGAAAGGGCTGCCTTTTTTCTTAACTGAATGAACGATTCCCATCACCCTCTTCCATCTCGTTTATTTAATTGACAAAAGTGCTATGGTTGCATTATCCTGATTAGAAATTTCTTTTGAAATAACCAAGTTAATCAAGTTTTCAGCTATATCCTGGGGAGAATTGGTACAGAAACCTTCAATCATTTCCATTTGAGTTAATGAACCATAAAGACCGTCACTGCAGAGGATAATAGCATCTCCTTTACCGAGAGGAACGGACTCTTTAGCTATGTCTATTTGCTCCAACCTTTCCAATCCTAGAAAACTAGTTAAACTCGCCCTTTGAGGATCATTCGCTGCTTCCTCAAAAGTAATTTCCTGATTTGCTGCCTTTTCATCCAATTCTTTAGCATAGATATGATCCGAGGTTAATTGTGTTAACTTTTCCCCTTGTTTTAAATAAATTCGACTATCTCCAACAGATAACCAGTACAATTGATCTTTTAATACAACTGTGGCAATAAGCGTGGTTCCAACATTCCCCATCATGCCATTTTGACGTGCAAACTGTACAACAGAATCATTGGCCTCCTTTAAAGCAGATAGAAGCTTATCAGAAATATGATGTGTTTCAGAAGAACTCAAGTAGTGATGCAAAAAAGTCTGGACTGCTAATTGACTTGCTTCTTTCCCACCAAGCATGCCACCCATCCCATCCGCCAAAATGGCTAATACCCCATATTCACTTGTAAATGATTCATCATTTAAATCGGAAAAAGCGAAGGAATCTTGTTGTTCTGCACGTTTGCCAATTGCTTGTGCATTTCCAGGAATAACGTTAAAGGGAGGGTTTTGAATAGTGATTGGATCTTGTGGATGATTTCCATTGTTAGAACTTCGCAGTTTTCCTTTCTTATTGTTTATATTTTTGCGCAGCAGATAAACAAAAATAAATAATAAGAATGCAATGATTAGATATCCCCACCAAGGAATAAGAAACGCCATTCCGAAATTAGAATCCTGGAGAGATGGGCTTGCAATGAACCGTAATTGCACCTCAGTCGTACCCCTTCCATTAACAAAATTCAAAATGCTTGGAAGTATAGATATTCCTCCATGGCTGAAAAGTGGCGGACAATTGAGATTATTTTACAAAAAAACGTTAATTACATATGTATGTTGTTTTTTATCATAAATTGCTTATCCATATACAAAGTAATCAGACTAAAATGTTTTCATGGTAAAATAGCCAATTCTTATATACCGAATGATTTCAATGTATAAGCTTAGAATTATGTTTAAAATGAAAACTGCCGCTCAGATGAACGGCAGTTTTCATAATAGTTGATTTACATTATCAGAAAATAACTCCTGCATGTAAGATAATGTTTGCATATGGAGTTACTTCACCAGTTCGAATGACTGCTTTTGCTTTTTTCGTTTGTGCTTTAAATTCTTCATGAGAGATGTAATCGATTGGGATGTCATTAAGAATTGTAGAGACTTCCTCATTGATCCGTTTGTTCTGATCCTTTATTTCAGTTGCTAGCGTTACTTTTTCAACTTCCATATCTTCCAGCAACGTTTCTAACGTTTCAATAAAGCTTGGGTCCCCTTGTTTTAGAGCCAAATCAATTCGAATCGTTTCATCTGGAATTGGAAGTCCGCAATCTGCAATAACAATCGTATCGGTATGACCAAGTCGGGAAAGCACCTCAGATATATGACTATTTAATATCCCTAATTTTTTCATCGTATTTCTTCCCCTTTTTGCTTTAGGAAATCCTCAACCTCGAGGAGGGTTGGCATACCGCCTTGGGCACCAAATTTTGTTACTGATAGAGCAGCGGTTGCGTTAGCGAATCGGCAGGCTTCTTCAAGCTCATAACCGATACTTAGGCAATAGGCAAGAGCGCCATTAAAAGTATCTCCAGCCCCTGTCGTGTCTACAACATCGACGTTAAAACTAGGAATTTGCAGTGCATCCCCGTGTAAAATAGAAACCCCTTTTGAACCTTGAGTGACGATGCATTTTTTTGTGATTTCGTTTCTTTCTTCATCTGTCCAATCAAAAGAAGTTAATAGCATTTCTTGTTCATGCTCATTTGGTGTTATATAGTCAATTTTTGAAAGAAGCTCTTTTGATAATGGCTGAATGGGCGCAGGATTTAAAATGATTGTTGCTTTATGCTTGCTAGCAACTTCGACTGCCTTCTCAACAGCTTCAATAGGAATTTCAAGTTGAAGTAATACAACATCGCTCTCAGCAATCATATCTTCAAATTTTTCGATATACTCGGGTGTGATATGATAGTTTGCACCTGGAACGACAATGATACTATTATCACCATCAAAAAGTGTAATTGAAGCGGTGCCGGTTGACGTTTCGGTAACCGGTTCCACATTTTCTATATTTATACCTTGTTTTGCCAAATGCTGTTTTAACTCCTGACCAAATGTGTCAGCTCCAACACATCCGATTAAGTTGACATCTGCTCCTAATCTTGCAGCAGCAACAGCTTGGTTTGCCCCTTTTCCGCCAGGGATGGTGTGAAACGCTTTTCCTAAAACCGTTTCTCCTATTTTTGGAAGGATATTTGTATTTGTCACAATATCCATATTAATACTGCCGATGACCGTGATTTTCTTTTTTGTCATCCTTTTCACCTCAAAACCTTAGTAGATTGACCTATTTTTAAAGACACTTTCCCTTCAATCATAT
This sequence comes from Cytobacillus mangrovibacter, assembly GCF_042865275.1. NCBI lineage: Bacteria > Bacillati > Bacillota > Bacilli > Caryophanales > Bacillaceae > Cytobacillus > Cytobacillus mangrovibacter. Next base: position 156,341 of record NZ_JBIACJ010000001.1, on the reverse strand, counting down.
CACCTCTTCCTTCCTTTAGGAATAAGATGGGTAAAAAAGAAAAAGGATGGGGAAAATGCCTGTTTCATTGCCAGTAAGTATTAAAACACAGAAGATTAGTAGTGGGAAGGATAAAAATGTATTTTATCCTCAAGTTTTTGATATGAAAAATAAAAGTTTAGAACAATATATCAATCATAAGATTGTTCATCAAACCCAGCAGCTTATTAACGAGCTAGTTGGTGGGGTACCATCATCAGTTGTTGAAATGATCGGATCTTATAAAATCAAAAACAACCAACGTGAAGTTCTTAGCCTGTCACTCTCAAATTATACGTACCATTATCATGCTGCACATGGGATGACTATTATCAAATCATTGACATTTGATTTAAAAAAAGGAAAGCTTTGTGAGCTAAAGGATTTATTTAAACCAGGAAGTAATTATGTGAAAAAGCTCTCTGCCTTGATACAAAAGCAAATTAAACAGAGAGATATTCAGCTTCTTGCTCCATTTACTGAAATTAAGCCAGATCAAGATTTTTATATTGCAGATAAAGCACTTGTCATCTACTTTCAACTTTACGAAATAACACCTTATGTAGTTGGTTTTCCGATGTTCCCGATTTCAGTCTATGATCTGCAGGATATTATTGATGAAAATGGTCCCCTTGGTAGAATGGCAGAAAATAATTAAATTGTATAGATGATCGTTATTGTCCCCTTTCTTTGCTTCAATTTCATTGATCTTACTGCGATCAATGTGAATATTAATATCTCAATATAGCTAAATAAATGTAAAATGCCAAAAAATACGGGTTTAGACTAAAAATATATTATTTTAATATAATGTAAATGGTTATTTGTATGAGGTTTATGAAATGTTAAATTGCTTAAGTATCAATAGAGTATCTATACCTTTCTGCAGTATTCTTAAAGCTAATGCTATCTTCAAACTTCCTAACAAATATGCTAATAAAACTAATAACCTCTATTACTCTTACTTACAAATTTATAGAAAAACTTCTAGCTAACCCCAGTTTTTTGTGGTGTTTAAGAAAAGCCCTGTGTCGAAACGAATGTCCAACGGTATTAGAAACAAAAACTAATTTCGTCTGAGGGTAAATCTCCGACATTGAATAGATTGCAAGTTTTTGTGAAAAAATCTCATAGGTAGAATGAATATTCTATGATAAACTATAAGTAAAGATAATTAAGTATTATCTTTACTATACATAATAAAGTTATAGTAAATTAAATATAGGAGAATTCATCATGAAAGATTTGCCTATTCTTAATCAATTGACAAGTGAGCAATATTTAGTGCAATTACGAAATAATTTAGAACATCGACAGCTGCTTGATGAAAATCGAAATCTTTCCCTTTCTGACAGTTCTGAGCAAGACTTTTTAGAAATGTTCTTTTTAGAGAAAATATTTATACCAGATAAGCAACGCTCTCCTCACACAATAAAAGCATACCGTTCGGATGCCAAAACATTGCTTATCTTTTTAACTGAGTATTCTTTGAGTTTTCGGGACATAGGCTTTCCAGAAGTAAAAGCCTATAATAAATATATTAAAGAAAAGTATGCTCCTAAGTCGGCTATAAGGAAATTGGAGTTTTTTCGAAGATTATTAGACTTTGGGTATGAAACGCAATTTTACCAGGCCCACCTTTCCACTTGGATAACAAAACCATCATCAAAAAAAGGACACTATATAATAGAAGAAACTCAACCAGAAATGCAAACCCGTGTCCAAGTTAGAGAATTAAATCAGAAGGATGCAGAGTATTTGCTTTCCTTCTTTCCAAGAATTGTGAAGACAAATCAGAATCGTGAGCAACTAGAAAAACGTAATTTATTAATTGGTTATCTTCTCTATACAACAGGCCTTCGTGCAGGTGAATTATTAAGTTTAAATTGGGGAAGTTTTCGTTATAATCGCCAAGGTTATCTATATGCAGATGTGATCGGTAAAGGGAATAAGCCGAGAACCATTCCTATTAAGGAAGAGTCTGAAAAACTACTATTTGAGTATAGAAAAAGTCTTGGGGAGTCAGTTGAAATAAATCCAGAAGATACGAGTCCGCTTTTCTTTGCTTTATATAATAAGAAAGAACCATGTGAACATAAAAAACGGCTAACCTATCCGAGTCTATATAAAATCGTAAAAGAGGCCGTTCATTTGGCCGGTAAACACCAGAAAGTTTCTCCACACTGGTTTCGACATACCTTTGTAACTATGCTGCTTGAAAATGATGTTCCGCTTGCTGTTGTAAAGGACTGGGCTGGCCATTCAGATATCTCGACAACAAACATCTACTTGGAACGTGTGAATCAAGATAACGCTCATGTTCATATGCAAAAAGTAAATCTATTTAGATAAAATGTGAAAAAGTCCAATTAGTGTCGTTCCACTAATTGGACTTTTTTCGGCTATATTAATTTGTGATCCATTCATTAAAGAAGTTGCGGTACCCCTCTTTCATAACTGTATTGGAAAAGGCATCAAATGCATAATCACGATTTTCTTTCGATGCTTTTATTGGAACGGAGGCAGCCATATTGACCAGCTCAAACCAATTTTTTTCATTGCCAGAAAATGAATGTTTGGCACTTATATGATCGTAACAAGGATGTTCAGGTTTAACAACAATTTTTCCCATTGCCAATGCTTCTGTAAGAGGCATGGCAAAAGTGTCGAATTTTGAACAGCTCCAGTACACTTTGGAAGAATTCATTAAAGTGAAAATTTCATCCTGAGAGAGAGCGAATTGTAGTTTTACATTGCTTGGAATTTGATATTTTTTCATGCTTTCTCTGTAACGCTCACCACCAAATACCATGAACACTTCTTTATCGGGATTTCTTCGAGCATATTCAATAACTAAATCCGGCCGGCGATTTTCCTCATCCCTTCCGATCCAAAGAATCCGATTATCTATCACTTCAGCTGGATTATAATACTTTTTTGCAAGAGTTTCGTTAAAACCGATGGGGATCACTGTTACATCATTAACACCAAAATGACGAGCCATTTCCTTTTTCAGAAATTCTGTCTGAACGATGGCCTTGTCTACAATTTGGTAAAACGGCTTCATCATATCATACCCTGTTAAGGCAGGATCAGGAAAGCTGTGTGGAAACAGTACACTATTTTTTAGAAACATTTTTAAATAAGTAAAACCAGAAACGGTGTAGATTACATGCTCTATTTTTTTGGAATAGATCTGATCTAAGACAATGTCATAATTGACAAGATCTCCTTTTTCATGCTCATATCCTGGAATCCAATCATAACCGCTTACATGCCGTTCTGGAGAGATAAATACGATATCAATCCCTAATTCTTTCCCAATTGCTTGTAGGCGTTCTGCAAAAATACGCGGGCCTTGGGCTTCTGCAAATTGAATTTTCCTCATTACTAATCCTACTTTGGTCATTTATATTCTCCCTATCATTATTCATTACTTTCAACTAGCATATAAATCTTACCATATATACTTCAATCAAAAAAACACTTCAAATTTAGTCTGAAGTGTTTTCAATCGTGACAAAGTACAAATTTGCTTCACCAACTAATATGATTAAGTCTTCTGTATAATGGATATTCATACGTGCAGTTCATTTTCACTCCCCTATGTAAAATATAGGTGTGCTAAAAATTTCGAAAGGAAGCACTTATGAATTGGTTGATTCACCACCATCGACATGCAATACCTGTCCTGTTACTAAGCGGGAATCATCTGAAGCTAAGTAGACAAATGTTGGTGCAACTTCAAATGGCTGCCCTATTTGATTGATACCTTTTAATTTCTAGTAACTCTTCTTCTGTTGGCATTTGTTTATTAGGATTGTTTTCTCTAGGCAAATGATAAACCTCCCCATGGTTATATCTCCTAGGTACTTTATGACTGATAGGCTGGTTATGTGCGTGTCTAAAAGATGAAAGAAAGACTTGCTCCATTTGAAGAGGCAGAACGTAGTATAGTAAAAAAGAGGTGATATCATTGCAAGTTGAATTCAGCCCAATGGTGAAGTGGCTTTTAATGAATCAATCAGAGGATAAAGTAAGAATCAAATATATGAAACATAGTTGGCTTTTGCCAGTTATCAGTGAAAGGCCTCCTTATTACACAAATCCCCGTTATGAACCGTATTATCCCCTATTATAATACTAGGAATTTCAGGCCGTTGAGAAATCTCATCGGCCTGATTTAATAGGCATATCTAAGTTCGAAAGGCTTGCCTTAATTTTATTGACCAGAGGTTAATTCGGATTGTATCTGTTGAATTTCTTCCTGTGATGCAGGTTGTGCGGGCTTATAATGGCCATTTTGGAGCGCGTAACTATACACAGTCCGTTGGCGAGATTCATCCCCGTTTCTTAATTGGATTAATGTCTGTCTAAGCTCCACATTATTAGCATCACTGATATAGCCAGCATAACTTTTCAAACTAGCGTTTAATCCATTTAAGTAATCATTGACAATATCCTTATCCTGAAGCATATGGATCCCTCCTTAATGTAAAAACGATAATAGCTGCTGCTGGGATTGTTTTGCTGCCTGCGCATCTCTTAGAAGAATTGTTTTTAATTCAGGATCCATTGCAGAACCGGCATACGTTTCTAATTTGTTCGCGATCATCCCGTGTTCACCAATGATTCTGCGTAGATTTTCCACTTCTGTTTGAGTTAAAGATTGATTCATGACAAATCTCCTTTCCAAAGAATTCAAGGTTAGTATTTCCCGCTAACTCGGATTGAATTCTGGAAATTACTTGATAAAGTAAAGGAAATCATCTTCATTTTTATTTGGAAATTAGACCATAAATCTTGTAATGGACAGCTTTATTCATTATTTCTTCATAAAAGCTTCAATATCCTCTACAGAACGAATGATATCACTAGTAAGAACTTCATGGCCCTCTTCAGTCACTAACACATCATCTTCAATTCGAATACCAATTTCTTCTTCGGCAATATAAAGTCCCGGCTCTACCGTAATCACCATACCTGGCTGTAAAATTAAATCTTTATAATCTCCGACATCATGTGTATCTAGTCCAAGAAAATGACTAACACTATGATAATAGTAATTACTGATTTCAAACTCTTCCTTGATCAAACCCACTCGGATACACTCATCCGCAAGTATTTTCTTCGTATGTTCATTCAATTGAGCAAAAGGAATACCCGGTTTTATAAGTGCAGTTGTTTCCCTCAATGCTTTTAAGACGATATTATAATAAGTTTTTTGTTTTTCTGTAAATTTTCCGTTTACGGGAAAGGTATAACTAATATCTGCATTATAGTATTCAAATTGAGCCCCTAAATCTAGTAGGACAAGGCTTCCATTCTCCGCAGTTGCATTATTCTTTTCATAATGAAGAACTGTCCCATTTTTGCCGCTGGCTACAATGGTTGGAAAGGCATGCTCCCTGACGCCTTCAAAATTTAAGATAAAGTCAAAATGAGCTTCTAATTGATACTCTTTCATACCTGGTGTTGCATTTTTCATTAGATTTCGAATTCCATTTTGAGTAATTTCAATAGCTTTTTTGATTTTTTCAATTTCCTCTGGTTTTTTATATACTCGAAGCTCGCTAATTGCCGGATAAATATTATTAATGCTGGCAAATGGATAATTGGCTTGGATTTGACTAGCAAATTGTTGTGCTTTTGTTGTTGTTGAATCAAGTTCTCTTCTCTCAAGATCTAAATAGATATGTAAGGACTGTGCTTTAAATAGAGTCTGGGACACGATGGATTCAAATTGATCAAGATACAAAAGATCCTTAATTCCTGAAACTTCAATTGCCTCAGTCATTGTTATTGATTTTCCAATCCATTTTTCTAATACTGGATCAGACTTTTCGATAAAAAGAAATTCTTCTATTTCACTTCCATTTTTTCGAGCTACAAAAATAACATTTGGCACATCAATCCCTGTTAAATAATAAAAGTTTCGATTCGGAACAAAATGGTAAGCTTCATCTGCGGATTTATGTGGAGCTTTTCCAGCAAACATTATAAGAAGAGATTGATCTTCTAAATTCTCATATAAATTTTTCCGATTATTAATAAAGAAATCCTTTTGCATACTATTCCCTCTTTTCAAAAGATATAATCTAAACCATATAATAGATCATAACATAGGATTGAATATTTGTTCTTTCCCAATTTCATTCATACAAAAATTAAAGCACTACTAATAATAAGCAGTGCTTGTGGTAAATTTAAATAACTACTTTTTCTCCATAACTATGCTAATAGCTCCGAGGTACTTTTCGTATTTCTTAAAAGTTTCTTGCATTGCTTCAATCCGTTTTCTTGCTTCAGGATTAACTGCAATATTTTTTACAATATTTGCAAAGCCTTTAACTCCTTCATCTTGAATCATTCGTTTTTTTTCTAATAAATGCATTGGACGCATTTCGATGATTACAACATCGAATCCATTATTTTCAAAAAGTGATTTCCATTCAAAGACGGTTAATGGTTTTGTATTCACTCGAATGACTTGAGCCAAATCTTTGCGAATAGTATTTTTTAATTCTTCATCTATATCATTTGGGTTTAAACAAAGCTCATGAATTCCATACCGGCCGCCTTTTCTTAAGATTCTGTGAGCCTCTTCGATAATCGTTTCTTTTTGCTTAGGAGACTGCATTGTCAACATAGCTTCCCCATATAAGACATCAACAGACTCACTTGGTAATTGTGTATCTTCGGCATTGCCAATTACACATCTTGCATTGTTTGAAGGTAAATATTTATATACTTGTTTTGCGGCCTCTTCATTTTGCTCAATGGCAATATAGGATTTCGGTTTCTTATCAAGTACAATTTTAGCTGTAACACCTAGGCCAGGTGCAAATTCAGCTACATCATCATCTTCTGAAATATCTAAGTGATCAAGCATTTTTTGAGTTAATTCAATTCCTCCTGGACGCAGAACTCGCTTCCCCATTTTAGCTAGAACCCAATGTCCAGGCATTTTTGCAAAATCAGTTTGTACAACTGTAGACAAAAAAAACACTCCCCTCATTTGTTGATAATGATAATTGTTATCAATTACTATTATATAAGTGATACAAAATGAGTGTCAAGTTTATCTTGCTATTCCAAGATTTACAAATATAAAAAATATTAGTGAATGAGAAACCTATAGTAGAACGATATTTCTCCCCTACTTCCTAGATCTGACCAAAAATGCCTAAATAAATCCATCCAAAGCTTGGTTACAGGACATTTAAATCATGTATAATGGAGTTGTCCTTCTTGAGTTAAAGCATGACTAAAAAGTTATTTTGAAAGAAGGAACAAATAATTAGAAAGGATGAATTCTATTGAAAAGCGAATTAAAAACTATGCTAGAGACTGTAATTCAAGATGCTTTACTGCCAATTAAACAAGATATCCATTTTTTAAAAACAGAATTTCAAGGTTTAACTGCTGAAGTCCAAAATGTAAAATCAGACGTACAAGGCTTAACATCAGAACTCCAAAGTGTAAAATCAGACGTACAAAGCTTAACATCAGAACTCCAAAGTGTAAAATCAGACGTACAAGGCTTAACATCAGAACTCCGAAGTGTAAAATCAGACATACAAGGCTTAACATCAGAACTCCAAAGTGTAAAATCAGACGTACAAGGCTTAACATCAGAACTCCAAAGTGTAAAATCAGACGTACAAGGCTTAACATCAGAACTCCGAAGTGTAAAATCAGACATACAAGGCTTAACTTTAGAACTCCAAAGCGTAAAATCAGATATTCATGGTTTAACATCGGAGCTCCAAAGTGTAAAGTCAGAAGTCCAAGATTTAAAATCGCAAATGAATCATCGTTTTGACTCTTTAGAGACAAGAATGGGAAATGTAGAAATTAAGATGGACAATATGGAGAGCAAAATGACTGGAATAGAGATAGAGCAGCAACAAATTAAACAAAGTGTTTCTGAGACTAACAACATGGTCAAGCATATACATGAAGACCATAAATCAATCGTCGAAATCATCGGTGAACATGAGGTTTCAATTCGAACATTGAGAAGAATCCCTGTATAATATCTTCTAAAATTGAAGCCTCCTCTTTTTTTAAATCCCAATTTTTTGATAAGTCAATTTCAATTTATATATAACTATTTTTTGTTTAGAAAAGTAAAAAAACTCAAAATTTTCCTGGAAGTCTGTTATAATTAAACTATTCAAACTCTCTTCTATGAAGCTAGAAGTCTTTTGAAGTTCATTTTACCCCAATACTCCACTGATGCTTTTCACTTTCATTTTCAGCAATTGATTCTCGATCATCTGTTGTATTCAAAACCAAAGGAGGCCAACCTATGTACGAAATTAAAGAAAAGGAAAAAATATTTATTTATACGGGGCCAGATGGATCCGGAAGAAAAACGATTGCCAAAATGGTTGCAACAATGTTTGATATGGAAACAATCCTCTCTTATACAACACGATCCCCCCGGCATTACGAACAAGATGGTGAGGACTACCATTTTGTTGATGAAGAGCTATTCCAAAAGATGGTGAATAATCAGGAATTTATTGAAAGCGTCGAAATTGATGGTTTTCATTATGGCATTCGTGAAGATGATATTGTAAAAGGATTTGCATCCACCCCTCTTATTTATCTGACTTTGAATCCAGAAGGTACTGAAAAATTGAAGAATATGTATGGTGATCGCGTCAAACGTTTTTTCATTTATGCTGATCGTGATACAGTAGTCAGCAGGCAAAAGGCCAGAAAAGATAATGAAGAAGACATCAAACGGCATATGGCACATTACGATGAAATTATGAGATATAAGTCTAGCTGTGAATATTCGTTTGAAAATTATGATTCTCCACAGGTCTCTTTTCAAGTAAGTGAAGTAATTGAAGCATTTCTTGACAGGGATATCATTATTACAGATTATTAAGTTACCATAAAAGGACTATCTGATGGCTGTTTTAATAAGCATCAGGATAGTCCTTTTTTGTTGATAGAAACTTGTTTCAAGTCTCTATTTATTTTTCAACACAAGCCAACTTAGTCGCAGTACGGTACAAAAGTTCTGTACCTAATGAGATGTCCTCAAAAGTAGAGAATTCTTTTGGGTTATGGCTTATCCCATCTTTTGAGCGGACGAAGACCATTCCATATTCACACACGTAAGACATGTATAAGGAATCATAGAATGGACCACTCATTAATTTAATTGGGTTTAATCCAATTTGTTCACTTTCCCTACTCATAATATTCATAATTCTATCTGAACAGTAACGAGGTTCACTATTTGTATCTTCTGTAATTTTGTATGTTAACCGGTTCTCTTCAGAAATTTCTTTTATTTTGGCTCTTAACTGCTTCTCGATTCCATTGCGGCGTTCGATATTTATATCCCGTAGATCAATACTAAAGCTAACCTTTTCAGGAATGATGTTTCGAGAATCTGGGAAGATTTTTAAACTGCCAACTGTTCCGACAGTAGGTGCATCTGTATCCTGACTTGCTAATTCATTAAGGGCAATAATAACTTTTGCCGCACCAACAAGTGCATCCTTCCTCATTGGCATAGGTACGGAACCAGCATGACCTGCAAAGCCCTCTAATTCAACAGTAAGCCATAAGGGGCCAGATATTCCCGTAACAATTCCAACGGGTGTATTGTTCGCCTCAAGAAGAGGTCCCTGTTCAATATGCATCTCAAGGAATGCAGCAATGCTGCCAGCTGGATATTCTGATTCTTTTAATTTTGTTGGGTCACATCCAAACTGTATTAATGCATCCCTTCTCGTGATTCCATTTCTATCAGTGCGTTCTAGCTCTCCATCGTCTAGTTTTCCGAGAATCCCTCTAACTCCGAATAATCCTTTATTAAAGCGGCAGCCTTCTTCGTCAGAAAAAGAAATTACTTCAATCGGCATATATGGAATTATATTTTTCTCCTTCATTGTCTCAACAACTTCTAATGCTCCGAGAACTCCAATGACACCATCAAATCTTCCACCATATGGCTGTGAGTCAATATGAGAACCAAGCATCAAAACGGGTGCCGTTGGATTCTTCCCTTCAAGCCTGCCAATTAAATTTCCAAAATCGTCAATTCTTGCTGATAATCCAGCCTCTTCCATCCACTTCTTTACGGTCTCAACTGCTTGCCTGTCTTCTTTTGAAAGGGTGAGCCGACAAACTCCAGTCTCCCCAATTTTTCCTATTTGTGATAGTTCATTAATTCTTTTCTCTAATCGGCTTTTGTTTATTGTTAATAGTTGCACAACCATTCGTACTCCCCCTTTGAATTTCTCCTATGCTTCTTTATATGCATTTACACCCACTTGTACGACAAGCTATGGAAGATTTCATGGTTGGCATTCTATATATTTTGAAGCAGGTATAATTGAAATCGAAAATAGGAGTACGAAAAAACCTAGTACACCAATATGTACTAGGTTCATTTCAATTATGATAAGATTCGTTTTTCTCCGTTAATAGCCTGAATTGGATCAATATTCTGGGTGAATTCTAGTGTACCAACATATTCTCCATTTTGATCACGAACAGCAAAGTAACGGATATAAACATATTTATCTCGGAACTTAATATAGAAGTCTTCATCATCTTTCTTTCCTGATTTAAAGTCTGCCAATAGCTCTTCTACCACATGGACGCTTCTTGGTGGATGGCAGTTTTGAACTGTACGGCCAATGACAGCTTTCGTACGTGCAAAGATTCTTTCTTTTCCATGTGAGAAATAACGAACAACATCATCTTGATCAATAAAAGTGATATCGACTGGTAAATGGTTTAAAAGCAGCTCTAGCTGTTTCAAGGATAATAAGCCTGTTTCCATTTTGATATAGCCTTCAGAAATGGCATTTTCATCGATTTTATTTCTTTCTGGCTTCCAAACATCAGCTGGTTCTGTTAAACAGAAGCCAATCTCATCACTTTCATGAGCAATTTTCACCCACTCATCCTCAGTTAGATTCTGCAAGGCCATTGGAAAGAGAATATTTTCTTCGCGGTAAATCATATTGAGAACTTCTTGAATGATAAAGTTTGCAACACCAACAACAGCTTGTTTTTCTCCATTATATTGGGTTAATTTTTGTTTTGCATCTTTAATGGAATCCCTGATGAAATCATCTATTCTCCACATATTATTGGTCGGACCGTATATTCCGTATTTTTCCAAATAAGGGAAAATGAGATTTTCCTTACGGCTGTAATGCTTATCAATATCCAGTAATAGATTGCAGTCTTCTAAAAGCTTGAATACATTTTCTGGTGAATCGTCGGCAATAAACATGTCTAAGTGGACTTGAACTTTATTTTTAATATGCATTTCTATTTCTTTATTTTCCAGAACAAAAGTATGTACTGGATGTCCAGGTTCATTCTCTGGATGCTTTGCACGTTCAGTTTCTTCAATCGAGCCTCTAAAAATATCGGTATGCATAGAATATAATCGCTGAATTTCAGCTACCGGTAAATCGTTGTCCATCATTTCTTCATGTCTTAGCTTAGAAATTTCTTCAACAGTCACTTTTCCAATAAAGGCATCAAAGTGGGCCTTTACTTCCTTCACGTTTTTTCCATTGTAAAGATCTTTAAAGATTTGCTTTAATATTTCTAATCGTTCTGTATTATCAGCAATAGGTTGTCGTTCACGATTATTAATGAATTCACTCATTAGATATTCTCCTCGCTTGAATGGCTATTTTAAATACAAGTGATAACTTTTCTCATAAATAAAATACCATTAAACGAAAAGAAGGTTTGTGATTCATATCATTGGTGGATATAAAAATAGTAATAAAAAACAAGGTCTGTCGATAAGAAATGGTTTCGATAAACTTTCACAAACCATGCATTTCCTCTTCAGCCTTATCCCAAGCTACTGAATATCCCTGACCTTTTGAACAGAAGATTGAAAAAGATGAGTAATCGGGATCGGCATTTTTATTGTATCCAATTTGATTGATCACGGCATTTTTATTATGACATCGATCATAGCCAGCAAAGATTAAGCTAATGATTCCCTTTCCATGTGTGAAAGCAGCCAGTTGTGTACTGTATTTCATAAAGGTGGCTACTGGTGCAGTGCCAGTGATAACAGCTTTTTCCCCTTCTGTGATTGGCGGATCAAACTTTCCATATGCTGTCTGAATATCTGATAATACACGGCCCATAAAGTCAATATCAACTTTAATTTTAAACTGGTAATAGGGTTCAAGCACAATGTTTGAAGCTTTTTCAAGTCCCTGCCGTAATGCTCTATAAGTCGCCTCACGAAAGTCACCACCAGATGTGTGCTTATTATGCGCTCTTCCAGTAAGCAATGTTACCTTCATATCTGTAAGTGGTGAGCCTGTTAAGAGACCATGATGCTCCCGTTCAAAAAGATGCTGTTGAATTAAATTTTGAATTCCAATGGTTAAATCATCAGCATGACAAGTATTGTTGAAAGTAATTCCGCTATTTCGATCCCCAGGCTCTAATTTAAGATGAACTTCAGCATAGTGACCTAACGGCTCAAAATGACCGTAACCAATAACATTCGTTTCAATTGTTTCCTTATACAAAATCTCCGGTTCATCAAAGGAAACTTTTAACTGAAATCGCTCCTTGACAACTTGTTCCATTACTTCTAATTGAATCGCTCCCATAACGTGAATATGAATTTGCTGTAAGCTTTCTTCCCAAATGACATTTAGTGAAGGATCCTCTGCATCTAATATTTTAAAATATTTCAATGCCTCTTTTATATTTACCGAAGGTTTGAATCGTACTTTCGATTTTAACGTCGGAACTAGTTCAAAATTAGCTGATTCAGAAAGAGAGCCAATACCATCGCCAATTGAAGCCATCGATAAGCCTGTGACAGCGAAAAGTTCGCCAGCTTCTACATAATCAACTGTTTTGAATTTATTTCCATTGTATACACGTATTTGTGTTATTTTTTCGGAGACCTGAATTTCTCCATTATAATATTTTATTTCATCTCGTACTTTAATGGTTCCGCTCAAAGCTTTAATAAAAGTAATTCTCGTTCCATTCTCATCATGACGAACTTTGTATACGCGGCCAGAAAAGGCTTCATTGCTTGAATAATTGGTTATTGTTAATTGGTCCAATTTGGCTAAGAAATTTTCTATGCCGATGTCCTGCAGTGCTGATCCGCTTGAACAGAGAAAGATTTGATTTTGCTTAATCATTGTTTGTGCTGCTTTTAACCATAAATCCTTTTCATAGCCGATTGCCATATAGTGTTCTAAAAATGATTCATCACGTTCAGCAATAAATTCAATTAGTTCTTCATCCATTTCCCCATTTTGAAAGGAGTTTGTCACCTCAAAAACTTCTTTAGTTAAGTTAAGCTTAATTTCTTCAAGCACTGCCTGAACATCTGCCCCTACCCTGTCTATTTTGTTAATAAAGAAAAATGTAGGTATTTGATATCTTCTTAAAAGCTCCCACACAGTTTCAGTATGACTTTCAATTCCTTCAACTGCACTAATAATTATAATGGCATAGTCCATCACTTGAATCGCTCGCTCCATCTCTGGGGAAAAATCAACATGTCCAGGAGTATCAATTAAGAAATAATTGGAATCTAGGTAGTTAAAAATCCCTTGATCAGAAAACACCGTGATTCCCCGCTGCCGCTCAATTTCATGGCTATCAAGAAAGGCATCTTGATGATCGACCCGTCCTCTTTGTCTTATACTCTTTGTATGATAAAGCAGCTGTTCAGAAAATGTAGTTTTTCCTGCATCAACATGTGCTAATATTCCAATGGTTTTGTTCATCTTATATCCTTTCTTTTTCAATGAATGATAATAATATTAAGGCTAGTCCCAACATCTTGACATAATACACATGTTAAACCAAAGACTTCACCCGTATAACCAGCTGTATTTGTTAATGTTCTTCTGGATAATTTTGATTACTGATAAAGAAGTCCGGGGATAACTTGCACAGCATCCCTAGCATTTGTGTTAAGTGTCTTTGGATAAAAATGAAGAAAATTGATCACTAGAGAATCGATAAATAGAAATTCGGTTAAATGTATAAACCACAACAGAATCCCCCCCACACTTATCGCCTTTAAGAGTTTTTCTATTTCTGGACGTTCCTTTTTAGTTCCATAAACTTTTTCTATAATGCACTAGCTTTCGTTAATGCATCAATTTGAATGACTAAATTTTGATATTGAGTTGAAACTAGAGCAAATCCAATATTTTCCCCATTATATCTCTCCCATCGAATTAATTATTCCTACATTCTTATTTTCAGTCAATTTTAGGGAGCGAAGATTCACTAAATTTATAGAAAAAAGTTCACGCGGAAAAAACACCTAAAGCGAACGTTATGTCTATATAATAGAACAAAATATATCTAATAAATTGTAAAGTCCTTCATTTAAGGTGAATAATAAAGTTCTTGTCACTTAATTATATCTTAGATTATTTGAACATAATTCCAATTCTGTTGATAAATACTACTCATATCTATTTGAGGTGATGAACAGGATTGGGTGAGTTATGTTTAGAAAAAAAAGAGCAGAGCAGCAGCAACCTACAAGGAATGATGAAACTGTAGAAAAAACATCAAGTGATATATTTGCAAAGGCAAACAAGTCAAGCGATTTTACAACGATCATACCAATAGAACAAAATGATTCGTTGGTGATCAGTTATTATAAATCCTTGATTGATTCAAGTATCCTGCAAAATTCAGTTTTGCCATTTTTGAAGGAAAAAGCTACGGAAGTAAAAGAACTAACTGATTTAAAAAATATTATTCCAATAGAAGACATCCAAATATTAAATGATCCGATTGCTGTGGAAAAAGCCCTTCACGCTGGATCGATAGTGATTTATTTAATAAACAAAGCGGAAGAATATGCTCTCATCAATATTAGTTATTCCAGACTTGGTCAACGTGAAACAAACGATACTCAAAATGAATTTAGCGTAATTGGACCAAAAGTGGGGTTCATTGAGGATCTAACTACAAATCTTCATTTATTAAGAGATCATTTAAAAACGGCGGATCTCATTTTTAAGGAGTACACACTCGGTTCAAGAGGAAGTACAAAGGCAGTAATAGCCTTTATGGATGGGGTTACAAATCCGGAATACGTTAACACGTTACAGCAAAGGATAACGGATTTAGATTTTGATATTAACTATGATAACACACAACTAGAACAAATGATTTCAGACAATAGCTCAACACCTTTCCCTTTATTTATCACAACAGAGCGTGTTGATAGGGTTGTTGCGGCATTACTGAATGGCCAGGTTGTTTTAATAAGTGATAAATCGTCCTATGCAATTATTGGTCCCGTTTCATTAATGGACTTCTTTTCTAATTCAGAAGACTATTATCTTCCAACAATCGTTGCTTCTTTTTTTAAATTGATTCGTATTTTCGGGATGCTGTTTTCAATATTTGCTACGGCATTTTACGTTGCGATTTTAACTTTTCATTATGAAGTAATTCCGAAGGATTTACTAGGTCCGATTATCTTTTCAAGGGCAAATGTGCCTTTTCCACCGGTTATGGAGGTTTTATTTTTAGAGATCACCATAGACTTACTTAGAGAAGCGGGGGCGAGATTACCGACAAAAATTGGGCAGACACTTGGGATTGTCGGGGGAATTGTTATTGGCCAGGCAACGGTAGAAGCGGCCCTCACAAGTAATATATTATTAATTTTTGTAGCTCTTGCCGCATTATCTTCTTTTACTACTCCCATTTATAAAATGTCAAATGCAGTACGATTATTAAGGTACCCTTTTATCATAGTTGCAGCAATATGGGGAGGATTAGGTATATATGCAGGATTAGTTTTTTTAATTGTTCATTTGGCCAGGCTGAAATCATTAGGTGTGCCGTATTTACTTCCTATTTATCCTTATCGGAAAGGTGGAGTTTCTACATCTTTTGTAAGACCCAATTATATTAAAAATGACAAGCGACCTTGGTATTTAAGACCTTTAAGTGTAAAGAGGTATACACCGGTCTCGGGTAAGGATCCGGAAGATGATTTAAATAACGAATAATCATTTCTAAAAGGCGGCCAAATATGAAAAAATGGAGACAAAAATATATTCTCATACTAATGGTTTGTATCACTTTACTCGCAGGATGCACTAGAACGAGAATCATTGACAAAATTAGTATTGTCCATGTGTTTGGGTTCGATCAGGCAGAAAATGGCCAATTAATTGGAACGGCACTATTCCCTGAATATACAAAGAGCAAATCAAGTGATGAAATTCAACTTTTAGATGAACAGGCACAAAATGCTAATTTAATTGTTTCAAAAATGACAACACAAACGAGTACACCAGTGGAAATTGCAAAAATTAGAGTGCTATTATTCGGAAATGGCTATGCAGAATCAGGTGTACAAGATATGGTTGAACGATTTATTATAACTCCCCAGCTTGGAACGAATATCCAAATTGCAGTTTCCACAAATTCTGCTAATGAAACGTTGGAGACCTTTAAAAAAGGGAAAACTCTTACATTAATGGATCAGATCCAACATAATATGCTAAGCGGATCTCTTCCTGAAATAAACCTCCATGTATTTTTAAATCACTTTTATGGGGAAGGTATGGATGCATATGTACCTATGATAACAATAGATGAAAAAAAAATGATAAAGGTGGATGGCATTGGCGTTTTTAAAGGTGACCAATTCAAACTCCATTTAAATCGGGAACAAACGGTTTTATTTTCATATATAAAGGATAGAAAAACAGAAGCAATCTTCAAAATCGTATTGGATGCAAAAGATCCTGGGGAATTAATCACGGTGAAGGGTTTTCGCAGTAAAAGTAAGTGGGATTGGGATAAAAATAAAGGAGAACTAAATCTTCAATTAAAACTTGATATGACGTTAACACAGTATCCAAATAGATATCAGTTAGAAAAAGATAAAGATGTTTTGAAGATCAAGCAACTAATTGAAGAAAAGTTAGTTAAAGATATAAACGACTTAGTGGCAACGTTAAAAGAAAATGAAGTAGATCCAATTGGTATTGGAAATATTGTACGGTCAAAGGATGATTCGTGGGAGGAAAAATCCTTTTATGAGCAATATCCTACCTTACCAATCAATGTAAACGTAAAGTTACAAATCATACATTCTGGTCTAGAGGGCTAGTCAATAGGATGGATAATAATGGATAAGATAGTCAAAGAAAATAAAATGCTATCGCCTTACTTTATGTTTTTTCTCATGCATTCCACTCAAACGGGGGTTGGTGTTTTAAAATTTCAATCCCATATCATTAAGGGAGCAGGACATGATGCATGGCTATCTGTTTTAATATTTGGTCTAACGCTGCATATTGTCTTTTTTATGATGCTGTATATATTGAAGAACTCTAATTCTCGAGATATCATTTCCTTTCATCAAGAGGTTTTTGGAAAAGTACTGGGGGGTACATTGAATATAATTATGTCCTGCTATTTTTTAATGGCTAGTCTATACGCTTTACATATTTATATTGATATTTTACAGATATGGGTGTTTGATGGAATCGCAAGCTGGGAATTTTCTTTGCTTTTTTCATTACTCATTTATTATATTGTTTCAGGAGGTTTTAGAGTTGTTACAGCTATCGCATTCTGGGGTGTAGTCATTCCTAGTCTATTACTACTTTCTCTAATATATTTAACCTATTTTGTTGATACTTCTTATATATTCCCACTCTTTCAGCATAGTGTGAAGGACTATATCTTATCTGCAAAAGAAGCAGCGCCAATCTTCCTTGGATTTGAGACGCTTCTTGTTTTTTTTCCGTTTATTAAAAATAGTGAAAAAGCTTCTAAATGGGGGCATTTGTCTATTTTCTATACAACAGTATTATATACTATCATTTCGGTCTTTACATTAATGTTCTTCACTCAAGGGAAGCTTGAATACCTAACATGGCCAACATTGACGATGATTAAAATTATTCAGTTTCCATTTTTAGAGCGGTTTGAGTTTATATTTATATTTACATGGCTATTAGTTGTATTACCTGTCATTTGTATCTATTTATGGTCGGCTATAAGATCGATAAAAATGACATTTCCGATAGCTAAACCTACATATCTCCTCATTGGTTTACTTGCCGTATTTCATGTTGTAAACAGTGAATTAATTGGTATGCAATTTTCGGAGCTTTTTTCAAAAATGATAGGTGTCAGTGGGCTAATTTTTCTTTTTTGTTATATACCTCTACTCTTTTTGCTTGCTGTTCTTCGGAGAAGGTTCAAAAAATAGGCTTTTTGATTAAGGCAATTGCTTTTTATTTATTCAACAAAGAATTTTCTTGTGAAAAATGTGAAAATATGAAAAATAAGAAGGATTTATTATGTAAAAGAAGAATAAGGTATTGTATTTACTTAAGGAGGCATTAACATATGTATCATACAATTGATGAGTTTATGAATGAATGGATTCGAGAAGCTAAGTCTACCGAAAAAGTTTTAGATAATCTAACTGATGAATCTTTATCTTTAAAAGCTACTCCCGAGTACCGCACATTAGGCAGTCTTGCATGGCATGTTGTTACATCTCTTCATGAGATGCTTTCTCGGACAGGACTTACATTTACAGGGGCCGAACACGATAGCTCAGTACCTGTAAATGCTAAGGAAATTGCTGACAGCTATCGTACATCAAGTGAAAATATGATTGCTGCTATTAAAGAACAGTGGACGGATAAATCACTGAGTGAAATGGATGATATGTATGGTGACCAGTGGCCCAAAAGTCTGACATTATCGATTGTAAACTCACATCAAATTCACCACAGAGGCCAATTAACTGTTTTAATGCGTCTTGCTGGGCTCAGAGTACCTGGCATGTATGGTCCTTCTCGTGAAGAATGGGAAGAGTTTGGTATGGAAACTCCTTCGAATTAAATTCTTTTTGAAGTAATCTGCCCTTGATGTTGGATAAGGGCAGTTTTTTTCATTACTAAAACGAATGAAACATTCTTATAATATTAGCTATAATGGTACAATACCCATGAAAGGATGTGTAAGAATGGCGATCACTTTACCGCATATTGAAGATGCAAACCGTACTACCTATCTTCCGCCTATTGGTGAATTTGAACAATTCACTGATGAATCCCACTATGCTGAAAAAGTTCGGGAATGGGGATTATCAACAACAAAAGAGGTGAAGAAGGAATTCTGGTATAAAGAAAGAGATCATCAGCGCATTGTCACGATCAAAGGGTATGAGATATATGGGCAAGCTGGTGAATTTAATACAGTTATTGTTGAATTCCAAGATGGAAACTTATGCTGCATCCATCCTGCTTATCTCAAGGAAATGCAGGCAGCAAGTTTTGGAAAGGCGTCAATTACTGCAGCTGCTGAACCAGCACTAGCAAATAAAATTGAGGAACCTAGTACAAATAAACAAAAGTCTATTAAAAAAGAAGATACAGCTCCAAAGAAAGAAAAACCAGCGAAAATTGAATTACCTGAAGAAAAGGTACATTTTACAGCGAGAGTGAAGCAATTTGCTTTAAGCTGGAATCATTTCAATGAAGAAAATGATGAAGTTGTTGTTCTAGAAAATGTTGTGATTGAGCAGGAAAATTCAATTGAAGTTGGACTTGCTTGGTGTGCACATTCAAAAACCTTGAAGAAGTTTGAACTTGCACCCGGTGAAATGCTTGAATTTGATGGAAAAGTTGTGAAAAAGAAATTACCGAACGGAAAAGATGTGGAGGAAGAATTCATCGTTTCCCAACCGGTTTTGTATAAGATCAATAATCCTTCAAAGATTAAAAAAAGCTAAAAGAACGTGATTTTCGTTCTTTTGGCTTTTTTTTTTGCATGATATTACCACCTCCCTGCTCTTCTTTTTTTTGTTACACTTTTAGGGTTAAAGAATTTTGGGAGGGGTGTATGTATGAAGAAATTTTATCTGCTGCTTTCCATATTATTAATTTTTTCAGGAGGATTTATTGCAGGATCCTTTTTTACTAAAGAAAACAACAAAAAAGAAGTAAGTTTCGAACAAAACCCTCAATCTTCGAAAGAATTAGAACCAAAGGAAAAGCCTGAGTTAGATCAATCTCCTTCCAAAAAGTTAATTGGCTATGTTCAAGATTTTCGGGATCCAAATGTGGTTGATTATAAAAGATTGACTCATGTGATTTTTTCTTTTGCTCATCCAATGAAAGATGGCAGTATTCAATTTAATGGTGAAAATGCCATAAATAATTTACGGGCAATGGTTTCAAAAGCCCACCAAAATAATACAAAAGCAATGCTAGCTGTCGGCGGTTGGTTTCATATTAATGGCGGTGAGTCTTATGATTATTTTAAAGCGGCGATTGCTGACTCTGGTTCTAGAGGAAAGCTTGTCCAAGAACTAGCTAGTTTAACAGAACAAGAGAAATTAGATGGAATTGATATTGACTTTGAACATCCTCGATCACAAGAAGATGCAGCATATCTCCATGCCTTTACACAAGAATTAAGTAATAAGCTTCATTCACAAGGAAAAGAGCTCTCGATTGCGGTTCATTCAAAGATTCATAGTGTAACAGGCACTGAGCTAGGTTTTGTTGTTTATGAGCCTTCTATGTTTCAGGATGTAGATTATGTAAATATCATGGCTTACGACGGTCAATGGGATGGTGGGTATAATGCTGCCAATCTCTCTCCTTATCCGTTTACTGAAGATATTGTGAATTATTGGGCCACTCTTTTCGATACACATAATCTTTCGAAAGAAAAGCTTGTCCTGGGAGTTCCTTTTTACGCACAGCCAGAGGATCCAAATACAAAACAGGTTTCTTATGATGCACTCATTCAAAGTAATCCTAATAATGCGAATCAAGATATTGTGAAGTTGAATGGAACAATCTATCATTATAACGGAGATAAAACGATTCAAAGGAAAACAGAACTAGCCCTCCATCACGGCTTTGGCGGAATGATGATGTGGGAGGTTGGACTTGATGCAAAAGGTGAATATAGTTTAACTGCAACGATATCAGAGGTACTGAAGCAAACCAAGTTTTAATGAAGGGAATAATCACAAATCAACCTCTACTCATAATATTAGAAAAGGCAGTACACTTATAAAGTGGATACTGCCTTTTCTAGATATTCGCTTAAAGCTCAAATGCCCATTCATCTTTCAAAATCAAATAAAGAATAAGAATGGAATCTTCTAACTCACGTTCGTTCTTCCCTTCTACAGCAATGCCAAGCTTTAAGAAAAGGATATCAGCCAACTGTGCTGTTAGTTGACTTCTTTCTTCTAAAGGCAATTGTAAAAATCGGTTGCAGTACGCTCTTATTATATCCCACTCTTTTGAGCCTAATGATTTCTTCGCCCATTCTTCAATGATCAGATCATCTTTAGTAAGGCCCCTTTTCTCAATTTCCTTTTCAATGGCACTAAGTTTCTTCTTCCGCTTCGCTTTCCGTTCATGAACAACGATGGTGCCAGCAACAAGATCACCAATTCTCTTATGCTTTGAATGAAAAAAGATCATAAGGAGTCCAAGAAAATAATTGGCCGGCAAGGAGTCAATGATCCGAAGCAGATTTCGGATAAAGCTAGACAGTAATGTTAAACTATGCCCATTTTCCTGAATGACGCGAATCCCAATTATTTTTTTCCCAATTGTTCTTCCTCCTGAAAAAAATTCAAAGGCAAAAAAATAGCCCCAATTAATAAGGAAGATGAGAATAATTGTAATGGCTAATGGAAGTGAATTTATCTCCATGAGCATAAAATCGGGCGATCCATTCATAAATAAGAAAAAGGCAATAACGATTAAAATATTTACAATCATTAAGATGAGCTGGTCGATAATGAATGCTGCCGTACGGCTGCCGAGTCCTGCGAGTTGGAATTGCAGGGAGACAAATTCAGGTGTTTTTATCCCAACATTTTCTTGACTCATATAAATTCCCTCTCTTCCAAGTTGAAATTCTCTAAAGCTGTTTCTATTTTTCTACAAAATTACTATAATAAGGAGATAGATATTTTCCCCTGCCAAAATGATGTCATACTTAAGAAGGTGTAGAAAATGAATGTAAAGCAGTTTATCAAGCAGCACCGTGAGGACTGGAAACAGCTTGAACAGTTTGTAGTCATCCTTCATAAAAGACGCAATCAGATTACTGGTGCTGATATCGATCAGTTTCATCGGCTCTATCAAAAAGCAACTCAGAATCTTTCATACAGCCAAACATACTTTCCAACAGAAGATGTTACGCATTACTTGAATGGGCTTGTTTCAAAATCTCATAATTTATTATATAAAGATCAAGTTTCAAGCATGAAACAGATTCGCTATTTTTTTAGTACGAAGTTTATTGGTCTATTAGTAGAACAATGGAAATTTGTTGTTGCAGCAATGATTTTATTTGTGGTTGGTGCGTTAGGCAGCTTTTTTTCAATTGTTAATGATCCTCTGCATATTTACTCAATTCTGCCGCCAGAAATTGCCCAAGGAGTGAACCCTGATCAATTAGGCAGCAGTGATGGGGAAGTAGATTCTTCTCTCATGTCTGCGAGCATTATGACAAACAATATTCAAGTAGCCATATTAGCTTTTGCTGGTGGTGTTACCTTTGGAATATTAACCGTTTACTTATTAATTTATAATGGCATCCTTGTTGGTGCACTTGCTGCCCTTTTTTGGCATCATGGAAAATCGTATGATTTTTGGGCCTACATCGTTCCTCATGGGATGATTGAGCTTACAGCCATTTTTATTGCTGGTGGGGCAGGGTTGTTAATGGGCTATAAGCTCTTTGTCCCTGGCAAGTTCTCAAGAGGCTATCAATTAAAGCAGCAAGCAAAACGTTCGGTCCAGCTTTTGCTTGGTACAATTCCACTATTTGTCATTGCTGGGATCATTGAAGGCTTCATTACCCCAGCAGCCATTTCACTTGAAGCAAAGTACATTGTTGCTTTTATAACTGTGATCGGTTTAGTTCTCTATGTGATGATTGGGAAACTGTTACTATTGAAAAAACACCCTATAACAGATTTCGATTCATAATATCAATATAAGAAGATACTGCTGCGGTTGCTAATCTTTCCTCACGGGCCTCTATCATTTGGAGGCCTTGTTTTTCCCATTTGACTTTTTCCTTTTTCTTAATAAGCATTTGTTGCTGTGCAATGCTTTTTACCATGGCCATTTGTACATTTTCTGGTTCCATTTGTATTCTTCTTTGGAGCGTTACATCTTCAATTCCAATCATGAGGAATAAATGGCGCTGTCTAATTCTTTTTAAATAGATAAGAGCATTTTCCTCATGAAGAAAGGTGCGGACATCACTGAATAATAGAATAAAACTGCGTTTCTTCTGCATTGTTTCTAAATAATGCAATACAGCTGCGTAATTCGACTCCACTGCATCCACGTCAATGTTATATATGGCTTGCAAAATGGTCTGCAAATGTGCCATCCCTTTTGCTGCGGGGATAAAAACTTTTACATCTTTAGAAAAGGCTAAAACCGATACATAATCTCCTTTTTGGAGAGCTGCGGCTGCAACTGTAATTGCAGCTTCTAATGATTTTTCAAGACGGTTTCCCTTTTTAAGTTCAGCCCCCATCATTCGGCCACAATCAATTAAGAGTGTAACATGCTTTCCATGCTCAGGCTCGTATTCATTTGTCATGACTTCACGCAGCTTTGCTGTTTGCCGCCAGTTGATATTGCGCGGGTCATCCCCTACGACATACGTTCGAATCTTTGCAAACTCACCGACACCGCTTTGCTGTTTACGTATTTTTACTCCTTCATACAATAAAAATTTTTGCGCATTCTCCAAGTATTGCTTCGTTTCTGTTAAGTCTGGTATCACCTTAACAGCTTGAGATTGCTCAATTGTTATCTGTTTTTCCCATAATCCTAAAGGACTTGAATAGCGAAAATAGATTTTATCAATTTCATACTCTCCTCTTACCGGTGCAATCACTTCATATCCTGTATGAGTCGTTGTATGCTTAGAAATATTTCCTTTTAGCGGGAATTGCTGAATAAAAGATTGTGGCACTCCATCTATCAATTGAAAAGATAAGGAATATGGCGAAGCATTATTAATTTCAAACTGT
This sequence comes from Cytobacillus mangrovibacter, assembly GCF_042865275.1. Lineage (NCBI taxonomy): Bacteria > Bacillati > Bacillota > Bacilli > Caryophanales > Bacillaceae > Cytobacillus > Cytobacillus mangrovibacter. Next base: position 132,223 of record NZ_JBIACJ010000001.1, on the reverse strand, counting down.
ACTTGATAAGCAATGCCTCTTTCCATTTCTGCAGGGGCGATCCTTTTAAATGAAAGCTCCTTTTTTTTCGGTGAAAAAAGCAAATCAAAAAGACTCGCTATGATTACGAGTATATTTATTGCAATTAAGAACTCCCAAGAGGTTTCCCAAATGGATATAAGGATTAAAGCAATAGATAGAAGGGTAAAACACACTAACAACCGTTTGGTCGGCAATACCCCTCTACCTTGGAACAGGAATCGAGCCCACAAGCTCTTCAATGATTTGGTCAACAGTCAATCCCTCCAATTCCATATGTGGGGAAAGTTGAATACGATGCCTTAATGCTGGTTTAGCAACCATTTTTACATCATCTGGTGTAACATAATCACGACCAGCGAGGTAAGCCCATGCTTGAGCTGCTTTCCCGATGGAAATGCCTGCCCTTGTACTCGCTCCGAACCGTATCGATTCAGTCTCCCTAGTCCTTCTGACCAATTGCATTATATAATCGATCACAGGCTCTCCCATTGTCACTCTTTCAATCTCTTTTCTGATTATTAAAAACGTATCCATATCAAGTAAGGATGCAAGCACTTGTTTGTCAAATTTCTTTTCAATTACTTGTTTTAATACGTTTTTCTCCTCATCAAAAGATGGGAAATCAATATGAAGCTTAAAAAGAAAACGATCCTGCTGCGCTTCTGGCAGCGGATAGGTTCCTTCAAATTCAATTGGATTCTGTGTGGCCACAACAAAAAATACATCGGGTAATGGATGGGTTTCGCCTTGTATTGTAACTTGTTTTTCTTCCATAGCTTCAAGAAGTGCTGCTTGGGTTTTCGCTGGTGTACGGTTGATTTCATCAGCTAAAAGGATATTTGTGAATACGGGTCCTTTGATTGTTTGAAACGTACTATCCTTCATGTTGTAGATCGTGCTTCCTGTAATATCACTAGGAAGTAAGTCAGGAGTAAACTGAATTCTGCTAAAATCCCCGCCGAGGAGGCTTGCGAGCGTTCTTACCATTTGCGTTTTGCCCGTCCCAGGAACGCCTTCTAAAAGGACATGCCCCCCTGCCAAAATAGCGGATAATAGGAGTCTAAGATTCGTATGTTGACCTAAAATTCGTTCTTCATATGTTTCTAGTAAAGATGTTATTTCTGTTTTCAAGATTCCTCCACCTCTTTCCTTAAACGGTCAAGTTTCTTTGACCATAGCAAGTATTCCTGCTTGCTTATTTTCTCTTTTTGTAAGATTGAAATTAGCCCGGCTAAAAATGCGTTAATTTCTTTTGAAGATATGTTTGTCCACTTTCGTTCTAGTGGTGCAGAAAGGTCCTTCCATTCCATACTCACTGGTATTCCCCATCTTTCCTGCAGCAATAGCTTAATATAATCCGCTTGAAATAATAATGAATCATGGTAACGTCGGCCTCTTAAATACCAAGCAGACAGAGCACGAATGCCTTCATCACTAAATCGAACGCTTTCCTCCCGCGGAATAAAGATCGGTCCAAATCGCTTTCCTTGAGTCATTAGCAATAGAATGGCAAGGAGTACACCTTGCAGCAGCAAAAGTAAGAACCATTTTGGATACAATGTGATAAATGTGGAGCTATTTTGTGCTCCATGAATATATTCGTCAAATGAGAGACTAGCACTCTCTTCTTCATTTATTAAAGATAGAATAAGAGGAAGATGATCAGCATTTAGGATTTCTCCGTTTGTTATCCAGTCAGATGAGTTTGAGACAATCAATTGTCCATCTCCATATGATCGCTTGAGAGCAAGGACTCCTGCTTTATCTTCTAATAAAATTTCATCATGCTTTATTGTCTGTAGACGGATTTGCGAATTTATCCCGGCTTGATAAGTCGTTCCATTTTTGTCTTTTATCGTTAAATCTTCACCTAAAAAGCGATAAGAGCCTATATGCTCGATTTCTATATCAAACATCCCTTTTGGATTATTTTGAAACAAAAGAATGGTATTCCCTTTTTCCATAAAGTCCAAATACGCTTCCATCTCTTCGCTTTCAGGGATAAAAAAAGGCTCAATCATTAGGAGTAAATGCTCACTTCCCCCTTTTGGCAAGTTCTCTGGTGAATAAGTCCATTTATTTACTTCTTTTTTATCCTTTACATATGTATAAAATGCTTTGACTCCAGTTGGTGATGGAGAATTAGACACATAATTTGGATACTGCTTTGGCTTACCGGAAAAAGCGAAATAACTTAGGAGAATAAATAGAATGAGAAGAACGCTTAACCAAATCCATGTTCGTCTCTTTTCAATTGTCTTTTGCAAATTAGCAGCTACCTCCTTTCTGCACCCATTTCACGAATTTCCTCTGAATCTGAGAGCCATTTCATTGCAGTGGATTGATATGGAAGAAATTCCTCTTTGTGAACAATATGTTCTCCATACGTTACTTTATCAAATAAAAGAGCGAGATGATGAAATTGCTCTGCCCATTGATGATTTACTTTTCTAAGCTCCTCATAATACTCCCAATTGGTCTTCCAAATTCTTGCTACTAGCCACTCTTTTTCATGAAAATACAGAAGTAATGCCAAAAATAAGTGGCGAGTGGATAATGTGTATTCACCTTTAGCTTCTAGTTCTTGGGATTCTAATAAATGCCTTTGAAATGACCATTTTTTCTCATCCATGGATTGCAGTGGTTTATGATCACGATACATTCGATTCCTTCTCCTATTTCGGAAGATGTAGAAGGCAGTAATGCCTAGTATTATCATAATTAAGACGAGAATCCCAATAAGAATGGGTCCGGCCGCATGATTGGTTGGTTCAAAGGAAGGAAATAGTTTGGAAAGAAGCTCCCCAAACCATTCCTTCACACGATCCCACCATGCTGCAATTATCCCCTTTGAATCTTCGGCATAAGCCCTATATTCTCTTCCATTCAAAATATCCTTAAGCTCATCTCTTGCCAAGCCATCATTTAACATTATTTGTCACCTTTTATTAAGACTTGTAATCTTCAATCATATCTTTTATATCATCAGCATCATATCTTAATTTTAAGTCAAGATACATGACAGCATATCCAACATAGAAAAACATTGTCGTCAGTATGGTTGCAAGATTGACAATGATTGATAATAGCACACTATTTCCTAAGAAGACTCCAAATGTAAGCTCGATCGCACTGCTAATCGTCGCTATGATGATATAAAAGATGATGTATAGACCCATGAGCAGCCAGGTGCGTTTTCTTGTAAGCCTCCAGCTCCTTGTAAAGCCAGGAGATTCCCGGTCAAGAACGACTGAGCCGAAATAAAAGCTCCAGCGTGTTAATAAGTAGCCAATGCCAACTGCAAAGCCCAAAAATAATAGAATAGCAAAAATGATTCCAATTGCCGGATGGATAAATGATCCGAAAAGTCCTGATAAACTAATCATGATAATGGGAACAATAATTATTCCAAATGCAATCAGACCGAATAAGATCGAGCTTCCCAAAATGGGCCAAAATCGAGAAAATGCATGTTTTATGACAGATCCCACTGTGTATTCTTCGTTGTTACGAATATGGTTAACCGCTAATAGGACAGCCGCTTCCGCAACTGGAAATAATAAGATTCCTATTAAACCTGTCAATATTACCGCAATATCAGCACCTATTGAACTATCCAACGGGAGCGCTGTTTCATCAAAACTAGAAAGAATTTGCTCAAACCATAACTCTCCACCGCCAAGTTCCCTAAAGAAACTAGTCCCAGATAAAAGCTGAATGACAGCTTGCAGCAAGTAAACAGGTCCCATTAAAATAAGTAGAATCATGAAAAAATCTGTAAAGCGATTTTTGCTTAAGCTGAACGTATGATCTAGTATTTCGCCAAAAGTCTTTGGCTTATTAAATTTTGTATTCAATAGTTGTAATCCTCCTAATATGGTAAATTGTCATTTTGCCTATTTTAACATTTTTTTGGCATATATTGTGTAAAAACTTGTAAATGGATTAGAAATGCGGGCCGTATTTGTTTCGATAATGTGCTAATGCAAGTAAAGGGAAAATATAACGGTAGCTATGATAATGAATATAAAAGTCCCCGGCCATGCCTTGACCTTTGGGATAATCAGTTTTCCAATCCTTCAGATAGAGGTGATCCAATAAATAATGAATTCCGGTATTAATGGTCACGGTTGGCTTATCTGATACGGCTATCAATGCATCAATAGCCCAAGCTGTATGAGTTAGCGTACTTGCTTCTAACGCAATATACGTTTGATTACTGTCACTTCTGCATGATTCCCCCCAGCCCCCATCAGGGTTTTGAATTGATAATAGCCATTTGCTAGCCGCTTTGATCGACGGATGTGATTCTTGAACTCCTGCTGAGCGGAGTCCGGTTAAAGCTGCCCATGTTCCATAGATATAACAAATGCCCCAGCGTCCATACCAGGAACCATTCTTTTCTTGGTTTTTGAGGAGCCAGCCAATCCCTTTTCTAATTGCCGCATGATTTTTTGATAGATTCGTATATGCGCAAAGAAACTCCAGTGTTCTCCCGGTTAAATCTGCAGATGATGGATCAGTGAGCAGAAAATCTGCTTTTTCAATTGGCAGTAAGTGTATGAGTTTACTGTTTGTATTTTTTTCAAAGGCTGGCCAGCCTCCATCATCATTCTGCATGGATAAAGCCCATTGAACTCCCCTTTCCCATGACTGACGGGCGGTTTGGCTATTTTGTACGTTTCTTGCAATCGCTCGTAAGGAGGCTGTTGTATCATCCACATCAGGGTGGAGTGTATTCTTGTCTGCAAATCCCCAGCCTCCAGGAGAACTAGTTGGATTATGAATGATCCAATCCCCGTATTTGTACTGCTGCTGACTAAGTAAATAGTCGTTAGCTTTATTCACCACTTGTTCAGTTGGAGAAAGCCCTGCCTCCTGTAAGGCATAGCTAATTAATGAAGTATTCCATACGTTAGCAGTCGTATATTGAATATGAGTGAGTCCTTTTATTTCACATTTCATTGACTTTAATCCATTTACTGCTTTTATTATAATTGGATCCTTTTTCGAATAACCCAATGACAACAAGGCAAAGATCATTAAAAAGGTAGAGCTAAAGTAGCCAAGGAGTGTTCCATTCGGTTCGATGCGTGCAAGCATATATTGTTTTGCCTGTTCTGTCGCTAGTTTATGAATATAGCTTGGCAGTCCGATTAAGCTTTTGATTCCTTTCTCAATAGTTGTATACAAAGAACGCCATTCTTCGGTGTGTTTAGAGTAAATAGGTTCGTTGTCAGATTGTTCATCCCCACGAGTGTATAAACCGGATAAATCCGGACTTTTATCTGTAAGGAGGGAGAATTTTCGGTCGGCAAGAACCATGATCGGTGCCATGTTTGCTCTGCCAAAAACTGAGAAGCTATAAAAATTGATAGGAAATGATGGCGGCAGCAATATCAGTTCAATTGGTACTGGGAATCTTGAAGCCCATTTAAGTTGTCCAGTCATTGCAAGCATGAGTTTAGTGAGCATATGAACGTTGTCTAATCCGTCATTTGTTAAAATATACTTCCTCGCTTTTCTTAATTGCAAATCCTTCTTACTATAATATCCGGAATATAGGAGTGCATAATAAGCCTCTACAGTAGCTGTAATATTCCCCTCCCCTTCATCATAAAAAAGCTTCCATGCTCCGTTCTTCTCTTGTTTACTCATTATTCGCTCTGTCAGCTGTTTAATTAAGATTTCATCATGAATTTCTAAAGTTCTTAATAAAATGATCATATAACAATCAGTCGATATTCCTGTTTCAAATGGATAGGGCCATGAACCATTTGATGATTGCTCTTGCTTTAACTGTTCAATTAACTGAGTTATTCCGGCACTGATGCGACTTTCCAATATTCCCCTCCACTCCTTTCTCTTTGATATATACAAATACATATTCATCAATGATAAGAACCATTCATTATGGGGGTGATTGATATCTTTTGTAAGCTAAAGAAAAAGGAAAAACCCCAACTTTCAGAACGATTAATAAAAATAAAGAAGGAGTTGAAGAAAAGAGCTAAAAAGATCAATCAATCAGCCATTCTCTCAGAAGGCGAGAAAGCTCTTATTCAGAAAATCAAAGAAGAGACCCTTTTTTTGAATAAAAATAATGTAACAAGAACGAAAGCATATCTTGACTTTTATAATAGGCATCCAGAAATGCATTGGGCCTTTTTAGGTCATATGGTGTCTCGTAACGGCGGCTGGAATATGACAGACTTGAAAGGCGGGTTTCTATCAAAGCTGTTAACTAGGAAAGAAGCGGAGTCATTTTTTTCATTTTTAGAACGTGGAAATTGGCTAATTTTTCAAGATGCTTTTCCACAGTTTATGCTTTATGAAGCAAGTATTGAGAACGGATTGAGCTTATTTCATTTGCTGCCAGCTTTCAATGTTTCTATATTTATGGAAGTCATATGGGAATCCTTTTGGAGGGATCAAGATTTATATATGTTGACGATGGCTCTTATTATCAATGAGCAGAGTTATTTGGAAGATAGAGTTCTGCATAACTCATCCTTTAAAAAGAAAGTTTTTAACACATTAGAATTCAAGCTGCAAGAGTTCTTATCTATGAATCATATATTGCTGCCCTATTCACAGAATGGAAAGCAGAGGCTTGCTGGACAAACATTGCGGCATTTTGAAAGTTTACATGAGCGAATTTTACTTGGAAAGCGATTATACAATGTTTTGTTTAAGAATAACAAACGTTTCCTAATGACTGTACAATGGGCTAATGCTCATCCTCACACTGGATCTAGAAAGGATTATTGGCCGCATTTTTTTCATGATGTGGATGAGGGCATACCGGGGAGAATTTTGAAGTCGCGGATAAAAGCATGTCAAATTGCTCCAGGCTCATCTCGAATTTATAGTCCACGGTTAGAATATGCATGGAAAAACATAACTCATACTTGTGCGGAGATAGGAGATTGGTATAAAGATTGGAGTGTAATTAATTATTTAATACCTTTAGAAGAAATAATAGATGGAGAGATTGAAAATGACTATTGCAAAACACTTGAAAGACTCGAGCTTGCAGTCCTCACGAAAAAAGCTATTTCCTTTAGGGATTAAAAAAGTGCTGGATTTCCTTCCGGTCATTTTACTTTCATCATTGTATGGAACGTACCTTGATCTTTATTTTGTTGGAAAAGGAATGTATTCTTTTCCAGTAAGACCCTTACCTGAAATTTTTACAATTAATCTTGCTTTCACCCTGATAGGTCTTCCGCTAATGACCCTATTATTCTTATCTATCTGCAACAAAATGAAGAACTGGAAAATAGTTGTCTTTATATTAGTATTAAGCTTAATCATGGCCGTCTTTGAAAAACAAGCTGAGGTATTGGGATTCTTTGTTCATCACCATTCATGGAAACATCTTTACTCATTATTCGGTTACAGTCTTTACTTAACAATAATCCTTCTTTTCGATAGGTTCATCAGGCGTATAAAAAAATAAGCGATCAATCTTGACCGCTTATTTCGTATCTTTATATTCTTTCCATGCCGTAATTCCGCCTTCAAGCAAGGTAACATTAAACTCTTTTTCGGCCAAAATTTCTGCACATTTCCTTGCTGAGTTTCCTGTCGTACAAGTGATGATTATTTCTTTCTCTTTTGGCAATCCTGAGATAGCCTCCACATCATTTTCATTAAAAATATGAGTTTTTTCGATGTTTATACTATGTATATGTTCTTCATTAATATGATAGTGATTGTATTTATCTGCTGCTCTTACGTCGAGAATCAATACATCTTCATTCTTTTTTATTCGATTATTTAATTCAGCTGGTGTCATTGTTTTCATTAGAAAAGTCTGCTCCTTTAAACGAGTATATTTATCCATATTATACAATAAAAACAGTTAACACAAAATAAATGACTTTTACGAGAAGCTTGGGAACGAAAGCGTAATGGAAGTACCAATATCAACTTCGCTTGTTACGGTTACAGTGCCCTTCATGCTTTCAACAATCCGGTAGACGACCATCATACCTAAACCTGTCCCCTTTTGCCCCTTTAATGAGAAATAGGGCTCCCCAAGTCTAGCAATATGTTCAGGCTTCATGCCATACCCGGTATCTGTTATTTTAATTTGAATCTGTGCATGGTTTTCAAATGTTTGAATCGTTAATATGCCGCCATCTGGCATTGCTTCAATGCTATTTTTGAAAATATTCAATAATACTTGATGGAACTTATGCGGGTCACCTTTTATAGACCCTTCATGTTGAAAGAAAGTATCAATATCTACATTTTGTTTTAAAGTAAGCGGGCGAAGTATATCCTGGCACTTTTTTATTTCGCTATCAATATTCATCAGACATTCTACATTTATATGTGGCTTTGCAAAGGTTAAGTAGTCATTAATGATATCAGAGGCTCTGCTTGCTTCCTCAATGGCATACATGGCATATGCTTTACTCTTTTCATTTGTGCGTTCATTTTCCCCAATTAATTGAAGAAAACCAATGACTGCCGTTAACGGATTTCGCACTTCATGACTGATACTAGCAGCTAAATGACTGACAATTTCCATTTTCTCGAATTTCACTGCCTCCAGCTGCAATACAAATGCCGTTCTAAGTATTTCAGCAAGATACGTTACAAAAAAGGTAGAAATGACTAAAATAGTGCCGTAAATAGAGAATTCGGTTAGGTCATGAAAACCATATAAGAATGAAGGGAGCAAATAGCCAATCACTGCATACCCGATGGAAAATATAGAAACAATGCTTAGTTTAGTCCAAAGAGACTTTTTTACATATATCGGTGATATAACAAAAATACCAATTGTTGAAATAATTATTAAAAATAAAGATAACCAAAACCCATCTCCACCAAGAATAAATCGAATCGTTAGGAGGAAAAAACCTAATCCGATGGTTACACGCTTCCCGCCATATAAACCACCTAGAAGGAACGGGACAAACCGTAAATCATAAATAAATCCATGTCCCACTGAAACAGATAAAAGCAGGCTGATGATAATTAGCGTGCAAATGATAAAAACAAAATAGGAACTCCATACTGAAGATTGAATAAATTTATATTTATGGAGTATAAGCATATTTGTCAGTAAAACAAAAATAAGAATAAAAAGTAGATTGATTAACAAGCCGTTCATCATTTCCATCGGGCACACTCCAAATGTCACACAACTTTTCTCTTATTTTACGTCTATATTCTATATTTTGGCAAGATTTTGATTTATTGGAATTACTATATACATAATAATTTTTTTACTTGGACAAAACCTCTTCAGTTTTCTTCTTCTGACTAATAGTTGTTTGACGAATCCATTTAGTCGCCACCCATTTCTCCCCTGTGAGAACGGGAATACTGCTATGTAATGACATGCGATCAACCTGACCATAACTATTGCCATAATGAAAATAAACAGCTGTTCCCTTTTTGGGAACAATGGATAAGCCGATTTTCGGAAAAATGGTTTCTCCTCCTGCTGCTACATCATTTAAATAGAGTAAGAACGTTGCCACACGTTGTCCCCCTTTTTCAGTGTCAACTTGATTAGCAGGAAAATAATCAAAATGAGCTTTATACTCCTCACCAACATCATAGTTCAATACTTGAAGGCCTTCACCATGTTCAATGGGGTGACTAGTTATTTCTGCTAATCTTCTTTCTATAGTAGAAATGAGACTTGTCTCGTTTAAATGATAATAGGCACCTTTACTTGTTCTGCCAGGTACAGATTTTTTTTCACCAGTAATTGGATCAATGATTTCAGATGGCTGAAGCCGATTTCTTGATAAGTGAATTAATTGGTCGCATTCTTCTGTGCTTAGTACATTATCAAGATAAGTGATGAATGGTTTATCCATTTTCAAAAGCACCTTTATTTCACGATCAGTAGTTGCGATAATATTTCCCCTTTTTGCTAGGTCAATTGGTTCATACATATATGGACTTTGGCTGGCATCAACGGTTTCAAGAGATTGTTTATTTAAGATTCGTAACATAGTTGAATAGGCAAAAGATTGATCAAATCCTTTCTTGACCATAGCAGCTACAATTGATTCAGGATTTACACCGCTTCTTAATGTTTGTTGAATCCAGTCTTTCAGTTCATTTGAAATGCGGGTAATCTTTTCCATAGTAGACTCTCCTTATTATTTAACTAGTTTTTTGATAGAGATCATTTTCTCTTATTATAAAACTTTTTCAAGCTTTCTGAAACTAGTAGTCAAGCCACTCACTTTGAACAATCAATTTCTAATAGAAAAAAGGCCAACTAGAAAAACTAGTTGACCTTACGATTCGATTCATTTAATAGATTCCATTTCCTTTCGGTAAGACTTGGCAGTGCTATATGGGTCATCTGCCTTCATGATCCCAGAAACAATTGCGACACCAGCAATATTCATTTCCCGAAGCTTAGGCAAATGAATAAGTTTAATTCCACCAATGGCAACAGCAGGAAGGGCAACTGCATTTGTAATCTCTGCAAGCATTCCTTCAGGTAAAACTTTCGCATCGTCTTTAGAATGTGTCGGAAATACGGCGCCAACTCCAATATAATCCGCTCCGTTTTCTTCTGCCTCTATTGCTTCAGCAATTGTCGAAACGGATATTCCAACGAGCATAGTTGCAGGGACAATATTTCTAATGGCTGTCAATGGAAGATCGCTTTGTCCGACATGAACACCATCTGCTTCAATTGCTAAAGCCACATCTACACGATCATTAATAATTAACGGAACATCATACTGCTTCAATAAAGCTTTTATACTCTTTGCCTTTTCAAAAAAACTTTTCCCGGACGTATTTTTTTCCCGAAGCTGGACGATAGTCACCCCGCCTTTAACTGCTGCTTCAATCGTTTGAAGGAGTTGTTCTAACGGCATGCTCTCTTCGGTAACTAAATACAAAGTGTAGTTTGGCTTCATGATAAACGCACTTCCTCTGTCCAAATTTGTTCATTCATAAGAAAGATTTCATCCATCAGTTTCATTCGGTACATTCCAATGCCGTCCTTTTCTTGAAGTGCCTTTTTTGCACGTTCCCCTGCCAAGCTCATGACTGACATCCCAGCAATGGCAGCTGAGAACCAATCATCGGTCACCCCAGCAAAGCTTGCAATTAATGAAGCAGTCATACATCCGGTTCCAGTGATGCGTGTTAGCCAAATATCCCCATTATCAATTTGCACTATTTCTTTTCCGTTTGAAATGGTGTCTAGTTTTCCGCTAATCACCGTAATTGCTTGTAGCTGGATGGCTGCATTCTGCGCTAATTCTCCTGCGGGAATGGCTAAAGTCCCTGAGTCAACTCCTCTTGTCTTTGCTTCCCCGCCGATTAATGCAAATACTTCTGAAGCATTTCCTCTTACAATTGATACGCTAACATGCTTAAGAAAATCCATTGCCCGAGCAGTTCGAAACGGCGTAGCTCCTACACCAACTGGATCGAATATAACAGGAATCCCTTTTGTATTTGCCGCCTGGCCAGCTCGAACCATGGCAGCGTATGTTTCGTCGTCAATCATACCAAAATTGATGACAAGTGCATTTGCCAGTTTCACCATATCTTCGACTTCTTCAATGCTTGTGGCCATGACCGGAGAGCCTCCAATTGCTAGAGTTGCATTTGCACAATCATTAATCGTGACCTGATTTGTTATATGGTGTACTAATGGGTTTTGTTCTTTAACTTTTATGAATAGGTCCTTGATCAGTTGTTTCTGCATTCGTATATCCTCCTGTCATTTTACTTTTTTACTAGATTTGCTTTGTTATAAAGCTCATAGAAATGATTGGTTGGCCCATGCCCCTTGCCTAAATTCAAACTATGTGTAATGGCTAAAGTTATATATCTTTTTGCTTCGTGAACGGCTTCAATTAATGAAGCACCCTTTGCTAAATTTGCAGCTATAGCTGATGACAGAGTGCAGCCTGTTCCATGTGTGTTTTTTGTCTGAATCCGGGTTCCTTTTAACCAAGTGAAATTTTCCCCATCAAACAATAAATCATTTGGATCCCCATTCAAATGCCCTCCCTTTAGAAGGACAGCATTAGCCCCAAGCGCATGAATGGCAAGACAGGCTTCCATCATCTCTTCGGCTGAATGAATGGTGTCTTTTACCAGCACTTCGGCCTCAGGGATATTCGGTGTGATCAAAGTTGCCAATGGTATAATTTTTTCTTTTAATGCAGAGACAGCATCTAACTGTAGTAAATGATGTCCGCCTTTAGAGACCATAACAGGATCAACAACAATAAACTTTGGTTGATATTTTTGTAATGATTGTGCAACTGCTTCAATCGTTTCAGCAGAAGAAAGCATGCCAATTTTTACTGTATCCACATGGATGTCGTCAAAAATGGCTTCTATTTGATCTTTTATGATAGAAATTTCAATATCTTGCACGGAGCGAACCTCTTGAGTATTTTGTGCAGTAACTGCAGTAATTACGGACATTCCGTACACACCGAGAGCAGAGAAGGTTTTCAAGTCAGCCTGTATTCCTGCACCGCCTCCAGAATCAGAGCCCGCGATTGTAAGTGCTGTTTTCATCTAACATCCCTCCTATTGCTTTGTTTCGAACTAATATCTTGAGCAAGCCATAACCCATGAGTGCTCCGGTAAAGGAACTAATCATAAATGCTGGGATAAAACCAAACAGTGTTGCTTCCTGTCCTAAAAGCAGGATCGAAATCGGGTAGGTGGCCATTGCTCCAAGAATCCCTGTTCCAATGACTTCCCCGATCGCAGCAAAGGTAAGTTTCTTTGTTTTCGTATAAAGAATGGCTGCCAAGAACGCCCCGATCATACTCCCAGGATAAGCAAATATACTTCCAGTCCCAAGCATGTTTCTTAATGTAGAAGAAATAACCGCTTGAAACACTGCATACCATGGACCAAGAAGCACAGCCGATAAAACGTTTGCAAAATGCTGAATCGGGAAAATCTTTGCAAACCCGACTGGAATATAAATGAGACTGCTCGATACTGTTGTAATAGCAGCAATGAGCGCAGTTAATGTTAGTTTTTTTGTTTTGTCCATTTTAATAACTCCTCCTTTTTTCACATTCATTTATTTTGAAATAATATTTACGAATGCATCTTTTGGATTTACCTTTTCTTTCATTACATTCGATTCATAAAGCCAATTAGCCACTTCATTCCACGCTTCTTCCTTTTGGTATCCGAACGGAATATTAGCCTCCTCCATTAGAGGCAACAGCACTTGTAGACTTTCTGTTTCCACATCTTTATCCAAAGGAAAGCTATCATTTTCATGATCCAATAATATTTTAAGGCCTGCGTCTGGATCCTTAGTAACGTCCTCCTGTGCTTTTGTTAATGCTCTCCAAAATTTTTCAAATGAAGTTCTTTTCTTCGCTAATGTTTTTTCTCCTGTAACGACGACAAGCTCATAGTTATCAGGTACACCAAAATCAGTTAATTTAATTACATCCATGTCATACCCTTCTTTATTTAACAGGACTAGTTCATGATTAATATAAGCACCAGTGAGCGCATCCACATGATCGGTTGCAAGCGATGACATTAAATCCCATCCGACATCCGTCATTTTCACTTTATTCATGTCCCCGCCATCTTCTTTTACCATTGTAGAAACAACTGCTTCATTAACAGAAGCTGACGGATAACCGATATTTTTCCCCTCTAAATCCTTTGGAGAATTTATTCCGCTCTCCTTTTTAAACATAATTGCATCAAGTGAATGTCTAACAAGTGCTGCAATTGAGACAACAGGTATTCCTTCCGCTCTTGATACTAGAAGCTGTGTTTGATAGCTGATTGCCAAGTCAACCTTTCCTGTTGCAGCAAGCTTAAGCGGATCATTTGTATCGGCAGGCATTTCAATATGGACATTCAACCCTTCATCAGTAAAATACCCTTTTTCCTTTGCGACATAGATTGCTGAATGTACAGCATTTGGATACCAATCCAACATAATGCTAATATCCTCTAACTCCTTTTCACTCTCCTTTTTTGTTGTGTTTTCTGTACAAGCTGTAAGCAATATCGCCATTATCAAAACGATAAACCAAAATTTTTTCATTCAATATCCAACTCCAGTTGTTTGTTATTCAGTATTTTTCCAGTGTAATGCTTTCCTTTCAATTGCTGATGTGAGTGCAAATAGAAGGATGCCAACGATTGTCAATAGGGTGATAGCAGCAAAAACACCTTCAGCATTCAAATTTCCAGACATTCGGCGACTATAATACCCCAGTCCTTCACTAGCACCGAGCCATTCTCCAATCGTTGCTCCCACCAATGCATAGACGGTCGCAAGCTTTAATCCAGAGAAAAAAGAAGGTAAAGCCATTGGAATGTTCAGCTTAATAAATGTATGCCATCGTGTTGCACCCATCGAGCGAAGCAGCTCAATATAATCTTTATCACTAGACCTCAGTCCATCATATGTACCAACAACAATGGGGAAAAATGAGATTAATACAGTCACAGCAACCTTACTCCAGATTGTATAACCGAACCAAAGGACAAAAATGGGTGACAGCGCAATAATCGGCATCATTTGTGAAATCAGGACCGCAGGATATAACATTTTCTCCATTGTTTTTGAAAAAAACATCCAAACGGCAAGGAGTACACCGCCAATTACTGAAATCAAAAATCCGATGAAAAATTCCAGGATGGTTGCACTTAAATGTTCCAATATTAATGGCTTCCAGTTTTCCAAGATCATCATAATGACACTGGTTGGTGCAGGCAAAATAAATGAAGGAACCATCTCTTTTTTGACTAGCCATTCCAATATGATTAATAGGAATCCTGCAAAAATGATAAATAGACTATAAGTTTTAATCCATCTCTTAAACTGTTTCATTTGTAATCTTTTTCTCCAATTCATATCGCATTCCAGCCAATTCTATTGAGTGAAGCAACTCAGGAAATCTTGGACGCGGCAGCTCGACCTTGATTTCTTCCATTTTTTTATTCGGATGCAATAGGATAATTCGGTCACTTAGAAAACACGCTTCTTCTAGGTCATGGGTAATAAACAGAATCGTTTTGTTTAGCTCTTGCCAAATGGATAATAGCCAGGCCTGCATTTCTTTCTTAGTTAAAGCATCAAGGGCGCCGAAGGGCTCATCGAGCAATAGCAGATCTTTATTTGTCAAGAGAGCCCGAAGAAAAGCTGCACGCTGCCTCATGCCCCCAGACAATTGGTTTGGAAGTGCGTTCTCATATTCTGCTAAACCAACTCGTGCGAGCCAATTTACGGCTTCTGCTCTAGTTATCTCTAAATCCTTTTGAAGCTCGGCTGCAATCATAATATTGTCAATGATTGAACGCCATGGGAGCAGTAAATCCCTTTGAGGCATATAGCCAACATCCCCAAGTGAAACGAACTTGCCATTTACCAATATCTCCCCCTCATCTTGTTTAAGAAGGCCAGTTATTAATTTTAAAATTGTGCTTTTCCCGGTTCCGCTTTTGCCAATTAGAGAGACGAACTCTCCTTGATTTATTTGCATATTTAATTGTGAGATTACTTTGTTTTGCTGCTTTCTATCATTTGTGAAAGTGTAGGAAACATTTTTTAATACAAGTGTCATCTTTTCACCCGCTTACTTTAAATAGGCCAATCTTGTTTAAAATAGTTCATATCCCAGAATAAGTATTCGTATTTAGAAGTCATTTGGAAGTGCTCTTCAAGCATTGCAAGCTCACGTTCTGGCTTCCCTTCTGCTAAGTCATCCATTAGCTGTATCAGCCATTTTGCCCCTTCAGCAAATGTATCGGAGTCGTATGTATCAATCCATTTTGCATAGCGATTTGTCTCGATTTGATCACCATATTGTTTTCTCAGAAGTTTTCCAATCTCCCAATAATCCCATGCACAAGGCAGCAGACAAGCGACTACTTCGGCTAAACTGCCATTTTGAGCAACATTTAACATGTAACGCGTATAGGCTAGATTAACAGGAGTTGGCTTTGTCGCCTCCAATTCCTCACGTGAAATCCCGAATTCAGCTGCAAACTGGCGATGAAGTTCCATTTCAAAATTTAATGTTTCATGAAGAATGTGAGCAAATTTCCCCATCGTTTGCAGGTCGTGTGCTTTCAGTGCGCCTATGGCAAATAGCTTTGCATAATCGATTAAATATACATAGTCCTGTTTCATGTAGTGAATGAATTTTTCTTCGTCCAATATCCCTTTTCCTAGCTCTTGAACAAATGGATGATTATGATTTCTCTCCCAAATTGGCTGTACATTTATAAACAGCCTTTCAGTGAATTTCTTTGTTTTTACAGTCTCCATAATGTTTCCTCCTTTAAGTATTTTTTTTTCAACAAAAAAAACCGCTTTCCGAATGTGGAAAGCGGTTAAATCATTACGCAAAAAAGTCGTAATCATCTTACCTACTTCCCTACGCTAGTATGATCTAGATCAGGTTCAAAGGGTTACTTCTCAGCCATAAGGCGCCCCTAGTAGAATGCTATTTTGTTATTTTTATTTCATTGTATTAAAAAACCCACTCTTAGACGGAAGAGTGGGGTGATTGGCATACTTGTTCAACCATTTACCACTTTCCTACGCCAGCGTGAACTAGATCAGGTTCAAAGGGTTTAGAACGGCCGTTCAATCTCAGTCTTTTACAAGACACCCCTAGTGTTAATTATTTGAATTCAATTCATAGCATACCATTAAAATTTAATATTGCAAGTAAAAAATTTATTTTGTTAATACTTCATCCAGTACTTCCACACGCCAGCCAAATGGGTCTTCATGTGTGCCGTATTGAATTCCCGTTAATGTGTCATATAATTTTTTTGCAAGTTCTCCAGTTTCTCCGTTATTTATTACTAGATGCTCATTTTGCCAAAAGAATTCTCCTATTGGAGAAATGACGGCGGCTGTTCCCGTTCCAAATGCCTCTTCTAAAATTCCATCTTTATGTGCCTGATAGATTTCTTCCATAGAAATTTTTCGTTCAGAAAAAGGAATATTCCAATGTTTGATGAGCTGGATGATGGAATCACGTGTGACCCCATCCAAGATGCTTCCATTTAGAATAGGTGTGAAAACTTCTCCATTTATTTTGAAGAAAACATTCATGCTTCCTACTTCTTCAATATATTTTTTTTCTTTTCCATCTAGCCATAGGACCTGCGAGTATCCTGCATTCCCAGCCACTTCTTGTGCTTTTAAACTGCCGGCATAGTTCCCAGCTGTTTTTGCATTACCTGTTCCTCCCTGTACAGCTCGAACAAATTCTTGTTCAACAGAAATTTTTACAGGATTAATTCCTTCTTTATAATAAGCCCCAACTGGGGACAAAATGATCATAAATCGATAGCTGTGTGAAGGCGCTACGCCTAAAAACGGTTCTGTTGAGATAATAAACGGCCGTATATAAAGAGAGGTGCCTTCATATGGAGGAATCCACTCTTTTTCTATCGTAAGCAATTGTTTTAAGGCATATAAGGCAAACTCCTCATCAATTGGGGGCATGCAAAGCCTTGAATTCGAGCGATTCATTCTTTCCATATTTTTCTTCGGTCTAAATAATAAAACTTGCCCGTCCTTTGAGAGATAAGCCTTTAACCCTTCAAATACAGTTTGCCCATAATGAAAAATCATCGCAGATGGTTCTAATGTGACAGGTTGATAGGGAATAATTCGCGGATCATACCAGCCTTTTTCTGTAGAATAATCCATTACAAACATATGATCTGTAAAATGTCTTCCAAACTGAAGTTGGTCAAATGCCGGTTTTTGTTTTCCAGCTGTGGTTAAGTTGATTTCCATTTGATAGTCTCTCATCCTACTTCTTCTCCCTGTCTTTTTATTATGTAGTTCTCATGATACTATTTGCTAAAAACTATCACTCTTTTAAGCGGTGCTTGATAAAAGTGATTGATTTATTTTTACAATTATCCTCCAATTCATATACTTTGTCGAGTAGTTTTTTAAAAAATTCGGAAAAATAAAATATCGTGAATAATCTTTAATATGATTAGGTAGAAGTTGATTTCCGCTCCAGGTACGCAGCGACCCGCGGGGTGGGCGCTGAGCCTCCTCGGCGCTAAAGCACCTGTGGGGTCTCAGCTGTCCCACTACTCCCGCAGGAGTCTCGCACCTTCCGCTCCAATCAACTAGTCTTTTTTGTAAATTGATAACTAATTCAAAAACAAAAATCTTTTGGAAAAGAGCCTAAAAAAAAGAATGGTTTACTTAAACCATCCTTTCTCCTTCGATTGTGTGATTGCTTCAATTCGATTCTTGACCTCGAGCTTATCAAGTATCTGTGAAATATAGTTTCGAACAGTTCCCGTTTTGATTCGAAGTTCATCAGCAATTTCTTTCGTATTTTTCCCATCGGCAACGAGTTCAAGGACTTCTTTCTCTCGTTCAGTAAGCGGATTTTCCTCACTATACACGTCATCCATCAATTCAGGAGCATAAATGCGTCTTCCATCCATTACTGTTCGAATGGAGCTAGCTAATTCATCACTAGGGCTATCCTTTAATAAATATCCGCTCACTCCGGCTTGTAAGGCTCTTTGAAAATAACCAGACCTAGCAAAAGTTGTTAGAATAATAACTTTGCATCCAGATTCTTTCAATTCCTCTGCTGCTTCAAGCCCACTTTTTTCAGGCATTTCAATATCCATGATACAAATATCTGGTTCAAGCTTTTTAACAAGAATAACAGCTTCTTTCCCATTTTGGGCTTTTCCAACCACTTCCATATCTTCCTCTAAATTGAGTAGGGAACCTAATGCGCCCAACACCATTCGCTGATCTTCAGCAATGACTATTCGAATCATTACAGCTCCTCCTTATCTGTTTTGTTTGATGACATTAGGTATGATCATTTTAATTGTCGTTCCATTATTTGAAATAATTTCTAAGCTTCCATTTACAAATTCGAGGCGCTCTTTAATCCCTAATAAACCACTGCCCTTTGAAAAATAATATTCGTCGGACATACCTATTCCATTATCCTTAATTATAATGCAAACCTCTTTTTCTGATTGCTCAATGATGATTTCGCACTCCGTAGCTCGGCTATGCTTGACAATATTCGTGACGGCTTCTTTCAAACACATACTAAGAATATTTTCTAGAAAAATTGATACATTTGTAAGTTTGATCCCCTCTTCACAAATAAGAGATATTTCGGCCGCTTGAAGGAATTGTTTAATGCGAGCAATTTCCTCTTCCAGTCGGATTCCTCGCATTTGCGAGACCATTTTTCGTACTTCATTTAAAGCTGTTCGAGCCGTTTGTTGAACATCTTTCATTTCGCTTCGCGATTGCTCGGGGTCTTTATACACGAGTTTCCTTGCCAAGTCACTTTTCAGCCCAATTAGTGAAAGCTTCTGCCCCAATGTATCATGTAAATCTCTTGCAATCCGTTGACGTTCCTCTTGTTTCACCAGCTCAGCAATTCGCTGATTGGCTACCTCTAACTGTTCTTCTAATTTCTCTTGCTTCTTTTTATTATAGAGGTTGAAAGGCAGCAAGATCACACTAATGCCAATGATAATGACAAATGGCAACTGTTTTAGAAATAATTCTCCTCCAAGAACTAAATTATAATTGATAGAGGCAATTGTAAATACGAGATGGATGATATAAAGGGTTAAAAATGCAATCCGATTTTTTATATTTCCATTATAATAGGCTATATAAAAAGCAAAGTAGACAAATTGAAACAGAATCGTCATCGCTGTTGAAATGGCAATAAGGATACCTGTCCATAAGTAAACAGGCCATTTTTTGGAAAGAAATGCAAATCGATAGGAGATAAAAAATATAATTGTCAGTATAATACCGACAATGACTTCAACAGTTGAGGAAGATTGAAAGATAAAATAAAATGGCAAAATCGCAAAAACACTCCAAATGTATGGAGATATACCTGAGCTTTTTAGAAATGTTAAATATTTTTTATTCATATGAAATCCCTCTTTAGCTTGAATACAAATGGTGGGTCCAATTGTGTGGCCCACCATCATAGTTTATCTGTTCATGGCCTACCATAATTTAGTAAATTAGTTTGTAGCCATTTTATCATATGAATAATCATGATGTATATGAGGAGTTTCTTCTTCCATCATTATTACTATTATTTTAGCTTGGAAGCGAGCTCTCTTTTTTTTGTGCTTTGTAAATACTCTGCAATCTCTTTATATGCGACAAATTTCTTGTTTTTCTCATCCCAAAGATGAAATTTAAGGGATTGGATGCTGGTGCCTAATGTGATCGTAGGGACATTTTGTAATGGCTGTGTTTTATTATGTGCTTCTTCAAGCATGTAGTTTGGTACTCTAGGACTTAAATGATGTACATGATGGTAGCCGATATTACCTGTAAACCATTGCAGTACTTTAGGAAGCTTATAGAAGGAGCTCCCCTCTACCGCTGCCTTTACATATTCCCAGTTACTATCTTCCTCGAAATATGAATCTTCAAATGTATGCTGTACGTAAAATAGCCAAATTCCCGCAGCACCTGAAATTAAAAAAATAGGAAGTTGAACCAAAAGAAAGGCTTCCCAACCAATTAACCAACAAAGCAGACTGTATAAAGCAACGATAGAAACATTCGTTAAGTAAGTGTTCAATCGCTCCTTCAATCTTGCACCTTTTCTATTGAATCTGTTTTTAATCAGAAAAACATAGATTGGACCAAGCCCAAACATAATAATTGGATTCCGATATAATCGATAGGCTACTTTTTGCCAGAATGAGGATGCGACATATTCATCGACAGTTAACATCCAGATATCTCCGGTTCCTCGCTTGTCTAAATTACTGCTAGTTGCGTGATGGACAGAATGATCGTGCTGCCATTGACTATAGGGGAAAATCGTTAGAACCCCTGTAATTGTGCCAATAATTTTATTTGCACGGCGACTTTTGAAGAACGAATGGTGGCAGCAATCATGAAAGATAATGAATATCCGTACTAAAAATCCTGCTGCAAATACGGCAATGATTAATGTTAGAATATAGGAAACGGATAAACTCTGATAGGCCAAAAACCATAACGCAATAAAAGGCAAAATGGTGTTGATCAGCTGCCAAACACTGTCTTTAGTATTTGATTTTTCATATGGAGCCATTTGCTTTTTTAAATGAAGTTGTTTTTGTTTGGTCATAATAATTTTATCCTTCCACACTTTTATTTTTAATATTAATGAAATGTGGAAAGAATTTGAAGACATACGTGTCATGTCTTAACCATGATAAGTGTCATGTTAATAGTGCAAAATGAAAAAAAAAGAATGGAAATGAGGAGATTTGTTGAAGAACTTAATGGATAAAATGAAGCACAAAGCAAAGGTAACATTAAATCAAACGAGAGCGCGAGTGAAGGAAAGAATTTATTCATTTACGGGTACCTCTTCTGCAACTGTAAAGGAAATAGCCGACTTTATCAAAAATCATCCTGACAAAAAGGTGACTAAAAAGGATCTATTAGGCTTTACTTTTACTTTTTATGAAATGGATTTGGAGGGGGTCCATTATTATTTAGAAATGAAGAATACCAAAGTTTTGCAAGTCGATGTGCACACACCATTGGAACAAATGGTATCTTATCGTTCCTATCGGGATCATTATTCTTTGAATACACCAATAAAGTTTCCTGAGTTAGTAAACTAAAAAGCAGGGTTACCCCTGCTTTAAGAAAAAAGTCCTTTTATACTTTCAATTAAATTCTTGAAGAAATCGGATATGGCTTGCAGAAATCCTTTATCGCCAACGGCTTCCTCAATGCGGTTTTGAATTTCTTTCGAGATATCTTCTAGCTGTGTTTTGACATTGTCAAAATTAATATTTAAACTACGCATTTTTTCAAATAGATCGATTAATAATTGTCGATCTTCCGGGCTTAATTTTATCTCAAGTGTCTTTAATTGATCATTGATGATTTGTTTAATTTCCTCTTTTGTAGCTGGATTTTGGTCTGCTATTTCTTTCTTGATTTCTGTTAGAAGCTCAGTGACTTTATCTTTGTCCAGCCCTTCTTGCTGTGCTAATCTACTGGCAAGACTTAATTCTTCATTAGCAACTTCTGTATGATCTTTATTTAATTCAGTTCCTTCGCCCTCATCATAGGCTTTGTAAATACCAACTAAAGCAGAATGTCCACTTACTGGCACTGGGGAAGCAACATCGACGACTGCATCTTGAATTCCCGCAGTTAAAAGGGCATTCGCATACATTTCATCTGAAACCTCTGTAATATTATCCGGCGTGACTTGGTTAATGTAAAGCCCTGCTCCTGCTTCTTTACGAGTAATTTTCGCAGAGGAATACATGTTGGAGTGCTTATTACCTTTAATATAAAGTTCAAGATCGTCACCTGTGACGGTTATTTCTGTTACCATATTCGGGTCTTTCACACCAAGTAATTTGCGAACCTCTTCTTTCTGTGCAGGAGACAATGCTGAACCATAAACAACGACAGGTAAGCCAAACTTCTCGTTAATGCTTTCTACATTGTTATCCCCGTTTGAAGCCAATGCATTTGATGTCAAACCCATGGCTAGGAAAAAGAAGGCTGCAATAATGATCCACTTCATGCTATTTTTTAACATTCACGTCCAGCTCCAATCCTCTAAATGTATAAATCCAACTAACTTACTGCTCCTCCACACTTTCAATCAGTTTAAATAGGAAGCTGTAGACAAGGTTTAATGCTTCATTGATTGTCAGATTTTCTTTAAAGCCATTGATATGATTTAAGGCCAAATTGAAATCCCATAAACCATCGCCCTGATTAAATAGTATACTTACTTTCTTGTCGCCCATTAATTCTTGTTCTACATACGCTTTTATTGCCTTTTCAAACTTCTTTTGAAGCTTTAAGCCAAGCATTACTTCATATGTTCCAAAAACATCATCCACTTCTAAACAAATAGATTCTGTATGGATCATTTGAAACCAGTCAGATTCTATATAAATAAATTCATTAATATTCCTTTTCAGATAATCAATAGGCTGATTTAAAAAATTGGCGGCTTCTTCTCCAATAGATTCTTCCGTTTCTTTATCACCGCGTTCAATATAAGCATTACTAAATCGCAACTCAGGACTTTTCTCTGTAACGATACGGCTTTCATCTAGAAGCTGGTGTTTCTTTGCATATTCAATTTCTTCTTTAAATGACTCTGCTATTTCATCGGCAAAATATGCCTTTACTTTCGTTTTTAACATTCTTACACTCCCTTTAAAAATCGATGCTTTTATCATAAATGATTGCTTTTCCTATATATTTTGCTTGTTTTCCTCAAAAATAGCAACTTTTAACACAGATTAGTCCTATAAAAAAAGCGATTCCTTAGTGTGTAAGGAATCACTTTTTTTGTATCCATAGTTAGTGTGAAGTATTGTTTAGATTTTGCATTTGTCCATTTATTGGGGCTGCTGGTGCATAAGCATTAAGAATCTGCTGCATGTCTTGACCCGCAAGCTGAGGAACCTGGTAGTAATGATGCTTGTTTTGATATACAGATAATTCATAGGCCATTTCAATACAATTTGGAATGGAATCAGCAATAACTCTTCTAACGACTGGGTTCGTTACTTCAAGTGCCGCCATTGCTTTTGATCCAGCTCCAGCCTTCACTGAACCTAGCATATAGCCAGAGATATTCGCATCTGTAAGCTCTGAAGCAGACTGAATTGGTTTTTTCGGCTGGGATGGCTTTAACCCATAAACAAAATCATTTCCTTGTGTCATATTATAGTCTTGCATTCGAACGGCTGGATTCTGTCCTGTTTTAAAACAGTCGACTAAGGTATTGTATTCCATTCGCATATATTGAGATTGGCGGTCAAGAATGGCTAATAGCTCGGGATCCTTTACATGGGGACGCAAGATTGTATATAAGTCCATTGTTCCAATGGCACCCGATAAGACTTCGTGAACATCAAATAATTCATGTCCCCCATGATTTTGCTGTTGATTGACTAAGCCTGTATGCATATTTTCATGCATTGGTCCTTGCTGGTTTTGGAATTGCATTAAGATTCCTCCTCATGATCAAAAAATCTATGTTATTTTGTGACGGAAACAATTAATTATTCATCCCTTCCAACTTTTTAGACATTGGGTAATGCACTCTTTTTGGAGAATACTAATAGGAGGTAAATCTATTTGATACTTGAATGGAGAGATGGAAATGAGGGCTGTAGCCTATCATGGTCCCAAAAAGGTTATTATTGATAAAGTTGAACATCCAAGGATTGAAAAGAATGACGATATTATTGTGAAGATCACATCTACTGCAATTTGCGGCTCAGATCTGCATTTATATCAGGGGAATATCCCCTTGCCTCATGGCTACATCATTGGTCATGAACCGATGGGAATTGTTGAAGAGGTTGGACCTGAAGTAACGAAGGTGAAAAAAGGAGATCGTGTTGTTATTCCATTTAATGTATCATGCGGTCATTGTCAATATTGTGAGCAGGATTTAACGAGTCAATGTGATAACTCCAATCCACACTATGATTCAGGGGGCTATTTCGGATATTCGGAGAAATTCGGTAATTATCCTGGTGGACAGGCTGAATATTTAAGAGTCCCTTTTGGGAACTTCACTCCCTTTCTCGTTCCTGAATCATGTGAATTAGAAGATGAGTCATTACTCTTCTTATCAGATGTTCTTCCAACCGCTTACTGGAGTGTGCTCCATGCGGGCGTGAAGAAGGGAGATACGGTCATCATTCTTGGTTGCGGACCTGTTGGCTTGATGGCGCAAAAGTTTGCATGGATGCAGGGAGCCAAACGTGTAATTGCCATTGATTACTTAGATTATCGTCTCCAGCATGCGAAAAGAACGAATCAAGTAGAGGTCTATGAATTTACGAAATATCCTGATATGGGTGAACATTTAAAGGAGATTACTCATGGAGGTGCAGACATTGTCATTGATTGTGTTGGGATGGACGGCAAGAAATCACCAATTGAATTTCTCGAACAAAAATTGAAACTTCAAGGCGGTACACTTGGACCAATTCAAATTGCAACCAAAGCCGTAAAAAAAGCAGGTACTGTTCAAATATCTGGCGTGTATGGAGGAAATTATAACCTATTTCCATTGGGAGCCTTTTTCGTCAGAAATATAACGTTAAAAATGGGGCAAGCACCAGTTATTCCCTTTATGCCAAAGCTATATGGGCTGATAGAGAAAAAGGCATTCGATCCAACAGATATTATTACACACAAACTCTCCCTAGATGAGGCAAGTCATGGCTATCACATCTTCAATGAACATGAAGATGAATGTATTAAAGTAGTATTAAAACCATAAGCTAAGTGATTTCAAATTAATCTTAGCAGCAATAGCTTATTGGGTATAATTCTAGTGGAAATTCGTTAACTAGGGTAGCCAATCGGGTTGATTGAGTACAGTTCCAGAGAAAGCTTATCAAGTTGGGTAGCCAATAGCCCTGGTTGAGTACTGGTTCAAAGAAAACTTATTAAGTTGGGTAGCCAATAACCCTAATTGTGTACTGGTTCAAAGGAAATTCATCAACTATGGTAGCCAATAAGATTTAAATTGGCTACCATTTTAGTTTTATTCCCAGTATCTTCTTCTGGATTGGTTCGTATGGCAGTCATCACATATTTGGAATTCATGCTCCCATGGGAGTTTTTTTCCACAACGACGGCACTTCTTTGCCATATTCTTTACATCCGTCTTCAAACGTTCATGCACATGGTCGCTAATCTCCTCCCTCAGCCGCTCCCAGTAAAGCGCTTCAATCCGTTGATCAAGTCGGTATAAAAATAAGAGATGGAGTCCAATTGCTTTATAGGAAAGCTCCAATTCCTCAAGATTTCGTTTTTTAATCCTTGGCTCAGGAAGTTCGGAATGATTTAAGATCGCATACATTGTTTGTTCCCATTGCCAGACTAAATCCGGTTCTTTTTTGGAAAAAGGAAGGTGCAAAAATCCATAAAGATCTGTAATAGAAAGCCTAGCTTCAATTTCTGTTCCTCTTATTCGCTCATAAAGGTCTTTTTCCTCAAAAAGAGAAGCTTTCTTTGTCCCATTCGGACTTTCAAATTTCTCCCATAGCTCGAAAAAAGTTCCGAGATCACGGTAGTATTTTTGAAAACGCTCAAAGATTGCATTTGTTGGAGCAACAGCAAATGTTTGAACGGGCTGATCCTCTGAAAATAATAGTCTTTTCATTGTAGGAATATCTGAAATAAAAGCAACTTTCCCAACATCGTAGATTCCCTTCCGTCCTGCTCGCCCGGCAATTTGCTTAACCTCTTGTGAAGTGAGCAGCCTCCTTCTCGTACCATCAAATTTCTCATTTTCTAGAAAAACAATTCGGCGAATCGGAAGGTTTAGGCCCATACCAATTGCATCGGTAGATACGATCACAGATGTTTCTCCATTTATGAAGCGCTGCACTTGTTTTTTTCGCGTTTCTGGCGGCATGCTTCCGTAAATCATACTGACCGAATACTTAGCATTTTCTAGTCTGGATGCGGTTTCAAGTACACGTCTTCTCGAAAAGCAAATGAGTGCATCTCCTTTTTTCACTTGATTGATTTTGAATTCTTTCCTTTCAATCTCGAGCGGAATATCACGATTGTATTCATAAACTTCAATTTCAGCATCACCAAGCAGTTGAAGGATCATTTCTTTCGCATTCCAGCTTGCGATAATATGTACTTCATTTGCATTTGCTTTTGTAATGGCCTTATACCAAGAAAATCCACGATCCTTATCATTTAACATTTGTGCTTCATCAATAACAATACATTCATAGACATCCTTTTCATGAAACATCTCTACAGTACAGGAAATATGGGCTGCCTCATGTACAAGCTTTTCTTCTTCTCCTGTTTTTAATGAACAAGGGGTTCCTTCTGCATTCAGTTTATCGAACACTTCAAGGGCAAGTAGTCTTAACGGTGCTAAATACAACCCGCTATTTGCTGCTTTCATTCTTTCTAAGGCATGATGCGTTTTCCCTGTATTCGTTTCTCCAATATGTAAAGTGTAACGTATGTTGCGTTCAACAGCAGGTCGATATTCTTGTCCAAAAATATCGTCAAGCATCCGCTTTTCTTCTTCTTTTTGGCGTTCAATTTCCGCCAGTTCTTCTTCTCTTTTTCGTTCCCGATCAGCGATCGCTTCCTCGTACAGCTCTAAATGCTTTTTTTGTTCAAAAGGAATATGTTCAAGCTTGAGTAAGTCAGCAATATATTCATCCTGAATGATTTCAATTAATTCATTCGCAAGTGGTTCGAAGGAATATTCAAGAATACTTGCAGTCATGGGTGTTGTAATTGAATCGGAAAAAATTCTATTATATTTATTTAAGAACTCTTTAGGCAGTTGTTCTACTACCATTTTGGGTAGAAAATCAGCTAAATATTCAGCATAAAGCCTTTCGTATCGATCAAAATAGGACTCATATTCAAAATAGGCTCGCCCTTTATGCTTTGTTTTATGGATATCACCAGTAAGTTCGTAAAAGAAACTTGAAACAGTTGAATAAGCATCTGCATCAAACGCTCCTACCACAATAAGCTTTTCTTCAAGCGCAAATGGGTCTACTGGTGCAAACTTTTGCTTATTTTTAAAATCAGAAGCTAACTGCTTAGCAGTAAAATGTCTGATAGATAAATATAAAAGCTCATCATTTTTTTCAATGATCTCCTCAGTGTGTTCTTCTATTTCCTCTTGCATTCTATACATTTCTATTCTGAGACGAGTCTGTTCCTCTCTTTGCAGGTGATCTGCACGAGCTTTCTCATATTGATTAGACCAGCTCTCATTTTCATTTTGAAATTTTTCGATAATCCAACTGTATGCATCGAAAGGTTTAAATGCACGTACTTCAGTGCGAAATAAAGAATTTAACTCTTTTCGACTAATTGCTTCTGTTTCGAACCCTTTTTCTTTTAAATAATCTATTTTCTCTTGCTTTGAAATATTGTTCGTTGCTTTATTTAGCCACACATTGACCCAAATTTGTTCAATATATTGGTATCTGTCAGTTAAGTATTCCTTGAACGAAGGCATAGTTGCTCTACTGCCGAGATAATGGTTCATATCCTCGATCATTTTTGTCTTCGTATTCTCTTTCGCATTTCGATAGGCCATTTCCATTTGCTTCATAATCATTGTAGCTCCTTCGGCATCTAGTTGTTACCCCTTATTGTATCATTTGATTGATTGAAACATGAGTCATGATAAAAAACAAATTTTACTTAGTTTGTAGAGGTTGATTTGCGCTCCAGGTTGCTCGCTTTCCGCGGGGTGGGCGCTGAGCCTCCTCGGAGCATAGCTCCTGTGGGGTCTCAGCTGTCCCACTACTCCCGCTGGAGTCTCGCACCTTCCGCTCCAATCAACCAACCTTTTTTGTAAACAGTTTTCATGCTACGACTTATTTAAAAATAGCTGACTTTTAAAAAAAGAGTATTGACAAATGAGCTTACCATTTCTTATAATTTATCTAGAATTAAATTATCTTGAATTCAAATTAAATGAATTCGAACAAAATGGAGGAGAAATTTAAAATGACAAATACAAAATGGACAATTGATCCAGTACACAGCAGCGTGGATTTTTCAATCAAACATATGATGATCGCAAACGTGAAAGGGACTTTCAATAATTTCAATGCGGTAATTGAAGCAGATCCAGCAGACTTAACTACTGCAAATATTGAATTTACAGTTGATTTAGCAAGTATTGATACACGTAATGCAGATCGTGACAACCATCTTCGTTCTGGTGATTTCTTTGATGTGGAAAATCACCCATCCATGACTTTCAAGGCAACGAAAATTGTGAGCAACGGCGATAATGAGTATGATTTAACTGGAGATATGACTCTTCATGGAGTGACAAAGTCAGAAACTTTTGCGGTTACTTATGAAGGTTCAGGCAAAGATCCATGGGGAAATGAAAAAGTAGGCTTTACGGTTGAAGGTTCTCTTAAACGCAGTGATTATGGCTTAACATGGAACTCTGCGCTTGAAACTGGCGGCGTTTTAGTTGGGGATAAAGTGAAAATCAGTTTGGATGTTCAAGCGGCAAAGGCTTAATTGATGAGTCAATCAGAAGGCTTCAAGGTATCGATATCCTTGGAGCCTTCTGTATCCTTATGAATCCGAAAATGGATAATTTAGTAAAATCCAGTCACTAAAGTGAAGATTAGTGACCGTTTTTTCCAATATAAGTAATTGTTGGTCGCTAAAAATATTTTTAGTGACCTTAATTTCCATATTTAGTATTTTTAAATCACCAAAGATATAATTAGTGCTCGATATTACCATATTTTGTACTATCAGGTTACCAATCTAATTCATTTTTATGCTCTGCTAAGATGACAGCTATTTTATCCTCAATCAATTTCCCTTTCGAATGATCTAATAAATTGTTTAAGATGATTGAAAAGATAAGCCTCTCCCCGCTACGTGTATCTACATAACCAGATAGTGAACTAACCGAAGCAATCGTCCCCGTTTTTGCTTTCACCTGCCACTGTGCTGGAGAGTTTAACATTCGATTTCTAAGAGTTCCCCCTATCATTCGTTCAGGTGCCCCACTAACTGGCAATGAGTGTAAAAAGTGATCAAACCATGCTTCCTTTTGAATAGAAAATAGAAGACTAGTTAGCTCATTTGGTGGAACTAGGTTTATATGGGAGATGCCAGAACCATCTCTCAATTCGATTGTATCCGTCTGGACACCAAATTTAGCTAATTCAGATTCTAACACTTCCAGTCCCTTTTCCCAGCTTCCTTCCCCTTTAACGATCCTACCCATTTCTTTAACTAATATTTCTCCATGTACATTATTACTTAATTTCATAAAAGGAATGAGCAATTCGGATAAAGGCTGTGACTGATAGCTTTTCAAAATTTGCGCATTTATTGGTGTTGCGGCAGATTTCAAACTTCCATTTATTTGAATCCCATTCTCTTCTAATGATTGTTTGAATAACTCTAGTGTATAGAGAGTAGGCTCCCAGACAGCTATCCATTCTCTCGTACTTCTAACATTTTTGGGGATCGTGCCTTCAACAAAAATTGTATTTGTACCATGCATTCGTTCAATAGTTATTTCTTTTTTTCCATTTGATTCGACAGTAGTCGCATGATTAATCAGTTCAACATACTTAGTGGCAGGCTGAAGAATTATGGATGGCTCCTCCCCTACAACAGCACTGGGGCTCACTTTAACAATTACTGTCCCTGCATCATAATCCTCGTCTGGTGAGGCAGTTAATGCAGAAATTTGTGCTCCATAATAATAAGTTTCGTCACTCCAATTCTTATCTCTTGAATAACGTACCTCATCATACCAAGTGTCATCCCCTATGAGATCACCTTTAATTTCACTGATACCGATACTTTTAAGATCTTTTGCCATTTGGTCAAAATCTGATTTTAAAAGAGTAGGGTCTCCCTTTCCTTTTATAAACAGATTGCCGTTTAGTATTTTCTTTTTTACCTTTCCATCGGTAAGTAAATCAGTTGAAAAGGTGTAATCTGGCCCTAAAACAGATAGGGCTGCCGCAGCTGTAAATAGCTTTAGATTGGAAGCAGGCTTTAAACGAATGTCCCCCATTCGTGAGTATAGTATTTCCCCTGTTGCTGCTTTTCGAATGCTTATGCCAGCTAGGGCTCCTTTTAAATCTGGTTCGCTACCGAGTAGCTGATTCAATTGTTGCTCTAGCCCGATCTTTTCCTCTGTTGCTTGTACAGATGGCCGCTCTGCATGAATAAGAGAGCAAATGGCAATCATGAACAGTATAGCAATGGATAGAATAAAGGATTTCCTCATACAAACCAGCCTTTCTAATTAATATGAAGCTTTCTAATATATATAGCCATTTTCCAAGGTGAAAATAACATTTTCCATCTTAACGATAATGAAAATAATTGGTATGATAGATTGTAAATTAAGTTAAGGAGTGAAAATATGAGTGTCCATAAAGCAATTTCCGCACATGTGAACAAACAAAATCAGATGATTACATCTTTTTTAGAGCTAGATCAAAAGCGGGAGGATTATATTGAAGAAGCGATTTCTAAATGTAAACAGGGCCAGCCATTTTCAACGGATAAAATAAATGAAGTAACGACTAGAATGAATGAGATTTCCAAGCAAGGAGTTGTTCCAGCAAGGAAATATGTGACTGCAGAAATGGTAGAGGAGTATGTACATAATATATTGTAAAGTTAGATATAAAATAACCTGAAGGTACTGAATATAAAGTACTCTTCAGGTTATTTTTTTACTGATCCACATCAATAGAAACTTGAAATCTTGAAAGATCAATCCTTCCATTACTCAAAAATTCGACTCCTTCACTTTCTAGAGAAAGTTTTTGGATAGAGTAATGTTCATCTTCCTTTAAACCAATTTCCCCTTTGATGTTGACAACCCGATGCCAAGGCAGATGATGTTTTTTACTCATAGAGTGCAGAATTCTGACTACCTGTCTGGCCCCTCTTGGACTTCCTGCAAGTTTGGCAATCTGTCCATAGGTCATAACTTTCCCTGCTGGAATCCTTTTAATAACGGCTATTGCATTTTCTGTAAATGTCTCCAATTGTCTGGCTCCTCTTCCCAGTTGGTTTATTTCTCCCCATTTTTTACTTCTCTTAATAGTAGGGGAATTTCTCTATAAATCGCAAGTACCTCTTCTAATTTCATTCTTACTAACCCACTTGAAGAAGGGGCAACAAAATCAATTATACCTGGAATTACTGATTCCATCTGTTTTCCCCATGGCAGTGATTTTTTGCAGCTGAATTCTTGGTATACACCTTTTCCTACATAACAAACCATTGTTGGTTTGTAAAAGCTGATTTTCTTTTTCAGCTCTTCTCTGCCTTTTTGGTATTCCTCTTTTGTGATTTCGTCTGCTGCCTTTGTAGGTCTAGAAACAATATTTGTTAATCCATAGCCAAGCTCTAGTAATCTATAGTCTTCTTTCGCATCAAATTTCTCTGGTGTTAATCCTGATTCATAGAGAATCTTCCAAAAGCGATTATGCGGATTGGCAAAATGATGGCCGGTTTCTGCAGATCGAATACTTGGATTAAAGCCAACAAATATAAGGTCAAGGTTTTCACTTAAATGGTCACTAATGGGGTTCAAAAAAGACACCCTTTCTTTTCCTATTCTTATTATGGAGGATACAAAAAAAGCAGGACCATGTCCAGTCATTTAATGAAAAAGAGCCTAAGATAATAGGCTCCAAAAGACGACAGAATTTATATCCCATGTTGAAAACAATAATGGTTAACGAGCTCTTCAATTTGATTATGCTCAGGAAACTCACCAGAAAAATCAAAATGAACCTCTTCAATAAATTCACCATTTTTAGTTACATGTATTGCTCCATTCTTACTTACAACACTGAATTCTGGCTCAAACCGGTAGCCGTTTCTTTCAATTGCTCCCATAATAGACTCCTTTTTTCATTAGTATGGGATCTTTTTGCTAAAAAACTCATGAAAATAGAAAAAGAGCCAAAATAGGCTCTTTCTTTCAAGAATTATGCTTCTGTAACTTCAACCTTTTCCATTACATCTCCATTTGTCATGGATTTCACGGTATCGATTCCTGAAGTTACTTTACCAAATACTGTATGAACTCCATTTAAATGTGGCTGTGGCTCATGTACGATAAAGAATTGGCTTCCGCCCGTATTTCTTCCAGCATGTGCCATTGATAATGAACCTACTTCATGCTTATGAGGATTACCTTCTGTTTCACAATTAATTGTATAGCCAGGTCCGCCTGTTCCTGTTCCGTTAGGGCAGCCACCTTGGCTAACAAACCCTGGAATTACACGGTGAAAAGTAAGTCCATTATAAAATCCTTCATTCACTAACTTTTCAAAGTTAGCTACTGTTCCTGGAGCAACCTCAGGATATAATTCAAATTCGATTTTCTCTCCGCCTTGCATTAATATGTATCCTTTTTTTGCCATGGATAATCATCTCCTACTATTAAGAATCAGCCTTAATAATAACATTAATTACCCTTCAATTAAAAGTAATAGCATACAAAATTGTCTTAACTAAATAGTTCCATGAAAAATATTAGTATAAATATGATTAAACTATAAAATGATACATGCAAAAATATTGTTGTTAATCCAAATTTAAAAGCATCTAGATTCCTTGTTTGTTTACTTGTTCTTGTTCGCATTATATCACCGTCCTTATTAGAATAGTAACGAATTCTAACTATTTTGACAATATTCTATTAAAAAAAGACAGGATATAATGTAAACTTAGTTCACTTTTTAAGTGTGAAGTAGGGATATCATATCAATTTTCCAGTTTTTCAATCGTAAATTCACAAGAAAATTCTAACACGGATTTTCTTGTGAACCGATTCTCTGTTAATTATTTATTATATTTTTCCATTGATCTTTTAGAAAGTCGCCAAATTGGTCAAGCTCATCAACTACATCTAAGAGCTTTTCTTTCCATTTTGGCAGTTCTTCTTTAATTTTTTCAGCCGATTCTTTTATCGTCTGCTCTACTTCTTTTTTCTCTTTTTGCTGAACTAGTTTCTCATTTACCGATTTTGTCGAGAACTCTTCTGTTTCAATATATGGAAGTGATCCCTCGATGATTTCCTTAAACAAAGGGACGACTGTTTTGGAACTGCTGCTTGATAAGTAATGTTCACGATCTGTTTTATCATAGCCTAACCAGACAGCTCCAACGATATTTGGTGTATATCCAACAAACCATTGGTCTTTCGTACCATTTATATCATTGTATGGCAACTGAGTTGTCCCTGTTTTTCCAGCAATTTGGACACCGTTCATTTTCGTTGCTTCTCCAGTACCAGATTCCACAACATTTAAAAGCATGGAGGTCATTTGCTTGGCCACTGTTTTTGATATAACTTTAACCGTTTTTTTCTTTCTTTCAGCTATGATATTGCCAGTCGGTCCGACAATCTTTGTTATGAGGTGGGCATCATGCCGTTTCCCCTTATTTGGGAAAGTGGCATAGGCTTCCGCAAGCTTCATTGGGGAAATCCCTTTATGCATTCCTCCTAAGGCAATCCCTAAATATTCATCCTCTTTTTCAAGTGGGATACCAAAACGGTTTAACGCATCAATGCCTTTATCAATACCAATCTGATCAAGCAGCCAGACAGCTGGAATATTTAAAGAATCTTCAACAGCTTTATACATTTGAACGTCCCCATTATATTGCTTTGATGCATTTTCAGGTTTGTAGTCACCGAAATTCATCGGCTCATCCTTTAAAATGGAAGTTGCTGTGTAGCCTTCTTCTAAAGCAGGTGTGTAGACGGCAAGAGGCTTCAATGTTGATCCCGGTTGTACCTTAATATGGGTAGCCCGGTTAAAACCCCGGAAGACATAATCTCCTCGGCCACCAACAAGCCCTCTTACCCCGCCGGATTGGGGATCCAACAATACAGCTCCACTTTGAACAAGAATACCTCCCTTTCCTTTCGGGAAAAGGGAATCTCTTTCATATACTTTTTCAAGATTAGATTGAAGGTTCTGATCCAATTCGGTATAGATTCGATACCCTCTAGTGAAAATTTCCTCTTGTGTTAAACCATATTGATTAATGGCTTCATCCAGGACGGCATCAACATAATAAGGATATTTTCTTTCAATGAAACTGCCATGCCCTTCATCCAACACAATCTTTTCAGCGATTGCTGCCTCATATTCGCTATCATTAATCATATTATGTTCCTTCATTTTTCCCAAAACGACATCTCTTCGCTCGATCGCACGGTCATAATGCTTAAATGGATCCCTTCCAGAAGGCGATTGTAATAAGCCTGCAAGTAATGCAGATTCACTTATTGTTAAGTCTTTAGCACTTTTATCAAAATATTTATTCGAAGCTTGATCAATGCCCCAAGCTCCACTCCCAAAATATACTTGATTCATATACATTTGCAATATTTCATCTTTTTTATAATTCTTTTCGATTTCAACAGCTAAGAAAAGTTCCTCGATTTTACGTTTATATGTTTTTTCTGATGAGAGCAAAGCATTCTTTGTTAGCTGCTGAGTGATTGTACTTCCGCCACCGGTAATTCTTCCAGCAAACAGGTTTTTGAAAAAGGCGCGTGCAATTCCCTTTACATCAAAGCCATTATGTTCGTAAAAACGTTCATCTTCAATTGCAACGATCGAATTTTTTACATAATCAGGCAATTCTTCAATAGAAACACCTTCAGAGCGGTTGGTCGCAAGATTACTAGCTATTTCCTCGCTCTTATCATAGATAACAGTTGACTGCTTTAATCCTTCCTTTAATGTTTGAACATTTGCCGTTGCTGCCATAAAGGCAAAAAAGAGGATTGTAAGTAAAATAAGCGTTAGTAAAATAAGCAGGAAAATTTTTGTTATATGTTTGTTTCTCCAGAACCTCTTAATGGATTTCCATATTAATTGAATTCTTTCCATATATTCTCCTTAATTCATGTCAATATCATAATTATACCTCTATATTAAACGATATTTCTCATAAAAAGTTTCATTTTTATTCAAAACCAATAGTTAATGTAACTACATAGCTACGTAATGTTATTCTAAAGGTGAGATTGCTTTATTTATTTACTTATGTTATATTAAATATGCGATGAGCTAATTGCGTAAGACGATTGACAACCATAATTGGAAATGCACGATGTGGCGTGCAGTCATTTCGCCGCAATGCGTAAAAAGACGCCTTTCATGGCGTCTTTTTTTATACCCTTATTTAACAATTGGAAAGCAGGGGATTGTATTGAAACGTAAAAATAAATTTGAGGCAAATGAAGTAGTTATTTTGATTTCTACTGGTGAAAAAGTCACAATAAATAAATCTAGTTATATTGCGAATATGAAAAGGTACTCTTATACCATTAAAGAGAATCCGAATATGTTTTACTTTGAAGATGAGATGAAGACTCTTCTTTAAATTCATTTTTATTATTACAGGATAATAAAGTTTTTGTCCATGTAAGCCCAATTTTGTGGGAATGGCAGGCTTAACTGCCAGTATGTTGTGCCAAGTAGACCATATTGATCAATGAGCTGATACTTTTCATGAAAACTTCGAATATCATCAAACCAGACAATATGTTCTTCTGTTCCATTCCAATACGTAAACCATGGAGTAGCAGCATGGAAATCGTAATAAATAATAGAGCCTGAAGAAAGAGCTAAATTTTGTGCACCGAGTAGTGAATAGGCTCTAGTACTGTTGTCTATTCTGCGCCAATCATATCCGTATAATGGCAATGCAATTTGTAACTTTTGAGGGTTAATTAAACCGATTGAATACCGGATTACTTCCTCCATCCACCAGATTGGGGCTACAGGATTTGGCGGTCCAGTAGGATATCCGTAATCAATTGTCATGACAGCTACAATATCAGCAACCTCTCCAATTGCTTCATAATCATATGCCCCAATGATTCGGTTAGTTGGGATATCCTCCGTTTTTGCGTGAACATTTACATGAAGAATAAGGGAGCCTAATGCCCTTTTCAATTCATAAAGAAATAGATTGAAATCCGTTCTTCTTGGCGGTGGAATAAACTCAAAATCAATGCTTACCCCCCCATATCCCTTTTGTGTAATAAATTCCATAAGGCTATTGATTAAATTTTGCCTATAAAGGGGATTCTCTAGTACTTTCCCAATGAGTTCTGGACTGAATTCCTCATTAGTGAAATTTCTGATCATCAGAAGTGGTGTCACATTTAATCTTTTGCTTTCAGCGATGATTTCAGTATCATTCAAAAGTAAATAAGCATTCCCTTCTTCTGTTAAAGAATAAGAGACTATTGCCAAATAAGTGAGATTATTAGCTATCTGATTGAGAACAGCAATAAAGGATTCTGGTGCATATGGTACAATAAAACCTAGCGTTTCCATAGATAGCTTAATAGGAGAAGGAATATTAATTTTTTGACCAATTCTTAGTTGATAAGGGTTAATGCCTGGGTTCATTGAGAAAATAAGATTGGGAGTTGTTTGGTATCTTACAGCTAGTTTCCATATTGTATCCTGACTCGAAACCAAGTAGGACCTGACAGGTAAGCTATTATCAGGAAAATAAAGGGCCAATCCAGGAATAATCATGTTCGCTTGGTCTAATCCGTTTATATTTGCAATAGATGCGATGGTCACATGATAACTTTGTGCAATCGACCACAAGGACTCCCCATTTTTGACAATATGAATCGCCATTTTTCTACACCTCTTTTTAAGGAGCTTTTTATAGTTTATGGTTGATCTTCGGACCATTAGTACAAAATAAACACGAAAAAAGCCAATTTCTCAGATAATTGAAATTGGCTTATAAAAAATAGAACAATATAAAAAACTCATTTGCCATATATAGCTGCAAATGAATTTTTTATTACTAACTGACATACTAATTATTTTGCTCAAGACATTGATAAACTGCCATCATATCTCGTTTGTTTAACTCTCGAATCCGATTGAAGATTGGAATATCTTCAACTTCCTCCGTTCGCAAGCTTACATCCACAACATCCCTTACTTTACCTGTAAGCCATGTTTGAACGTCGATGCCTTCGACAATTTCCTTAAGCCCTTCATCATTGATGCCACTTGCATGACAACTAACACAAGGAATGGTTAATTTAAACACACCATCATGCAAATTATCTTCGGATATCACTTTCTTTCCTTTACAGAATGGACATGGATGGCTTTTTTTAATTTTATTAATTTGTGTAACTAATTTTTTGTAGCCAAATGCTTCATATACATATGTTAGCTTTTTGTATTTTCCATTTGTGAAATATTTATCTATGATCGTTTCCCTTGTTTCATAGACATTTGGGAAATCGCAGATAGTCACTTGGTTATTGTTGCTTATGGGTTCGATATTCTCTTTAACTGTGTCCCAGAATGGTAAGGCATTTTGTAAAACAATTTCATAACCTGTAAAGCTTGCTTGTTCTATTTCAAACATTTTCAATGCGACTTGTGTTTTTCTTGGCAGTAAAGAGACATCTTCAGTCAATATCATCCCACCGCCTACAATCTCTTTCAGTTTGACGAGTGCAGGTATATCACCTGCAATTTCCAATACTTTGTCAATCGGCTGATTGATAATTTCACGAATGTCTGTATCTCCAAATTTAAGCGGTTTATCGTGTTTTAAAACCGTGCCCTCACAAATTGGACATAGAATCATTTCTTTTGAAGCTTTCATATGCTCTTTAATAATTGATTTTGAAATGACAATATAGCCGCCAATGATAGTATTAAATCCTACCCATGTTCTACGTGCCTTGCCTTTCTTATCATAAAATGACTTTTCAAAATACCCATACCAAAATGTGTGCTTTTCTTCATCTGACATCTCATTATAGCTTTTCATTAGATCAAACCTGAGCTCATTTTTAATTTCTTCAAATAGAAATTCTATTTTGGGTATTTGATAAAACTTCAATACTTCCATTATTTCTGGATAGAATAAACCGTTCGAGAATGAAAGGTTTTTGTCTTGCATCACCAAATCTTTATCAAATATTTCAATCTTAAGACGTCCAGAGCATGATGGGCAATGATTGGCCTGTGAATAGAAATCAAAGCTTCTCGTATCTTTATTTGTCGGATGTGAAGCAATAATATGGTTAATCACGCCACCTAATTCATAAAGAAAACTATATTGGCTATACAAATGTCTTTCAAGATCAATGGCGATGACAGGTGCAATTTTATTAGAATCGTATTCACCATAAATCAACCGGGCCATGGATGATAAACTTTTTAAAATACCGCCTTTATAGACATTTTCTGCGTTTTTAAAATAGGCAATATGATTTTCTTTTAAATACGTAATGCCCTTTTGTGAATTGAGTTTAGACGAAATTGGCGATGGCGGGATAATAACTTCCTTATTTTTCGTCTCATAATATTCATCATGACTAACAACATCAAGATGTGTGACAGGTTCATTCTTTCTTTGACCGAAGTCAACGATAAAATCAGAACTTTCCATCATATAGGCATTATGTTCAATCATAATAATCGAAACCGATTCATCTTTCAGAATATCTCTAATACTATCGATAAATTGATTTAAAATATTTTGTGATAAACCTTTTGAAGGCTCGTCAAAAATGAAAAGTGTATGAGGATTTCTAGTTTTTGCAAACAGTTCCGAGACTAAATGTACACATTGAAATTCACCAGTCGATAATGTTTGTGTTTTTCTTTCTAAAGTCAAATAACCTAGTCCAAGTTTGATTAAAAGGCTCAAACGTTTATAGGCGATGTCTTCATTTGGGAGTTCATCAAGAATATCTTCAATCGAGCGCTCGAAAATATCATCAATGTCATCACTATATTTTGTGAGTCTCTTTTTAATATCAAGGAAAGTCGCAACGGTTGATAGACTGGTAATCGATTGGTTACGATCTTGCCCTACCATAACTAATTTATCTTTAGGATATCGCTTCAGAAAATCTTTGGCCAAACATTCATTGACAAGTGTAGATTTACCGCATCCTGATTCTCCAGTAACAGTAACAAGTCTGTTTTTTGGAATCTGAAATTCAGCCATTTGAACATTACGGCAATATAGATCTTGAAATTGATAGTATTCTGTTGGTGCTGCCTCATTTCGTTCCCAATGGATTGGTTGTGGACGCGGTGATTCTTCAACAATTTTCCCGCCATATTTTCCGCTGCCAGGACCAAAAAACAACTGCTCATCTGTTAAATCGAGTACTGTATCAGAATGATCAATGAGCCAAATTTGATTTTTATAGCCTAATTGTTTAATCTCTTCTAAAATTTTCAATAATGTTTGGTGATCAAGACCGACTGAGATTTCATCAATAATAATTACGGTATTCTCACTTACTGCCATGAATTCTGCCAGGAACAGCCGTGTTAATTCTCCGCCTGACAATGTCCCCATGATCCGATTCAAGGTTAAGTAACCAATATTCATATTGATAATATTTTGGAGAACTTTTTGTTTCTCTTCACTAATATGTAATTCCTCTGAAAGGGAGTAAATCGTTTCAATGCTTAAATTATTGATATCAGAAATACTATGTGGTTGATTCCATATTTCTATCTTATACTCTTCTACTTCCGGATTAAAACGCTTGCCCTCACACTTTTTACATTCCACATTTTTGGTCGTACCGCGTCCTTTGCAGCCTGGACACCAGCCTAATTCATTATTAAATGAAAAGACTTCAGGCGAAAGATTAAATGCTTCAGCAAGATGCTCGCGAATCTCTGTAAATACGCCAGTATGTGTGCCAATGGTTGAGCGTGGATTAGAAGAAATGGATGATCTTCCGAGAAAAAGCACTAGAGGCATCTCTTCCATCTTGATGGCACTGAAATTTGTTTCCATAATCTCAGGAAATAAATATTGGTAATCAGCCTTTGGCAATAAGGAAACGAGACGTTTCTTGGATTCTTCACCAATTGTTTGACTAAAAGTTGTTTTACCAGATCCTGACAAACCAGCAATTCCTAACGATTGATCTTCCGGCAAAACGGTATCTAAACGTTTAATATTGTTCGCAATTAATTGATTTATTTTCATAGGAATCTCCTCTCCATTCTCTAAATTTAGTATTGCCAAGTTAGTAGAAATTCAAATGAATATGATGTGTTTTTTTCGAATGGATTAAACCCAGTAGTAAGTCTGACAAAATTCTATCCTTTCTTCCATTAAAAATGACGCTTTCCGTATTTCGAAAAAGCGCCCTATTGTTGAAGATTGGTTTATTCGTATATAACAATTAATATTAATAATATTGCACCATTTACTGTCTGTAGGCTGGGAATATATTAATTGACTAAGAGAATGCTATTTTAACACAGAGAAAATGGTTTATTCTCCAAAATGAACGATTAAACTTGCAAGCCATAATTGCGGCATAAAGAGGCTAATCCTCCTGAAAATCCACTGCCAATTGCATTGAATTTCCAATCAGCTCCATGACGATACAATTCACATACAACTACTGCTGTTTCGATAGAAAAGTCTTCGCCCAAATCAAAGCGTAGTAACTCCTGATTATTTGAATCATCTACTAAACGAACGAAGGCATTTGATACTTGTCCGAAGTTTTGCAAGCGCTGTTCTGCATCGTGGATTGTAACAGTGATGCCAATTCTATGAACACTAGCAGGGATTTTCGTGAAATCTACGACAAGCTGCTCGTCATCTCCATCCCCTTCCCCTGTCCGGTTATCACCAGTATGTACCACTGCTCCAGATGGATGCTGAAGATTATTATAAAAAATAAAGTCATGGTCGTTAAGACATTTATTATTGGCATCGACTAGAAACGCGGAAGCATCCAAGTCAAAATCATGTCCACCCTGATACTTATTCGTGTCCCAGCCAAGACCAATGATTGCCTTTGTCAGTCCAGGATTTGTCTTTGTTAAATCAATTCTTTGTCCTTTTGATAATTGAATACCCATCGTAAATCCCCCTTAACAAAAAATGAGTTTTTCAAATAAAAAGCCAGGAAGAAAAGCATCTTACCTGGCTGATATCCCATTGTCCAGCAACATTGGCTTAGCCAACATTTAGTCCGAAGTCTGTAGCGATACGTGCTAATCCACCTTGGTAGCCAGAGCCGACTGCAGAGAATTTCCATTCGCCGCTATGACGGTATAATTCTCCGACGATGACCGCCGTCTCAATAGAGAAATCTTCCCCTAAGTCATAACGGATCACTTCTTCATTCGTCTCTTCATTTACAATTCGAACAAAAGCATTTGAAACTTGTCCAAAGTTTTGTCCACGGCTTTCTGCATCATGAATCGTAATAACGAAAGAGATCTTTTCAATATTGGCCGGAACTGCGCTTAAGTTAACTTTAACTTGCTCATCATCGCCGTCTCCTTCACCAGTACGATTATCTCCAGTATGTACAACAGAGCCATTTCCACCTTCTAATTGGTTATAGAAGATAAAATCCTTTTCAGATGCACATTTGCCAGCAGAATCAAGAAGGAAAATGCTAGCATCTAAGTCGAAATCTTGTCCTCCGTCATATTTATTTGTGTCCCATCCAAGTCCAACAATTACCTTTGATAAGCCAGGATTTGTTTTTGTTAAATCAACTTTTTGTCCTTTTGATAATGAAATAGCCATAATCGTGTCATCCTCTCAAATTATTATTATTAAGCAAGGAATAAGCTTGAATTAAGATATTCCTTTCACTACTAGTGTAACCGTTTTAATATAAGGACGTAAACCATTTGCATCCATATCTATTATAATTATACAAAGAATAAGATATAAATGACTGACTCCTTTATTATAAAGAAAGTTACCTATTGCTGTAAAATATTTGGATGATTAAAGTTGAGCCTTTCTCCATCTATTAATTAGATGTAAAACTTAAAATAATTATCGAGTAAATCAGTATTCAGGGTGATTGCCCAATTATGCAACCAATTAAGGTCTTGAGACATAGCATATAAAAAACAGGCTATAATCAAATTCCTTAAAGGAGTGCTTTTATGCTAATGTTCTCAAATCATGAAATTGAGCCGAAGCTTTATCAACGAAAGCCTCAAAGAAATGAGACCCCGAACCAAGAAGATTTTCGTTATAACTACCTCCAAGGAGTATTAAATCAGCAGCAAACCATTAATCAGCAGTTGACAGTTGCTTACGATGCGATGGAGGATCAATTATCCGATTCCTTCGAACAAATTCAGAACCAAATGAAGTCTTCCTCAACAGCATATAATAATCATCTGGAACAACTCCTTACAAGATTAGAAAAGCAGGAAGAACTTTTTAGCCAATTGTCAGCACATACACAGAAGCAAGAATTAGGAAATCAAATGATAGTTGAAAGATTAGAACAGTTAGAAAAAAGAAATGAACAGATCCTGGAAAGCATTAACAATGAAAATTTAATTAATCAAGCGATTCTTGACCAAGTATCAGTCCAGCATTCATCTACAGAAATTCTTACAGGAAAAATCCAAAACTTTGAAAAAATATCGGATGATTTATCAACACAATTAGTGAAACAA
This sequence comes from Cytobacillus mangrovibacter, assembly GCF_042865275.1. Taxonomy (NCBI): domain Bacteria; kingdom Bacillati; phylum Bacillota; class Bacilli; order Caryophanales; family Bacillaceae; genus Cytobacillus; species Cytobacillus mangrovibacter. The sequence goes on along the minus strand of NZ_JBIACJ010000001.1, from coordinate 89,143 downwards.
GCAGAGAGAGAAGAGGAAATTGTTAAGCAGCTGGATTTGCAAGAAGTATTTCACTCGACAGTCATGGAGCGATTGGATGAGCAAGAAGCAATGACACAAAAAATCTCCCGGCAGCTTGAAAATCTTCGATCAGCCGTTTTTGAGCGTGCTTCATTTCTAAGCCAAAGAATAGACGATAATGTCAAAAAACTAATAAAACCAGTACAAAGCTATTTTGTTCGACAAGATGAAAAAGAGAATAGAAAAACGCATAAATAATTAGAAAAGGAAGGAGCTAATCTCCTTCCTTTTCTAATTAAGCAGACTTTGCCGGTAATTGAATGGTGAAAGTAGTCCCTTTATTGATTTCACTAACTACATCCACTTTGCCGTCATGGCTTTCAATAATATGGAAACTCACCATCAATCCGAGGCCGTTTCCTTTCTTTTTTGTTGTATAGAAAGGTTCACCAATTCGCTTTAGCATATCAGGAGGAATGCCTACTCCAGTATCTTGAATAGATATATGAACCACCTGATTGATAACCCTTGTTTTCACTTTAATTTCTCCACCATTTGGCATGGCATCAATTCCATTTTTTACAAAATTAATTAATACTTGCTTTAGTCGATTTTCATCACATTCGATCATCACATTCTCTGAAGTGTATTCTAAGCCAATATGAATATTTTTCTTCCTTGCTTCAAATTCGAATAATGAAAGGACATTTTTAAGGATTGGAATAATATTCTTTTCTTCTAGGACAACTGATTTCGGTTTAGCCAGCATCATAAAGTCTTCAACAATATTATTTACACGATTAATCTCATCAAGGATAATCGCTAGAAATTCTTGGCGTTCTTTATTTGTTTCATCTAATTGAAGAAATTCCGTATATCCCCTCATTGAAGTAAGTGGGTTTCGGATTTCATGTGCAACCCCTGCGGCAAGCTGGCCAACAGTTGCTAATTTATCCTGCCTGTGCATGATCTCCTCGTTCTTTTTCCGTTCTGTAATATCATTGCGAATGGCAAGGTATTGGTATGGTTTCCCATTTTCATTCAGGAATGGCACAATGGTTGTATCAACCCAATAAAGAGTGCCGTCTTTTGCTTTATTTTTGATTTCGCCCTTCCAAACCTCTCCATACCCAATTGTTTTCCAAAGATCTTGGAAAAATTCCTTTGAATGATACCCTGAATTGAGTAATGAATGTGTCTGGCCAATAATCTCATTTCTACTATACTTAGAAATTTCACAGAATCGATCGTTTACATTCGTAATGATCCCCTTTTCATCTGTAAAAGCAACGATAGAAGATTGATAAAGGGCGAATTTAATATCACTAACTTCCTTTAATGTTTCCTTCAGGTGCTCTTCTGTCGTTTTTAAAGCAGTAATATCAGAGCGAATGGAAATAAACTGATACGGAATCCCTTCTTTATTCAAAAACGGGACAATCGTTGTTTCAACCCAGTAAAGTTTCCCTTCCTTCGAGCGATTACAAAGCTCACCTCTCCAAATTTCCCCATTTTTCAAGGTATCCCATAACTCCTTAAAAAACTCTTTCGAATGATACCCTGAATTTAATAGATTATGGGTTTTTCCAATTATTTCATGTTTTTCGTATTTGGAAATCTCAACAAATTTATCATTTACATAAGTTATTTTTCCATTCGAATCAGAGATAGTAACAATAGAGGATTCATCAAGTGCAGATTTAATATCACTTAAATTAGTATTGCTCACCGCAAGCATTTTCCCTGTTATCGTTCTTGAACCAATCAACCCACTTAAAATAAGAATGGATACAAAAAAGACAAGATAAATAAGATAAGACCCTGGACTCGATGCTGAATGTGCATTTCCTTGAGAACTGAGAGGAAAAGAGGCGCGTAGTAATAGTAAATATCCTTCAATGATCGCACCAGTTATTAGTAATGCACTAATAGGCATTAACCAAATTTCATTTAACCATGACAGACTCCTAGAATAGAACAGCATCCAATAGGTAAAAACAAAAGAACCAAATATAAGAAAAGTTGAAACGGTAAAAAGGATCGGATTAAAAGCAATATTCATTTTCATTGCATACATGCCAGTTACATGAATAGATAGAACAGCAATCGTCATAAAAAAACTGCCGAACAATAATTGCCGAAATTTAAGTTTCTTATCAACAACACAGTAAAAGGCCATTCCGGTAAAAGTAATCCCAAAAACAAGAGACAATACAGTTAAGGGAATATTATAAGTAACAGATGCATTAATATTAATTGCCACCATGCCAATAAAATTCATAATCCATATGCCTACGCCAAGTGAAAAGGTTCCACCTAAAAAAAGGAATCCTTTATTACGTTCAGATGAACGAGTCAGGGAAAATAAATCTAAACCTGTATAGGATGCGATAAATGTAAGAACCATCGCAACAAAAATAAGCATTGGATTGAATAAATGTAAGATTTCAAGCATAGAAGTCAGCAGCCTCCCTCTTTTTCTAAGGCTTTTCGTTTAGAAAAAAATAATCACAAGTATGATTGTAATCCAAATGACTATTCGTTGGAAGTGATAATCAGAAATATCTTTATTTTCCTCTACACATGGTATCGGTTTTTTTATAAAAAACCCAAAATTGTATACACATTTCAGTTAATATCGTATATACTGTACTATAACAAACGGAAATATAATAAACTGTATTATAAAAAGGAGGATTTATATGTTAAATAACTCAGTTGAAAGCTACAAAGCAATGCAAGGAAAAGTTTGTCCAGAATGCGGTAAGAAGGTACATGAACAGACCGAATCCTATTTAATGGAATGTGATCGTTGTCTTTCTAAAAGGGCTGAATAATTAAGTATATCAATCAGACAATTTTAAATGATGTAGAAATGCGATGGATAATCGGCAATCCATCGCATTTTATTTGTTTTAATTTTCTAAAAAGTGTATTTCTTTCAGTGAGTCTTGCTGTATAATAATTAGGTACACGAAATAATTGCTGCTCAATAAAGGAGGAAGCTTCATTGGTTAAAACTGCTGTTAAAAGACTAAAGCGTTCTGAAGTAATGGTTAATTCAACATGGGATTTAAATGATTTATTTGCGTGTGAGACTGATTGGAAAAAGGAAATGGATACCATTGAAAATGATTTAAAGCAATTTGAGCAGTATAAAGGCAAGCTTCAAACGAATGCCGATACTTTATTGGAATGTCTTCTTGCACAAGAAAAGATTATGATCCGTTTAGTTCAAGTTGGAACATATGCGAATTTACGTCAATCAGAGGACGGAACCAATCCGGTTAATCAGGCCAATTCAGCACTTATGGCCTCGTTAAGAGCACAATCAAACGCCTCCCTGTCCTTTATTGATTCAGAAATTCTTTCTTTACCAAATGGAACAATTGAAAGATACATAACTGAAAATGATCAATTGGAGCCTTTCTCAAATCAGTTACATGACTTGCTAGCAACTAAAAAGCATCAGCTCTCCCCTGAAACGGAGGAAGTACTTGCATCCTTAGGTGAAGTACATGCAGCACCATATGCAATTTATCAAGCAGGGAAGCTTGCAGATATGAGATTTGCTGATTTTGATGATCATGAAGGAAATCAATTGCCTAATTCATTTGCTCTTTATGAAGACCGCTATGAATTTTCTTCAAATGCAACGATTAGAAGAAATTCCTATCATGGCTTTTCGGAATCTTTAGCTCAATATAAAAATACTTTTGCTGCTGTCTATTCTGCCGAGGTGAAAAAACAGGTTTCCATTTCAAAGCTTCGAAAGTATGATTCTGTTACAAAAATGCTGTTAGATTCACAACATGTAACTGAAGAAATGTACCATAATCAATTGGATATTATCCAAAAAGAATTAGCCCCGCATATGCGAAGGTTTGCCAAGCTTAAGAAACGCGAATTAGGATTGGAGCAGATGTTGTATTGCGACTTAAAAGCGCCATTAGATCCTGATTTCAATCCAGAGACGACTTATGAAGAGGCAAGCAAAGTAATTTTAGAAGCCTTGCAAGTGATGGGTCCAGAGTATACTGCGATTATGGAAAAGGGTTTGACGGAAAGATGGGTAGACCTTGCAGATAATGTAGGAAAATCCACAGGAGCATTCTGTGCAAGTCCCTATGGTTCTCATCCGTTTATATTGATTACATGGACAAATACAATGCGTGGAGCCTTTGTACTTGCTCATGAGCTTGGCCATGCTGGACATTTCTATTTAGCTAATAAAAATCAGCGGATAATGAATACTCGCCCTTCTACCTATTTTGTTGAAGCTCCTTCAACAATGAATGAACTGCTTCTTGGCGAGCATTTAATGGCAAGCACAGAAGATGAAAGAATGAAACGCTGGGTCATTTTACAGCTATTAGGAACATATTATCATAATTTTGTTACTCATTTATTAGAGGGGGAATTCCAACGTAGAGTCTATTCTCTCGCGGAAAAAGGCACCCCACTTACTGCGAAACTCTTATGTGATCAAAAAGCAGATGTCCTATCAACCTTCTGGGGAGATGCAGTTGTGATTGATGACTATGCTGGCCTTACTTGGATGCGTCAACCACATTATTATATGGGGCTATACCCATATACTTATTCTGCAGGGCTTGCTGCTTCAACTGCAATGACCCAATATATTAAGGAAGAAGGACAACCAGCTGTAGATCGCTGGCTAAACGTTTTAAAGAGTGGCGGAACGAAAAAACCGTTAGACCTTTTAAAACAAGCTGGGATTGATATGTCTAAACCAGATGCCATCCGACATGCTGTTGCTTATGTAGGCTCACTAGTGGATGAATTAGAAAATAGCTATAAATGAGGAAACAAGTCTCTCCATTTTTGGAGGGGCTTTTCTAATTAATCATGAATAAGCAGGCGGTTTATATGTCATGTTATTAATAAGGAGAAAGACTGCTGCCATGATTCAAGCAACAGCCTTTTGACGAACGATCTATTCAATTTGGGGCAGTTCACGAATTTCAGCATTAGTGTCATTTCCGCATAATGGACATTTTAAGTCAGCTGATACAAATTCTTTTCTCATCCAGCCGTTACAGTCATCCTGATTGCATGCGTATACTTCAGTGTCCAACATTACAACTTCAGGCTTATCATCTTGATTTCTTCGATTGAAAAAAATAACAAACGCCCCCTTTTATTATCTAGCGCAAGTGCCAGCGCTTTTCTTACTTAGTATGGTCAATTAAGGAATAATTAACCTTTAAAAGTGGATAAGGGAATCACAAGGATAAGGAGCTATTATTATGAATAAAACTAACCAATCGAAAAAGTACACCATTGTAGGAACAGATATCAATGAGGTAAAACGGCTGAATCAAGATTCTGGCTTATCTTATAATCAAGTAAAGGAGCTATTAGCAAATAGAATGAACCGTAATAAAGATAAATGAGAAAAGGAAGTTGCCCTATGCAACTTCCTTTTCCTACCACCTCAAGATTCCTTACTTCTCCGCGATTGCACGGATTTTGGCAGTGGCCTTTTCTTCTTTTATTAACCATATACACAGGAATATACCGATTATAGATAGAAAACTAAAAAATATGTAGACCGAAAAAATATTGTACTGTTCCAGTATGATCCCGCCGATAAAGGTTGAGAACCAATTTCCAAGACCATTTCCAATAGCAGAATATAATGTGATTCCAGTCGCTGTTATATGAACGGGAGTGATATTACGAATATATTGTAAACCAGCAGGAATAAATAGCCCGATTGAAAAGCCTTGTAAGATAGCTGTGCTATATATTAGCCATAGATCTGGTTCAGTAAAATAGATTAGCCATCTTCCTAATGACACGGCGCCCGCAATAATGGCAACCTGCAAGAGACCAATCCGATTGATCCAATTGGCTGCTACTTTCATGAAGGGAATTTCTGATAGCACGGCAATTAAAAAGGCAATACCTATACCTGTATATGTCCCCCCGCTATCATCAATAAAAAGTCCAAAATAAGTGTTGTTAGCGAGATTAGGACCAAATATCAGAAATGTAATTCCTAGGAATATCAGAAATTTTCTTTGAAAAAGAATTTCTTTAACTCCTCCAAGGAGATTTTGATTTCTTTTACTTTTTTCAGAAGGCATTTTAACAGCTAGAAAGCTTGCTATTAATAAGGAAAAGAAAAATGAATAAAATATGATCTGTGGAGATAATTCTGATAGTCTTCCCATAACAAACACAGCAATACCAAATCCAAGTGATCCAAACAATCGGATATTTCCATAATTCACTTTGACTTTACTCGTATATTTTATCGATAAACTATCAGATACTGGGATAATGGCACTTTGAAAAATAGCCACACATGTTGCGGTAATAAAGATCCAAGTGTATCCGCTAAATGAGATGTACCCAAGTCCGAAAAAACCAGCTGTCAATGTCGTAATCGTTAGAATTTTGATTGGTGCATTTAGCTTATCAGAAGTCATTCCCCAAATAGGCTGAAAGAATATCATTATTATCGGGCTAATCGACATTATCGTCCCAATTTGGTATCCATTTAGCTTCTCCACTTCACTTAAGTAAACGCTTAATAAAGGATATAGACTTCCTGTTGCGAAAAAAGTAAATAAATAAAAACCTTGCATCGTCCATATATTTCTTTTTATCTGCTTTGTCATTACTTGTCCTCACAAATTTTCTTTATCAAAATTAGTACAAAAAATTATATTTGGCAGGTTGCAAAGTATATTGTACCATTTTTAGTTAGGGATATCCTAAAAATTATTTAATGCCATTTTCAATTATTTGTGATTAACAAGCAGAATAATTAATCCGTAATAAAATAAAAGGCAAAACCGAAATGGTTCTGCCTCAAAAAGTAGTAAATTACTTGATAGAATACCACTTAGCTATTCGTTCCTTCTCCGCATGTTCCCGCAACAGATCATCTTCTTTATTTCTAGAGATTGGCAACTGGGCAGTGATTTTTAGTGCGCCAAATGGACAATGATCTACACAAGCTCCGCATAGACTGCAATCACCAGCTGTCACATATTTACTTTCTCTAAAAATACCTGGTTCAAGTATGATTGGATCTGCGAAGCAGACTGAACGGCATTTATCACAGCCGACACATGCATCATGATCAAATTGAACGTTAAATATACCAGCTTTTCCAATGGATTGATAGAATCCTCCTAGGGGGCAAAAATAACGGCACCACCCCCGCTTTGAAATGAGTAATTCAAATAATACAATGGCTAGAATAATCCATATGCCAATACCAAATGTAAATAGTGCATTTCTCATTGTAAAACCAATTGGCGAGAATAATTCAAACACTGGAACACCAACTAGAAATGATAAGAGCAGGACAACAAGTGCTAAATATTTCTTAGTATGTCGATTGTATATTTTGTCAGGTACCTTCACATATTTTCGTAATTTCTCAGTAAATTCTAATAAGGTATTAACTGGACAAACCCAGCTGCAAAACACCCTGCCTCTTACGATGAAATAAAATAGAAAGATGATAAGAGCACCTGACAGATAAACTAAATTCAATTTTTTAGATGCTAGGATAACCTGTAATGCAGCAAATGGATCTGATAGTACAATCCCTACAAAGGTAGATGATCCTAATGAACCGAAGAAAAAATTATCACCCTCTACTGTAACAAACAATAATGGTGAGAGAAAAAGAGCGATGATTGAGAATTGAACGATTCTTCGAGTCAAGGTCCACTTTCGTATCGATTTAACTTTTTTCATCATCATGCTCATTCCTAACCTAATGAGTTGATCTTTATGAACTTGGGACTCGTATTAATCCTTCGTAATAGACTCTTTGGATTGCAAGCTTTCTTCTTTAACAGATTTGATCTCTTGATCTGCATCAGCTACTAATTCCCTAGTAGCTGATTTAAATTCTTTCAGTGTATTCCCTACAGCCCTTCCTAATTCAGGAAGCTTACTTGGTCCAAAAATAATTAAAGCTAATATTAGGATTAAGATTAAACCTGGAATGCCGATATTTGACATCATACCGATTACCCTCTTATTTAGATTTAAATAGTTTGTATGTGAACTCCTTTATAATCTGAAATACAGCTTGCCACACAAAGTCCGCATCCTGTACAGCTATCTTCATTTATCATTGGTTTTCCATTAATTAATTCTATTGCCCCTTTTTCAGGACAGGATCGTACACAATAATCACACATCACATCTTGGAATGTTAAACAGTTATGTTTTTGAATGGCTGCTTTTCCAATAGATGGACTTTTCAATAGGCTAGCTATACTTAATGCGTCAGTTGGGCAAACGTCTATACATACCTTACAAAATGTACATGGGTTCTCATTCGGATTCAAATACGGGGTATTTATTAGTTTGGCACCTTCAGTAAGAGTAAACAAACTGATTATGCCTTCAGGACAGCTATCTTTACATTTGCCGCATCTATTACATGATATTAGAAATTCAAGTTCATTGCGGGCTCCAGGTGGCCTAAAAAAATCTCTTTCTTGTTCAATCTGAGTTCCAATGAAATTACCTAAGAAGCCCACAGTCGCTTCCCAATTAATGGAGAGAAATCGCCTTCTATTTACCCTTTCATTCATTGAGCAACTACTGCTTCTTGATAAGCAGGTTCCTCTTCAAAATTACTATAGGCTAAACAGATGGTAAGAACACCATCAATAGGTTTGAAAGTCTCAGCAATCTTATAGCTTTCATTAATTGTCTTAGCTTCAATTGTGAGAATGATTTTAAAGTTATCCTCAATATGATGAACTTCAACACCATCAATTTTTTGTAAAGCACTTGCTGCAATCGTTGCTTGCCCTGGAATTGTTTCAATGTAAATGCCTGATATCACCATATTAGTTCCCCGTCTTTCTTCTATTTTTTGTGAGTTCCCTTAAGCTGCAAACTTGTTATTCTTCATCATTAAAAGCTGTTTTACTATCGTTTTGTGTCGCATGGCACTGCTGGCAGTTATCTCTAAATATTGTTCCTTTTGTATCTTCATCATAATAATGATTGGCTGGAGGTGTTGGAGCACCTGTTTCTGGTACAGCATGACAAGTCATACAGCTTTCATGATGGATTTCTGGATTCCAGCGATCAATATGATCTGCCGGCTGCATTGGTGGTGCACCGAGGAGCACCATTGTTGCAGATTCCTCCCTGCCATCTTCTGTCAGCTGTGGAATCGCCACTTTCTCATCGGCTTGAATCACTTCTTCATCGGTGCTAGCCGTTTGAGTTGAAAGTAATTTAGTTGATCCAATTGCAACTGAGACTACAAGCATAAATACGACAACATATAATATCTCTCTTCTCATAATTCCACCTCAATCCTTATGCTTTTACAATTTTAACCGCACATTTTTTATAATCAGGTTGTTTAGAAATTGGACAATAGCAATCCAGTGTAACAAGATTAATTAATGTTTCCTCTGCGAAGAAAGGTACATATACTAGACCCTTAGGGGGATTTCCTCTCCCTTTTGTTGTTGCTTTCACTTCTACTTCCCCGCGCCTTGAAATGACTTTAACCATATCTCCATTTTGAATACCCATTGCCTCAGCATCTTCTGGATGAATTTCACAGAAGGCTTCTGGCACTGCTCGATGAAGCTCTGGAACACGTCTTGTCATTGATCCACTATGCCAATGCTCTAATACACGGCCAGTACATAGCCAGAACGGATATTCCGCATCAGGTATCTCTGCCGCATCTTCAAATGGACGGAAGATAACACTTGGCCGGTGATCATCTGATTTATAGAAGTCAATATCTTTATACTTTCCAACGGTTCCAAATTCCTCGACACCATACTGGTCGTAGCCTTCTTCTTGTTTTCCATGAACATAACGCCAGTTTGTTTCTACCCATTCTCCATCCACTTCACGAACAGGCCAGCAAATGCCATGCTGCTTGAAATATTCTTCATATGGAGCCATTTGCTTTGCTTTCAATTTCAGCTTTTTGCCGAGTTCTTGGATTTCTTTATTCGTGTTTTCATGCGGGTTTGTGAATGAACGATATTCTGCCCATAGACGACTATTGACTTCATGACCATCTTCTAGTAAGTCATTTTTATCATAATCCCAAATATTTCCGAATAAGACATCGAAGGCAGGTTTATCACCAATTTTCTTACCATCAAGTGCTCTTTTGGCTACTTGAACGAGTGTCCAAATATCCCATTTCGCTTCACCAGGAGGCTCTGTGCACTTCTCGAATACACTCGTACGTCTTTCCGCATTTCCAAACTGGCCTTCTCGCTCTACCCACATGGCAGCTGGGAAAACAACATCTGCCATTTCTGTAGATTTAGTTGGATATACTTCTGAAACAACGATAAAGCCATCTAGAACGCCTTTTCCGTCTGCATCATTTCCTCTGTATCGGTTCAGTTTTGGCATTGTTTGTCCCCAGTTATTGGACATGCTCCATAGAAACTTTACATTTCCCTTTCCTAATTCCCTGAACATTTTGACTGTATGGAATCCAGGTTTCTCGATTGGATCTAAATATCCTTTTGGCAGATTCCAGATCATTTCCGTGTATCTTCGGTGATCTGGGTTACTTACAACCATATCTGAAGGGAGCCTATGAGAGAACACTCCTACTTCTCTAGCTGTTCCACAAGCACTAGGCTGACCAGTTAGTGAAAATGGACCGTTTCCTGGCTTGCTGATTTTCCCTGTTAACAGATGAATATTATAAACAAGATTATTAATCCAAGTTCCCCGTGTATGCTGATTCATTCCCATTGTCCATAGAGACATAATCTTTTTATTTGGATCGCCAAATTCTTTGGCTAATGCTTCTATGTCTGCAGCAGGAACACCAGAAAGTTTAGCGGCATGTTCAAATGTGTAGGTGCTTACGCTTTGTTTAAATACCTCAAATGTTATGTTCCATACTTTATCAGCATCTTTCCCATCAGTGACATCATAATCATCTTTGAAGGAGTGTCCTAGATTTTCAGTTCCAGCTTTGAACTGGATATGCTCATCTACAAACTTTTGGTCATATAAATTATTTTGAATAAGATAATTGGCAATTGCATTTGCGATTGCTAAATCTGATTGAGGTCTAAAAACTAATACAGTATCGGCTACCTCAGAAGTCCGAGAATGTCTAGTGGTTAGGTCAAAAAGTTTAACGCTTGGATTTGCTAGCTTTCTAGCTGTTAAACGCGAAAATAGAACGGGATGCATCTCAGCCATATTGGCACCCCAGGTGACAAAGACATCTGCTTCATCTAAATCCTTATAAGATCCCATCGGTTCATCAGATTGAAAAGTTGACATAAACCCAGTAACTGCACTTGCCATACATAGTCTAGCATTTGGATCAATATTATTATTTAATAGACCTGCCTTCCAAAGTTTAACAGATACATAACCATCCATAATCGTTTGTTGTCCTGAACCCCAAAATGCGATTGATTTAGGATCCTTTTCATGATTTTCCTTTAATTTCTTTGCTACAAGGTCTAATGCTTCTTCCCATGATGCTTCTCTAAACCCATCCATTGTTCCCTTTTTCGATCGGTCTTCACGAATGAGCGGCTTCGTTAATCGATCTTTGCCGAATAATATTTTGCCAACGTAAAATCCTTTAATACAATTAAGTCCCCTGCTTGAACGATTATCTGGGTCGCCTTTTGTTGCAACAACTTTTCCGTCTTTTATTCCTACTAAAACGCCACAGCCAGTACCACAGAATCGGCAAACGGTCGATTTCCATTCATCCGGTTCTGTCGTTTCTACTGCTGTTGCTACATCAGTTCCAGCTGTTTTTGTATCTTTCTTTTTACAACCAGCGACTGCCATTGTCATGGAAATAGCGGTAGCTTTAAGTAAGGTTCTTCTAGTTAATTCCATTGTTTACTTTCCTCCCTTTTAAGTGAAGAATCTCTATCTCTATTTATATATTTAAAGTGGCTTGTATCTTCAGGCGAGGATATAATCAATCCTCTGCTTGCCACTAAAAACCAAAATTAAAATAAGCCCTTTATTTCTCTTGGTTTGACTCTTATGGCAATGGGATTGTCGACGACACATCTTTCTTCACAAATTCCACAGCCGACACACTTTTCCGGATCAATAATCGGTGCGAAAACGGCATGTGTAGGATCATCAGGCTTCACATAAATATTAAGCTTAATTGCCTCATCGATCAGCGGACATTCTCGGTAGCAAACCTCACATCTCATTCCTTGATAAGCAATGCAGCTATCCGTATCAATAACAGCTGTTCCCATTTCCACATCATAAACATTATTGATGCCTGTCAATGCATCTGTCGGGCATACATTTACACAAGGATAGTCATCACATAGTCTGCAAGGATTATCCCTTGCATCTATATAAGGTGTTCCGATTCCAAAACCTAAGTTTTCTTTGCCCATTTTGATAGAATCATAAGGACATGCCTGATTACACTTTCCGCATCTGACACAAAGGGCAAGAAATTCATCCTCATCTGCTGCACCAGGAGGGCGGAGTACAGTTTTGTTTCCTGCTTTCATCATGCCTAACAGTTCATAGGCAGCAATCCCACCAATTAATAATTTGAAAAATCCTGCACCCTTCATTTAACTAGCCTCCCTTGTTTTGCAGGTCTACATGTTATGTACTTGAAAAATCTTATCTATATCGTAAGCCTTCCCATTTCCTAGTTCTGTGACTTATTCCTCATAACACAGAATGTTCAAAAGTGCCTAAAATAGCGCCAATACTGACATCTTGAATCTGTTGTAATTAATGTTCACATGCAGTTCAAACTCTTGCCATTTTTCTGACATAAGTTAATTTCCTCTTAAAAAAGTAAAATGGATACGAGCTAAAGCAGATGTTGTCGATAATTGTTAGAATATTTGTTTAATTATTCATTGATTATCAATTTTTCATAGTGTTAACATAGTATTGTAAGCGTTCACACTAGCATTCTTCTCATTTTTGCATCAAGAAATACATAGATTACTATTTTGAAGGAGGAGTAATATGAGTCAATTAACCGTTAGTTTAAAAGAAAAGGTAGAAAAATTCCTCAGCGGGAAAAAACATCTGTATATTAATGGAGAATTTGTTGAAAGCAAGTCTCAAAAAACATTTGAAACATATAACCCAGCCACTGGCGAAGTACTTGCCCATGTATATGAAGCAGACAAAGAAGATATTGATCTTGCCGTAAGAGCTGCTAGAAAGGCATTTGATGAGGGACCTTGGTCAAAGATGAGTGCAGCGAAAAGAAGCAGACTCATGTACAAGCTCGCAGACTTAATGGAAGAAAATAGTGCGGAATTGGCTCAGTTAGAAACATTAGATAACGGAAAGCCAATTAGAGAAACAACAAATGCTGATATTCCTCTAGCTGTTGAACATATGCGCTATTATGCTGGATGGTCAACGAAAATCGTTGGACAAACCATTCCAGTAAGTGGTCCATTCTTTAACTACACACGTCATGAAGCTGTTGGGGTTGTTGGACAAATTATTCCTTGGAACTTCCCTCTCCTTATGGCGATGTGGAAATTAGGTGCTGCACTAGCTACAGGTTGTACAGTGGTGTTAAAACCTGCTGAGCAAACACCACTATCTGCTTTGTATTTAGCTGAATTAATTGAAGAAGCTGGATTCCCAGCAGGTGTTGTCAATATTGTCCCTGGCTTTGGTGAAACAGCTGGCCAATCGCTTGTTGATCATCCGCTAGTTGACAAAATTGCTTTCACTGGCTCAACAGAAGTCGGAAAAATGATTATGGGAAATGCAGCGAAAACATTGAAACGCGTAACACTTGAATTAGGTGGAAAATCACCAAATATTATCCTACCAGACGCTGATCTATCGAAGGCAATTCCTGGTGCTCTTAATGGGGTTATGTTTAATCAAGGACAAGTATGCTGCGCAGGCTCACGCGTATTTATCCAAAAGAAGCAATTCGATAATGTTGTTGCTGATATGGTTAGTCATGCGAAAAATATTAAACAAGGTGCCGGTATTCATGCGGATACAGAGATTGGACCGCTTGTTTCAACAGAACAGCAAAATCGGGTGCTTGGGTATATCGAAAAGGGTGTTAGTGAAGGCGCACAACTTCTTGTTGGCGGTGAAAAGCCACAAGAACAAGGCTACTTTGTTTCCCCTACTATTTTTGCCGATGTTCGAGATGAAATGACCATTGCAAAAGAAGAAATCTTTGGTCCAGTTATTTCTGCATTGCCTTATGAGGATTTAGATGAATTGATCAATCGTGCGAATAACAGTGAGTATGGATTGGCTGCTGGGGTTTGGACACGTGATGTTGCAAATGCCCATTATGTTGCAAGCAAGCTTCGTGCAGGTACCGTATGGGTGAACTGCTATAATGCATTTGATGCTGCTTCTCCATTTGGCGGATATAAACAATCCGGTATGGGCCGCGAAATGGGATCATATGCACTAAATAACTACACAGAAGTGAAGAGTGTTTGGATTTCAATGAAATAGAATTATTAAGTAGGAGAAGGAACAGTATCGTTCCTTCTTTTTTTTATTCCGATAAAGTAGAATAACTCCCTTCCCTTATTTATGGTAAAATGATCTGCATAATTGAATTCTTGATTGAAAACCTATGATTGAAATCACATGTTCACATATTGTCCATAGGATTTTCAGTGAATATTCATTATCCTTATAAAGGGAGGGTTAATAATGAAAAAAATATATATTATTTGTGCAAGTATTGTTGCTCTTGGTATTGTAGCAGGCATTTCTTTTTTCTTGATTCGTGATATGACGTCTAAAATTCCAGATGATATTTCACTTGTCACCATGCATAATGAAGAGTATGATTTTTCAAAATCAAATAAGAAGCTTAAGTTAGTTGAATTTATGTACACACATTGCCCTGATATTTGTCCTACGACAACGCAAAGAATGAACTTATTGAAGAATGATTTAGTTGCAGCAGGTGTTTTTGGAAAAAATGTTGAATTTCTATCCGTAAGTATTGATCCATACCGTGATACTCCTGAAGAAATGGTCAATTATATGAAAACATTTGATATCGAGGATGATGGCAACTGGACACTGCTGACAGGAGATCCAGAGAATATGAAACAAGATCAAAAGGAAACGCTTGAGCTTGCTGAAACATTCCAGTTTCAGTACCGCGATCCTGGAGATGGTTTCTATGTCCACAGTACATTTGTTTTCTTAGTAGATGAGAATAATAAATTCATCAAGAAATTCCCGATGGGTGAAGAGTTTGATAAGGATGAAATTTTCAAAAAAATCATGAAAGAAATTTAAAAAAACGTTGAACGATTAAATCGTTCAACGTTTTTTTCTACATGGCTATGTTAAATAATTTTGTTGGTGCACACAATTGCCAGTGGTGTACCCGCTCATAAAGGTATTCATTCGCGTGCACACCACTGACTCTTTATCAACTTCATACATTACAAAGCTTTCTACATTAATTAGTTGTAGTTGACAGTCTTTTGTTCTGTGGAAGTGCAAGTAACATTTTTGATCTTGGCTTTGTAAAGCTAACGTTAATTCCTGCTTTTTTTAGACGATTTACTAATTCGACGAGCTGTTTTTTGGCCACAATAAAAACTCCTTTTTTATCCTGCCTGTATGGGTTAATTGTACATGATAAATATGAAAAAACTATGAACAATAGGTAGCTTTTTTATATTAATTTTGTAAGAATTTTGACTCATTGGTCCCTACATTTACTTCCCTTTACTCTTATGGGTGAAGAATTAATGTTTCCCCTTTTACTCGGTTCAGGTTTGTTTGATGATAGTGCCCCTCAACCCAATCCTTCATCTGGTTGTGATATGTTGGGCTTAACGGATGTCCTGATTGACCTGGACCCACTAGATGATTACCGGTACTCATATCCGCTGTATCAATAACAAATCTCCAAGAACCTCCATGGTTGACAGTCCCGTCATCCTTATTGGCAGCTGCTTGAACGGTCACAGAGCTACCTCCTACTGGAAGGCTCCCTTCTTTATTAAATAAATAATTTAATGGTTTAATACTAGAAAGAGAATGCGGGAAGTAAATTTGATGATATTCCCCCCACTTCCATTTATTCAAATGATCCCCCTGAAGTTCTGTTGCTTCTTCTAAAGCAAGCTGTAATGATTTGTGCAATACTTCTTGAAGTCCACCCTTTTCTGTGATCCACGGACCTTCAATGCCAGTTGCAGCCCTTCTTATTAGTTCATCGACTGCTTGTTTTTGTCCTTTGAAAAGCCCCCTCATTTCAGATGAAATTTCATCTTGAAAGAGAACATCAGAAATTTTCTTCATCCACAGACTAAAGATCAGTGGTGCTGCTTCATCTTTGTTATCAAGGTAATCCCAATCTTTCAAAATAGCTACTGCTTCTTTTTCCTTCTTACTTAATGAAGATTCTGGCATGTTAGTCAGAATCGGAACAAACTCTATTGCCTGTAAGTTTTTCTGATCCATTTGCAATGCCATCATGTCGTCTGCAGTTAGTTTTTTATCCGTTTGCAGAAATTCCTGAATCCTCATTTGTCTGTATGGCTGTGCCCAATCATTACTTATATGGTATGGATAGCTATTATCTATTACTTTATTGTTTGCAGTTGAAATAAAACCCTCTTCTGGGTTAATGGTTTTTGGCAGTTCATCATAAGGAATATATCCTTCCCATCCATATTCATCTGTCCATCCTGGTACTGGGATAATACCTTGGCCCTTTTTACGGATGGGGATCATCCCGTTTGCTTTATAAGCAATGGTTCCATCCTTTGAAGCAAACACAAAATTTTGGGCTGGTGTATGAAACAGCTCAAGAGCCTTTTCGAACTCTTCCCAGTTAGTCGCTTGATTCATTTGAATGATTGCCTCCAGTTCACTCGAAGGCTCAAGGGCAGTCCACTGAAGTGATAATACTTCTTCTTTTCCACTTTCTTCAGCAAACTCTGAAATGATCGGTCCATGACGAGTAATTGTCACTTCGTAATCAATTGTTTCTTTGTCTTTCACTTTAATTGGTTCCTTTACAATTATTGCTTCTTCCCATTGATCATTATAGAGAAATTCTGTCTGATTATCAGGGTTTCTTTTTTCAATATATAAGTCTTGAACATCAGGACCGGTATTTGTTACTCCCCAAGCAACATGCTCGTTATGTCCTAAGATAATCCCTGGAATACCGGCAAAAATCACTCCACTCACATTCATTGCTGGTGTTTGCAGATGCATTTGATACCAGATGGATGGAGTGCTCAGCGATAAATGAGGGTCATCCGCTAACAGAGGCTTGCCTGATGCAGATTTCTTTCCGCTGACAACCCAATTGTTGCTCCCATTGAATTCTGGCGGGCTGATGGCTGATGCCAAAGTCTTTTCAATATCGAGATTCTCAGCACTAATAATGTATGGTGCATCTGTTGGGTAGGATGGAAAAAGATCATAAGCCTTTTCTTCTGGGAAATTTTGCAGCAAATAATACCTGAATGCTTGGCTTTCCCAATGTCCCCCTAGATCATATGCCATATACTTACCGATTGTTAAAGAATCGATTGCATTCCACTCTTCTGGCTCATAGCCTAAAATATTAAATTCAATTGGCCACTTCCCATTTGCCTTCAGTTCCTTTATATAAATATTTACACCTTCCGCAAACCAGTCTAACACTTCTTTTGCCTCATCTGAATAATGATCATAAGAAATTTCTGCTGCACGTCTTAACCCAAGTGTACGAAAATACTTATCATTATGTACGGTTGCTTCACCAATTACTTCACTCAGTTCTCCTGAGGCCTGCCTCCTGCTTAAATCCATTTGAAATAGTCGATCCTGTGCTTGTACATACCCTTGTGCAATGTATAGATCACGTTCATTCTCAGCTGAAATATGTGGCACCCCTACCTCATCTCGCGTCACTGTAACAGGGGAACTAATGGAACCGATGGTCACTTCTCCTTTAGTCACTGGAATGGATCGTGAAATATATAAATATATGAATATGGCAGCAACTAGGATAATTGTTGCTAAAATAGCCAATGACCAAAGAGAGCGTTTTTTCCAGTTGGCTTTTGGCTTGGGATGATGATTTGGGATCATTTCCATTTCTAGCATGGCCTCCTTCTTTTAAGATCAGTGAAATTTTCTTTTCTACTTCTATTCGATTAATTTCTGAAACTTCCTGCCATTTGTCAAAAATTTCTGACACCTATTTAAATTAGTGAATAGGCAAAAAGTCTCTGCCCGGCATTTTTTAAATACATTTCAATAATATTCGCGATTCACTCATTAAAATGTTATAATTTACGGGATTATGTAATTTGGAGGAATATAAATAAATGATAACTGTTAGTAATGTAGGTCTTCGTTATGGTGATCGTAAACTATTTGAAGACGTTAATATTAAATTTACACCTGGTAACTGTTACGGACTAATTGGTGCGAACGGCGCTGGGAAATCAACGTTTCTAAAAATCTTGTCAGGAGAAATTGAATCTCAATCTGGTACTGTCCATCTAGGTCCTGGAGAACGGATGGCAGTATTAAAACAAAACCACTATGAGTATGAAGAAGTGGAAGTCTTAAAAGTTGTTATCATGGGTCATGCCCGTTTGTATGAAGTAATGCTGGAAAAAGATGCGATCTATATGAAAGCAGACTTCACTGATGAGGATGGAATGAAAGCAGCTGAACTTGAAGGTGAGTTTGCTGAGTTAAACGGTTGGGAAGCTGAACCTGAGGCGGCTATTCTCTTAAAAGGACTTGGTATTGGTGAAGATCTTCATACAAAGAAGATGGCTGATTTATCTGGTGGCGAAAAGGTAAAGGTATTATTGGCACAAGCCTTATTTGGCAAGCCAGATGTTCTTTTGCTGGATGAACCGACTAACCACCTGGATATTAAAGCAATCGGGTGGCTTGAAGACTTCTTAATTAACTTTGAAAACACAGTCATCGTCGTATCCCATGACCGTTACTTCTTAAATAAAGTATGTACACATATTGCGGATCTTGACTTTGGCAAAATTCAGCTTTATGTAGGAAACTACGATTTCTGGTATGAATCCAGTCAACTTGCTTCAAGAATGGCTTCAGATACTAATAAGAAAAAAGAAGAAAAAATTAAAGAGCTTCAGGCATTTATTGCTCGATTTAGTGCAAATGCATCTAAATCTAAACAGGCGACATCACGTAAAAAACTGCTTGATAAAATCTCTTTAGATGATATTAAACCTTCTTCTCGCCGTTATCCATTTGTTGGCTTCACTCCAGAGCGAGAAATTGGGAATGACCTTCTTCGTGTTGAAGGAATTAGCAAGACCATCGATGGAGTGAAAGTATTAGATAATGTAAACTTTATTATGAATAAAGATGATAAATTGGCTCTTGTTGGTACAAATGAACTAGCAAAGACAACTTTATTTAAAATATTAACAGGTGAAATGGAAGCAGACAGCGGTACTTTCAAATGGGGCATCACGACTTCTCAAGCTTATTTCCCTAAAGATAACTCTGAGTTCTTCGAGAATAGTGACTTGACACTTGTAGACTGGCTACGCCAATTCTCTCCGAGTGATGAAAGTGAGAGCTTCCTGCGCGGATTCCTCGGAAGAATGCTTTTCTCTGGAGAAGAAGTATTGAAGAAAGCAAGTGTTCTTTCCGGAGGAGAAAAAGTCCGTTGTATGCTATCAAAAATGATGTTAAGCGGCGCAAATGTTCTCCTGCTTGATGAGCCAACGAACCATTTAGACTTAGAATCAATCACGGCACTTAATAATGGATTAATCAATTTCAAGGGCTCGATGATTTTTGCTTCCCATGACCAACAATTTATTCAAACGATTGCTAACCGTATTATTGAATTGACACCAAATGGTTTAGTTGATAAACAAATGACTTATGATGAATATTTAGAGGATACGAAGCTGCAAAAGCAAGTGGCTGAAATGTATAAGTAAGAATAGTAATAAGCAGGAGGATTCCCCTCCTGCTTGTTTTATTCAATTTGCTTATTTCTTCTTTTTGTGACGAGCTGATGATGCAGTCATTCCACCAGTTTCCATATTTGTTGTTCCTTGCCCCTTCACTTCTGGAGAGCTTAATCCAGCTTTTGATGGATCTTTTTTTCGCTTTCCCATTATGTATCACCTCCACCCTTACTTTCTCAATTCAATTCCTATTTTATACTTTAAAAAAATATTCATGAGCATCTGTTCACGACCAAGTATTTTTCACATAGAAAAGGAGAATAAAAATAGATAAGAACTGGCATTATATCAACGGAGGAGGTGTGATAGAAAATGAAAAAAGTTGCAGTGGAACAATCGTTAACAAATATTTCGGAAGCACTTCGTGAAAAAGGCTATGATGTGGTCGATTTAAATTCAGCTGCTGATGTAGAGAACTGCTCTGCATGTGTTGTAAGCGGGCAAGATTCAAATGTAATGGGCATGCAAGATGCTTTAACTAAAGCATCTGTTATTGAGGCAAGTGGTTTATCTGCAGATGAAGTTTGCCAGCAGGTGGAGCAAAGATTGCAATAAATAAGTAACTAGAAAGACTAGAGAACAATTTCTTTAGTCTTTTTTTTACGAAATAAAAAAGAATAAGTAAGATAAAATAGACAAGTTCTCCTACCCTAACTGCATATCTATAATAATGGACAAACATTATTAGGGGGAGAATTGAGATGCCATTTTTTGTATTGAAAAAAAGATCTATTATTATGTTCCTTGTTTTAATTACAGTTATTGCTTCTGCGTCTATTTGGCTACTATCAAACACAAAAGCTGAATCTGTCTTTGTCCAAGATAATTCGGGAGAAATTCGAGAGATTCATATGGTTACAGGAGAATTTAAAGCAACTCTGTCAGATGGAAAAGAAATTGAATCGTATCGATGGGATCCTGGCACTATTTTTGTTGCGAAAGGCGAAAAAGTGAAACTGATGATTTCAGGTGTCAATGGTACCGAGCATCCTTTTTCGATAGAGGGAACAGACATTAATGGTGTAGTTAAAAAGGGAGAAGAAACCATTGTGCCTCTTCAATTTAAAAAAGAAGGTGTCTACCGATTAATTTGCCACACCCATCATGATAAGAATGAAAATGGACCGATGATTGCATATATTGTTGTAGATTAGTGCTAAATATAAAAAGCACCGGATTTTTCCGGTGTTTTTTTGTATATAACAGATCGTAAAATTATTCCAATCGTTATAGTACAGTTTATCAAATATGTACTCGAAAATAATAATTCTAATCCTAATTTATCAATGTTCACAATTCATTCGAAAAGTTTGTGAATCTAATCACAAATATTCTGTTATACTTAATTCATAGCAACATTGTCTCACCTGTACTATAAAATATTTAATGAGGTGGATCAGCATGGAACAATGGAATGGCTTTAAAACGGGGAATTGGGAAAAAGAAATAAATGTCCGCGATTTTATTATGAAGAATTTTACGCCGTATGAAGGAAATGATAATTTTCTTGAAGGGCCTACTGATACAACTATCTCCCTCTGGTCTCAAGTAATGGAGCTAACAAAACAAGAACGGGAAAATGGCGGAGTCCTTGATATGGATACTGAAATCGTCTCAACGATTACTTCTCATGGACCTGGTTATTTAAATAAACAAAAAGAGAAAATTGTCGGCTTTCAGACTGAAAAACCATTTAAACGCTCTCTTCAGCCCTTTGGTGGTGTAAAAATGGCGGTTGCTGCTTGTGAGTCCTATGGATATGAAGCCAGCAAGGAAATGGAGAAAATTTTTACCGATTTTAGAAAAACGCATAATCAAGGTGTATTTGATGCTTATACAGATGAAATGAGACTAGCTCGTAAAGCTGGAATCATTACAGGGCTTCCAGACGCGTATGGACGTGGAAGAATTATTGGTGATTACCGTAGAGTTGCTCTATATGGTGTCGATGCACTAATTGAAGCGAAACAGAAAGACTTGAAAGAAACTAGCAAGGTTATGAATGAAGCAAATATTCGCCTTCGTGAAGAAATCTCTGAGCAGATTCGTGCACTCAATGAGTTAAAACAGCTAGCAAACATTTATGGCTTTGATATTTCTAAACCAGCTAACAATACAGTTGAAGCATTCCAGTGGCTGTACTTTGCCTATTTAGCAGCAATTAAGGAGCAAAACGGGGCAGCGATGAGTCTTGGACGTGTGTCCACTTTTCTTGATATTTATATTGAAAGAGATCTCACAGACGGTGTATTAACTGAGCAAGAAGTACAGGAACTTGTCGACCATTTTGTCATGAAGCTTCGCCTTGTAAAGTTTGCAAGAACACCTGACTACAATGAATTATTCAGTGGGGATCCGACATGGGTGACAGAATCTATTGGCGGGATGGCTCTAGATGGACGTCCGCTTGTAACGAAAAACTCTTTCCGATTCCTTCATACATTAAATAATTTAGGACCAGCTCCTGAGCCAAACCTGACTGTACTCTGGTCATCAAAGCTGCCTGAAAATTTTAAGAAGTACTGTGCAAAAATGTCTATTGAAACAAGCTCTATTCAATATGAAAATGACGATATCATGCTTCCTGAATATGGAGATGATTATGGAATTGCCTGTTGCGTATCAGCAATGGAAATCGGCAAGCAAATGCAATTCTTTGGTGCCCGTGCTAATTTAGCAAAAGCTCTTCTCTATGCAATTAATGGCGGTAAGGATGAAAAGTTAAACATCCAGGTTGGTCCTGAATATGCACCAATTGCAGGCGAAGTGCTTAATTACGAAGAAGTAATGAGCAAATTTGACCATATGATGGAGTGGCTTGCAGATTTATATATTAATACGTTAAATATTATTCACTTTATGCATGACAAATACAGCTATGAACGAATTGAAATGGCCCTTCATGATTCAGAAATCATTCGGACCATGGCGACAGGAATTGCAGGGTTAAGTGTTGTCGCTGATTCATTGAGTGCGATCAAGTATGGACAAGTGAAAATACTCCGTGATGAAAATGGCTTAGCTGTCGATTTTGTTACAGAAGGAGATTACCCGAAATACGGTAATAATGATGATCGAGTAGACGAAATTGCAGTGGATATTCTTAAACGCTTTATGAAAAAGCTGAAAAAGCATGAAACCTATCGTAATTCTGTGCATACATTATCCATTCTAACTATTACATCTAATGTTGTGTACGGAAAGAAAACAGGAAATACACCTGATGGACGTCGTGCGGGTGAACCATTTGCACCAGGGGCAAATCCAATGCATGGACGTGATACAAAAGGTACCCTAGCTTCCCTTTCTTCCGTGGCGAAGCTTCCTTATCAATACGCTATGGACGGTGTATCAAATACATTTTCAATCGTTCCTAAAGCGCTAGGAAAAGATGATGAGAGTCGTATTCGTAATCTTGTATCCATTCTTGATGGCTATACAATTAAATCTGGTCATCACCTAAATGTAAACGTCTTTAATCGAGAAACATTAATCGATGCAATGGAGCATCCGGAATTATACCCGCAATTAACAATCAGGGTGTCTGGATATGCGGTAAACTTTATTAAACTGACGAAAGAACAGCAGCTAGATGTAATCAATCGTACATTCCATGAAACGATGTAATAAGAAAAGCTGAATCGCCTTGGTCATCGCCATACAAACTGGTAGGGCCCTGACTAAGATATAGGAAACACGGTTTTTAGTGAGCAAACCGATGTTGACGCAATCGTTGCGGAGGAGACCTGAAGTTTGATAGGCGATAGGACGCTTGCGCTAGACAATAATAAAGCGAGAGTGTAAAAGAAATCGGCTTACTTTTCAATTTCTTGCACTCTCCTCTCTAACCTCTAGAACGAAAGGAAGATCATCATGAACGGAAACATACATTCAATTGAAACATTTGGAACGGTTGATGGACCTGGTATTCGATATGTTATATTCACACAAGGCTGTCTGCTTCGCTGCCAATTTTGCCATAATGCCGATACTTGGGAGATTGGCACAGGCAAGCAAATGTCTGTTTCTGAAATCATGACCGATATTTCCTCCTATCTCCCTTTCATTGAAGCATCTGGAGGTGGAATCACCGTTAGCGGAGGCGAGCCGTTACTGCAAATCCCCTTCTTAATTGAGTTGTTTAAAGAATGTAAGAAATTAGGTATTCATACTGCCATCGATTCTTCAGGTGGCTGTTATTCGAATGCACCTTTATTTCAAGCACAATTAAAAGAATTATTGCTTTATACAGACCTTGTGTTGCTTGACCTAAAACACATTGACAAGGAAAAACACAAAAAGCTGACTGGCTTAACAAATGAACATATTCTAACTTTTGCTCGTTATTTATCAGATCATGAAGTACCTGTTTGGATTCGCCATGTTCTAGTCCCAACAATATCAGACGATGAACAGGATTTACGAAAACTTGGTGAGTTTATTCGTTCTTTGACTAATGTGGAAAAAGTTGAAGTCCTCCCCTACCATAAGCTTGGCGTATATAAATGGGAAGCGCTCGGACTGGAGTACCCTTTAAAAGATATCGATCCACCTAGTGATGAAAAAGCGGAATGGGCTCTTCAATTGCTTTCAAATGATGAATAATGAATAAAAAATGCAGTTTGACCCTTTGTCTACGCTGCATTTTTTATTTTTCTTCCCTTTCAAATACAGTATAATGATAGACCTGAGAAATTAAGTAAAAGCGAGCTGAAAACTACTTTTGATGCAAGAGTGTTAGATTTTTTTCAGGAAAAGCCACAATTTGAAATAACGCTTAAACAGCCACAGGATGCACATTTGATGTATGGTATTGTACGAAAAGCCAATCGTATTCTTTTAAATGTGGATGATGCAGCTGAGTTTTATCAAGAAGTTCATAAGAAAATAGAGAATATCGAAACTGTTTCTGAATAGGAGCAGTTTTTTTCTGATGGAAAAGTTTATGAATCTGTTAAAAATGCCAATCGTTTATAAGCAGTTATTTGTTATTCTTAATATAAGAACTTGCATCTAATCGGAGGAATGATCATGTATCAACTACTGAATGAACTTTCTCAATTATTAAGCAGTCCCTTTTTATCAATGGTTAATGAAAGCAAAGAGATTCCGCTACTTGGTGCTTTTATCCTCGGTATAATCGGTGCCCTTGCTCCTTGTCAGCTCACCGGAAATATTGGCGCAATCACCTTTTACGGAAATAAAAGTCTTCAGTCTAAAAGTCAATGGGCAGAGGCGATTTTTTTTATTCTAGGGAAAATAACCGTATTTACAGTACTCGGGTTTTTCGTATGGCTACTTGGGAAAGAACTTCAGATGATGCTGCCCAGCTACTTTTCGATTTTCCGAAAGCTCATGGGACCTTTGTTTGTTGTAATGGGTCTTGTACTAATTGGGTTAATTAAATTAAAGTGGGTGACGAAGTTGAGTGCGAAGCTGCCCTCATTTAAAGGAAAAGGAAAAGCGGGTTCCTTTTTAATGGGAGTTGCATTTTCAATTGCATTTTGCCCAACCATGTTTTCCTTATTCTTTTTTGGACTTATGCCGCTAGTTTTGAACGCTTCCTATGGAGCAATTCTCCCTCCTATCTTTGCTATCGGCACATCTATTCCACTAATCATTTTTTTGATGGTTGTTTATATATTGGGAGTAGATGGGACTCTGATAAGAAAGAGCAGGAAACTCGGCCAATATATTCAGACGGCTGCGGGAGTGATTCTGCTGCTAATTGGAATAATGGACACGATAACGTACTGGATATAAAAACTGAGAAAATGCATTTGATGAACTTGCAGAGTTTCATTATGTGATTTGAAAGTTGGAGTATGTTTTGGTCTATGGGACAAACTTAGGTGCAGGAAAAGAAAACGGTCTTATTGAATCATTCTACGAGACAACTTTAGGTAGATAGGCAAGAAAATTGTCCCATAGAATCAGTCTATGGGACAAACTTAGGTGGATAGGCAAGAAAACTGTCTCATTGAATCATTCCACGAGACAAAATCAAGTGGCAAGGTAGTGAAACTGTCCTTTTTATTTCCACCATGAATCAAACATTGAAGCTGGAATTTGTCTTTTATGTTCGGTCAGCAGGTAGCGTTTTTCGATTTTCTCTGCCACTTCCTTTTTCACTTCTTTGCCTTCGAGATAATCATCAAGTTCATCATAGGTAATGCCGAGTTCTGTTTCGTCCGCTTGTCCAGGCTTCTCGTCTAGAAGGTCGGCCGTAGGTACTTTTAAATATAATCTTTCATCCGCGCTTAATTCTTGAAGCAATGCTTTCCCTTGTCTTTTCGTTAATCCTGTTAATGGGGTGATATCTGCTCCCCCATCGCCATATTTCGTATAAAAGCCAGTTATTGCTTCTGCCGCATGATCAGTGCCGATAACTAGAAGCCCCTTTTCCCCGCCAAAAGCGTATTGAGCAATCATTCTCATTCTAGCTTTTACATTCCCCTTTTGATAATCACTTAAAGGTTTAGTTTGAACAATTGCGTTATATTCTTTTTCTACTTCATCAACAGCTGCTTTAATATTAAATACATACTCATGGTCTGCCTTAATAAAGGATAACGCAAGCTTTGCATCTTCTTCGTCTGCTTGCGTTCCGTATGGGAGACGAACGGTTACAAATAATGCCTCTTCATGGCCTTCATTTCTTAGCTCTTCAACTGCGAGCTGTGCTAACCGGCCGGCAAGAGTAGAGTCTTGTCCCCCACTTATCCCAAGTACATATCCTTTTGCTTTTGTTTGAATCAAGTATTCTTTTAAAAAGTTAATTCGTTGTCTAATTTCAGTTTTTGGTTCAATAACTGCTTTGACATTCAGCTTTTTCATTATTTCATTCTGCAAAGACATCCCTCTGCCTCCCCGTGTTTCTCTTTTAAGTTTTTTTTAATTTTTCTTTAATACTGTTAATAAGCTCCATTTTATTATCCCAGCATTTTTGACTTAAGTCGACAGGATACTCTTCTGGATGCAAGGATCGTCGATACTCATCCCAAAGTAATGACAAATTCTCTTTAGCAAAAAGTTGAATATCAGGAAGGCTTGGCAGTGAATAGACTCGTTTTCCATCCAGAAAAATATCTTTATGCAGCTCCCTAGCTTCAAAATCTGAGATGTATTTCTTTATGTACGTATGAATAGGATGAAACATTTTCAGACGTTCTTCCTCTTGGGGATTCTCAAATTCCAAAGCAATATAATCCCCTTCAGATTTGTTGAATTTTTTATTAATAATACGATAAACCCTTTTTAAGCCGGGTGTTGTTACTTTTTCAGGGTTCCCGCTAATTTTTATCGTGTCTGCCATTTTACCTGCTTCATCTTCAATGGATACGAGCTTGTAAACTGCTCCTAGTGCAGCTTGTTCATAAGCAGTAATTAACTTTGTCCCTACTCCCCAGACATCAATTTTGGCACCCTGCCCCTTTAAGTGCAAAATTGTATATTCATCTAAATCGTTTGATGCAATTATTTTTACATCATGGAACCCTGCTTCATCAAGCATTTTTCTTGCCTCTTTTGAAAGATAAGCGAGATCCCCGCTATCCAGTCGAATGCCAATAAAGTTAATTTGGTCACCAAGTTCCTTTGCTACTCTGATTGCATTTGGTATCCCTGACTTTAATGTATCATAAGTATCAACTAGAAAAACACAATTTCGATGTCTTCGTGCATATTTATGAAATGCAGTGTACTCATCTTTATATGCTTGTACGAGTGCATGGGCATGTGTTCCGGAGACAGGCATGCCAAACTTTTTCCCTGCCCTTGTATTTGAAGTCGATTGAAAACCGCCAATATAGGCTGCTCTTGCCCCCCATATAGCTGCGTCCATTTCGTGCGCTCTTCTTGTGCCAAACTCCATCGCTGTTTCTTCACCAACAACTTCTTTAATTCGAGCCGCTTTCGTTGCGATCAATGTCTGGTAATTAATGATATTTAATAATGCCGTCTCAATTAATTGTGCTTGTGCAAGTGGTGCTTCTATCCTCATAATTGGCTCGTTCCCGAAAACTAGCTCGCCTTCTTCTAATGAACGGATGGAACCTGTAAAAGTCAGTGTCGATAAATAATCAAGAAAGTCCTCCTTATAGTTCAATTCATCTCTCAAATAGGCAATATCACTTGCTGAGAAACGAAATTGTTCGATAAATTGAATGACTCTTTCTAACCCAGCAAATATACCATATCCATTTCCAAACGGGATTTTTCGGAAATATAATTCAAAAATAGCTTTTCTATTATGAATACGATCCTCCCAATAGGTTTCTGCCATATTTATTTGATATAAATCAGTATGTAATGTAAGACTATCATCAGCAAAATGCGAACTCATTCATTAACCTCCTAAAACGTTTGAGCAATCAAACACTTATGCTATTTTACCCTGAATTGTATTTGATTACCCAATCAGCAGTAACATCAATTTTTTAATATATTCTTGACAAAGAATTCAGTAAATATTAAATTTATATTGTTAACTAAAATATAAATAAGTTAACATATAAACGAGAAGGAGAAATGAAATGACTACTGAACAATTAAAATTAAGATCCATGATTGTAACGGCTCTATTTGCCGCGATTATTTGTGTCTTAGCACAATTAATCATTCCGCTCCCGCTTGTGCCTATAACTGGGCAAACACTGGCAATTGGATTAGCAGCAACTATTCTTGGTGCACGATATGGGACAATTTCTGTTCTATTATATTTAGTCATCGGTGCTTCAGGTGTCCCTGTATTTGCAGAATTCTCTGGTGGAATTTCTAAACTTATTGGACCTACTGGCGGATTTCTAGTCGGATTTATACCAGGCACCTTTATCATGGGCTATTATATGGAGAAAACAAGTTTTACTTTTAAGAATGCAATGATAGCGAATACGATAGGGATGTTTATTATATTAGCTTTTGGAACCACTTGGTTAAAAATATCAGCAGATCTTTCCTGGACAGCTGCTTTTGCTGGCGGGTTCACACCTTTTATCATCGTTGGTTTGATCAAAGCAGCTCTTGCTTCGTGGATTGGTGTCCTCGTTAGAAGCAGGCTTGTAACAGCCAAGCTTCTGCTTCCTATAAAGCCCATTGTAAAAGAAGAATCTATATAAAGTGAATTTAACAGTGAGGGATTTTTTAACACGTTAATCTGTGATAAAAGAAAAGGACTGCTTAATTACAGTCCCCATCCCTCACTGTTTTCTTTTGAAATATAGATGCTGGATAACGAAGGGCGTACCCAGTAAAGCAGGAAGAATATAATAGCTTAAACGATACAGCATCAGTATTAAGAGGCTAATTTCTGCTGGGACCCCTTTCGTTTCCATTCCAATGAGGAAAACAAGATCAAAAGACCCGATACCACCTGGAATCATGCTAATAATTCCTGCACAAGCTGAGATTATTACAATTGGAAAGATAATCAATAATGATACGGAAACACCTAATATATTCGCAATTCCCCATATACATATAACAACAAAAATCCACTCAAATAAAGAAACTGCCATTAATTCGCTAATATAGCCCCTTTTTAAATCACCCAAATTCCAAAAGGATTTCTTGAGAAAGAATATTATCAATAGGATTGGTGAATAGGCAGCCACACCCCAAACCGCAAACTTAATGAGCTTTACTTCAGAATAAATATGCATATCAGAAAATGCGATAAGCCATGATAATATAGATAGTCCGGTTAAATAAAATAACGACATTTTTGCGATAATTTGGATATACGGTACATTAGTTTGTATATATTTTCTATAAAAATAGGATCTTAAGGTTGCTCCTGCAACCCCTCCAAATCCAACAAGATTAGAGAAGGCATTTGCAGATAAAGAATAAAAAAAACTTTTTCTTTTGGGAATGCGAATATGAAATATTTGCATTAAGATCACATCATAAAAAAACATTGGTATTAGAGACACCAATCCAAGGATAAAAATAAAAATGAGTTTACTTAAAGAAAGTCTGTCCCAAAAATGTGAAAGTATTTCCCAATCAAAATCTTTTAATATTTCCCTTGCTTCATAACTGAGTAATACCAATATGCTAATTGGAACGATTATTTTTGCAATTGAAAAGAGCGTTTTACGTTTAGGTAATAACAAAATACCCCACCGTTCAAAAATTATTCAGTCCTCATCATTATTCTATCTCTCTCCCATGGAGTGTTCAACAAAAAACTTCTGTCTAAAACTCATTGGATATTATTCATAATTGCCCAAAATCAAATTTTAAATTATAATTTAATCATTGGCCTTAAAATTGGGGTGAAGTAGTTGATTGAATTTTTCATTGATATTTCAAATATTCCTGCAGAATATTCGATATACGTTAGCTTTCTGCTTGGAATGATGGTTAAGTATATTTGGGTTTGGAATATTGAATATCATTTTATTGATTCAATAAATAATGAGCGCGATTTGGATACGTCTATAAATCATCCACATCTGCAGTTAATCTATTTTAAATATAGAAATCCATTATTGATTTGGATTACAAAATGTATAAAGAATAAAGAAGGTACTACGGGTGACGACCCAGAAGACTTAACTCCTGTCTATTGACATATAAAGACATGAACAATAGGAGGAGTTACGAAAATGAAAAATAAGAAAAATTTTTACTTAATCCTGATGCTCTCACTAGCTTCTTTACTTCTAGCAGCTTGCCAGGGACAAAATGGGCAAGCGAACGATGGATTTTTTCACACTTATCTAGTTGAGCCTTTTGCTAATTTAATTCACGGGGTTGCCACTATTTTCAATGATAATTATGGTATTGCGATCATTATCATCACACTTGCTATTAGACTATTATTGATGCCGTTGATGCTGAAACAATATAAAAAGCAGCAAATAATGAAAGAGAAAATGGATATTCTTAAACCAGAAATGGATATCATCCAGAAGAAATTAAAAGCAACAAAGAATCAAAAGGAACAGCAAATCCTTCAGCAAGAAATGTTTGCACTTTATAAGACACATAATGTCAACCCGCTAAATATGGGATGCTTACCTGTTCTTATTCAAATGCCAATATTAATGGGCTTCTACTATGCAATTAGAGGATCAGAGGAAATTGCTTCCCATTCATTCTTATGGTTTAATCTTGGCCATTCAGATATGTGGATCACTGCTATTGCAGGAATTGTCTACTATCTTCAATTCAAGGTTTCACAGTCGAATATGCCTGCTCAAACACAGAAGCAAATGAAGTTTATGGGTTTGCTTTCACCCATTATGATTGTCATGATTTCATTAAATGCACCAGCCGCCTTGCCACTTTATTGGACAATCGGCGGTATCTTCTTAACATTACAAACGATGCTTGGTAGAAAACTTTATCAAACTGAAAAGCCAGTCAGCGAAGTAAAGCCAAGTTAATCAATTGAAGCAAATGTCTTAAAAAGAGTATAGCCACTGGCTATACTCTTTTTATATCTTCCCTATAAGCAGACCAAGGAATGCAAGCATAATTCCGCCGAAGTAAGTCAAAATTAAATAGACAATGGCTGAGCCTTTTTCTTTGGTTTGAAAAAGTTGGATCGTCTCTAGATTAAAGGTGGAATAAGTTGTAAAAGCACCCATAAATCCTGTTCCCAGCAATAAAGTTATTCTTTCCTCACCGTTTACCCCAATTAAAAATCCTAATAAAAATGAGCCTAATAAATTCACTACCAAGGTTCTTAATGCCCATTTACTAGGAATTCTCTTTTTAAAAAATTGAGACATTATGTAACGGCAATTGGCACCAAAAAATCCGCCAATCGCAACAAATAGCATATTTAACCACATTATTTCACGCCCATCCCTTTCAAGCCTCTCTGCCGATAACCTATCCAGGCTGCTCCCAGACCACCAATTAAACTTAAGATAATGTAAATGAATGCTAACAGCCATTCGCTTTTTTCCATTAGCAAAACAGTCTCAGTGCTTAAAGTAGATAATGTTGTAAAAGATCCAATCGCCCCCGTGCCAATGGCTAGTACATAGTTAGGGTTAGCTCTATTTGATTCGGCTACTTTTCTGGTGAAAATTCCAAGTAGAAACGCTCCAGCAATATTGGCAATTAGTGTTCCAAAAGGAAAGGAATTTCCTAAAAGGTTACCCGACCATAAAGAAACGAAATACCTAAGTAGGCTTCCAATTATTCCACCAATTCCAATAGAAAAATACGCCATATTCTTCCCCGCTTTCCGATATTTATCCTATTGTTATATTATCATTCATAAGGAAAAAATCGCATCCTTTAGAAAAATAAATCAGGCATATCTCAAATGGAAGGTGGAAAAATAATTAAGAATACGAATAAAGGAGTGAATTTCTTTTGAAGGCAAAAATGATATTAGCTGTTGCTTTATCAGCTGTAGTGCTATCTGCATGTGGGGCTAATAATAAAGGGATGGATGACACGGCTCTGAGAAACCGTGATGTAACAGATCCTCTTCGTGTCAATTATACGGATCGCCTAAATGAAACAAATAATTTAAACGATCGCGAGCCATTGCTTCGTGTTAGAAATAACGTGGATAATAATAGAAATGACGCACAAGGAATGAGAGTAGCTGATCGGGTTGCAGAGAAGATTGTTGCCATACCTGAAGTCGATGATGTTAATGTCATTGTGACAAATGATAATGCCTATGTAGCAGCACAACTCAATGATGGGGTTGAATTAACCAAGGTAGTGGAAAAGAAGATTGCAGACCAGGTAAAAGCGGTTGATCAAAATATAGATGATGTCTATATATCAGCAAATCCAGATTTTTACGACCGCATGACGTCTTATTCAAATGATATTCGTAATGGCGAACCTATTGAAGGATTCTTTGAGGAGTTTTCCGAAACAGTACGCCGAATTTTCCCAAATAATACACATACTAATCGTTAATTACTCTTATTAAAAGGGGTCTAACTAAATGTTAGATCCCTTTTCTGTTATCTTAATTGATCATTTTTTGAAGTAGATGTTTTTTCACATTTGGCCATTCTTCTTTCAATATGCTGAAATAGACAGTGTCACGAATATGGCCATCAGAGATCATCCTGTCCTGTCGCAGTACCCCTTCTTTCACAGCACCTAGACGTGCAATTGCTTCTTGAGAGCGTATATTTCGCAAATCTGTTTTGAAAAATACCCGATTTAGTTTCCAATTTTCAAAGGCATGGGTAAGCATTAAATATTTACATTGCGTATTCACATTCGTTCGCCATACGGAAGGATGATACCAGGTAAATCCAATTTCTGCACTTTTGTTAGCTGTAGAAATGTCTAGAAACCGGGTACTGCCAACGATTTCGTTTTTTCCTTTATGTAACACAGCAAACGGATATTGACTGCCAAGTTCCCTTCCCTCAATCGCCTTATTAATTTCAGACTGCAGCATTTCCTTTGAATCGATTTTTGTTGCCATATAAGTCCAAATCTCTTGATGATCAGAGGCATTCCATAATAAATCGATGTGATTCTCCAATAAAGGCAATAGCTCTACAGTATCCCCAGAAAGCAGAAATAATTCCTCCCATAAGTGCATATCTACTTCTCCTCTTCTCCTAAGATAGAAAAACTGCCAGCATACTAGCTGACAGTTCTCCTCTTTATTTACGCATCCTGAAAATAGTCTTTGTAAAAACCGCTGACTTTTCCTGAGTTATCAATGATAAAATAAAATTCCTCTGTTTCATTTTTCACATCATATACTTTCCCAGCTGTTAAAGCTCTATTTACAATATATTTTGCTGCGTCTGTATGAATACATTTGACTTGCTTCATTGTCTCTTTTTCATGCCAATTTTGATGAATCATCTAAGCAACTCCTTCTTTCTTTATATTCAATAGTATAAAGAATAGGTGCCCTTAGCCGCAAGATTATTATTGTTTTTTGCCGTATTTTGTGGAAGTCGATGAAATTTCTTGCGAATGACTTGAATTTCACCCTCGTCAAAGGTAAATATCTCTCTTGTAATGACATTCTTTAATGTTATATAAGTAACCTCACAAATATAATCGATACGAATAAATTCAAGGAATTCAAATGTCTCTTCCCCATAAACTATTTCAAAAAAACGATTATTTGCGAAATAATCCATTGAATGACCCTCTTTTCTAAGAAGATGGCAATCATTCTTTACCACCTGCTTAGCCCGTTTCAAACATGGGGAGGGAAATTATATCTAACCCTATTGTACAAATTTTTCTTTTTCAATGATTTCTATTGTTTGTTCACGCAATCGGAATTTTTGGATCTTTCCAGAAGCTGTCATTGGGTAGGCATCTGTAAATTCAAAGTAGCGGGGGATTTTATACCTTGAGATTTTCCCATTACAAAATGCACGAATTTCTTCATTTGAGACAGATTCGCCCTCTTTTAAAATAATCCATGCGACAACTTCTTCTCCAAATACGGGATCTGGAACTCCAACGACCTGGACATCAAGAATACTTGGATGAGAATATAGAAATTCCTCAATTTCACGCGGGTATATATTTTCCCCACCACGAATAATCATATCCTTCAAACGCCCTGTAATTCTGCAATAGCCATTCTCATCCATGACAGCTAAATCCCCAGTATGGAGCCAGCCCTCTTCATCAATTGCTTCTCTCGAGGCTTCTGGGTTTTTATAATAGCCCTTCATGACTTGATAGCCTCTTGTACACAGTTCTCCTTGAACACCATATGGAACTTCACGGCTTGTCCCAGGTTCAACTATTTTTACTTCAACGTTTGGCAAGGCTTTACCGACCGATTCGACGCGTAGTTCAATCGGGTCATCCGTTCTTGTCTGTGTAATTACTGGCGATGCCTCTGTTTGGCCATAGCAAATTGTAATTTCATTCATACCCATTTTTTCAATAACTGCTTTCATGACTTCAATAGGACAGTTTGAACCTGCCATCACACCTGTACGGAGTGTTGAAAGATCATATTGGCTGAAATCAGGTTCATTTAATTCAGCAATAAACATCGTTGGAACCCCGTGGAGAGCTGTACATTTCTCATCCTGTACTGTCTTCAGCACGCCTTTTGTACTAAATTCCTGTACTGGCACCATTGTTGCACCAACGGAAACACATGCAAGTGTACCAATCACACAGCCGAAGCAATGAAAGAACGGCACAGGGATACATAATCTATCTCTTCTTGTCAATTGCATACAGCTGGCAATATTAAATGCATTGTTAACAACATTAGTATGTGTCAGCATGACCCCTTTTGGAAAGCCGGTTGTTCCTGATGTGTATTGCATATTAATAACATCATCAGGATCAAGCTCATTCATCCTCTGATTAAGCTGATCATCTTCCAAGGTCTCGCCTAATGTTAATAGATCATCCCAGCTAAAAGTACCAGGAAATCGCTTCTCTCCAAGTACAATGACATTTTTCAAGAACGGAAGCCGATCACTCTGAAGACATCCCGGCTCACTAGTCTTTAATTCAGGTGCGATTTCATAAAGCATATCTATGTATGAGGCGTCGCGATATTGCTCCATTAGTATAATAGTCGTTGCATCCGACTGCTTAAGTAAATATTCTAGTTCAGTTGTACGGTAATTTGTGTTAACTGTAACAAGAACAGCACCCATTTTCCCTGTTGCAAACTGAGTGGTAAGCCATTCTGGTGTATTAGTTGACCATGCAGCAATATGCTCCCCTTTTTCAAGGCCGAGCTTCATTAACCCTTTTGCTGCTTTTCGGCAATAATCATCGAATTGCCTGTAGTTCATCCGCAGCCCTAATTCGGTATAAACAACTGCTTCGTGGTCTGGGTGAAGATTTGCTTTCTCCTCCAAAAGCCTTCCAACCGTTAAATTTAATAGCTCTGTCATTGAATACCGCCCCCATAAATGATGATTTCACTTTAAATAATCGCTATTACTTACAAAGTGCTTACAATTTATGTTAACATATATCGCTGAATATTCAATATTTTCTAATATTACATTTTCAAATAAAAAATTGCATCACAATTATGTAATGCAATCTCTTTACTTGATTATTTATAATCTGACCCAAATATGGTTATTGGACCACAATCAAGTGTTGGCTTGAATTGGATTTCAAAAGGCCTTTCTCCTCTTTGATTAAGTTTATTATGTAGAGGGTTTTCCTCATTTAATGGCTGACAGAAAAGGATTTCAACTCCTGCGCCTTGAATTTTTGCCTTCTTTGTAGCTGTTTGTGCTTCTGTAGAAATGCCGATAATAGAAAAGTTAAATAACTCAGCCCACTTATTTGCAGTTTCTTCACAATTATTTATAACAATTTGTATCGTTTGAATCTTATGCTCGACAAGTCTTCTATCTAAGAAATTAAGTGCCTCTAACTCTTTCATTCGGCTTTCATTTGTTTGCGCCCATTCGATGAAAAATGGATTGGGTAAACTTGTGTTATCCTTAATAAATAACATCTTCCACTTAATAATCTGTCCATCCTGTCTTTTTCTGCTGCCATTGAAAATGGAATAGGTTTGACATCCTCTTTCCTCTAGTTGTTTCTTCACATTATTTATATCACTAGTTCTGAAACAAATCTGACTGATTCCCTCTCCATTCGGTAGATCCTGCATTAATTGTGAAATTAAAGGGTTATCAGAAATAGAAGCGATAGGTGTGTTTTCGATAGCTAGGTATTCAATATACGCATCTCCAACATAAAGCAGACTATTAAATGTACCCCAATTTTCATGGCTTCCACCCATAACGGCATGATAACCAAGCTCTTTCCATACATTTACGGCTTCATTAGGGTGCAGATGAATAAAGTGAACAATATGATCAAGTTGTAATTCCATTGGATCTTTCTCCTTTTTATACAAACTTTCCCTTATTATTAGTGTAATATAAAATTGAAAAAATAGTACTCCAAATTACTATTTGCCTATTTCCCCCTTTTTTTAAATTCGTATCGAGTAAACCACTTTTGGATAGTGTTTTTAAGGTTCGAAAGTCCCCTTTTTGTATTTTTTGAAAATTGGGGTTTTCAAAAGGGAGAGAAACGATTAAAATAAATGAAAGCTTGAATATTCAATCCATTTCAGGAGGTATGCAGAATGAAGATTATGAGTAATGAACAATTGGTCGTCTCGTATCGTGATGCATTAAAGTCTGGATCAGAGAAAGAATGGGTTAGGATATTAAAAATGGAGATTACAAAACGCGGTTTAAAACCATTTAAGAAGTAAATAGTAATAATTCAGTTGAATGCACGAAAAAAAGCGATTGGTTTTCATACCAATCGCTCTTTTTTATTCCTTTTATTTCTGCCATTCTCTTTCTATTAAGCCTCGAATAATAGTGATTCTGGATCTTCAATTAATTCTTTCACCCTTGATAAGAAAGTAACTGCTTCTTTTCCATCAACAATGCGGTGGTCATAGCTCAATGCAATATACATCATAGGACGATTCTCCATACGCTCTGCATCAATTGCTACTGGGCGAAGCTTAATGGAATGCATTCCTAAAATACCGACTTGTGGTCCATTTAAGATTGGTGTAGATAATAAGGAACCAAAAACGCCGCCATTTGTAATCGTAAATGTTCCACCCTGAAGATCTTGCAAGGCTAATTTATTATGTCTTGCCTTTTCAGCAAGGTCTAAAATATCCTTTTCAATTTCAGCAAAGTTTTTGCGATCTGCATCGCGTACGACTGGTACAACTAGTCCTTCATTAGCAGATACGGCAATCCCAATATCATAGAATTTTTTAAGCACAAGTTCATCGCCTTGAATCTCTGCATTTAATAATGGACTTCTTTTCAATGCAGCTACAACTGCTTTAGTGAAGAAGGACATGAATCCTAGTTTCACATCATTTTCTTCCAAAAACTTATCTTTACGGCGTTTACGCAAGTTCATCACATTTGTCATATCTACTTCATTGAATGTTGTCAGCATAGCTGCTGTTTGTTGTACTTCTACTAGTCGATTAGCAATTGTTTGACGACGGCGGGTCATACGAATACGTTCAACTTCTTTGCCAGCAGGCTGAACAACAGGTGATGCCGATGGCTTTGGAGCTGAATTTACTTGCTTCTGAACTTCTTCACGAGGGTTAAAAGATGATACATCCTGTGCACGAACACGTCCAAGTGGATCTGCTGTAGGCACTTGTGTAAGATCAATCCCTTTCTCACGAGCCATTTTTCTTGCAGCTGGTGAAGCGATCGGACGCTGCCCTTTTTGCTCATTGCTTACTTGAGCCGTTTCTTCCATTTGGACAGCCTGTTTTGGTTCCTCTGGAACTGGAGATTTTTCAACTTCAGCTTGCGGTTGAACTGACTCAGTAGCTGCTTCCCCACTCTCGTCAACTACGGCAATTGTTTCACCGACATTAACTGTATCGCCTTCCCCTGCTCTTACTTCTTTTAAGATTCCACTATGCTCTGAAATGATCTCAACATTCACTTTATCCGTTTCAAGCTCAACTACATAGTCCCCTTTATTAACAAAATCACCTGGTTTCTTTAACCATTGGGCAATCGTTCCTTCTGTAATCGATTCGGCTAGTTCTGGTACTTTTATCTCTGCCACCTTAATTTCCTCCCCTTGCTTCCTGCGTTAATGCTTCTTCAATGATACGTGCTTGCTCTTTTTTATGAACGTTAGGATCTCCCTCAGAAGGACTTGAGCGACGACGCCTTCCTGAATACGTCACTTCAACAGAACCTTGTGCAAGCTGTTGCAGTCTTGGTTCAACGAAATTCCATGAACCCATATTTTTAGGCTCTTCCTGAACCCAAACCATTTCCTTTAGGTTTGGATAGCGTGAGCTAATATTTTTTAACTCCTTCATTGGGAATGGATAGATTTCTTCCACACGCAAAAGGTGGAACCATTCTTGATCATCTATATTTTTCAGATGATCAACTAGGTCAATAGCCATTTTCCCTGTTGAGAGAACAAGACGAGTCACTTTTTCTGCATTTTGCCCCAAGCCAGGTTGTTCAATAACGGATTGAAACTTGCCTTCACTTAATTCAAGTCCAGTTGAAGCAACTAGCGGATTACGTAAAAGACTTTTTGGCGCCATAATGACAAGTGGACGTACTTCTTCTCGTTTTAAAATAGCTGCCTGTCGCCTTAAAATATGGAAATACTGTGCAGCAGAAGTTAAATTGGCCACAGTCCAGTTGTTTTCAGCTGCTAGTGTTAAAAACCTTTCTAAACGGGCACTTGAATGTTCAGGACCTTGCCCTTCATAGCCATGTGGGAGCAGCATAACAAGTCCAGATTTTTGTCCCCATTTTGCTCGTCCAGCTGCAATGAACTGGTCAAAAATCACCTGAGCAGAATTGGCGAAATCACCAAATTGGGCTTCCCATAATACGAGTGTTTCTGGTGCAAACACATTATATCCATACTCAAATCCCAGAACAGCTGCCTCTGATAATGGACTATTATGAATGGCAAATGAAGCCTTCGCCGATGAGAATAAATGAAGTGGCGAATAAGACTTTCCTGTATTGCTATCATGCAAAACAATATTCCGATGAGCGAATGTCCCTCTTTCTGAGTCTTGGCCTGTCAGTCGAATGGGTGTACCGTCATGTAAAATAGATGCATACGCAAGCGTTTCAGCATGACCCCAATCAATTTTCCCTTCCCCTTCAAGTGCATTCATTCGTCGTTTCAGAATTTTGTCTAGCTTATTAAAAATCATAAATTTCTCAGGCCAAGTTAATAGCTCTTGATTAATTTTCTTTAAAATATCAATTGGAACAGCTGTGTTGATATCTGGTAAGCCCTTTTCTACTGTTTCGGGCGGATTCAATAGCTCACTTGCCTTTTTATCAGCTGGTACCTTTTCATAAGCTGCTTTCAGTTTATTTAGTACATCTTCTTCTATTTTATCTGAAGCCTCTTTAGTAATTGTTGACTGGTTTAGAAGCTTCTTTCCATAAAGTTCTTTAACTGTCTTCTGGTCATTAATGATTTTATACATCAATGGATTCGTTGTCATTGGTTCATCCATCTCATTATGCCCAAAGCGGCGATAACC
Organism: Cytobacillus mangrovibacter; assembly: GCF_042865275.1. Taxonomy (NCBI): domain Bacteria; kingdom Bacillati; phylum Bacillota; class Bacilli; order Caryophanales; family Bacillaceae; genus Cytobacillus; species Cytobacillus mangrovibacter. Next base: position 49,144 of record NZ_JBIACJ010000001.1, on the reverse strand, counting down.
AATGAGATCAATTAAGAAGTCCTTTTGGAACTTTTCTCGGTATTCACTAGCAAATCTTGCAGCTGCGATACAGCTTTCCGGATCATCTGCATTCACATGCAAGATTGGGATTTCATACCCTTTTGCTAGATCACTTGCATATCTAGTTGAACGTGAATCACGAGATTCAGTTGTAAAGCCAATTGTATTATTGGCAATAATATGGAGGGAACCCCCAGTATTATACCCTTTTAGCTGTCCTAAGTTTAATGTTTCTGCGACAATACCCTGTCCAGGGAATGCGGCATCCCCATGAATAATAATAGACAAAGCTGAGCGAAGGTTTTCTTTCGGATACCCTTTTGATGATCGATCATCCTGAGCCGCACGTGTAAAGCCTTCGACAACTGATCCGACAAATTCCAGATGACTTGGATTATTTGCTAATGTTAGACGTGTGACCGTCGTATTCTCATCTTTAATCTGCTTATCAAGTCCAAGATGGTATTTAACATCTCCTGTCCATCCATAGCTGATTCCGATCGAACCCTCTGAAGGAACGAGTTCTTTATTTGGCGCATGCTGGAATTCAGCAAAAATCATTTCGTAAGGCTTCCCAAGTACATGGGCAAGAACATTTAGACGTCCACGATGGGCCATGCCAATATTAATTGTTCTGGCACCATTTGAAACCGATTCTGCAACAATTTCGTCAAGCAGCGGAACCATTGAATCGAGACCTTCGATTGAAAAACGCTTCTGTCCAACAAATGTTCGATGAAGGAATTTCTCAAATTCCTCCACTTCAGTGAGTCTTTTAAGAAGTTTTGTTTTTTCTTCCTTTTGAAGAGAAATTTTAAAGCTGCCTGATTCGACTTTTCGACGCAGCCAATTTTTTTCATTTGCATCATATACATGATGAAATTCGAATGCAATCGTATCCATGTACATGCTTTTTAAATAGTTTATAGCTTCATGGCCGTTTCTTAGTGGTATCGGCGCATCCGTACAAATGACACCTGCAGGTACGGCATATAAGTCTTCTTCAACTAACCCGTAATTCGAGAGTTCAAATAGTTTCTTTTCAGGTTCATGATCATTTAATGGATAAATATCTGCAGCCATATGTCCGTAGGTTCGGATGTTGTCTGCCAATCGAATGGCAGCTAATGTTTTTTCTAATGGACCCGAAGAGGGTGTAACTCCACCAATCTCCGTTCTATTTTCTACTTCTTCCACAATGGGAGAACCAGCAGATTCAAAATAGGCTCTCATTTCTGGATCAACAGATTCGGGATTTTCTAAATAAGCTTCGTATAATTCAATGACATAGCCAAGGTTCGGGCCATGAAAACCTTCCGCAAAAGGCTTTTCGCCATTCAATGGCTTTTTCATGGAAAATGACCTCCATAATTGATTTTGTTGTGAAATCTTTATTCAACTTTTCATCCTCATCTATCAGTATAGTTGATAATTATTAGAATAATAATATTTTTCAGAGGATAAATCGTTTTCAAAGCCATTCTACCATGTAAAACACTGTTATTCAAAGGTTTTTAATACGAATATAGTGAAAAAAGTTTTCAGATAGATGATCCGTAAAAAACTTATATTAAAAAAGTGTTATTCCCCTTTATTTATAGGGATTTATATTTATTGGCTGTTTTCGCAAACATTATGGCATATTAATCTTTTGTGGGTAGAGGTTGATTTCCGCTCCAGGATGCTCGCTTTCCGCGGGGTGGGCGCTGAGCCTCCTCGGAGCATAGCTCCTGTGGGGTCTCACCTGTCCCACTCCTCCCGCAGGAGTCTCGCACCTTCCGCTCCAATCAACAAGTATTTTTGGCAAATGGAAATTTTCTCCAAAAAAAAAAAAAAAAAAAAACAATCTTTTAGAAAACCGCCTTAAGAAAAGAGCCTTATATTAAATAATTGTTGACTTTATTGGTTTGAATATTGTAAAGTTTGAAATAATTAAATAATGATTTCTTATCAAGAGAGGTCGAGGGTAAGGCCCGAAGACACCTCAGCAACCATTAATCTAAGAGATTAATAAGGTGCTAATTCCTACAAGTTTTAATAACTTGAAAGATAAGAAGAACGGCTAGTTTGCTTATGAAAAGTCTTCTTCTTAAAGAAGGCTTTTTTTTATTTTTAAACTAAAAAGGAGTGCAAATAATGCATAAGCTTGATACGATCCTTGCCCAAATTGGCAATCGAAGTGAATCAGTAACGGGAGCAGTCAATCCACCCGTTTATTTTTCTACTGCATATCGGCATGAAGGAATTGGTCAGTCAACTGGATATGATTATATCCGTACTGGGAATCCAACTAGGCAAATACTTGAAAATGCAATTGCGGCGCTTGAAGATGGTGACCAAGGATTTGCATGCAGTTCGGGGATGGCTGCCATTCTCACCGTCCTTTCTCACTTTCAGTCTGGTGATGAATTTATCATTTCAAAGGATTTATACGGCGGCACCTATCGACTTTTTGAACAAGGCTGTAAGAAATGGGGATTGAGCTGCAAATATGTTCAAACACTTTCAGCTGAAGTTCTAAAGAAGGAAATTACTTCTCGGACAAAAGCCATATTTATTGAGACACCAACAAACCCATTAATGGAGCAAACTAATATTGAAGAGGTTGCTTCTATTGCGAAAAGCCATCAACTATTGCTCATTGTTGATAATACCTTTTTCACTCCCCTTTTACAGCAGCCGTTAAAGCTTGGAGCAGATATTGTTATCCATAGCGCAACGAAATATTTAGGCGGCCATAATGATGTTTTGGCAGGACTAATTGTTGCGAAGGGCAAGGAAATCTGTGAATCATTAGCTACTAATCATAATGCTTCAGGTGCGGTATTAAGTCCGTTCGACTCTTGGCTTCTCATTCGAGGGATGAAAACACTCTCTTTAAGAATGGAACGCCATGAGAGAAATGCAAAGGAAATTTTCCAATATTTATTTGAGCATGAAGCTGTTACCGATGTCCTTTATCCAGGCCGTGGCGGAATGATTTCATTCCGGATTAAAGCTGAAAGGTGGGTGAATCCGTTCCTTCAAAATCTTAGCCTCATTACTTTTGCCGAGAGCCTCGGCGGAGTTGAAAGTTTTATCACATATCCTGCAACCCAGACACATGCAGATATTTCTGAACATATCCGAATGGAAACAGGTGTCTGCAACCGCTTATTGCGCTTCTCAGTAGGAATAGAGAATGTAGATGATTTAATAAATGATTTAGAGAATGCGTTCACTAAAGCTCAGATGGAGGGATTGCAATGTGTGAAATAGAATCATGGAGTTTTCAGACGAAGCTTCTCCATAATAGTCAAAAAATAGATCAGGCAACAGGTGCAGTAAGTGTTCCAATACAACATGCGTCTACCTTTCATCAATACAGTGTCGATTCATTTGGGAAATATGATTATAGCCGAAGCTTAAATCCAACAAGAGAAGCATTGGAAACCATTATTGCTGAAATGGAGGAAGGAACAAGAGGATTTGCGTTTTCGTCAGGCATGGCAGCCATATCAACTGCTTTCCTGCTATTATCAAAAGGAGATCATGTAGTGATCACAGAGGATGTGTACGGGGGAACCTTTCGTTTCGTTACTGAAGTGCTCTCAAGATACGGCATTGAACATACCTTTGTTGATATGACTGATTTGGATGATGTTAAGCAAGCCATTCGTCCGAATACAAAGGTCTTTTACGTTGAGACACCATCCAATCCGCTTTTGAAAGTAACGGATATTGAAGCAATCAGCTCGATTGCCAAGTCTCATGGGGCTTTAACTTTCGTTGATAACACATTCCTAACGCCAGCATTACAAAAGCCGTTAACTTTAGGAGCAGATGTTGTCCTGCATAGTGCAACGAAGTTTCTATCCGGTCATAGTGATGTTATTGCTGGTATTACTGTGGTGAAGGATCCGGTACTCGCAGATAAAATTGGATTTTTGCAAAATTCATTTGGAGCCGTACTTGGGGTGCAGGATGCATGGCTTGTTCTTCGGGGAATCAAAACGCTGCACGTTAGACTTTCACAATCAATCCGATCAGCCAATCAAATTGCAGAAGCTTTAAAGAAGAATCCGGCAATCAAAAAGGTATACTATCCGGGACTCGAAGACCATCCACATTATATTTTACAAAGCAGGCAAGCAAAAGGTGCAGGAGCTGTCCTTTCTTTTGAGCTTGAGAATGAAAGGATATTAAGAGAATTTGTTTCAAAAGTAAAAATCCCTGTGTTTGCCGTTAGTCTTGGTGCTGTGGAGTCCATTCTTTCTTATCCTGTAAAAATGTCCCATGCAGCGATGCCGATTCATGAACGTGAAAAACGAGGAATTAGCAACAGTCTTCTTCGTCTTTCTGTTGGTTTGGAGGCATCTGAAGATTTATTAAAGGATTTTAACACTGCGCTATCAGCTGCCAGTTTCAAAGTAAATGTCTAAATTGCCCCAATAAGCATCCGCTTCTTTAAGCGGATGCTTATTGGATTTTTAGTTGTTCGTTTTTTGAGTATTTACTTGTATAACCCGATCATTTTTTGGATCAAACTCAATTTGTATAAGCAGTCCAAACTCCTTCCCTTGATCGTCTACCCAAAGTTTAAATTTTTCTATCGCTGAATGAGGCTTGTCCTCCCTGCCAATATGCAAGTAGTCAACAATATTCGCACGTGGATATTTTTCCTTGGCCGTCTTAACAGCTAATTGCCCCCATTTAGCATAGGATGGCGGCGATGCTTGAGCTGCATTTGCTGAAACTAGGATGCTTACAAGAAGAATAAGATGAACCATTAAAAGGTACTTTTTTCTCATGTTGCTTGTCCTTTCGTTTGATTCTCTTCAGCACGCATTCGTTCTTCCTCCTCCTCTACACATATATAGGCAATTTGTTCTGACATAAAATGATGCATGATATCCTTATCATCTAAACATTCAACTTCTTTTTCTTTTTTCATCTTAAACATACCTCCAATCCTATATGCACTTAGGATTTGTTAGTGGAAGAGTGCTTATTCAGTTTAGATATAGCATCTTTATATGTATAATTTCCAAATATAGACAAAACCTACTACTGGGAGGTGCAGATGATGAATGTTGAAAATAGTATACCTGATATGGCTTTATTATTAGAGAGTATGAACGGTTCGTATACGACTGAGTCAATCGTAATAAACTCAATACCTGAATGGAGTTTGTCTGAAGAACAAAGCACCCTTGATATCAAAAACCTAACGGATATTGATGAGGATTAGAAAAGCATTGCCGATTTTGGCAATGCTTCGTACATTCTTAACCGCCGAAAAAGAAATCTAATACATTTCCAGCTGTTGAAGATTTCTTGTTATAGAATTCTGAGTAGCCACAGTTTTTGCAATAGACAACAAGAAATTTATTATGCTGGAGATCAAGCATTTTAGATAATCCATTCCCTGTCATTGCCACCTCTTTTTGGCCTGCATCAGAACTCCCGCATTTTATACATCCTTTGTTCATCGTAAACACCCTCCCATGCTCTTTATGTTCCTACAAAAAATAGTATGGTATAGATAAAATAATCATACCAATGATTACAAAAGACTTCCAATTAGAGTGACAAAACGTGATATATATCACTATTTTTTCTAAGGTTATTCATTATAATTATTATTAAATAATATAGACAATAGTAGGTGATGAAAATGGATTATAAAATGAATACTCTTTTTTCTGGAATTGGTGGAGCAGAGACAATCGAAAAGCTAGTGAATGCTTTTTATCCTCGCGTATATGCAGATAAGGATTTAAGTCCCTTATTTGAGGGTGATATTGAAGATATTAAAAGGAAGCAGCGTATGTTTCTATCACAATTTACAGGAGGACCGGCACTTTATAGCGAAGAATTTGGACCTCCTGCAATGCAGCAGCGTCATCTTCCTTTCGAGGTAACGCCGAAACGAGCAACTTGTTGGCTTCGATGTATGAAAGAAGCATTTCATGAAATTGGTTTAGATGAAAATCCTGCTGGACAAGCTTTTTATGATCGATTGACTCAAGTTGCAGGTATTATGGTCAATAGTCCGGACAGCGAATAAAAGTTAAAAGCCTAACCCGATCATTTTGGGTTAGGCTTTCCATTTCTCCATTAGGCTTTTGGAATGGGCCAATAGGAGAATAATCGTGAGAATAATATATACACTCATTGTTGAAATTGAATCATGAAGAAAGTAGATAGCGACTGGAAGAATCAAAAAAGAACCAAGTCCGGAAATGGTAAAACTTTTTGTAAATGGATACGTTATTAAGAAGCCAAGAATAATTACAATGGCTAAGAGTGGCTCGAACACAAGCGCTCCACCAATATAAGTGGAAACTCCTTTCCCACCTTTAAATCGGAAAAGAACGGGTTTGATGTGGCCGACCAAGGCAAATGCCAACCCGATCAGCTGTTCTAGCTCAGAGAATTCGAGCATCTTACCGATGAAAATGACAAGCGCTCCTTTTAGGGCATCACCAAGAAAAGTAAGCACAAATGCCTTTTTTCCATATAGACGACCTGCATTCCTCGCACCCGGATTGCCTGAACCCTCTCCAAGAATTTCTCCCTTATGAAGAATTTTTATTAGAAAGTGTGCAGTTAAAATATTCCCGATGAAATAAGAGCCCAATAAATATAGAATTAGATTCATAGATTACTCCAGTCTGTTAATAATGAGGTTGTTTAGGATAATTATGGAACAATCTTCTGATTTCTTCAATAAAAATAATATCCTATAAAATTGGTGTTAAAAATTCAAACTTATTTTTTTAAGCTTAATTCTCCTTTTAACTTATAAGAGCTTATTTCATAGGAACTAATTTTATTCGGAGATAATGCATAGAACGTATCACCGATATAAAGTATCCGATTAATGCTGTACTCCCACTCCTCATAAATGGCCTTTGAGTCGTGATGGGATACTTTAGATTGAAGTGAAAAGCCCTTTTTAAGGTCAATATTATAAACATAAGCGCCTTGGAAGGCAAAGGTTGAATCCCATTCCATTTCATTAGTTGATTTTCCATTTTCATATACAGTTATCGGGAAAGCAAATAGGTTTTTCTTTTTATCAAAGAGCAGTGCCTTATGGTCATAGTTTAATTGGGAGTACGTTCCCCTGCCGCCGATCACTTCTGTAAATTTTTCCTTTGGATTTGATAAATCTGTAATGTCAAAGAGTGAAAGCTTCACACCGTCTGTGAAAATAAGCGGCTGACTGTTTGAGCCTTTATTAGGTATTACCTTAGTGTCATGACCAAACCCGATTAAATGATTTTCATCATATGGATGAAGATAGTTGCTAAATCCAGGAATCTTCAACTCTCCTAATACCTTTGGCTGTTTTGGATTTGAGCCATCAATGACAAAGAGCGGGTCAGTTTCCTTGAAAGTAACAATGAAGATTCTATCATTCATGAAGCGTGCTGAGTAAATTCGTTCCCCTCTTGCTAAATCCTCTAACTGTCCAACCTGCTTTAAATTCTCATCCAGGATATAGAGGTTATTGGCTGAAGGCCTTGAATCATCCCAAACTTGGCCCTTTGTTGTAGCAATGCGGAAATTCCCATTATATTCGTCCATTGAAAATTGGTTTAATACCGTTCCAGAAATTTCACTTGAGGTATGAAAATCAACTTCCATTCCGTTCACCGTAAATTTATATATTGTTGTGTCTGGACTGACCGATTGATCTCCCTCAATTGCTAGTGGCATATAATTCGTAACAGCCAGATAAAGATTGTTTTTTGACATATATAACTGATCTCCACTGCCTAAATACGTTGACAGAGCTATTTTAGAAGTCGACTTTTCTAAATCAATCACAGCAATATTGGTGAAATTGGTTTCTTTAGATTCCGGAAAGTATTGAATTTCATCGTAATTAACAGCCTGCATTTTTGAATTTCCAGCTGAGTCTGAATATCTTGGGCGAATATCAATTTCTGGATTCTCTCGAAGCAGCCAGTAATCAGGATATTTATTAGCGATCAAATATACTTTACCATCCATTAACCTTGATGTGAGGAGTGTTCCTTCCATTTCAATTTGCCTAATTTCTACAGGGTTCTTCTTGTCCTTCACATTATAAATAATCGCTTTCGTTGTTTCATGAATGGGTGCAATTTTCATGTCTGCAGGCTTTATTTCATTCGGTTGTCCCTTGTAACTCGTACCCATCACAATTAACTGATCGTTTTGTAAATACATTTGAAACGGGTAAAATTCCTGCTCATAAGTAATGACCTTTTCTAATGCCATTTTTTCAGCAGGGACTGCTCTAATAAATTGCAGTGTATTATCTTTCAGTTGAAAAATATACTCTCCATCCGTTTTAACGATATCCGCCTCATCAATTCCATTTACTTGGACATTTGTTTCTGAATGCTCCTGTGATTTATTAGATTCCCCTGCTGTTGAAGAATCCATTGCTGCTTCTTCTTTAACAAAGTGATTATTATTTCCCCATATTTCGGTCATACGTTTTAGTAAATGCTTATTTAATTTGCTCTTCGATTCAGCAACAGGCAATGTTTCTTTCACAGTGAAACTTTGAGTCATGTTAGCTGCCATTTTTCTGCCAATACGGGATTTGATTTCATTTGATAGTTGCAATGTATAGGAATTGATTGTGTAACCGTCTTCTAATGGTTCGATAAGTATCGTTTTCTGGTCTTCACTTAACGAGACCGCTACCTCTTGTTTCTCCCCTTGTTTATTCATTACATAAACGGTATTTTTGTTAATGGTCGCTGGATCAAGTTTTTCCGAAAAGTGGATTCTCCATAGTTTATTTTTCAAAACAATCAAATCTTCCTTAACGTCTATGCCACCTACAACCTTTAATTGAGTAACATAGAATCCTGTAAGGATAACCATCATTATCATGAAAGTTCCACCTATTAATAGCCATTTTTTCGCCATCCTCTTTCACTCCTTTATAGCTATTGACGCACCTTGATTGAATACTGTTACATAAATGTAATAAAAATGAAAAATAAAAATCCACTCCCAGATGAAGAGTGGATTGACCATTCATGTATGTAGCTGTTATTTCTACCAGTTCTCTGTCTTCTCAAGCAATGAATCGATTTCGATGAGTCTGATCATATAGTGAAAGTCATCGTCAGCAATTTCCTTTGTTGCATCCAAAAGCTTATCGATATCTGTTTTCATCTTTTGCATAATCAGACCTCCTTTTCAATTAGCAATTCTTTTATTAATCGTTGAGCCCTTCCGTTCTAGTGGGTTCAATATCCTATTCCCCATTCTTCCATTTATAAACTGCTTTATCACTTTTTAAACTGATGCAATCCATTCACGGGCAACGCTAAAAGAGAATATACTATAAAAAATTAAACCTTAATGTATGTTTGTCGCATGAAAACTGAAATTAGAAGGTGTTTTCCTATGAAACCAAAGGTGAATTCGAATGAATTTGCAAAGGTTATGCAATCTGCATTAACAAAAGGACAAAATGAAAATAAATTAACGGTTAAGGAATTACTTCTGGATATAAAAAAGCAGTTGGAGCGTCATTATAAAAAATAATATCTAATTTGCTGATTCATTATTTAATGAAATTTAATATCATCATTAACTCATTTTCAATGATGCTATTCGATAAATAAATATTAGAATTTTTGTTGGTCACCAAGTATTGGTGACCATTGTTGTATAATTTCTTGGGTTTCGGTCGTCAATCAGGTTGATTGGCTACCAATCTTGCTTTTTTTCAAGTGTTTCAGGCGCCAATCAGGCTCATTCGCTACCAATCTTGCTTTTTTTCAAGTGTTTCAGGCGCCAATCAAGCTCATTCGCTACCAATCTTGTTTTTCTTCAAGTGTTTCGGGCGCCAATCAAGCTCATTGGCTACCATTATTACTATTTATCTGGAGCTTTAGTCGCCAATACAGTTGACTGTCAGCCTTATTCGAGCCTTTTCAAGTGAAGAATAATATCTTTTTTAAATAAAGATTAAATGGGTAAAATATATAAAAAGCTTGCAGACTTTGTTGAAATGAACAATGTCTTCAAGCTTTTTTGTCTTGTCAATATTTATATTTTCAGATAATTCCTGAAAAAAGTTTGACAATTTTGTGAACAAAATGAATAATCTATATAAAGGGAGATGATTAGCTTGAATTTAAATTCGAACATACTCAAGATTGTTAATTATGTTGGGGTAACATTACTGACAATAGGCATGATCATTTTTTTATTCGGTTTCTTTACAAATGGCAGCAGTATTTTAACACCAATTGGACTTGGAACGGTAATGGGTGCGGTTTTTATCTTCGTAATGGGGATATTTTTTGTAGCAACAGAAGAAATGCTGAACAAAACAAAAAAAGGAGCATCCATTTAGGAGCTCCTTTCTTTGTCATTTGTTACATATCCCAAGTGAAGAGGAATAAAGTACCGAATATAGTCACTAACGCAATGAATATCATGAAGTAAATGCTACTATAAATGGACCATTTATCCTTTGTTTCACCAGCATGCATGAAGACGATAAGTTGAAGCAATGCCTGAACAAATGCTGTCACAATCAGGATGGTTAACCCTGCTGTGAATGATAAATCAAAGAAATATACAGCAAGCGCGATCGCCGTCAGAATTAAAGAAAATACAAAGCCCATTACTTGTTTAGCTGGGAATAATTCTTTCATCTTACATCATTCCTTTCAAGTAGATGAAGCTAAAGATAAAGATCCAAACTACATCTAAGAAATGCCAGTAAAGGGAGAAAATAAATGATTTATTCGCAGTTTCAGGAGTAAGTCCTCTCTTCTTTACTTGAAGAATGATCGATAATCCCCAGAATAAACCGAATGTTACGTGCGCTCCATGGGTTCCTAATGTTGTTAGGAGACTGGCTGTAAATGCGCTCGTTTGTAAACCTGCTCCAATGTGAACATAATGAACAAACTCAAATATTTCAAAACCTAGAAATCCTAAACCTAATACTAGTGTGATGGAGAAAAAGCTAATCATAGCTTTTTTCTTACCTAAACGCATAGCATGAATTCCTAGCCCAATGACAAAGCTACTTGTTAAAAGCAAAATCGTTTCGATTAATACAGGCGTGATTTCAAAAATCTCTGCTCCAGTAGGGCCATTACCTGTTCGATGCTCTAACGTGAAGTAGGTTGTAAAAAGTGTTGCGAAAAGCATAATTTCGGCCCCAAGGAAAATCCAAAAACCGAATATATTTAAGCTATTTTGCCCAGTGCTATATTCAAGAGGTTGCGAGTGATCTAGTTTCATAATTTAGCTCCCCCTGTTTTTTCTTCTGTTTCTTTTATTTCTTCTATAGAAATATATCTTCCATGATCTTTTTCAAATGAGCGTAGTGCCAAGCAAGCAAAAATACCCAGTGTTGAGATTATTACAAGCGGCCAGATGGCAAATACAAATGAAAAGCCCCATACGAAAAAGATTGAACATAGGATAAACGGCATGCCACTATTATTTGGCATATGAATTTTGTCTAACTTAGCTGGGAATAAGGTATGTCCCTTTTTCTTAGCATCCCAGAATGGCTGAATTGAATTAACTTCTGGTGCAATCGCAAAGTTATATTCTGGAACTGGTGTATTTGTAGCCCATTCTAATGTACGTGCATCCCATGGATCTGATCCAATATTTCTTGGTGAATAACGAATACTGTAATAAACATTGTAGACGATTAAAGCAAATGCAATCGCCATAATTCCTGCTCCAGCAAATGAAAGCATATTCAATGCTCCATATCCAGTTGCTTCTGAATATGTGTACATTCGGCGTGCTTGCCCGTCTAATCCAGTAATATACATTGGGAAGAATGCAAGAACAAATCCAATTGAAAGAAGCCAGAATGTCCATTTCCCAATTCGCTCGTTTAACATAAATCCAAACATTTTTGGCCAATAATACGTTAAGCCTGCAAGCATCGCAAATACAACACCAGGAATAATTGTATTGTGGAAATGAGCGACTAAGAACATTGTATTATGGTATTGGTAATCTGCTGCTGACATCGCAAGCATAACCCCTGTCATACCACCAATGGTGAATAGTGGAATAAACCCAATTGAATAAAGCATTGGGACGGTAAAGCGAATCTTCCCTTTCCACATTGTAAACAACCAGTTGAAAATCTTAACCCCTGTTGGTACAGCAATCGCCATCGTTGTGATCGAGAAGAAGCTATTCGATGCAGCCCCTTGACCCATTGTAAAGAAATGGTGAGCCCATACTAAACATGAGAGTACAGAGATAATAACCATCGAAGCGACCATTGATTTATAGCCATACAAGTTCTTGCTTGAGAAAGTTGAGATAATTTCACTGTAAATCCCGAAAGCTGGCAATATTAAGATGTATACTTCAGGATGTCCCCAAACCCAAAATAGGTTCGCCCATAGCATATCCATCCCACCGTTTGCACTTGTAAAGAAATTGGTTGCAAACAGACGATCCATAGTTCCCATCGCTAGTGCTACTGTTAATACTGGGAATACAGTAACAATGATTAGGTTAGCTACTAAAGTAGACCATGTGAACATTGGCATTTTCATTAATGTCATGCCAGGTGCTCTCATTTTCATAATTGTCGTGATCATATTGATACCTGTCATTAATGAACCAAGCCCAGATATCTGAATGGCAATCATGTAATAATTTGTTCCTACTGATTCACTAAATTCCGTTCCTGCAAGCGGGAAATAAGATGTCCAGCCGGCATCAGGTGAACCACCAATGACGAATGAGATGTTAAATAACATGGCTCCCATAAAAAACAACCAAAAACTGATCGCATTTAAACGTGGGAACGCTACATCACGTGCGCCAATTTGTAATGGAACGATGTAATTCATAAAAGCAAAGATAAACGGCATCGCCATAAAGATGATCATTACGACTCCGTGAGTTGTAAATATTTCATTATAGTGTTGTGCATCAAGTAATTTACTATCAGGTGTAGCAAGCTGTGCACGCATCATGATGGCATCTACTCCACCACGGAAAAGCATCAGCAATGCAGAGATTAAATACATTAAACCAATTCGTTTATGGTCAACCGTTGTTAACCATTCACGCCATAGATATCCCCATTTTTTAAAATAAGTTAATCCAGCAATTATTGCGATTACCGTAAGTCCAATAACAACCATAGACGCATAAATTGCCGGACTTGGATGTGGTATAGCAAAACGTTCAAAGAATTCCATCCGTATATTTCTCCTTTCGAATGGAACAGATCCCATGTCCAAACAAAATTAGCTCGGATAATGAACCTGTTCCTGTGTCCCATTCTTAATGATGGTTATGGCTTGAATGACCTTCTTCAGGATCGTTTGATTTTGAATGTTCTTCATGTTCTTTATGTGTGTCTTCATTCGATTCAGAGTGTGATGAACCATGATCATGCTCTGGTGGTGGTGCAAATTCTAAATGAGTTCCAGTGAATGTCATTTGCCCAAGATGGCCTGGCTCTAATAATTCATCATATTTCTCTTCTGTCAGTGGATCAGCCGTTTCATTTACTTCTTCAACCCACTCATCAAAATTCTTTTGAGACATGGCAGTGACATTAAATGCATTTTCAGCAAATCCTTTTCCGCTGAAGTTAGCATTACGTCCCATGTATTCGCCTGGTTCGTCAGCCGCTAAGTGCAATGTAGTGATCATGTCAGCCATCGCATACTTTTGACCGCCTAACTGTGGAATCCAGAAGCTTGTAATCGGTCCGTTTGAATATAATTTAAATTCAAGTGCTCTGTCTGTCGGTATATATAAATAGTTGACAGTTTCAATGTTTTCTTCAGGATAACTAAAATGCCATTTCCAATTTGATGATGAAGCATAAACAACTAATGGTGCTTTTTCTTCATACCCTTTCGGAGCAGACTCAACAATGTAGTTACTTTGAACAGAAACAAATGATAGATAGGCAACAATGATTATAGGAATTCCAACACAAATCGCTTCGACCCATGGGTTTCCTTCCATATGAGGTGGTTCATAGTCTTCACTTTGTTTGGAAGCACGGAATTTCACCAACACATATATTAAAATAGCAAAAACAACAATAACAACTACCGACATAATTCCAATTGATAATAGAATGTCATTTGCTTGCCTTTCAGCTTGAGGCCCTTTAGGATCGAAAATCATTAACGGTTCACATCCCGTTAACACAGTGACAATAGTGAAAAATACTGCTAGTACAGCCCATTTCAATTTCATAAGGGGGCTCCTTTCTTTCATTCATATAAATGTGTACATAGTTTTTTTATCTTCAACTTCACAACATCTAAAAGATATTCTTGTTGATGCATTTACAATATTAACATGTTGTTAATGTGTAGAATGTGACAAATAACCGAAGGAATATTTTTACTATATGAAGACCATTCATCTATAATAATGGATATAAAACACGCATGAAACGTGCATTAGAGCAGCATTTGAGTCAAAAAAAACAAGTTACTATTTCAAATTTCGATTTCAATATTTGTTCACATATTTGTAAGAATTTCTAATGGTATAGCTATTTTTGGCAAAAAAAATCCTCTCTATCATATGAAGAGAGGATCAAATATATTTAGGAAGCTTTGTTTTGAGTGATAGCTAAAGAATCATTTTTTCTAATAATTAATTGTGGTGCAGTTGATATAATCAATACGACAACGATTGAACATAGCACCCAGGAGCCGAGCATGGTCGCCCCATTAACTGCAAAAGAGAATAGAAACGGTGACATTCCATCAGGTGCATAACTACCAAAAAACAATACTCCAGCAATGAAATGCCAGAAATAACGCGCAAGACTTCCTACAAATACTGCTGCTACAATCCAAGCAAGGGCAATTTTCTTTTCCCCATATCTAAGATGTTTTTGAATAGGGTTGTAAAATAAACCAGCAAAACCGATGAATGCAAATGCTAAAACATACTCAATAATTGCCTGTACAGGGGTGACAATCCAAGCATCCCCCATAACTATTTGAAGAATACCCCACATAAATCCAGAAATCACACTTACACGAAATCCCCATCTAAAGGCTAGAATAAAGATGGGCAGCATTGCTATTGAGATTGATATGTTTGGAGTTGGCTTAATTGAGGGCAATAAATCCAAAATAATAGCAAATGCAGCAAAAAACGAAGCCTCAATTAATGCGATTAAACTTAATTTCTTCATAAAAAAAACTCCCCTTTTCAAATGTTACGACACCTCAAGGGGAGAATAGTAAACAAAACAAAACACCTATTCAATCCACATTCCTGCGCTAGAATTATCTAACAGGTTCGAAGGGTCAGAACAATGAATTGTTCACTCTCAGCTTTACGCTCCCCTTGTGGTTACGTTATTTAATTATCCTATGTAATTATAGCTTGATTTCCAACATTTGTGAAGGAGAAATTAAACTTATTAGGATACCTTTGCTATTTGCCCATTATTTTCTATCTTTTACATTAATCATCCACTATTCACATGAATTATTCGTATTTATAATGAAAAGGTACAATGAGGAGGGAAAAAGTTGAAATTAAATTTTAAAAAAGCTTCAACAATTGTTCCGATTATTGTAGGCCTATTAGTCATAGCAACAGCCATTTTTTTAGGTGTTCAGAATGGAAATAAATCCGCAGTAATCCCCTTTTCTTCTGTTGAAGAATTAATTGACTCACAAAATGGGGAAATGGTTACGATTAATGAACAGATAAATGGAAAACTTACCATTATAACAGGTGAAGGTGAATTTATTTCACATGTGCCGCCAAATAGTCAAATGATTGATAAACTAGTAGAAAACTATCATGTGGAATATACATTTTCATCAAACAGCCCATACACACCATGGATTTTAGGTGGGCTTGTCATATTAATTATTGCGATAGGTATTTATTTATATAAATCTGGTAAAGGCGGACTAGGTGCTGCTAATACAATGAAGCAAAGTGTTTCTAAGGCTAAGCCGCTTCCTTCTATTTCTCTTGCTGATGTTGGAGGAATTCAAGGTGAAATGAAAGATGAGATTATGCAAACTCTTTCTATTTTAAAAGAACCTGAGCGTGCTCTTCAAATGGGTCTGAAGCCGCCAAAGGGGATCTTATTATATGGTCCTCCTGGAACAGGGAAAACATTGCTCGCACAAGCAATAGCTAAGGAGCTTGGCGCAACTTTCTTCTCAACTAGCGGTTCATCATTCAATGAAATGTTTGTTGGTGTTGGTGCATCCCGTGTACGCTCACTATTCCAAAATGCAAGAAAGCAAAAACCTGCTGTCGTGTTTATAGATGAAGTCGATGCTTTAGCTGGTAAAAGAAAGCAGCATGGCGGTGAAGAAAGTGAAAAAACGTTAACAGAGCTTCTTGTTCAGCTTGATGGCGGACATTCAAACGATGGCATCCTCTTCATTGCTGCTACAAATCGTAAAGATATGCTTGATGATGCCTTTCTTCGTCCAGGCCGGATTGACTTTTCTTTCCACGTTCCTCTTCCAGATATGAAGGGAAGAAAAGAAATTATCGAGATTCATACGAGAAATAGAAAACTAGCTGAGAATGTCATGTGTTCTCTTGAGAATCTTGCCGAAAGCACTTCTGGTTTTTCCGGTGCAGATCTTCAATCATTGTTTGAAACTGCTAGCCGAAGAGCTGTACAAAATGGACAGAAATGTATTATGAAAGAAGATATTGATTTTGCCTTAGATAGAACGGTACTGGGAAGCTCAACCCGCGCACTTCAGGATGCAGAAACAAAAAGACGAGTGGCCATTCATGAATCAGGGCATGCTCTTGTTGCGGCAATTACAAAGCCTGGTTCAGTACGTAAAGCAACTATTATTCCACGTGGACAAGCACTTGGTTATGTTGCACCGGTTCCAAAAGAAATGCATTTATCAACCACAACTGATATGCTCGATCAAGTAGCAATGATCTTAGCTGGTGGTGTTGCCGAAAGACTAATTCTCGGTGAGCATAGCATCGGTGTGGGTGGAGATGTTCAGCAAGCGAAACAGGTAATTGAACAAATGGTTGATACAGGCTTACTTGATGATGGATTCACTTTAACCTTTAACAAGTCAGATAAAGAAGTAAAAATGCAAGAGCTTTTCCAAAAAGCTCTTGAGAAGTCAGAAATGCTGATTCGTTCAAATCGCAGCCAATTTGACAAATTAGTAGAAGCCCTTTTGAAGAAAGAAACTTTGGAGGGTACTGAGGTACAGGAAATTGCCGATAATACTTTAGCTGTTGATGAGAAAGAACTCATTCTTGCATAGGATTTATACCAGCTCTTAATAAGGGCTGGTTTTTTGTCGATTATTGCAAGAAAATAGGAGATTATTTTTCTTAATTTTTCAACAATTATCTACATAATTAAAAGGATTCCTCTTCCCTTTTGTGTAATTAAATAAGAAACAACTAGGCATGGAGGAATGGTGTGATTGAAGGATTTTGTAGCAGATTTATTTTTTCACTTCTTTATTATGATGATGATACCGTTAGTAAATATTATCCTTAGCAGATACAGAATAGGAGCAAAAACAAATACTGTTTTTCTTCTGACGATTATATTTTCACTAATACTATCAATGGCCTTTCCTGTACGGGTCTCAGATGGAATGGCCTTTGATTTAAAGTTCGTTCCCATTTTTATCTCATTTTTCTATATTGGCCCTTTAGCGGGCGGAATTGCAATTGGTGCACTAATAGGAATTAATATATTTGGGGAGTTTAATCGTTTAGTAGGCTTAACTATCAATTATTTAGTTGTGATTCCTTTATTCGGTTTCGTTTATCAATGTTATTTACGGGGAGATATAAAGAAGAAATTGTTTATTGGTATATCTTTTTATATGTTGATTACATGCACACGTACAATTGCCTTCATACAATCAGGTCATGTGCATGATTTTTTCTATCTTTTCTCGTTCTCAATCGTGTCATTCTTAACACTGGCGATCATTATTTATTTAATCGAAATGAATAAGCTTCAGCTGACTATGCTGGAGCAATTACAGAATGCAGATAAATTGAATGCGGTAAGTCAGCTAGCAGCTTCAGTTGCACATGAAATTCGAAATCCAATGACAACAATACGCGGTTTTTTGCAAATCATGAAGGATGAAAATAACTTAACCTCCAAACAAGGAATGTTCATTTCTGTTTCACTTGATGAATTGGATCGTACACAGAAAATTATTGGAGACTTTCTATCACTCGCACGTCCAACTACCCCATTATGTGAGTCTATTCAACTTTCAGATACATTAATTGATGTTGCTGAATTCATGCAGCCATATGCAGTCATGTCTAAAGTTAAACTGCAAACAAATATTGAAAATAACCTTTTTATGAATGGAAATACGAATGAGTGTAAACAATTATTTATTAATCTACTTAAGAACGGAATTGAGGCAATGCCCTCAGGCGGTAATTTAGAACTGCACGCATACAGAAAAAAAGATCATGCTATTATTCATATTAAAGATAATGGAATTGGCATCGATTCCATTCAGCTTAAACAGCTTGGCCAGCCATACTATTCGACAAAAACAAAAGGTACTGGTCTTGGTTTAATGATTAGCTTTGATATCATTAAGCGTATGAATGGAGAGTACAAAATTGAAAGTAAAGAAAATGAGGGAACCACATTTAAGATTATGTTCCCTCTGTAACATCCTATTTTCCTCAAGAAACGACAACATCTTGTCCTTGCGACAATTTCAGACTGATAGAATGACGATTCTAAGCAGGAAATGTCTGAAACTGCGCTTTCCCGAGAAATATTAATTGAATATTTCGCAATTTCCCTTTAACCTCCCGGAATCATCTATACCTGGGAGGTTTTTTATGAAAATATCATTTCTTTCGATGTAAATCGCTTAATTGCCTCCGTATCTGGAGCAAAGCCAATACCAGACCCAGTTGGTACCTTAATAAATCCACCTTCTACCACTACCTCAGGATGAATGATATCCTTTTCCCAGTAATGTGATGAACCTGCTGTATCCCCTGGCATAGTAAAATTAGATAACGATGTTAATGCTATATTATGTGCTCTTCCAATTCCTGCTTCAAGCATGCCACCACACCATACTGGAATTTTGTTTTCCTCACATAGGTTATGAATTCTCTTTGCCTCTGTTAATCCACCAACACGACCGCTTTTTATATTAATAATTTCACATGCTTGTAGTTCAATGGCGATTCGTGCATCCTCATACGAATGAATACTTTCATCCAAACAAATAGACGTAGAAATTTGTTTTTGAAGCTGTGCATGATCAATAAAGTCATTAGCAGCGAATGGCTGCTCAATCATCATTAAATCGAATTCATCCAATGATTTAAAAAGATCTATGTCTTTTAAACTGTATGCTGAATTTGCATCGACCATCAGCGGTACATTAGGGAAATGTCTACGAATTTCACGAATCACATCAATATCCCACCCTGGTTTTATTTTTACCTTCATTCGTTTGTATCCCTCTTCTATGTATCCGTCAATTAACCGTATAAGCTCATCTATTGTATTTTGGATACCAATACTGATCCCAACTTCTATCTTCTTTTTGCTGCCTCCAAGTGCAGCTGCAAGGCTTATGTCTTTTTCTTTTGCATATAAATCCCATACAGCCCCCTCAATCGTTGATTTTGCCATATTATTTTTCCGAATAGCTGCGAGTATAGTTGAAACCTGATCGGGGTGATCGAGCTCCTTATTGATCACCGCTGGGATGATAAAATCCTCGAGCATATGCCAATTTGTCTTTACCGTTTCTTCTGTATACCAGGGAGTATCAAAGGCGACTGACTCTCCCCAGCCAATCATCCCACTGTCTGACTTTGCTTCGAGAAGGAGAAAATCTTTATTCTGCATCGTCCCAAAGCTTGTTGAAAAAGGCGATTTCATTCTCATCTTTAAATGACGTAATGTAATTTCACGAATTTTCATTTGTGCACCTCAATTACTAATAATTGCTTTTCATCTTTAATAATAGTAGATAACTTCGTTTCTTTCACGAAATGTGTGTCAACTTGCATCTTTTTTTTGATAAAACATATACTATTATCACGGCCGTCCACCTCTTCCACCTTCGCAGCGACTGCGGGACTAACCAGACCGGAATGTGGACGGCTCTTTTATCTACCAATAATAAGAACAACCCAGTATATAAATACCAGGTTGTTTTTTTGTTGTCTAGGAATTTATAGATTTTGATGTTGTGGATAACTTTGCGACAAGTTTGTCTGCATCCAGCTCCAGCGCCTATCGCCTATCAAACTTCAGGTCCCCTCCCTACGATAAGTCAACATCGGTTCGCTCTCGCTCACCGTGTTTCCTTTATCTCAGTCGCGGCCCTTCCAGTTTGTACGGCGATGACCAAGGCGCTTGCGCATTTGTTCTTTATGATAATGTTTTTTATATTCCTTCATCAAGTAACTCATACCCTGGGATTAGCTTGGATAGTGGTACGAGTTCTGCTTTATTTTTATAAACTGGAATGTATGCATGCAATACACTCACCATAATTGGGCCAGAAACACCCACATGTCCGATTGCTATCAATTGATCACTTTTGTTCAGCTTTCCAGCTAATAGATTTGCTTGTTTCGTTACATGACGTGTTGTATAAACATCATCAAAAAATAAATTATTTTCTAAATAAGGGAGATTTAATTGATTAGCAATTTTCCCTACAACACTTTTTCCTGTTGTTTTGCTATCTAAATAAAAAAATCCATATTCTTTGCACACTTCTAAGACAATCCTCATCACTCTTTCATCCTCTGTAGCTTTTGAGCCCATATGATGATTCATACCGATCGCATGTGGGACATCTTTGATAGCAGCGACAACTCGTTTTCGTATTTCTTCATCACTTAAATCAGTTGTAATTGCTCCTGGTCCGAGCCAGCTCTTCTTTCCTTTCTTCGGCTCCATTGGCAAATGAACAATCACATCATGCCCATTTCGGTTTGCCAGTTCCGCATCTGCTTTCGTACTTGGCATAAAGGGCATAATCGCTGCAGTTAAGGTAATAGGCAGCTCTAATATTTCTTCTGTTCCTTCCATATGGTTCCCAAGATCGTCTATGACTATGGCCAGCTCCCTTTTCATAATCGGTGCCTCTGCAAATACTGGCTGGTTGAAAGAGATAAATAGAACAAATAAGCCAAGCAATTGTTTCATTTCACCACTCCTTTTTTCATTAATTTCTCCACAGTCCTAGAGGAATATGATAAACTTGGCACAAAAAAACTGACTAGCTTTTTCGCCAGTCAGTTTTTTTGATTACTTGGTATGCATTTTAAATTCAAGGAAAAGATCATTATAATGAGCGAGCATTCTTTTTCCTAAGTTTTCATAAACTTCAAGCTTTGAAGTCATTTCTTCATCCGGATAAAAACGTTCGTCATTGACTACTTCTTCATCCATGTAGTTAAGTGCTTCTTTATTTGGTGTTGAGTAGCCGACATAATCCGTATTTTGTGCAGCTACTTCTGGATCGAGCATAAAATTAATGAAAAGATGTGCCGCTTCGACATTTTTCGCTGTTTTTGGAATGACCATATTATCAAACCATAAATTCGATCCTTCTTCTGGAATTACGTATTCCACATTTTCATTTTCCCACATTATTTCCTGTGCAGTTCCAGACCAGACAAGCCCTATTGCCGCTTCTTCATTTTGCAATAATAAGCGATTTTCATCCCCAACAATTGCCTTAATATTTGGCGTTAACGCATCGATCTTTTTCTTGGCTTCTTGCAGGTGGTCTTTGTTCTGATCATTCAACGAATAGCCTAAGCTATTTAGTGACATTCCCAAAACTTCGCGTGCACTATCAACAAGTAAAATTTGATTTTTGAACTCAGGGTCCCAAAGATCATTCCAGCTTGTTAATTCTCGATCTCCAAGTAATTTCGTGTTGTACAATATTCCTACCGTTCCCCAGAAATAAGGAATTGAATATTTGTTTTCATGATCAAACGGCAAATCTAAAAATCGGGAATCAAGATATTGAATATTAGGCAGCTTCGAATGATCAATTGGAAGAAGCAAGTCTTCTTGGATCATTTTATCTATAATATATTCGGAAGGAACGGCAATATCGTAGGCAGTACCGCCTTGCTCTATTTTCGTCAGCATGGCCTCATTTGAATCAAAGGTCTCGTAAATAACCTTTATTCCCGTTTCTTCCTCGAATTGTTTAATCAGGTCCTCATCGATATAATCGCCCCAGTTAAAAATGGTCAGTGTATTCCCACTTGTATATCCCTGTGCAGAATTTAATCGATAGACAATAAATATTAATATGAATGATACGATTAATACAGCCGCTAATGCACGAATGAGCTGTTTCATTGTCTAGCCCCCATTCCATTCGGTTTGCTATTACGTTTAGTAATGAAGTAATACCCGACTACTAAGAGCATCGTAAAAACAAATAACAATGTGGAAAGAGCATTTATATTTAATGAAACACCTCTTCTAGCAAGTGAATAAATTTCTACAGATAAGGTAGTAAATCCATTCCCTGTTACAAAGAAGGTAACAGCAAAATCATCTAATGAATACGTTAATGCCATGAAGAATCCCGCAAAAATGCCAGGTGTTATATATGGAAGTACGACCTTTGTCAAAACATCCCATCTGCTTGCACCTAAATCCAAAGCGGCATAAATCATGGACGTACTCATTTCTTCAATTTTAGGCAGAACCATAATTACAACAATTGGTACACTAAAAGCGATATGTGCAAGTAATACAGAAATAAAGCCTAACTTAATGCCAACCATCGTAAACAAAATTAGAAAGGATGCACCAATAATAACGTCTGGGCTGACAATAAGAACATTATTTAAAGAAAGTAATGTATTCTTCACTCGTCGTCTTCTTGCATAATAGATAGCTAAAGCACCTGCAACGCCAAGAATAGTTGAAATAGCTGCTGACAGCAGTGCGATAATAATTGTATTTAATACGATTATTAGAAGTCTTGAATCCCCGAATAGTTCCTTATACCAATCAAGTGTAAAGCCCTCGAAACGGTACATCGTTCCCCCACTATTAAAGGAATAAAACATTAAATATAGGATCGGGGCATACAAGATGAAAAACATTATTACTAAATAAACGATAGAAAGCTTAGATAATTTCTTCATAAGATCCCCCGCTTTCTTCTTCCAGTGAGAACCATAATTAATACCATAGCGATAATCAAAAAGACAGCGATGGTTGCCCCCATTCCCCAGTCTTGCGTGACTAAGAAATGCTGTTCAATGGCAGTGCCAAGCGTGATCACTCGATTTCCAGCAATTAATCTTGTAAGCATGAATAGCGATAAGGCAGGGATGAAAACAATTTGACACCCTGATTTAACCCCATCAATTGTCAGTGGAAAAATCACACGTTTAAATGTTGTCCATTTTGAGGCGCCAAGATCGTTGGATGCATCAACAAGTGAAGGATTCATTTCATCTAAAGCGTTAAAAATAGGCAAAATCATAAATGGTAAGAAAATATACACAGAAACAAAGATAAAGCTGAAATCTGTGAATAAGATCTGCTTTGTTCCAATTCCAATGACTTCAAGAAAGCTATTTGCAGCTCCATATGTACCAAAAATACCAATGAAAGCATATGCCTTTAACAGCAAATTAATCCAAGATGGCAGGATGATTAATAATAGCAAAAGCTGCTTATGCTTTGTTTTCGTAAGCAAAAACGCTGTTGGGTAAGCCACTAATAATGTGAATAATGTAATTAAAAAAGCATACCAAAAAGAACTAAATGTCATTTTCAAATAAACAGGTGTAAAAAACTTCTTATAGTTCTCAATTGTAAATTGTCCATCAATATCAAAAAATGAATAATATAGTACGAGCAGAATAGGCGTGACAACAAAAAGTGCGATCCAAATGACATATGGAATGAGATAGAGATTCCGTGACTTACTTTTCATAGCTTCCCTCTTCATATGCTTCTAATCGTTTGTCGAATTCTTCTTCTGTCTCACCATGCCTCATAACATGAATCGCTTCAGGATCAAAAGTCAATCCAATTTCCTCACCAACGATTGCCTTCCTTGTGGAATGTACAAGCCATTCATTTCCATCCTGGTCGTTACAACTAATCTCATAGTGAACCCCGCGGAATAATTGGGAATCCACATGCACTCGCAGTTTTCCATTTTCCGGCTTCGTGATTTCTAAATCCTCAGGTCGAATGACAATTTCAACTGCTTCATTTGGATCGAACCCACCATCCACACATTCAAATGTTTTGCCAGCAAATTGCACGGAGAAATCCTTCAGCATAACGCCTGGGACAATATTCGATTCACCGATAAAGTCGGCAACAAAACGGTTAATTGGCTCATCATAAATATCTGTTGGCGTCCCACTTTGTTCGATATTCCCGTTATTGAGGACAAAGATTTCATCCGACATCGCAAGCGCCTCTTCTTGATCATGGGTAACAAAAATAAATGTAATCCCTAATCTGCGCTGCAGCTCCCGTAACTCATACTGCATTTCAGTACGCAGCTTCAAATCTAGAGCGGATAAAGGTTCATCTAATAATATAACCTCTGGTTCATTAACAATAGCGCGTGCAATCGCTACACGTTGACGCTGTCCACCTGACATTTCTTTTATTTCTCTTTTTTCATATCCTTCAAGATTGACAAATCGTAAGGCTTCCTTCACTTTTTGATCAATCTCATTGTTTTTAAGTTTTTTGATTCTCAAGCCAAATGCAACATTTTCATATACATTTAAATGAGGAAACAAAGCATAATCCTGAAATACTGTATTTACTTGACGCTTATTCGCAGGAACATTATTAACTACTTTTCCATTAATAAAGATCTTTCCTTTGGACGGCTCAATAAATCCAGCAATTAATCTAAGAACCGTTGTTTTTCCACAGCCAGAGGGGCCTAAAAGTGTGTAGAATTTCCCTCTTTCAATTTCAAAGCTAACTTCATTCAAAACTGCAGGGTCATTATCATATTGCTTAGTCACTTGTTCAAAACGAATTATTGTATGATCTGTCATTTTTATCTCCTTCAATCATTTTATGTATGTTTGAATTCATCGAAAAAAATCGAAAAAACATAGAACAAACATTCAAACGTAATAATACCATATTCCAATTAGAACAGTCAGGTTTTTATTAAAAAAAGACAAGAATGTAAGTCCCATTACATTCTTGTCTAAATCAAAATTTTTACTTGCTAATTCGATAGCTCCCAATTTTAAATCCAGCTGCTGCAAATGCAATCGCTTGACTTAAAAAGAAAATTCCCCAAAATTGTGCTGGGATAATATGTGTAGCCTGAGCAAGTCCTGTTGCATCCCCTGCTGCATAAGGCTGTGTAAAGCTTAGAAGAAAGATTGTAAATGATGACGTAATAGATTCCACCAATAGAATACTTGCAATCATAAGTAAGAAATGCTCAACTATTGAAGCTGTACCTTTATATAAGAGAAAAATAAAAGCAGCCCCAAACGTAATAAGCCAAAAAATTCCGTAGAAATTTCTAACCCAAAAGACGAGATTAAAACCAATAAATAATAAAAGGATGATAATTAACCATTTGTATTTCTTCCTGCTTATAAAATAAAAGGACAAGAAAGCAATAAGAGAAGAAAATATATAGCCTGCTGCCCCTGTGAAGAAGCCGCCAAACCAGGATGAATGACTGGTGTAAGTGACGCCTTCAGTATTCATAAAAAGGGAAATTTCATGCACCTTTCCCCCAAAAAGAGCAACGATTGCATGGCCAGATTCATGAATGACTGTATTAATCACGCGGAAGTAATTCCCTATAATCGGGGTATTTGTAAGAATAATAGAGATCGCAATAAATAATAAGAATTTCCAACTAATTAATTCCTTTATTTTACTCATTCCATGTCTCCCTTTAAAAAATTCTCTAAATCATATACTTTTACGTTCCAAATTTAGGAAAGTTTCATCATTTAAATTAAATCATGGAATATACTTGAAGTGAATGTGAAAAAGTATCTGTTTTTAAATGAAATCATTATGATTATCTTAACAAATAGACTAAAATAGAAGATAAGAAGAGTAGCCATCCGCTACTGTATATTGGAGGAATTAGACATTAATGGAGACGGTTCAATCTTTATTTCAAAAAAGTGCGATTAAAAGGTTTATTATTTTTGGAATTTTATTATTCGTTCTATACTTACTTAGAAGTATGATTAATTTAATTCTCATTACATTTATTTTTTCATTTCTACTCAATCGTTTAGTAAACCTCATTACTAGGAAGATTAAGTTAAATCGAAAATTAACCGTTCTCATTGTATATTTGGCCATTATCGGGCTGTTAACGATTGGAATTAGCAAATATTTGCCAATTATCATTTCCGAGATCTCCCAATTAATAACACAGATTACGGTATTCTATACACAGCAGCATGAAAATATCATTATTAATTATGTCATGAGTTTTATTGAAACAAACCAAATCTCAAAATACTTAGAGCAAGGATTTACATTTTTACTTAAGTACTTTAGTGGAGTAAGTAATATTGCTATTCAAGTGATGCTTTCCCTCATACTAAGTTTGTTTTTCTTGTTAGAGAAACCAAGGTTAATTGAATTTACTTCGAAATTTAAAAATAGTAAAATTGCTCCTTTTTACAATGAAATTGAATTCTTTGCGAAAAAGTTTGTTCTCACATTCGGTAAAGTAATTGAAGCTCAGTTCATTATTGCACTAGTCAATTGTGGGTTGACAACATTAGCGTTATGGATCATGGATTTCCCTCAATTAATGGGATTATCCATCCTAATCTTTTTATTAGGATTAATACCTGTTGCGGGTGTGATCATTTCACTCATTCCACTTTGTACAATTGCCTATACTCTTGGCGGCTTCATCCAAGTCATCTATATCCTTATAGTAGTCATGATTATCCATGCAATTGAAGCATACATCCTTAATCCAAAATTAATGTCTGCCAAAACAGATTTACCTGTTTTTTACACATTTATTGTATTAATCTTTGGTGAACACTTCTTTGGTGTTTGGGGGTTAATCGTTGGAATTCCAGTGTTTGTATTCCTGTTAGATGTATTAGAGGTAAGGGACAAGAAGATAAAAGAGTAAGCAAAAAGGCAGGAGAAATCCTGCCTTTTTTATGGTTGGGGTTCATACCTGCTCAGTTAACAAAGATAATGACTAAGACAAATCTATTTTTTTATAGGTCAAATTCACGTTCATACGTTTTATGTAGCAAATATCTTTGTACTCCTTTTGAATGTTGCTTTGCCTTTTTCGCATACTTTTTAGCATTTGATAAATTGTTAAGCTTCTTTTCACGTTCAGCTAATAAGGCATTTTCCATCCATTTTGTTGTGATTTTTTCAATTACTTCATCTGCTCCCTCCATATCCCCATCTTCTATTAATATAATTGCTTGATAATATAAACGATGGGAAAGCGGCTTAATATGATCGACCTCAGATTTTGCAGCTGTGATATTTTTAAAATATAGTGCTTCTCCAGTCTTAAGCAGAGCTTGACGTGACTTTTGCGGATATTTTTGTAATAGCTTTTCCGTTAAATTTTTAACATCCTCATCATTTTCATTCGCCATTGCATAGACAATATAAAAATTAGGATTCTTTTTATTTTTTAAAAGAAACCTTTCAATCTTTTCAATATTTGTCTCCCAAAAAAGAGCCTTTAGCATCGGAAACATAACAGCTGCTAAGATTAAGATAATGACTAACCCGATTATAAAAATATTGTCGATCTGAAAAAAATAAAGCGTTAAAAAACATAGTAAACTGATAAAAAAAGTAATAACATACCTCATGTAAACACCTCTTTATAATTTATTATCATAGTATTTTAAAAGAGTCCAACCATTCACTAATGATAATTCCTATTTATTCAATATTTAGATTGGATTTTCCTCCTTTTTCATTTTTTTCTAGTATAATCCTCCCTTACTGGAGTATCAAGATTACGTAGTACAATGGATTAGCTACACTCATGCAGGTTCCTTTATTACTTATTTAATAGAGATGTACGGGCTAGATAATTGGGCGACAATAAAAAGAATCCATTTTGATATAAATAGTCAAAATGGATTCAGTTGAACTGAAAATCTATTATAATTCTAACTTCCCCAACTTTTTATAAGCTTTATCTCTGACAAGATTTTGCGACTGCCATGTATCGAATTTTAGATTTTGCCGTTCTGCTTTTCGCTGTTTTAATAATGCTTCAAGCCCTGGTACATCCGGATTTTTTTCATAAAGCTCGATTAATCCAAGAACTCCTGTAGATGATAAGCTGTTTAAATAGTGGATATCAATTTTCCCTGTTGCCTCATAACGCACAATATTACGATCAACGACAACCTGATCGAAATTGACGATATTCATTCCAACATAATAAATAAGAGAGGAAATGAAGTAAAAATGAAACAAAGAAAGCTTATCAAGCCAGATTTTCACAAGTGTATAGGCAAAGATGATCATTAGAAAAATCATAAACGAATGGACGAGAACTCTTGTAATCGTAAATCCATAAGCATCCTCATACATCGACATTCGCATATATGCGGAGATTAGCAGAACCCCACTGGATAAAACGAGAACAGTTAGCGCCAAACGAATCGTTTTATTCATTACGCCTTGAACACTATTTGTCATCTGAATAACACCCATTGTTACGGACAAGTTAATTAGTGTAACAAAAAGCAGTTCAAAAAATCCTCTACGTGCATATTCTGCATATGTAAAACCATCATCAAGAGTACCACTAAAGAAATACCTAAACTGGACTACAACAAATAAGATATAGACTAAATCCAGAAGCAGCAGCACAGTTAAAGTAATGATGCCATCCATTTGAAATGACTTTAGGCTGCCCTCTTTTTGTACAATTTGAATATTCTTCTCCAAAAGAACCTGCATAAATCCAAAGAATCCAAATGTATAAAGAAGAATAATGAAAACACGAATGATATTTTCCGCCCGTAAACTAAACAAATGTGGGATGTTGTTTAATAACTTTTCAAATTGTGCATCAGCTGAAATTAGCAGATTAAGTACTACAAATAAGAATGGAATAGAAATTACAACACCTATTAGAACCTTTTTCCAAACATCGAAATGCTTAGGATTGCTTGATCCCTTTAACTTATTTGCAATATAGCTTATGAAATTGCCAACATAGCGAATTCCTTGTCCAAGTCTTAAAATCGTGTACAAAATAAACAATAGATTATTCCATCCCATTTTTTTCGGTGAAGTGATTAATGCTAGATGAAAAATAACGAGTGACGGAATAACAAGAAGATTTAATGCATAAAAAAGCTCTGTATCATTTAAATAATAGCCTGCTGCAAGTAGCCATATAGAAATTAATACAAGATAACCGACCCGCTGATGTGAGAACGAATAAGAACGAAACCTCCAGAAAAAGATTGTATAAAATACTGCGATGAAAACAAAGTAAGAGACACCTATTTGCTCCCGAAAAAATGCCTCTTCAGCAAGAATCCCTGCTAATAAACACAATAAGAAAAAGAGCCCGTCTTTCTTTTCTATTTTCAATTCCATTATAAATACCTCCTCATTCATATTGTTATTCTATGTATATAGAAATTCTATGTATGTAATTAAAAAAAAGCTTATACTGAAGCTTTTTTTCCCCATCTATAACTAATTAGACAAATAGGGTACAAAAGAGCAGTGAATAGGATGCAGATTACAATGAAGGTTTCTGTTAATAATGGACTAAACCATTCATGTGGAATGACTCGGAATACTGTTAGTATCATCAGTACCATATTTGGCATTAACGCTAAAAAGAAGGTCCCCTTCATTATCTTTCTACCCTTATGTCCAAATCCCCTGCCAATTTCATAACCAAGCAATGCCCAAAAGAATAAGTAAATCAGTGCGATAATAATCGGAAATGAAGTCAATTGAATCCATAAATTTGTGAGCCAGCGCCAATCAAGAAGATTATGTGCTAAGGTGAGAATCGCTCCCCCAGCAAATAAACATAGATTGACTGCTATGAACAGCCATTTCATCTTGCTTGGTGTAACAGAAAGCTCTTCTCTCCACATATCAGCAATTTCTTTTGGTGTTCCGAATTTTAAATAGACTTGTTCTCGAACCTCTGATTCATTTTGCAGTTTATATAGTCCAACAAGAAGTTCATCCAGATGAGCATCATATTCATTCAATATTGATTCTTTATCAGGATGATTACAAAGACCTTGCGCTAACTCAGCTAAAAACTCATTCTTCAGCCGTTCCATGCTTTTTTCTCCCTATTAACTTGTTCATTACTGAAACAAAGTCGTTCCATTCTCGGGTTTTTTCAAGTAGCATTTCTTTCCCGGCGTCAGTTATTCGATAATACTTCCTAGCTGGTCCCTTCTCCTGCTCCTGCCAGTAGCACTCGATGTATTCCTGCTTCTCAAGTTTATGAAGAGCTGGATACAGTGTGCCTTCCTTAACAGAAAATTCATTGCCGCTTCGTTTTTCCAGTTCCTTTACTAGCTCATATCCGTACATATCCCGTTCTTCCAGCAACTGAAGTAGTAAAAGCGATGTGCTTCCTTTGACCAATTCACGATTAAACATCCTTTTCACCTACCTAGATTTATTAGGTATATAGAAATTCTACACCTCTATATTCAAAATGTAAAGTCTATGTAGTCCTCTTTTAGGATGCTATAAATTTCTAAATCTATCACTCCTTTCCCCGACCATGAATGAGCTTGTCTTAATAACCCTTCTTTCATAAAACCATTTTTTAAGAGGACTTTCTTTGAGACCTCATTAGCTGGCATGACCTCTGCTTGAATCCTATTAACATTCACTTCTTCAAATAAAAATTTAACTAGCATACGAACAGATTCAGTTGCAATACCCTTCCCCCAATAGTCTTCCGCCAAAAAGTATCCGATAGATACCATGTTCACCTTCTGGCTAAAGTCCATAGATTCGATAATCCCCACCAATTGATTCCTTTGGATCTTCTGAAAGATGCCCCACTTTACCCTACTTTTTTTATGAAAGTCCCTTTCAAAATGACCAATCATCTTCCTTACTGTTTGTACATTATGTTTGGGAATAATCCCACAGTATTCAAATACTTTCTCGTTGTCATAGATCGTAAATAGTTCTTGTAAATGTGTTTCTTCAATTTTGTCTAATACTAGTTTTGAAGATTCCAATACTGGGAAATTTCCAAAAATCATTTCTAAATTCATGCTTCTCTCTCCTTAACTTAATTCTCAATATATACAATACAATTCAAAAATTAGGCTGGTTGGTTTAAAGAAGATTACTGCTTGTGTTATTCAAAGAGAAAAGGTATCCTATATTTTAACATATTATTGGTTTCAAATTTGTTCTATCTTAATAAAAGTGATTAAATAGGGGAATGGAAGAAAGCTTAATCTTTTTTATTCTTTCACAAATAATTAAAATAGATTATACTACTAACTATCTTATTCCAATTGGAGGAATTACTTATGACTGAAAATAATCAATCTGAATCACCAAAAAAGAAAATCAGCTTGCAAGAAGCAATGAAAATGCAACTTGAAAACAAAAAGAACCAGGCTTCTGCTGGTAAAGGTAAATCAAATGTCGACCTTTCTGGTAAAAAAATGAAAAGTCAGCAAACTAAAAAACCAAGCAATACCCGCAGAAAAATGGGCAGCTAATGAACGGAAAAAATCGCAAAGATGTATTACCTGGGTTAACAGTTGAAATTATTTTGAAGGCAGATCAAAGAACTGGAAAGCTTACAAAAGGAATCGTTAAAGATATCCTAACAAACTCAGGAACACATCCACACGGAATCAAAGTTAGGCTAATAGATGGGCAGATTGGACGAGTCCAACATATCCTCTCAAAATAAGTAGACAAAAAGCATTCATGGGTATATCCTTGAATGCCTTTTATTTCTTATGTTTACGAACCCTTAGCCAAATCCTATTTATCTATAATCGTTAGAAGCTCTCGAATATCAGTACGTGCCCGAGCAGCAGGTATGTGTTCAGGATAGCCAATCATCAATGTTGCCACTACCTTCTCTCCAGGAGCTACACCAATCTCCTCCCTGAATATTGGATCGTAAATCCAATCATTTGTACGCCAAATCATGCCAATTTCTCTTTCCCATGCTGCAAGTTGAAAATTTTGAATAAGTGTTGAAACAGCTCCATAATCTTCATCCCACCTTCTTTGACGGGGATCTTCGGGCATAATGACTACAAGATGCACGGGAATATCCCGAAAATATTGTGCTTTTTTCTTTACTCTTTCCGAAATGCCGCCATCAACTTGGGGCTGTGAACGAATGAAGGCATTGATAAACTTTTCTTTTCCTTCACCCACATATAATTGAAATTTCCATGGCTCTGTTAACTTGTGATTGGGAGCCCATTTTGCCACATTTAGCAACTCGATAATCAATTCAGGACTAATCGACTCTTTTTTAAAGGATTTAATCGTTCTACGATTGATAATATTTTCTTCGACAGCATTTATCCCCACTTGATGACTCATTCTGAAAATCCTCCTTACATTGCTTCTTGAATTTGTATGTAATTAATAGTTGATTTGAAAACTATTCTCATTTACATCATGTTTTAAGTATAGCATGCCTGTAAGTAATAGCCTAGTCATACCTCAATTGGAATGAATTTGGACATCATTTATTATTGACTTTCATTGCTTAACAAGATAAAAAGCATACCTAATAAGGGTACGCTCTTTGTAATCCTTTTTTCACAATCCAAAACGAATAATAATAATAGTCTCATGAAAATTAATTCCCAATCTCCAAATTTCACAAAACCTTCGTATCCCTTCGTTCTTCAAGCTGCATTTGCTCTAATTCAATCCTCATTTTCTGTGTTTCAATCATGTAGTTTTCATGCTTTAGTTTTTCCAGTTCTAATTCATCCTGGATCATTTTATGCTTTGTTTTTGTCTGTTTTTGAAAATGGTCGGTTACGATTGCAATAATGGGAATGGAAAAAATCATAACAACAGCAATAGTTCCAGTCATATTATCCCTCCTGACTAATATCTGCAGTACTAATATATTACACAAGAGGTTGCCGGAATCCTATCAAAGGGCTTGAATTTGTTTAATTTTCTAAAAAATATTCACTTGAATAATTCCCTTTGTATTAACTTTTGGTTTTCCCAATCACGGGTAATCTTTAATCCATTTTCATTTGAAATCGTTAATTGGCCCTTGATTTCAATTTCTTTAGAGGATTCGTTATCATAAATCTTAATTTTGGAAGTGTATTTGTAATCGATTGTTCCTTTATCATTTTCTCTTTCCTTTTCGAGTTTTACTTCTAATAGTGCGATGCTTTTATTTGTTTGTTGTGCGATGGATGGAGCAGTGTCATAGAAACGATTGGCCATTTGTTTTTTGTAAGCATCTTCAGATAGGTATCCTTTCACCTTCTCACTTATTTCTAACCCGGACGGTGAATGAATGTGGTCTTCGATTGTGTACTGAATGCTTTTGTACTCAGTAACAAACTGATGAATCTTATCTTCATCTATTGAACTGGGTTGGAGCTGTGGAAAAAACAATAAAAATGCCAATAATAATGCACCTGTCCCCGCTAAAAGTGATGGGATAAAAGGAAAGTATTTTCTTTTCGATGGTTTATGATTCAGAGTTA
Organism: Cytobacillus mangrovibacter; assembly: GCF_042865275.1. Lineage (NCBI taxonomy): Bacteria > Bacillati > Bacillota > Bacilli > Caryophanales > Bacillaceae > Cytobacillus > Cytobacillus mangrovibacter. The sequence goes on along the minus strand of NZ_JBIACJ010000001.1, from coordinate 15,391 downwards.
TTTGAGTTATTAATCTCCTTTTTGCTTGTTGATCCACTTCAATTTTCTTGTAAGCATACTCATCGAGTGACTGTTTCACACTATTTTTTAGTGAGTCCATTCTATATCGAACCTCCTTTTTATGAGATCTCTGCCACGAGTCAGCCTCGTGCGGACAGTACTTACATTCATATTCAATAAATTGCTAATTTCATTGCTATCAAGATCATAATAATAATAGAGAATAATGATTTCTCGATATTTAACTGGCAGGGACATGATTGCTTCAGCGAGCTCTTGATTTCGTTGTTTGTCTATTAATTCAGCTTCAACACTTTTTACGGTGCCTCTTTCTTGAAAAAACTGATTCATACTCATGTACCGATAATGCCAGCTTTTTAAGTAATCTTTGCTTTTATTTATAGCAATTTGAAAAAGCCAAGTTTTGATAGAACTATCCCCTCTAAATTGATCGAGCTTTTGATAGGCAGTTAGAAAAACTTCCTGTGTAATTTCTTCCATAGTGTGATGATTTTTCACATAAGAATAGACAAGTTTCCTAATCTCGTTCAAATAATCATTCACAATTGTTTCGAATAAATCATTTTGCTGTTGCAGTTTCCTCACCTCATTTCTCTCCTACTAATTAGACGATGCTATTTGTACATATGGCTCATTTATTAAATAAAAAATGGATATCATCCGACATACAAGGATGATATCCATTTTGATTATAAATGTTTGATGAATAGACGGATCACATCTGCCCCGCCAATAAAGGTTCCGAGTGAGCTGCCGATATTAGCTAGTACAACAACTAGTAGTACACGAGTTACCTTATTATGCCAAAATCCTTTAAAACTAAAAACATCTTCAGATAAATTTTCGAAATCTCTTACACTAGGTCTGCGGAAATAAGCCTGTACAATTCCCGCAAACCAACCAGCAGCGGTTATCGGATCTAATGCAGTAATCGGTGCAGCCACAAAAGCAGTAAGAATTGTCAAAGGGTGTCCGAAAGCAATCGCAGCCCCTAGTGCTGAGAACGAACCATGCCATAGCACCCAACTTAGTGTCTGCTGAAGTCCTGCAGCTGGGTTTGAATAAAATGTATAAGCAATAATTGAAATAATAAATATCGGAATTAACCAACCGATAATCTTTGGTGCTTTCGATTTAGCAGGAAGTTCATTCAAGCTTGCTAAATTATGTTCTTTCTTTATCTCTTCCTTAATACCAGGGACATGTGCTGCTCCTAATACGGCAACAATCTTTTCTCCAGGAGCATCTTTAATTTTCTGCGCTAAGTACTGATCACGCTCATCAATTAAAGGAGTCTTTAATTTCGGAAATGTTTCAGTAAATTCATTCAAAATCGTATTTATCATATCTTGATTCTTAATCTTTTCCAGTTCCTCTTCAGAAATGCTCTCCTTGCTGAAAATACTAGCAATGACCTGTGTGAGAAGTATCGCTTTTCCTTTTAAGCCGATACCACCCCAAATACGCGAAAAGGTAGTTTGAATATTTCGGTCTGCTAGAACGAGCTCAGCACCCGCTTCTTTCGCTGATTCAATCCCCTGGATCATCTCTTGCCCTGCATTAATCCCAAATTGTTTGGCCATTCGATTTTGGAAAGAAGAAATAGCTAGGTTCATCAGTAGCAATGAAGCTTTCTTTTCTTTAATGACTTGAAATATGTCCATTTCTTTCCACTTATTTCCGTCGGTAATCGATTTATACCTTTGCTCATCCAATTCAATACAAACAGAGTCTGGCTTTTCTGCTTCAATTACTTCTTTAACGAGCTCCGCACTATGCTTGGAGACATGGGCGGTGCCTATAAGGATAAATTCCTTCCCATCTTGATTTATTCTTGTAATGTTTTCATTTTCCAGGGACATAAGATACCTTCCTTTTATGAATTGTATGTATAGCTAATACTAGTGAAAAATACATGATAATTATGTAAGTTTTATTTTTCTCGAATGCCTTCAAAATCTCTTTTCTAATTTAGTATAACAGGAAACAGTGGATACTGATATTATTTACTTTTTTTAGGTCACAAAAAGCAGCTACTTTTGCAGCTGCTTCCTTAAGTTTATTTTCGATAAATCATAGCAGGCTCTTGTTCTCTTCCTTAACCAATATTATTCTCACTCTAAGATACTAGCTTCAACCCAATTGCAGCACTCAATACCATAGCAATAAATATAAGTCGTTTCCAATCTTTTGGCTCACCGTACAAAACCATTCCAAGTATGGCTCCGCCTGATGCACCTATTCCCGTCCATATAGCATATGCTGTTCCCATCGGCAGCTTTTCCATAGCTAGTGCTAGAAATAAAAAGCTTAAACCAAATCCACCAAGTAACATAAGAAGGGATTGCCAGTTTCGATTCTTGTGTAGACTGTTAATCATCGTTACTCCGATCATTTCAAAGATCCCAGCAAGGATTAAATAAATCCAGCTCACTGTACTTCCCCTCCCTCTGATTGTTCATCTTTCGTTACCAGCTTTAGTCCAACAACACCAATTAATAGAATAGCAACAAGAATGATTTTGGAAATTTTTAATGGCTCATGAAAGAAAATAATTTCTGATAAAACCGTTCCAGCGGTACCCATCCCAACGAAAACAGCGTACACCGTTCCAACAGGCAGCTTTTTCCCAGCCATGATCATTAAATAAAAACTAACAATGATCGAAATAATCGTTCCTATCCATGTCCACACATCATCTGCATGCTTCAAACCCACTACCCAAAACACCTCAAAAAAAGCCGCAATAAATACTTTTATCCAGTTCATTCCTTCCACTCCTATTCCTTTTCTAATCAAAAAAAAGCCAAAGAGAGCTGTAAAATACAGTCATCTCCCAGGCTTTTGTCCTTCCGTGGCACAGCAACACGCTGTGAGTTTTCTCTCGGACCAGTCCAAAACAAGCTTGCGGAACCCTAGAAAACATTCATATTTATTTATATTATTTTTAACATAAGTTAGTCATAGCCGCAATCATCAAAATCTGTATTGAACATTAGAAATGCTTAATTATTCGTTCCTATTCTCTTATTTACTTGCCCTTTAGAAACTTTTTATATCGAAAAAAGTTCAATCCATATAAAGAAATAATGTAAATAAGAATACCAGATAAACTGCAAATAATAACAGTTAAAAAGGTTCCTGCAGTTTGTGTTAAAGCCTTTTCTAGCATATTTACTAAAGTAGCCATAAGTAATGTTGAAATGAAAATGCTAACTAATCGATATTTGATTTTTCCAAGATGTATTCCAATTTTATTTCGAATAATGATCATGTTTATTGTAAGTGAAGCAAAATACCCGCAATAAGTAGCAAGGATAAAACCTTTTTCTAAAAAGATCCCCGGTAACGCAAAGTTTAAGATTACTTTAATGAATATCCCTATAAACAGCCCTATTATCAATTTCTTCTGCTGATTAATAGCCTGAAGAATAGAAGAAGTCACACCATAGAGTGCAATTAATATTGCTGCTGGAGCGTAAACCACCAGCAATTGCCCACCAAGAATCGGGAAATTCCTTTCTGTAAATAACAAAAGGTATAAGGGTTCAGCAAGAACAAAGATACCTGTAGCTGCAGGCATAATAATAAACATGAGGATTAACAGAGATTGTCCAACTTGTTCTTTTAATAATCCGAAGTTATTTAGCACATATGATTTGGTTATGTTCGGAATGATTGATATGCTAAGGCCGGTAGTAATTGACACCGGAATAAGCACTAGGATTTGTGCAAGACCGATCACAGAATTAACATTCTCTGCGGCTACTTCTTGATATCCAAGGCTCTTTAATACAGTGTTTATCGAGTATGTATCAATATTTTGATAAAGTGGAAGACTTAACCCCATGATCACGAAAGGAATCGAGTATGTGATCATTTCTTTAAAAATAGCCATAACTGAAATATCATGATGAATAGATATCTGATTTCTTGGCTTTAGGAGAAGATTCCTTCTCTTCCAAAAATAGAACAAAAGCACGCCAAGTCCAGTGATTCCACCAATAAATGCACCAAATGTTGCTACTCCAACAGCGTTATCGATTGGATTATTTAAGAGCTTTATAGAGACAAAAACACCTACTAAAATAAATAAAACTCTCGATAATTGTTCAGCAACCGTACTAATAGCTGAAGGCCCCATCGAATCATTCCCTTGAAAAAATCCGCGCAATAGGCTCATAGGCGGAATAATGATCAAGGCAAAGCTAACAACACGAATAACATGAGTGACACTCTCTAACGAATTCCCTTCACTATTTTCATCAACAACTATTCCAGCAAGAAGTGGTGCTAACATATACAATAGTAAAAATGAGGTCATACCCGTGATGAGCATGAAGACCATACCAGACTTTACTATTTTCCTAATAACGTCTTCTCTTTCTAGTTGTTTGTACTTTGCAGTCAACTTAGAAATAGCTAAAGGAATGCCCATTGTTGAAAGACTCAGCATAATTGTATATGGACCATAAGCATATTTGTATAAATTATAGCCTAAGCTGCCTACTAATAAAGTAAAAGGAATGATATAAATAAATCCGAGAATTTTTGAGATTAAGGATGCTGAAGAAAGTAATAATGTTCCCCTTAGCAATTTGTTACCCATGTTATTTATCTACTTCTATCGATTCATAGAATTTTTTTGCTTTGATTAGCTGCATTGGATCCTCCATTAATTTGTGAAGAAAATGAACATTCATAAAATAGCACATTGTTATTATAATTTATTATGAAATAGTTTACAAAATTTTCATAGATTGAAGTAAAATGTCCACAATATAGAAGTACTTGAATGTGCTTTATTAGATAAATAACGTAGCAAAAAAATAAACAAAGATAATATTAGAGCCAATATGAGAATAAAATAGAATAATCACTTATTCATTAAAAACTCCTTTCATTTATTTCTATATTTAACGACAGTTTTCCATTTTTAGGTGAAAGGTATTTCCATCTAACTCTACTTATGCGAAAATAGACTTTAGTCATGATACATATAATTAGAATGTAGCTTTGTAAAAGTGAGGTTTTTTCAAATGTATTGGTGTAAAATCGCTCGTACTGAAAAAGAGTTTGCGGAAATTGCAAAATTAAACTACGAAACCTTTGTTGAAGAGATTCCACAACACGAGCCAGATTCAAATGGAGTACGTGTGGATCCATTTCATAGTGAAAATCAATATATTATTGTTTTAAAAGATCACGAGCTTGCTGGGATGATTGCTATTCGTGATCAGCGTCCCTTTTCACTAGATAAGAAGCTTGGTCCTGTAGAAAACCTACTGCCCCAGGATGCATTAACTGGAAAACTTTGCGAAATCCGACTTCTTGCTGTTAGAAAAGAGCATAGAAATGGGCGTGTATTTTTTATGCTTACAGGAGCATTGTCGGATTATGCCTATAAAAAAGGATATAGTGCAGCAGTTATTTCTGGAACTGTACGAGAACAAAAACTATATGATCAAATGGGATTTGAAGCATTTGCGGAGCCCGTTGGTTCTGACGATGCTCAATTTATCCCAATGGTTCTAACGAGAGCTCGATATGAACAATCTATTGCTGCAAGATTAAAGCAGAAGACATATTCATTTTTCCCTGGACCTGTTCAATTAACAGACGACATTCGCTCTGCTTTGGTGAAAGAGCCAATCTCTCACCGCTCATATGATTTCTCTGTATCGCTAAAAAGAGTACAGAATCGCCTTTTGAATATGAGCAAGGCTAAATATGTTCACCTATTGACAGGCAGTGGGACCCTTGCAAATGAGGCGATGGTCGGACAAATTAGCCGTTTACCAGGAAAAGGTCTGATTCTTACAAATGGAGCATTTGGAGAACGTTTAAAAGCTCAAGCAGATCGATGGCATCTAGAGTACGATTTACTTTCATTCGAATGGGGAAAACCATTTTTAGAGGCCCAAGTGAATGAAAAATTGGAAAGTGAAAAATATGAATGGCTTCTCTTGGCACATGGCGAAACATCAACCGGAATGCTTAATAACTTACAAATGATTCAGCAGCTTTGCCAAACGTATCAAGTCAAACTATGTGTGGATTGTGTAAGTTCCTTTGGTGCACTGCCATTCTCCTTAGCTGATGTATACTTAGCAACAGGGGTTAGCGGAAAAGCTGTTGGTACAATGAGTGGGATTGCCATTGTTTTTTCCAATCATTTAATTGAAGTGGATACGAATTTGCCATCCTATCTTGACTTAGGTCTATACGCAAATGGAAATATCCCTTTCACCTATTCCTCTCAGCTGTTTAAAAGCTTTGAACAAGCGTTACATTCGTATGAAAACGATGAGCGCTATCGACTGTTGCAAAGTCGTTATGAACAACTGCTTGCAGCCGAGAAAGATGAGGAAATGACATTTTTGACTGCTGAGGGCTATCCAATGATAGTTACATTAAAAGGAATTGAAAATGATCAATATATGGCAGAGGATGCTGCCCTATCCGGGTTTGAGTTGCATTATCAAAGTGCCTATTTAGCTGAAAGAGGCTGGGTACAGCTTTCGATTATACAGCCTGACTTTGAAAAAGCTTGGGCCAAATTCAGAAAATGGCATCTAAATTATCAAGAATATCAAAAAAAACAGCAGCATATTCATAATTAATAAGAAAGGATCCCTCCGAATATAGTGAGGGGTCCTTTCTTATTATGCTATCTTTATTACTTTTCCGAATGGGACTTGCGGGATAAAATTATTAGGAACGAGCCAAAACAATTCATAATCAACCCCATCCATTTCGTCTGAAATAAAACCTGTGACATCAGTAATATAGAATACCGTATCCAGTTTTTCTTCTTGTGCCCACTCCAGCACGAGCGTGTACGAAGATTTGCCATGCGTGTAATATTTAATTGTATCACTTTTGATCGGGGCAATACTCCTTATCTTGAAATCTGCTTGAACCAAAAGTGTATCTGGTTTAAGTTGTTCAAAAAGCTTAACAATATTATTAATTAGGTCTGTTGGAACTTCATTCGTAGATGTATCTACACAAAGTGCAATCTTTTTGTCTTGTTGCTGCTGTAACAAAGACAATATTCTTTTATGCCATCTCAACCGTAATCATCCCCCTTGCTAGAATGAACAAGCCATCTTATTTTGGTTGAAAAAGTAAGGGTTTATGATTGGATAATTACGGTAAATATATATGTAAATATTGAACATTCAGTCAATAGGTAATTTAAATACTCATTATTAATGGTACTTTTTATACTTATTTTCATAGTTTTTCCTATGCAAATATACTGCACTTTTATCGCGGGACCATTCAGCAAGTAAAGAAGCTAAAAACATAAAAATTCCGCCTAGCGCAAAGCCAAGTTTGTAAAAGCCTAAGATAATAAATACAATCGAGCCAATAAGAGTGACAATTAAAACAACCAATAACCAAGTTTTTATTTTTTCCTTTATATTATCATCCAACTCATTCACCTTCCCCATTACATTATTTAACTATTTAGTACGATTATCCCAGGAGAGAGGTTTCATTTTATATAAAAAATTCTTAAAAATTCCTGCTAAAAATCTCAATAGACCTTTGCCGTCATTTTGTGCCTCCTACTTATAATTGAATCTAATCTCCTTGAAAAGCATCATCCAAACACGGTATAATAACAGTAGAAATAGAATACATTAAAAAAGGCCATTCGGTGTGCAACCACCAAACAGCCTTGTAATAAAACAGTATCGCTTCAATGGCGATCAGCAAACTTTAAACGGTAAACCGCTCTCTTGCTTGCAGGCTCAAGGGCGGTTTACTTTTTTATTGTCAATGTGATGATGGCGACGATTAACGTTGCAAAACTAATCATAATAACCAAAGCCTCAAACACACTCACATGCAGCACCCCCTTCCATCTTTGGATACCATAACAAAGATAAGAATAATCGGGAATACTGACCGCCAATGAGTTTCCTATTCTATTACTTTTCCCATTATACCACACATATGTTCTGTTTTTTAAGAGTATAATTTACCTAAACTCTAGTAGTTTTTTTATAAAATTGATATTTTGACTATGAATTTCTTTCCTTTAATTAGACTCAAAATAAAAAAGTTAGACATACTGGTAATAATGTTGTACATTATTACATGGGCGAACATTTCTTGTTAATCCTAAATAAAATATTCGTGTTTAGAGGTGTATATAATGGAAAATGTGTTTGATTATGAAGATATTCAATTGATTCCTGCTAAATGTGTGGTAAACAGCCGTTCTGAATGTGATACAACAATTAAATTTGGCGGACGTACATTTAAATTGCCTGTCGTGCCTGCAAATATGCAGACAATTATCGACGAGAAAATCGCTTTGTCTTTAGCGGAAAATGGCTATTTCTATATTATGCATCGTTTTGAACCTGAAAAGCGCATAGATTTTATTAGAGATATGAAGTCCCGTGAATTATTTGCATCCATTAGTGTAGGTGTAAAAGCGGATGAATATGAATTTATTGAAAGTTTATCAACAATGAAGCTTGTACCGGAATACATTACGATTGACATTGCCCATGGACATTCTAATGCAGTCATTGAAATGATTAAGCATATTAAGAAGCATTTGCCTGAAAGCTTTGTCATTGCTGGGAATGTTGGAACACCTGAAGCTGTTAGAGAATTGGAACATGCAGGTGCAGATGCAACAAAGGTTGGCATTGGACCAGGAAAAGTATGCATCACGAAGATTAAAACAGGATTTGGTACGGGCGGTTGGCAATTAGCAGCACTTCGCTGGTGTGCAAAAGCGGCAAGCAAGCCGATTATTGCTGACGGCGGGATTCGTACACACGGTGATATTGCTAAATCTGTTCGATTCGGAGCATCTATGGTTATGATTGGCTCATTATTCGCTGGGCATGAAGAATCTCCAGGTGAAACATTTGAAAAGGATGGAAAAAGCTATAAAGAATACTTCGGTTCTGCTTCTGAATTTCAAAAAGGCGAAAAGAAGAATGTTGAAGGAAAAAAAATGTATGTTGAACATAAAGGTGCACTAAAAGATACTCTAATCGAAATGGAGCAAGACCTTCAATCTTCAATCTCTTATGCGGGCGGCAACAAGTTAGAAGCCATTCGAAATGTAGATTATGTTGTCGTTAAAAATTCAATTTTTAACGGGGATAAGGTTTATTAATAAATTCCCACGAACTTGGTGGGCAAGTCCCTTTTGAGGCTTGCTCACCATTTTGTTCGTTTAAGGAACCCAAACAGTACTAACCGAAAAAGTATCTAGAAACCATTCCAATAACAGCACCAATAAAAACTGATGGAAGAAAAACCTTGATTAGTCGAATGGCAATGGCTGTAGCTAAACAGCCTATCAGAATAGGCAGTGAAATGACTAGCTCCCCATTAATGGGAACAAAAATTTGTTTGATAATAAGTGCGGATATAATAGCAACCGGAACATATTGGAAATACAAACTGACAGTCGGGCTCATCTTTCGTTTAGCCATTAATTCGATTCCTGCCATTCGTGATAGATATGTAATGATAGAAAGTAATCCAATGAGGATCCAATGATTAAACATGTTCGGCCCTCCTGTTTATGTACAGGCCAACTAATGGTGCAAGAACACCTGTAACAATAATTGTTAGTTCATTTCCAGGCACAATTGACTCCATTCCAATTGCGATTATAACAGCTGCCAGTGCTGTTGCAATGATAGGTTTTCCTTTTAAACTTGGAATCAACAGAGCAACAAATGTTAGAGGAAAAGCAAGATCTAACCCCCATTTTAGCGGGTCTACTTTGTTGCTAATCAACGCCCCTAGAAACGACGAAAGCAGCCAGGCACAATAGAAAACTGCTGTAACAACGCCAAAATAAAGGGGATCTGGTCCATACTTTTTAAATCTAGAAGTCCCCAATACAAATGGTTCATCTGACACACCAAATGCTAGAAGCTTTCTCCATTTCTTTGAGTTTCCTAAACCTCCTGAAAGAGCTGCTCCATATAATAAATTCCGTAGATTTAGCAAAATGGCCGCCAAAACGATACTAGTTAGACTAGCCCCTGTCGATACCATTGCTACTGTTACCATTTGCAGAGATCCAGAAAATACGAACATAGACATGACGATGCAAGCAATTAGGCTAAAATTTGCTTGTGTTGCAAGTACACCATATGATAAACCATAAGCTGCGATCGCAATCGCTAAAGGCATTGCTTCGGCAAGACCTGTTTGAATGGTTTCTTTCTTTTTATTATCCACTTTCGGGACTCCCCCTTTTTCAATTAGTCATTTCATATGAAATCCTAATATACCTTTTTATTAAATAGGTATATTAAAATATACGTATGATTCATTATAATATATCGTTTCTTATTTGTATATTATAATTAACATATAGTATATTATAAATATACCGCATTCTATAAGGGAGGAAAAAATGGATACCGATAAACCTTTAGAAGATAAAAATGTTGGAAAACGACTTGGCAGTAATCTTCGGCAAATTAGAAAAAATAAGGGATTAAGTGTAGAAGCATTCGCCAAACAAATTGGCGTTAGTAAATTAACAGTCATTAAAATTGAACTCGGGGAAGGCAACCCCACCTTGTCAGTCATTTGGAAAATCGCCAATGGTCTGAATATCCCCATTAGCGTACTGCTATCAATCGAATCCGATGTCTCTATTGCTCGAAAAAAGGATGGGCTGCAGCTTATCAGCTCCAATGAAGTATTAGTTGCAGAGCCACTGTTTCAATCCAATGGTTCAGTAGAACTTTACCGGGGATATTTAAAGGCGCAGAGTGAATATCTCTCTGAGGCGCATAGACAAGGAGTGGTAGAAGTTGTTACCGTAATGTCAGGTCAATTGGCGGTAGAGGTTGACGGAAATACTTATCACTTAGAGGAATATGATTCTATTCGATTTAAAGGGGATCGTCCCCATAAATACATCAACCCCTCTTCAGACTTAACTATTTTACACTTTGCCATTTCTTACAATCATTCATAACAAAAAAAGGCTGTCCACTGGTCAAAAGGTGACTTAGTGGACAGTCTTTTTTTGTAACTTCTATAATGAGGAATTTATTACTGCGCTTCATGTGGAATAACATTGAACTCAATAACCCCAATTGAACATCCATCTTATCAACTAACTACATTAAGAACCAGCATCACCGCAGCTTTACAGAATAGTGTCTCATTGATTTAGGTACACCTTTTAATTCAAGCCTTCCATTATATATTAAATATCTAATTCGATACTCTAAGAAGGAATCGCCAATCCAATCATCTATCTGACCTAGCATTTCACCAATTACTTTAGCAGCTCTAATAAAATCCTTTTCACCCTGTTCCCTATGCATCCTTTCAATGGTTTGGATGATTTCAGAGTCATAATAGTTATCCTCGACGCTAATAATTTCATTATTCCTCCAAAGTCGCAAAACAGCCTTTGTTTGTGCCAATGCTTCCCATTCTCTTTCGTATTGAATGCGATCAGCTGGAGATAATGAGTTGCTGTTCTTACCATGTTCAAAAATAAGCTTTATGTGATCTGGTGTAAGTTGACTAGTATAATAATTTGGCTGTGTCTGATCGATAAATTTCTCATAGAAGTCAGTAGAATTTATAAGAAAGATTGTATTTGTTTTTTCACTAAGTAGCTTCAGGATAAGACGGACACCCGTTTGTTCAAGCGCATTATTTGCATACCACACATAAATGGGAGATTCCTTTGGAATATCTTCTATTTCAAGTAACGTATTTGTCCATCTCAATTCGTTCTCATTATCATCTTGAAACTCCATGTTAATATGGTCAAACAGCCATTCATTTCGAAAAGCCTGTCCTTCTTCTTTATCAAGTTTCCATACTGGTCCGTATGAAAAAAGATCTGAAAAACCAAGCACTTTCTTTGGATGTTTCAAACTATATCTGATAGTTCCTGCAGCTGATTCTGCTGAAACAATGTGAACAGGTGAATCATCGCCTACTCGATGCTTTTGAATTTGTTTATTAATAAATTTGGTCATCTTGTAAATATCCTCTAGTTGGAGAAAATACCCCCGTCCAACAAGTTGCTCCCTATCTTCATGAATAAATGTATCAAATTCATCTGAATGATTTAATACATACGTTTCCCAGTTTCCCGCGTCGCTTCTCAATCCCGAAACGGTTAAATAATCATTTCTTTTAATTGTATAAACAAATACAACATTAGGCTCCAGAAAAAAATAGACATACGGGTAATTGACTTTAATTCGAATGAAGATCATTCCTTTCCAATAAAGGCTATCTCTATTTCTTAACCATTGTTATAACAATCTATATGTGTTCTTTCTTATTACTTCCCTTGAGTAGTACCAAAAAATTGGCATGTTATATAAAATATTGGCATACTGAACCTTTCCCATCAGCTACTGTTACTTCAGCGTATGATCCATTGATAAATGTCATTTGTGGTGGAACATGACCACAATCAATATCATAAATAACTGGAATATTGAGCTCTTCAAAAAAGTCATGATAGACATCCTCGATAGTATAATTCTCTACTGGCCTATTCGCTGCACTTCTACCAAACAGTATTCCAGCACAATTTTCAAACCACCCAGCTAATTTCATCTGCACTAAAGACCTTCTTAAATCTGTTGTAGTCAACTCGCAATTTTCAAAATACCATAGAATTGGGTCATCCTTGATATGCTTCTGTCTAAAGCTTTGTACATCCCCAAACGGTGTGCCGATTAAATGACGGATTACATCAATACAGCCGCCTAGTAATCGCCCTTTCAACTCCAATTCTTTATTTGGTACAGACTTCCAAATAGTAGGTTCTGTTAAATGAAAAACATAGGGAGAGGGCTTATCGTGCTGCCATTTTTTTTGATATTTACTTGAAGAATGCTGCAAGATCGATTCACAAGCACTTGTTGACAGAATCTTTTCCCACATAGCTGTTGTTTCGTCAGTATACTCCCCTCTTAAATCAATTAAATTGGTTCCATGCGCAGTTGCCATTCCAGTTTTCAAAGTGATAGCAAGCAGCAAAACACTCGTATCTGAGTAGCCTAATACCCATTTGTTTTGAAGACTGCCAAAATCAATCTCTTCCAGAATCTCAATAAGAAGTTCTCCTCCCCATGGTGGGAAAATCAACCCAATATCTTCGTTAGCCATCATTTGATTAAATTCTTTTGCACGTTGCTTTGCAGGGGCTGATTTAGCCTTGTCTTGTGTCCAGACCGTTTCCCCACAAATGATTTGAAATCCTTTTAATTTCATCCGTTCACAAGATTGTTTAATAAGTTCATGCAATTCAGCTTCCACTCCGGAAGATGGAGCAGTTACACCAATTGCTGCTCCCTTTTCTAAAAATGGATAAGTTATCATCTTCTACACATCCTTAATAATGAATTTAAATAGTTACTACATCATTCGACATTTGTTAATAATTCCCTCCCTTAATTGATACAACAATCTAAATATCCATGATTTCACAACAAGCAATCCTAGTTAAAAGCAGAATCCATATTGTTATCCTATAAAAAATAATAGTATAATCGTTATACATTTATGTTTTTTAGAATGAGTACTTAAACTAGGGAATTGATATGAAACCAATGAAATTAAGTATAAAACTTTTAATTTTGGGCTTGTTAACATTTGCCATGATTGGCACATTTGTTGGAAGTTTGTTATCAAGCCATATAGTAAGCAAAAAGACACTTGAACGTAATTATTTAATTGAGAATGAATTTTACGCCAAAAAATTGGCCGATACGACAAATATGCATTTTCGTGATATGTTCTCAAATTTAAGTGTGGAGGCAAGGGACAAAGATTATCTAACATTAGATACGAAGATTGTCTATCATGACTTATATGATTTACTGCATGCTACAACGTATTTCAATAGCACTTGGTTTGTCGATCCAAATGGAATTGTCATTGCATCAGCACCCGATATTAATGTTGAAGGAACAAAAGTTAATTCAATTGGTGCTCGAGAAGCGCTAGCAAAAAGAAGACACACTGTGTCTGATCCTTATATTGGGATTAACGGAAAACTAGTTATTCTAATCTCAGTTCCTGTTTTTGATAATAATGGTACGTATATTGGCTTCCTTGCGGGTACAATCCATTTACATGAAGATAACAGCCTAAAGGCGATACTTGGACAACATCCAAAGCATGAAAACTATTCCTATGTCTATGTTGTAGATTCTAAAGGAAATATCATTTTTCATCCTGATAATGGAAGGATTAATGATAATGTAAAAGAAAATAAAGTGGTCCAAGAAGTAATGAAGAGAAACAGTGGAAGTCAAGAGTTAATTAATACAAAAGGCCAAACTATGCTAGCTGGCTACGCCACTGCAGAATCTGCCAATGGTTGGGGAATCATCTCTCAAACCTCAAAAAAGGCAGTAATGAAGCCAACTTGGGAGCTTGCCAGACAAATAAGCCTATTTATGATTCCCTTTATGGTATTTGTATTTGGTCTGACTATTTTTTTGCTTATAAAAATTGTCAATCCTATAAGAGACCTTGCTACCTATGCTCAACAAATTACAAAAAACAAACCAGTTCCAACAGATAAAATCCCAGAATGGTATTTTGAGATAAAAGAATTAAAACGCACACTTTTAATTGCAATCGATTTTTATCAGAAAAAGCTCCACTTTGCTGAAAGTGAATCAAACCGGGATCACCTGACCGGTCTATATAATCGCCGTGCATTGGAAAAATTGACAATCCACACGGATTCTTACTCCATTATCCTTTTTGATATTGACCGTTTCAAAAACATAAATGATCAATATGGCCATCTTAAAGGAGATGAAGTCATTCAATATATTGCAAAATTAATCACAGAGGCAACGATCGAAACCGATCTTTGCTTCCGTTGGGGTGGAGAAGAGTTTCTAATCATTCTTCCAGATGTTGATTTAACAAAAGCTTTATTAATCGCAGAACGTCTAAGAAAAACGTTTGAAACAACGACAAGCCCGACTGGCAAACCTGTAACTGTTTCAATGGGTGTGGGACACCTTCCAGACACAGCAGATAATTTCTCTGAACTTCTAGACTTGACAGACCAAGCACTATATAAAGCAAAGCAAGAAGGAAGAAATAAAGTAATTGCCGCGAATAATACTTAATTGTGCCCCTGTCTTATTTTTTACTATAGACAGGGTTTTTGCTTGTAATTTCGCAAATTTGGAAAAGAAAGAGCTTTTATTCCTCTTTATGATATCAATAAGGAGCATTCCTGTTAGAAGGATTTTCGGGGACTTGAACAAAAAAGAGCCCTCTTGGTATGATATGGGGTGTCAAATCGTGGCGAAATGACCCCTAATTTGTTAACCAAGGAGGACTCCATAATGGA